>DFGC01000004.1:30229-73456 GCA_002371155.1 Alphaproteobacteria bacterium UBA3760 | reverse complement strand
GATTATACTAAACTGCCCCGTCTTGTTCGCTTTGCTCACAATCCGCCCAATCCATGACATAGAAATAACTATCACACAATAAATGTTTATATATTCATTTGATTTTTTATATCAATCAACATTGGGGTTTTTATACCTAATTTTTTTGCACGATAAATAACCGTATCAAACGCAAAAATCCCCTCGACTGTGCCGACCAATTTTTCGCCACGCGCGATTGCAACACCACCGGCATAATTGCGACTGGTTTTTGATGTTGCCGACAAAAACAAATCACCCAATCCACACAAAGATGTAAATGTTTCTAATTTTGCCCCCATCGCCAACCCGATTTTTATAATCTCGTTGCAACACAGGGTGAATATCATCGCGCGTTCGTTTTCGCCCGCCATTTTCACAGATAAAAATCCGGCAATCAATGCGATAACATTTTTACCAACACCCGAAATCTGGGTGCCGATAACATCATCGGTTTCGTCCAAATATGCCAGGTTTATAACCGCCCTGCCCGCGTGGCGCGCCCGTGACGTTCCCGCCAATGTTGACCCCGTGGGGATGCCATGCGCAACCTCGGCGGCAAATTGTGGACCAGATAACACACCAAAATCAACGCAATTCGGTAATTCATTTTGTAAAATTTCAGACATAAATTCATGAGTCCGACTGTCTGCGCCCTTGGTGCAAATAATAATTGGCTGATTACGATAAAATTCGACAAATTTGTGCAATGTTTCACGAAAAAATGCCGCCGGTGTCACATTTAACCACACATCCGCAGGTGCCAATTTTTCTGCGTCCCGCACCACAGTCAAATTCTGTGGCACATCAACACCATCAAATGCCTTTATTTCACCGTCAAACGACCACAGAATGACTTTTTTTCCACCACGCGCAATATTTATCGCCAATGCGGTTCCCCATGCGCCTGCGCCGATAATACCAACGGTTTCATATGCCATTATTTAATCCTTTTCAATTTCTTTTCCAACTGCGGTTTTACCGACAATCCATCGTCAGACAATTCAATCGCACGCATATACGCATCGCGTGCCAATTTTTCATCACCCGCCGCGACATACATATCACCCAGGTGTTCGAACAATGCCGAACAAGAATTTGCGACCTCGCCTACCCTGTGCATAACATCCAACGCGGCATCCAATCCTTCACGGGCATTTATAACATACCCCAATGTGTCCCATGTGCATGTATCCATTGGGGCGAATTGAACCAGACTAAGGCTGTATGCATACGCCGTATCCAGATTTTCACCGCGTGCCGCCCACAGGCGCGCCTGGATACTGAATATATCTGGGTCGGGTTTTTGTATCAATATCGCCGCAGAATCCAAATCTTTTTGGGCGGCATCAAAATCGCCAAATATAAAGTTTGTTTCGGCGCGCATTTTATACATATATGCCCGCGCCCCGGTTGAAATATCATCATTATTTAATGTTTCGTCGATGATTTTTAATGCCGCCGATTTATCACCGCTTTGTGTTTTCCACCCGACCAACTGATTGACCGCCGGCATAAACAACGGTTGTGCGTCAATCGCCCGACGCACCGCGCGTTCATCATGATTTAATTCCGCCAAACGCAGATTCACAAATGGATAATACGGACTGGATTTATCAACACGTGAAAAATATTTATCGTAATTCCCCATGTTGTTTATCATATACAGCCCCGAATGATAATTTATTGCGTCATCTTGGATTTGATTTTTATCGGCGACATTTTTCGCAAAATGCAACAACAGCAAAGACAAATCTGAATATGTCATTGACTGTGTATGTGCAACCGTTTGCACCAAATTAAATGCCAACTGGTTTTTATACCCCGAATACATCGACCAATCCGGAATTTCATCATACGCAATCATAAACATACTGCCGGGTTTTGTGGTGAATTTTGTCCGCAAAATATTCGCCTGGGATTCCATATTATTATGCTTATAAAACGACATTAAATACAAATAATCGTTTATATTCATAAATTCCGGTTTGACATCCGCGAACGCGTCGGCGGCCTTGTCCACCCTGCCCCGTTCGGCATAAATTTGCCCGCGCAGAAAAGCCTGCCACGATGGATTTGTGTCGGTTTTTTCGATAAATTTCAATGTTTCTGTGATGTGATTTATCGCAACGCCCGACCAAATACGAAAAGGCGCCATCAACCGCATATTGTCATTTTTATGCTTTGCGTAAATATCCGCCCATTTTCCATTTTGTGCCAAATGCGCGTCCATGATTATTCGCGCAACCATCGATTTGTCTTTGCGTAAACTATCGACATTTTCCGGCATAACACCGTTCAAGAAATCGGTTAAAATGCGAATTTCTTGGACAGATTTGTATTTCATCGCCGCGTCATCGATTTTATCCAATAATTCATCAGCCTTGTCAAAATTATTGGTATATAACGCGTGCTGGGCGGCCAAAAATGCGCCATAACTGGTTGTTGGAATTGTTCCACGCGATAAATCGGTGGCGGTTGTGTTGTGCGCAAAGTGCAGGGCGACCAAAACGGCAACCAGACACCCGGACACAAAAAATAATGTTTTTATTGGTTTCATGACTTTTATATGCTAGAATATTTTTTATGGAAAACAAAGACAAAAAATTTGAACAATATAAAAAATTATTGCGCGAATGGTCAACGCGTATGAATTTGGTCGCGCCCAGCACTTTGGACGACATTGACACGCGTCATATTGCGGATTCTGCGCAATTGGCGGATTTTTTACCGCATAACGCCGACATCATAGATTTGGGCAGTGGTGCCGGGTTTCCTGGGGTTGTTTTGGCTATATTGGGGTGGCGTGTTGTTTGTATCGAATCGATTGGCAAAAAGGTAAATTTTTTGCGCGCGGTTCAATCTGAATTGAAATTGGATAATTTAACAATTTATCATGGTCGGGTCGAAGATTATATCGCAAAATTGCCACGTGATAAAAAATATATTTTTACGGCACGCGCATTTGCACCACTGGTCAAAATTTTGGATTATGTTCATGCCACAAAATATGAACTTTTTCTATTAAAAGGCCGGGGAATTTTGGACGAAGTTGATGTTGCAAAACAAAAATATAACTTTAATTTTGAATTGTTTTCGTCATGCACCGGTGACGGGTTTATTATAAATGTTAAAAAAGGTCGGTAAATGCCGGGAAAATAAAATTTTTTGCCGGCATTTTTTTATTCGTTTTTGCCGGCTTTTTTGTAAATATATGTAAAATACGATAACAAAACCGTTTATAACAAAAAATCCAAATGTTGAAAATTCCCGGCCTTTTTGATGTTTTTTGCAAAAAAAGCCGGGAAAAATGAAAGTGCAGAGCAGGGCGGTTGTTTCATGTGAAATAAAAAATAAGTCGTTGTTTATTGTATGTTTTTATATAATTTTTTTATAACGCTTGACCGAATCGAAATAAATCGCCATTATCAAATACGAAATGAATTAGGAAAGCGAGAATCAAAATGGCAAAAATAATAGCATTTGCAAATCAAAAGGGTGGGGTGGGTAAAACCACAACCGCAATCAATATTGGTGCATCTTTGGCGGCAATAAAAAAACGGGTGTTGTTGGTTGATTTAGACCAACAGGGCAACGCCGGAACGGGATTGGGATTTATTCGCGCCGAACACAGTCAGAGTGTTTATGGTGTGATTATGGGAACCGACAGTATAACGGATAATATTTTAACAACCGCGGTGCCAAATTTGCATTTGTTGCCGTCGGGGTTGGAATTGGCCGGTGCCGAGGTTGACTTGCTGGATGTTGAAAATCGTGAATATCGTTTGCGCGATGCGTTGCAACCGGTTATGGAATATTATGATTATATTTTGCTGGATTGTCCGCCGGCATTGGGGCATTTGACATTGAACGCATTAAATGCCGCCGACAGTGTTATAATCCCACTGCAATGCGAATTTTTTGCACTAGAAGGTATCAGACAATTAGTCAGCACTATCAACATAGTTCAACAAAAATGGAATCCAAAACTTCATATTTTGGGTGTGTTATTGACGATGTATGACCGTCGCTATGCTATGACGCGCGATGTTGAAAACGATGTGCGTAAAACATTTGGCGATGCGGTGTTCAAAACGGTAATTCCGCGCAATGTTCGTGTGGCCGAGGCCCCCAGTCATGGCAAACCGGCATTGTTTTATGATTTTAATTCAACCGGTGCACAAAGTTATCTGCGTGTCGCCACAGAAATTGTAAATAAATTGGAACAAGAGGATAAATAAAATGGCATCAAAATTTGGCTTGGGACGCGGGTTGGCTGATATCCAGGCGGGTATGGGCGCAATCCCAGATATTTCGATTTTAACTGGTGGCGAACGCGTTGTTATAAAACAAATACCATTGGCGCAAATCGGCGCAAACCCAGACCAACCACGCAAAACTTTCAAAGATGCCGAATTAAACGATTTGGCGGCGTCTATCAAGGAAAAAGGTGTTTTGCAACCGATTTTATTGCGTGCGGTGCCGAACAAGCCGTATAATTATGAAATTGTTGCCGGTGAACGCCGGTATCGTGCGTCTAAATTGGCGGGTTTAACTGAAATCCCGGCGGTTATAAAAAAATTAGACGACGATAACGCGATGGAAATCGCGCTGATTGAAAATGTGCAACGTGAAAATCTGGACCCCATAGAAGAGGCGGCGGCATATAAAAACTTGATGGAAAAATGCAATTATGATATGGCGGATGTGTCGCGTTTAATCGGAAAATCAGACAGTTATATTCGCAATGCAATTCGTTTGATTGATTTGCCCGACGCGGTGCGTCAAATGGTGTCGAATGGGGAAATTTCTGCATCACACGCGCGTACAATTGCGGTGGCGGAAAACCCAATCGAATTGGCACGCGAAATTGTAAATAATAAAATGTCGGTTGCCGATGTCGCAACGCGTGTAAAAAATGTAAAAAGGGCCGGTAAAAGCCGGGGATTTACATCAAAAACAATCGATGCCGATACCGTCAAAAAGATTGAAAATGACATCAAAAAATCATTAAAAGTGCCGGCAAAATTGGTTGAAAGACGGGGTGGGGCGGGTCAAATTGTTCTGTCGTTTTCGTCGCGTATGGAAATGCAAGATTTGGTTGAAAAATTGACCAAATAAAACGGTTGAAAAAAAGTATATTTTTTGCCGGCAAATGCCGGCTTTTTTATGTTTTTATAAATAATTTTCCCGGCAAAAATATATATAAAAACGGCCGGGGAAAAATAAAATTCCCGGCAAAAATTACATAAAAAAACACCGGCATTTTTTAATTCCGCCCACGTGGGGCGGGGGACCGCGAAGCGGTGGAGGGGGTATAAAAAACACCGGCAATCGCCGGCATTTTTTATATTTCCTAAACAACCATTATTTAACAGTTGTTGTCGCGTTACGATTCCATTTCCATACGGATTCGCCGGTTCCTTTGACCAAAGGACGTTCTTTACCATATGATACGGTTGAAATGCGTTTTGCATCAATACCGTCTTGAACCAAAATCGCCTTGGCTGCGTTGGCACGACGTGCGCCCAAAGCCAAGTTGTATTCTGTGGAACCGCGTTCGTCGCAATTACCCGCAATTTGGACTTTCACATCTTCGTGATTTTTCATGTACAAAGATTGACCCAACAATGAATCATATGCTTCGTCAGAAATGTCCGAAGAGTTAAATGCGAAGAACACGCGTTGATTATTCAAGTCAGCCGGTTCGACAACGTCATCAATAGTGCACGCCGCCAACATTCCGGCACAACCCGCCAATAAAACAAAGTTTTTTACTTTCATGAAAATACTCCCTTGAGTTTTTGTTACTCGTGCACTATTCTATAATAAAATAACAAAAAAAGCAAGAAGAATCATAAAAAATGAATAACTATGACATTGTGGATTTATATTTATCAGGTGTACATTGGGAAATAACCGATGTCCCCATGGCCCAACGCGCCAAATGGGCATCGCAATCGGCGCAAAATACCACACCCACACAAACGCAAAATGGGGGCGGGGCGGCAAATATTACGCGGCCGTCTATTGTGCCACCAATTGCCCCAGCAAACGCGATTGCGCCCGATATGGCGGCATCTATGGCGGCGCGTCCAACCGATATAGAAAACCTGATTCGGATGATTGGCGAATTTAACCACCCGTTGCGTGCCGGCGCGACAAATACAGTTTTGCCAAATATTGCAACCAATCCAAACGGTTTGGTTATTATTTCGGATGTCCCAGGCCCAGACGATGATGCAACAGGGCGTATTTTATCCGGCGGCGCGGGGGATTTATTGGATAAAATGTTGGCGGCGATTGGAATGGGACGCGACAATGTTTCTATTATTCCGATTGTGTTTTGGCGCACCCCGGGCGGGCGCACCCCAACGGCGGACGAATTGGCATTGACGCGACCATTTATTGACCGGTTATTGGAATTTTTGCATCCGAAAATATTGCTGACATTGGGGGCAACGCCGGCGATGGAAATGGCGGGGGTGCAATTGGCGCGGTCGCATGGAGGATTGGTAAAAAACGCGTCTGGCATGGATGTTATGTCGATTTATCATCCAAATTATTTGATGTTAAAACCATCGGCGAAACGCGATGTTTGGACCGCTCTGCAAGAATTGCAAAAATTGTTGAAAAACCAATAAATTTATAGAATAATCCAAATCAGGTAATACAAAGGAGCCTAAAATTAAACCAATGAATAACCGTGATACGCGGCGCGATAACGGACCGCGCATGAACAATCGAATTTTTGCAAAATCGGTTCAGGTAATAACCAGTGATGGTCAAAATTTGGGTGTTATGCCCACATCCAATGCTTTGGAAATGGCGGAAAACGCCGGATTGGACTTGGTCGAAATAAATTCTTCGGGCGATGTGCCAATTGTCAAAATAATGGATTATGGCAAATACAAATATGAACAGAAAAAACGCGCGGCCGAGGCACGAAAAAATCAGAAAACGGTCGGGTTGCGCGATGTTTGGGTAAAACCTTTTATCGAAGAAAACGATTTGAAAATCAAAATGAAAAAGGTTTTCGAATTTTTATCCAATGGGGACAAGGTTAAAATATCCGTGATGACGCGTGGCAATAAACGCGTCCTGGCCCAGGGCAAGGACGAGGTTCCCGCGTTATTCGCGCACATTATGGAAATAATTGGCGACAACGGCACATTGGAATCAAAATCCAAACCAGACGAACGAACAAAATCCATCGTCATTGCCCCAACCAAGAAATAAAAAACCGCCCAATCGGGCGTTTTTTATATGTTTATTGTTTATTAAAATGGCAATTCAACGCCGTTTGTTGCGTCCGCCATTGCTTTGTCGATAACGGCATCGGCCTTGGTTTTTGCATCCATAAACGCATCCATAACGATTTTTGCCAATTCAGACGCGTTTTTTGTCATCGCGGCATCAGATATAATCACATTTACTAAATCGTATTTACCGGTCATTTCAACGATAACTGCGCCATTGTTAGCCAAACCTTTGACGGTGATTTTCCCCAGGTTATCTTGGGCGGCACTGACACGAGCCTGCAAATCGCGCGCCTGGGCCATCATTTCATTTAAATCCATTGTTTAATCCTTTTTAGTTTATAAAAAGCAACCAAACATGGTTGCTTTTTAACAACATTATTTTTTGATTTCTTCGCCGGTTTTTTGGTCGATACCAACCATAGACATACGGGTTTTTCCGCGTTTGTCCGCGCCCAGGTATCTGACATAAACCGTATCGCCTTCGGAAATGCCGGCATCGGCGATTGTTTTCAACCGTTCGCCGGTGATTTCAGAAATATGAACCATCGATTCAAATCCATTCAAAATCTTGACGAACAACCCGAAATCTTTGACACCCGACACAACACCCCGATATATTTCACCAACCTCGGGTTCGGCGACAATATCTTTGATGCGTGCAATCGCCGCATCGGCATCTTCGCGTGTAGTTGCCATAATTTTAACCGTTCCGTCATCTTCTAAATCGATGGTTGTGTTTGTTTCGCGCACCAAAGCCTGGATAACACTGCCACCTTTGCCGATAACATCGCGGACTTTTTCTGGATTGATTTTCATTTGATACATTTGTGGTGCAAATTCAGAAACATGCGCGCGTGGTGCATCGATTGCGCTTTCGATTTTGCCCAAAATGTGCATACGACCATCGCGTGCCTGACTCAACGCGTGTTTCATAATATCAAAAGTAATAGATGTAATTTTGATATCCATTTGCAACGCGGTGATACCATCTTTGGTTCCGGTGACCTTGAAATCCATATCGCCCAAATGGTCTTCGTCGCCCAAAATATCGGTCAAAATGGCATAATCATCGCCTTCTTTAATCAGCCCCATTGCGATACCCGCAACCGGGCGAGTCAATGGCACACCACCGTCCATCATCGCCAATGTTGCGCCACATGTTGTCGCCATAGATGACGAACCATTTGATTCCAAAATATCCGAACATACGCGCACAACATAATCGAATTTATCGCGTGATGGCATCATTGGGTGCAATGCACGCCATGCTAAATTTCCATGTCCCAATTCGCGACGACCCGGGGATTTTAATCCTTTGGCTTCGCCCACAGAATAACCCGGGAAATTATAATTCAAAATGAAATCGCGTTCATCTTCGCCGTCCAAACTTTCGATTGGTAATGCGTCTTTGCCACCACCCAATGTCATTGAAACCAAAGCCTGGGTTTCGCCGCGTGTGAACAATGCCGAACCATGTGCGCGTGGCAACACACCCAATTCAATTTCAATTGGACGAACGGTTTTTGTATCGCGTCCATCAATACGCGGTTTGCCCGCCAAAATATTGCTGCGCATAACATGTGCAGTTAAATTTTCCACAATTTCATCCGCCCATGATTCCAATGTTGATGTTGCAGTTGTCGTTTCCGGAAATAATTCAGGAATGCGTGCCTTGGCCGCAGAATGAATTTCCGCCAAAGTCCCCAACCGATTTAATTTTTCTTTAATCAACAATGCGTCAGTAATTTGTTGTTCAAACGATGCGAAATCTTTTTCCATGGCGACATATTCCGCACTGTGTTCCGGTATTGCCCAGCGTTCTTTTCCGGCATTTTCGACCAATTCGTTGATTGCATTTATAACCGTTTGTTGTGCATCAAATCCGAATTTAACCGCGCCCAGTGTGGTTTCCTCGTCCAATTCACCAATTTCAGATTCGACCATCAACACACCATCGTGCGTGGCCGACACAACCAAATCCATTTCAGATTTCGTATCGACATCTTTTTTTGATGGGTTTAACACATATTTGCCGTCGATATATCCAACACGCGCCGCGCCGATTGGGCCCTGGAACGGAACGCCCGACAAAGCCAATGCCGCGCTTGACGCAATCATCGCCAAAATATCAGGTTGATTTTTCTTGTCATATGAAAACACCTGGGCAATGATTTGGACTTTATTTTTGAATGTATCTGGGAACAACGGACGAATCGGACGGTCAATCAAACGCGCAATCAGTGTTTCTGATGTTGACGGTTTGCCTTCGCGTCTGTCGCGTGAACCCGGAATCCGTCCAGCGGATGCAAATTTTTCTTGGTAATCAACGGTCAGTGGAAAGAAATCTTGACCTTCGACCGCGTCTTTTTCGGCGCACACCGTTGCCAAAACCATTGTTCCACCCATTGTTGCCAAAACCGCACCATTGGCCTGTTTTGCCATACGACCCGTTTCCAGGCGCAATGTTTCATCGCCATATTTAATTTCCACCGCGATTGGGTGATTTAACGGATGTGCCGCTGCATCTTTGTCATTTTTGTTAAATAAACCAAATAACATATTTTTTCTCCATTTTTTGTTAAACGATTATTATTTTTTGCGGAGAAAATTATTCGTTTTTACACTCTGAAATATTCGCGGCAAAAGTGCAAAAATGAACAATTCCCCTCCGCGACTTTGGATATTATAGATATAAATTTACATATTTGCAAATTTATTGTAAAAAAAAATCCCCAACTGGGGATTTTTTTATAACAGGCACGCCAATGTTGCGCCCGCATTTTTCAACATAAACCAACTGATTCTGTAATCTGTGATGTATACAGTTATCATGAATACGACCAATATACCAATAACCAATAATACATTGGTTTTATTTCCGCGCATACAATATATCGAAATACAATACAGCATATATAACACCCACGCATCGACAAAAACACTGATAACCCACACAGACCAGCAATTAAACGCACATGAATTTAACAATAAAATCACCGGATACATAAAAAATACAGATGCCAATCCCTTGATAGCAATTTCCCAATCGCGTTCGCCGCCGGTGATTTCAGAAATCAACATCAACAATCCGCCCATCACGAACAACATCGCCACCGCCAAAACTGGCACGATAATCATTGCACCGAATACCGAACCGATTGTTATCGTTGCGCCACCAATCAAACGGAACGCCAACACCAACACGCCACCAATTAAACCGTATATAAATGCACGCAGCATAGATTCTTCTAAATCGCCATCGGCAACAATTTTTTTGAAAAACTTCTTGGGATTTATAACCGCATCATAAATATTTGTGAATAAATGTTTTATTTTAAATTGCATTTTTTTGCCTCTTGGTTTGCTTATTTATATTTTTGCTTTATAATAAAAAAAAATCAACGGAAAAAACTATGAAGAAACTTATAATTGCGGGCCGCCCGAATACAGGTAAATCAACATTGTTTAACGCGCTGACTGGGACACGCGATGCGTTGGTGCATGACCGTCCGGGGGTCACGCGTGATTCTATTTCTGGCACAATGCGCGACCGAAATATCGATGTTTTTGACACCGCCGGATTGGAAAATGCTAAATCTGGTATTGCGCTGGATTCGACAAATATGGCATTGTCCGCGATTGCATCTGCGGATGCGATATTATTTGTCGTTGATGGGCGGGTTGGTTTGACGGCAATGGATATTGAATGGGCAAAAATGGTTCGCCGTAAAACGCGTGCGCCGGTATTATTATTGGTGAATAAATCTGAATCGGCCAAACGTGTTGCCGACATAAACGAATTTTATAAATTGGGATTTGGCGACCCGCATTTAATATCTGCGGAACACAAGCGCGGATTTGATGATATTTATGAATTCATAGATGATGTGTTGGGTGATACCACGGATGTCGCCGAAAACACATCAAATTCAGACCCAGACAATCGATTAAAGATTGCCGTCCTGGGTCAGCCTAATGTTGGTAAATCGACATTTGTGAACCATGTTTTGGGCGAAAAACGACAAATTGTTATGGATGCCCCCGGAATAACGCGCGACACGGTAAAAATTCCGACACGATTTTATGGTCGCGACATTGTTTTAATGGATACCGCGGGGTTGCGTCGTAAATCGGGGGTGACCGACGATGTTGAAACATTATCTGCGTTAAAGGCATTGGATGCGATTGAAAAATCTGATGTTATAATTTTGGTTGTGGACGCAACAAAAAATATAGAAAACCAGGCTTTATCGATTGCGGCGCGTGTATATGATGCGGGCAAGATTTTATGTGTTGCATTAAATAAATGGGACTTGGTTGAACCCGAAATTCGCGATGAAAAATTGTTGAAATTAAAACACCAATTTACAAATTCTTTTCACCAGATTATCAAGCCTATGATTTTGGCGATATCTGCACAAACGGGTACCGGAATCCAAAATATGTTCAAACGGATTTATGAACAATGGGATATATCAACGGCAAATGTCCCAACCAGTTTATTAAATCGAATTGTTGAAAAATTGGTGGCGGAACGCCAACCGCCTATGTCGCGATTGAAACGCGCGATGCGGATAAAATTTGCGCGCCAAACCGGTCGTCATCCAATGCGTGTTTTGATAAATGTTGGTGGTGCATCCGATATTCCTGAATCATACACGCGATATTTGCGACGCGGGATTGCGACGGCATTGCACTGGGAACACTTACCAATTGTAATAGAATACGAAAAATCAGAAAATCCATTTGATTGATGCATAATCAATCATATTATCCGTCACAAAAAAAAACACCGGTTTTTCCGGTGTTTTTATTTTGATATAATGTTTATTACCATGTTGGTGCATGGTCGCCTTCTTTGACGATTGGTTTTTCGTCTTCCCATACAGACAACCCGGTTTTCAAATCGGTCAATGTCAATTGCAGATAATATTCTACGCGTGTGTCAACCGATGAAAACCACCCAGATTGCAATTTTATATTGCGTTGCAACATTTTGCCTGACAACGACATGTTCGGCGCAACCAGTGTTCCCGTTGTTGCAAATGTTGACTGGTCATATTCGGCATTTGTGCGTGTTGCGCGCATTTTGTTGCTGGTTGTGTCTTCGCCGGTAAAGTTTGTTGCGATTTGTGCACGCCCAGATTTCAATATTGTTGTGCGAATCTTTTTAACCAAAATATCCGTATCGAACCGTTGCATAGTATCGTTTTTAATATTTGCAACCGCGATAACCGGTTTTTTAACGCCCGTCAACGCATTACTTTTCAACATAGAATCGGTCATATCCGCGGCGGCCTTTTCCCAATCGCGATATTCCAATTCCATAACATCCTGCATGGATGCAACCTCGCGCTGGTTTTCCAAATCGACAACATGTGTCCCGCCACATGCGGTCAACACGGCACACATCGCAATCGGTAATATTTTTTTCATATATTTACTCCTTTGGTTTTTAATTTAATTTCATTGTGTGAATATTTGGTGTGCCCCCAGTCAATCGCACATATACCAAATTATTCCCACTCGATTCCAGATTTATATTCGCAACAATTTTATCACCAGATTTTAATTCTATCAACCGACTTTTTGGGGTATGTTGTCGGATGACATAAATTTGTTCGGGTAGTGTTGCCCACGAACGAACCTCGGCATTATTGGTGGTAATCGAAAATATTGTTGAACCCAATCCAATAAGCCCGGCAAATTTACTGTCTGAATTATATGCAACTGCCTGGGCGACAACACGCGCAGATGCCGCGGCAAACGCGCGCAACGCGTCATTTATTCTGTATTCGTTAAATTCAGTCATAAACATCGCATTGACATCGGCCAAATGTTTTGCCCCATTTATTGTCGTGCGCCCATTCCAAAATATGGGTTCGGCAACCGCAATAGATGTGAATATAATCCCGTTATTTGTTATAACCGGCAAAGACATTGTTTCTTCGTGTAATATTGGCGCAAACCCAGATTCGATAAATATCCATGTTGTGTTGGCGGGGCGGGTGTTTTGTTCTGCCAATTCCAAATCAGATTTTATAAATGGATTGTTTGGTGTCATACCATTTGCGCGATTCAGGTATGTTCGTGCGTTATTAAAATCAGCATCATTCAAAAACCAAATTCCCGACAAATACATCAGTGCCGGATTCATAATATCGCTGTATGCCGCCCATGTCGCATTTTGTTCAGTAATCTTTGATAATGCTTCATTATTGTTATCGGTTATACGGTTTTTATTTTTTTCAACCAATTCGGCATATTCGCGCGACATTTCTTGTTGTCGTGCATAAGATTGATTTATAATCACACGCACATCGTCATATCGCCCATCGCCAATCGCATCCCATATTTGATAATACGACACGAACAAAGAATCCATCATTGACGGTTTATAATCATTTGATAATTGCCCGCCAATTAAACTTGTTGCTTCGCGCAAAATACTGCCCGATGTGGTATCTATATTTCTGCGATTAAATTCTTCGAACGCGGCATCACTTTGTGAATAATTTTTTGCGGTAAAATCCGCCAATCCAGTAATTAAAAGTTGTAAATTATTTTGTGATTGAATATCCGCGCCACCCGAAAAATTTTCTGCAGATTCGGTAAATTTATCATTTGCGAATTCGCGCCGCGCGTCGGACAACTGTTGCGTCATAACCGCCGCACAACCCGACAAAATCGATACAGATAAAAATACAAAAACAAATTTTTTCATAATATAAAACTATTCCGATAACACCTTGATAGTTTTCGTTGTCGGGTCCATAAATCTTAATTGCCCTTTGTATCCCATCGCCTGGGCATGCGCCGGCACCAAAAATTCCGGCATAGGTGCGCTTTCACCCATCATGACCTTGGCATATAATTTTTTCTCAATTTCAGATTTTTGCAAGAAATATCTTTCTTGTGTTGCTTCAATCGGTCTGTGATAAAATCCTTGGTATAAAACGATTTGTTTTCCTTCGCCCAATGTCATAATATCCATTTCGGAATACAGTGGTTTTGGTGCCTTGGTTTCTTCGGTTTCTTTGCCGTCTTTATCGATTTTCTTTTCTTTTTTGATTTCATCACCAATCATTTTAGAAAAACGACTTGCGGTTTCTGGGTCGTTTTGGCGCATAATGATTTTTGCAGCCGTTGTTGAAATAATTGTGGCGGCGGCATCTTCACCATATTTTTCGCGAATTTGGTGGATGTCCTGACCGATAATTAAATAAGAAATCTTTTGTCCGCGTCCCAAATCAGGTCCCTGGATAACGGCATCCAATTTTTGCATTTTTGGCATTTCATCCAACACGAATAATACCGGATATGGGCCTAATTGTTTGCCACTGGTGCTGATTGCATCTGGGGTGTTCACCAACAAATAATTCGACATCAATTCGATAAATATACCTGTGATTGGATTTAATGCCTGGGCATCAACCATGTTTATGGATAAATACACCGTGACTGGTTTAACTTTGCCGTCGCGTGGGTCGCGCAGACCGCGCAAATCTTCGAAATGGAAATCCGAATGTGATGTCCGATTGCGCACCGCGGCGTTGCGGAAAACCCCCAACCCCGCCATAATCGTTGATAAAATTGACCCGCGTTCTTTGTCGGGTGTGTTTGCCAGTTGTGTCAATTCCAAAACCGAACGATGTGAATACGCAAATTCCACCGCTTCGTTTACTGCGCTTTCCAACACATCTTTCATTGGGTCGGCCAGTGCCACCATTTGGTCGCCTTGGCGTCTGCGTTCTTCTAATTCGGCGGCATTTGCCAATTGTGATGCGTTCAACCAATCCAAAATCATAGATAACGATGCCTCGTGCCCGACCCATGCATCTGGGATATTTTTCCATGTTCCAACATGGACATAGTTCATGTTGTTTAATTCACCGCGTTGCAATAATCCCAACGCCGCATACGCATTTGGATTTGATGACATAGACAAATAATAATCCATCAAAACATTTGCGTCTTCTTGGTTAAATTCACCCGATTGCAAACGGTTGTAAAAATAATCGTCCGCCTTGGCGCGTTCAACCTTGGACACAATATATTGTATAAATCCGGATAATCCCGCACGCCCAGATATCGACCAATGCGGATCCGCCGATGTGCCGGTTGCGTCGGGCACCAAAACCTTGCAAATGGTATCTATATACAAATCGCGTTGTTCCGTTTCAAATGGGACATGTTCGGGTGATAATGGATTCCACGATGGATAATAAATTCCGCGTTCTGGGTCGTCTTGCCCCGCCCAGTTCATAATGAACACCGGACCAATTGTCGCACGATATCCGGATGTTTTTTGTTTTAATTCGGGTTTCGGGTCATTTATAATCATTGAAACATTATCGCAATCGACAATCGTTGGAACAACCACACCCGCCGTTTTACCGGCCCCCGGTGGCGCAACACACAACGCAGATAATGTTTCATCTAACATCAAAGGCTTGGTTTTCTTGCCATCTTTGAAATATCCCAACACCATCATAAACCCATTAAACAAACCATCTTTGTTTTTCCAATTTTGTTTCATTTTTCTGATGTCGTCCGCGGTTGCCTTGCGCGAAGATTTGGAATCGTAAATATCTGTTCCGTGCGGATTAAATTCCTTGGTCAATGTGGAATCTGAAACGAAATAGAACGCCACCAACGGCAACAATGGCATAATGCACGGCCAATCCGGTTGTATCAGCGAACGCCAAATCCACGACGGCACCGCCGCAACAACCGACATACCCATTGTCCGAACGGCATCGCCCAGAAACAAATTTGCCCAATGTGCGGTTGCGGGCGACCATCCATATTGAAATGCGTGTTCAACAACAAACGCCAACGCAAACGCCACCGCGCAAATAATCCACATTGCCGCGTTCCACCGAAAAGTCCAAAACATCTGCGCCATAGGCGCAACTTCGGCCTCTTTATACGCCGTCGATTTGAATATGTTCAGCCCTTTTGATGACCCGCCCGCAGATAAAATATTGAATTTTTCAGCCATGGTGTTATTATTATATCAGAAAAAAGGCACAAGATAAATCACGAAATGAAAAATATACCAAGAATTTTTATCGGCACAAATATTAAAACCGGTAATATAATACCTGTTGACAAATCTGTGTCGCATTATTTATCGCATGTTATGCGCCGGAACGATTGCCTGGTGTTTGGGGGTGGGGTTGAATATACGGCGCAACTGGGGGCGGATGGCAAATCTATGATAATTGGCGATAAAACATCGCATGCGGACCCATCAAATGACATAACCCTGTATTTTGCCCCGATAAAGAAATTAGACGATATGTTAAATATGGCGACGCAAATGGGCGTGAAAAAATTTATCCCGGTAATAACCGAACGAACGGTCGCGAATCATATAAATTGGGAACGGATGAAAAAAATAGTAATTGAATCTGCGGAACAATCAAATCGCAACAGTGTGCCTGAAATCGCGCAACAAATAAAATTTTCTGAAATTCCGTTTCGTGAAATTGTTTTCGCAGACGAACGCGCGGCATACGGTGCGGACATTCCACACGAATATCGTGGTGCAAAAAATATTCTTGTCGGGCCCGAGGGTGGATTTTCCGATGCTGAATTTGCTGCGCTGGATTCTGGCGGGGCGTGTGGCATGTCGTTGGGTAAAACAATTTTGCGTGCCGAATTGGCGGCGGTGGTGGCAATATCGCGGGTGATATAAAGAAATGACCAGACTTGCAAAATTTATCGCACATTGTGGTATCGCGTCGCGGCGTGATGCGGAAAAACTGATTTTATCTGGTGCGGTGTCTGTAAATGGAAAAATAATAAATTCCCCCGCCACAGATATTTTGGATTCAGATATTGTTGTTGTAAATGGTGAAAAAATAACACCGCCCGATGCAACAAAATTATATATTTTCAATAAACCGTTAAATGTTATGACAACGGCGCGCGACCCATTGGGACGAAAAACGATTTATGATGTTTTGCCACCTGAATATAAAAATTTAATCTATGTTGGGCGATTGGATTATAAAACGACGGGGTTATTGTTGATGACAAACGATGGCGATTTGGCGCGCCGTTTAACATTGCCCACAACACAGATTCCACGAACATATATCGCGCGTGTTGGCGGCACGACACATAATCTGGATATTGCGCGTCGTGGTGCGACGGTTGATGGTATTCATTATCGACCAATGGAAATAACCGAAATCGGAAAAGGCAAATTGCGAATCACTGTATCCGAAGGAAAAAAGAACGAAATCAGAATTGTCCTGCGTGCATGTGGTGCACCGGTGCAAAAATTACATCGTGAATCATTTGGAAATTTGCAACTGGGAAAATTGCCAGTTGGAAAAATTGTTCCCGTCCCCCAGAAAGATGTTGACGTGATGTTAAAAAATTTACTAACATTAAATTAAAGATACCAAAAGGGGGGAGATTCATGCGTAAAATAATCACACGAAATGCCAATAAAAATGCGCCGGTTGCGACTAAATCTGGGAATTCCGGATGGACGACACCGATATATGTTTATTGGTTTATAATTTTGTTTTTCATCGCTGCGACATTTTATATTTTGGGACGCAGTCATGGAATGATTCATAATCCTGCAACATTAAATGAAGAAATTTTGATGCAGGCAAATGATTATTTTAACGCTGGGAAATTGAAATTAGAATCTGGTGATATCCAGGGCGCAATCGACGATTTAACGGCGGTTGTTGATTCGGGTGCAATATCGGGTTCTGCATACATCGCCCGTGGCGAGGCATATATGTTATTGGGTGATTATAAAAACGCGATGGCGGATTTTAATTCGGCGATTGAACACGATGCAACAAATGTTATCGCATTTTATGACAAGGCTTTGTTGGAAATGCGCTTGGAAGATTATGACGCGGCAATGATTGATATCAACAATGCATTGGTTGTCGCGGCATCAACCGACGCGCCATCTGTGCCGTTGCGTGATTTGTATGCAAAACGTGGTCAGTTAAATTTGTGGCAAAAAAATTGGGATGGTGCGATTGCGGATTATACAAATTCTTTGGCGCGTCCGGACGGCACGGTGTCCCCCAATGTTTATGCTGAACGTGCCGAGGCATACACCGCCAAGGGTGATTATGTTGATGCAATCAATGACTATGCATCCGCGATGCAGGTTATCAAAGAACAATTATCGGGCGTAATTGATGCCGATGCGGGCGAAAAGTTATCGCGCGATGTTATGTTATACACGGAAAAAACCGCTGCGTTGTATCTGAAATTGGACAACAAAACCGCGGCAAAAACCAGTTTAGAAGGTGCATATCAAATCGCGGTTGCGTTAAATGATACCGAAACGGCGGAAAATTTGGCAAAATTGATATCTGATTTGCAATCATCAATCGATGCTGATGAAAACCCGCAGCCGACCCAGGGAAATGTTATCACCATGGACCAGGCTAAAATTGCAACGGGTGATTTATAAAAAACAAAACCAAAATGTCTAAATCAAAACACCGGTATTTTTACCGGTGTTTGTTTTTTTGCAATAAAAATGTCGCCACGCGGGCGACATAAAAATTATTTACGCAAACCTAATTTTTTAATCAAATCTTCGTAATCTTTTTCATTACGGCGTTTGATATATGCCAACAATTTTTTACGACGATTGACCATCAACAACAAACCGCGTTTGCTGTGTTCGTCATTATGATTGTTTTTCATATGTTCGGTTAAATTGCGAATACGTTCAGTCAAAACCGCAACTTGGGATGCGGCACTGCCCCCGTTATCGGATTCAGATGTTTTGAACGCGGAAATCAATTCAGTTTTTTTTGCTTTTGTAATGGACATTACATTTTCCTTTATATTGTGCGCACCGGGCGCAGTTGTTTATTTTTTACAACACCGATTCCAACAAATTCGCGATTGTTATAAACACGAACCATTCCATCCGGCATTGCGACATTGATAAATCCACCGTTTTTATACAATTTGGTATCTTTATCCCCCAGATTCAGAACCGGAATGTCCCCCAGTCCAAAATCCACCGGCATCAAATATTTTCTGATGTCGCCCCCATTATTATACAGATTTTCCAAAAAATCAAGTCTGACCGCGTTTTTTATATCGAACCCATTTGTGTATGTCCGGCGAATCATATCAACTGTCGCGATTGCACCGCATTTTTTTGCAATATCACGCGCCAACGACCGAACATAGGTCCCCGCACCGCACCGCACCGAAAATTCCCATGACGCGCCATTAAAACCATTATATTTCAATTCGTAAATATGAACACGCCTGGGGGGTAAATCGGTATTTTGTCCATTACGGGCAATCTTATAGGCGCGTTGACCGTTTATGTGAATTGCGCTGAACATCGGCGGGATTTGGTCAATATCACCAACCAATTCACGCGTTGCGCGGATTATATCATCGTCCGACGGGATAATTTCATTTTGGGCGATTTTTTTGCCGGTTATGTCCAAAGTATCTGTTTCCAATCCAAATTGTAAAGAAAACAGATATTCTTTGACCCCATCGTGCATATTTTCGACAAAATGAATCATTTTTGTGGCATCCCCCACCGCAATCGGTAAAACCCCGGTTGCCATCGGGTCCAATGTTCCAATATGCCCAGATTTTTTTATCCCAAACAAACGCGCCACGCGCGACGATGCACTGCGACTGAACATACCCGACGATTTGTCTAAAATAATCCACCCAGACATAAATTTATTCCCCGAACAAAGATAATTGCGGCGCGCTTCCGTCGCGAACCTGTAATTTTGATTTTGCACGCACGCCGCCGTTATTGCCACTTGGGGTGTTCGTGTGTTTTGGCGCAGGTTTTGCACCCTCTAATGCCGCCAATACAGCCTCGGCACGATTTATAACGACATCTGGCATACCGGCCATTTTGGCGACATGAATACCATACGAACGATTCGCAACCCCCGGAACAATTTTATGCATAAATATAATTTCATTATTGTATTCGCGCACATCGATTGTCAAACACAGAACATTTTTCAATTCGCCGTTATTGTCCCCCGTCAACGCGGTCAATTCATGATAATGCGTTGCAAACAAAGTCCGCGGGGTTAAATTATTCAGGTATTCCAATACCGCCTGGGCAATCGCCATGCCGTCGTATGTTGCCGTTCCGCGTCCGATTTCATCGAATATAATAAACGAACGATTTGTTGCGCGACGCAAAATGTTTGCCGTCTCACTCATTTCAACCATAAATGTTGATTGACCTGCGGCCAAATTATCAGATGCGCCAACGCGACTGAATAATTGGTCGCATACACCAATTGTGGCATTCGTTGCCGGCACAAAAGATCCCATGTGCGCCAACACAACAATCAACGCATTTTGACGCAGGTATGTCGATTTACCCGCCATATTTGGACCCGTCAATAATGCGATTTTTTTGCCCGACAAATTGCAATCGTTTTTAACAAAATTATCGCCCCGCGCCCGCAATACAGATTCAATCACCGGATGTCGTCCACCAACCACAGAAAATTCAGTATCATTTGTTATTTTTGGGCAAACCCAATCATATTCAATCGCAACCGTCGCCAACGCGACCCATACATCTAAATCCGCCAACAAATCCGCCGTCGCCAATAAATCATCAGAAATCGCACGAATATTTTCGATAAATTTATTTATAATATCTTCTTCAATCGCCATCGATTTTTCCGACGCACTGCGCACATCGTTGTCCAAATCAATCAGTTGCGATGTTGTAAAACGCATATTGCCCGATAAAGTCTGGCGATGTATAAAACCCGATTCCGGTTTTATCATATCATCGGCGCGGGTTGATGGGACCTCGATAAAATAACCCAAAATATTATTGAATTTAATTTTTAATGTATGAATACCGGTTTTTTCAATATATTGCGCCTGTAATCCGGCGATAGTATTTTGTGCGCCATGTGATAATTCGCGCATTCTATCCAATCCGATATCGAATCCGTTGCGGATAATATTTCCATCGCGGAAAAATGTCGGCAAATCATCTGACAATGCGCGATTTAATTGCATTGCCAATTCGTCATGTGTCCGAATTGAACCCAACCGTGATGCGAAATTTTCATCCAATGTATGCGCCATCAGTTTTAGATTTGGCAAATTTATCAAGAAATCGCGAATATGTGCCAAATCGCGCGGTGTTCCACGCCCCGACATCAAACGCGCCAAACTGCGCCCAGCATCCGGCATAGACGATAATTTATGTGCCACATCCATCATCGTTGTGCGATTGGAAATAAAATGAGCAATATGATTTTGTCGTAATTTAATTTCATTTATATCACCAACCAACGCACGAATATACGCACGCAATTTTCGTGCGCCCGCGGCAGTTTTGGTTTTATCCAGCACATCTATTAAACACGAACCGCCTGAATTTATCGGTGCGTCAATTTCCAAACTTTTCCATGTTGCCGAATCAATCAATAACTGGGAATCAGATTTGAATTGTCGTGGCGCGCGAAATGTCGTTGTCGCCCCGCGCCCAGTATTAAATAAATATCCCGCCAACAAATATGTCGCATTATCCATATTTTCAGATTCAACCGAACTTATCACGTCACCAAACACGCGCGAAACAATTTGATTTATATCTGAACGAATATAAATTTTTTCATACACCGGTGTCGTTTTGAATATAGTCCGCAAATGAAACACCGTGTCATTTTCCGCGCATGATGCGGGATAAATAACCTCGGCTGGGTTTATACGAACCAAATCGTCGATTATGTTGTCGGTTGCGCCAATAAAAAATTCGCCCGTTGAAATATCACATCCCGCGACATTGAATTTATTATTTTGCGACGGTGTAATTGCAACCAAAAAATTCGCAGACTTTGGATTCAATAAATTTTCATCGGTCAGTGTCCCCGGTGTTAAAACGCGAACGATTTGTCGGTCAATAAATTTATGTCCGCGTTGCTTTGCCTGGGCGGGGGTTTCCATTTGTTCAACCAACGCAACATTAAATCCGGATTTAACCAGTCGCCCAAAATAATTATCCGCCGCATGCCATGGAATACCGCACATGGGTATATTTTCACCCGTTTCATCTGTGCCGCGTTTGGTTAAAACCAAACTCAATGCTTCACTGATAATTTTTGCATCATCAAAAAAAGCCTCGTAAAAATCACCCAATCGGAACAGCAACAACGCATCAGGATTTTCATTTTTCATATCCATATATTGTTGCATAACCGGTGAAAGTTTTTCTTTTGTCGCCACGATTTTATACCCGTTTATTCAGTAATTTTTAATGTTTCAATTTTCAATTCGGCTTCTTTTAATAACTGTTCGCAGTACGCTTTTAACTTGATTCCTTGTTCATATGCCGCGACCGAATCCGCCAATGGCAATTCCCCAGATTCCATTTTTTTAACCAATTCAGTCAATTGCTTATATGCCTCTTCAAAGGTCAGTTTTTTTTCATCAACCATTGTCTACAATCCTTTTTATAAATTTACATCCCATGTTGTGCCGTTTGGCGTGTCGTTCAAAACGATGCCTTTATCCAACAATTTGGCACGCACCGCATCCGCCGTCGCCCAATCTTTGTTTTGTTTTGCGACCAACCGTTCGTTTATAGATTTTTCAATATCATCGACGGTTAAACCAGATTTTTCCAAAACATCATTTTTGGTTTTTTCAATATATTCAATCGGATTTTGTTGCAAAATATTTAACACACGGAATAATTCAACGATTTTATCTGCAATGCGTTTCAAGTCATACTCAGTTGATTTTTTTGCCAATTCAGTATTTATAAAACCAAACCAACCAAACGCTGCCGCGATAACCTCTAATGTATTAAAATTATCGTTCATTGCGCGTTCGAATTCGTTTTTTATTTCATCGATTTTTGCATTTGTTTCGTTTTGGTCTGCATCAGAAAAATCGCGCCCATTTAATGCCGCCAACCCAGAATACATTTTGTAAATATGCTTGCGTGATTCCGGCAACAAAGAATCGGTTATGTCAATGTCTGCCGAATAAGTATTTCGCAACAGTGCAAATCGAATAGTATCCGCGTCATATTTTGCCAACACATCTTTTAACAAAATACCGTTGCCCAAAGATTTACTCATTTTTTGACCGTTTATTTTAACCAATCCACAATGAATCCAATATTTTGCAAATTGCTTGCCGGTCAATGATTCAGATTGTGCAATTTCATTTTCGTGGTGCGGAAAAACCAAATCACGTCCACCGCCATGAATATCAATTTGTTCACCCAGATATTTCAGATTCATCGCACTGCATTCAATATGCCAACCCGGCCGCCCCATGCCCCATGGTGATTTCCATGCAATCTCCCCAGGCTTTGCCGATTTCCACAATGCAAAATCCAAATCATTTTGTTTGCCGGGCTCGGTTTCTTTGCGCACACCGGTATCGTTTTTATCAACCTGGATATGTGATAATTTTCCATATTCGGGAAAACTAGATAATTTGAAATAAACATCGCCAAATTCTGAAACATACGCATGCCCCGAATCAATCAATTTTTGCACGAAATTTATAATATCATCAATGCATTTTGTTGCGCGTGCCATAATTGTTGGTTGTGCATTTCCCAACGCGTCCATTTCAATATCAGTTTGTGCCATATATTTTTCAGCAAACTCAATCGGGTCCATGCCGGCACGCGCCGCATTTGCGATAATTTTATCGTCAACATCGGTATAATTTCGAACATATTTAACATCATAACCCAAATAACGCAGGTATCGCGTAATAACATCAAACACAACCGATTGGTATGCATGCCCAATATGTGCGTCCCCTGATACAGTAATACCGCACGCATACATATTTACAACACCCGGATTTAATGGTGTAAAATCTTCTTTGATTCTGGATAAAACATTGTAAACTTTCAGCGCCATATTTGATTCCTTTTTTAACAGAACCAAAATACACGATAAAAAGCAAAATTTCAACAAATTTAATAAAATTTTTTACCCGGCAAAAACCCAAAAAATACCGGCATTCGCCGGCATTTTTATAAATTTTTTAATACATCGTTTGCAACATATGTTGGGTTTTGTCCAGACTCGATAACATTTTACCACTGCCACGGGCGACACATCCCAACGGTTGATCAACCAAGAACACCGGCAACCCCGTCGCCGCACGAATCGCCGCATCCAGACCCCGCAATAATGAACCACCACCGGTCATCGCAACACCCAAATCCGCAATATCTGCGGATAATTCAGGCGGTGTTGCCTCTAACGCGGTATGCACCGTATCGACAATTTTTGCAACCGTTTGCGACAATGCCGATGCAACCTGGGATTCTGTGATAATCGTTTCGCGTGGTGTTCCCGACAGTAAATCACGCCCCTTGATTTTCATAGATAATTCGTTTGCTTTGTCTTTGGGGGCGATTGCACAACCGATTTTCTTTTTGATTTCTTCGGCGGTATTTTCCCCAATCAGTAAATTTTTATTTTTGCGAACATAGTCAATAATGTCCAAATCCATTTGGTCGCCCGCGGTTCTGACGGCATTAGAATACACAACCCCACCCAACGACATAACTGCAACCTCGGTCGTGCCACCGCCAATGTCCAACACCATTGAACCGACCGGTTTTTCGACCGGTAATCCCGCACCAATTGCGGCGGCGGTTGATTCTTCGACAATATAAACCTTGCGCGCACCGGCGGCATCTGCGGCCTCTTGAATGGCGCGGCGTTCGACCTGGGTTGCGCACGATGGCACACAGATGATAATCAGTGGTGCCGCCAATAAATTGCGATGATGAATTTTGCGAATAAAATATTTAATCATTTCTTCGGCAACCTCGAAATCTGCGATAACGCCATCACGCAATGGGCGCACCGCCGAAATAGTCCCCGGTGTGCGGCCAAACATGCGTTTTGCCTCAGCCCCGACCGCCAGTATTTCTTTGCGTCCCAATAAACGATTTTCCGCCACCGCAACCACCGACGGTTCGTTCAGAACAATTCCGCGTCCCTTGACATAAATCAGTGTATTCGCCGTTCCCAAATCGATAGCCATATCTGCGGAAAAAAATTTCATAAGCCAATTATACATGTGTTTTCCCCTTCGTCGCGATTATTTTCACCCAAGACTATAAAACTTAGCGTATAAAAAATCAAGCGCGCCCCGCAAAAAATGTTTTTTTATTTGATTTATCGTATAATCTGCTAAGATATACCGCATGAGAAACACAATAAAAAACCATAATGATTTTATCACAGACCGAAATTTTCCGTTTTCGGCGGGTGAATTGTTCACTGTGCGCACACGCCCCACGCGCGACACATCGGACCCGCGATATGGGTTGGTTGTGTCAAAACGCAACTTTCGATTTGCGGTTTCGCGTAATCGGGCCAAGCGACTGTTGCGGGATTGGATTCGATTTGCCGATGAATATATGTGTCCGGATTTGGATTATGTGTTCTTTGCGCATCCGCGCATATTGGACGCGAATATCACGCGCGATATGGGGCGGGGCGAAATGGTGCGCGCATTAAATGAAATAAAACACAGGTATGAAATCCCCAAAAAATAAATCTTGGATGACGCGATTTGGTGTGGCGTTGGTGCGCGTGTATCAATCGTGTATATCGCCGTTTATTGGCGGTCGATGTGCGTGTCGGTTTGTCCCCACATGCAGTGAATATACCAAAATCGCGATTGAAAAATATGGATTTTTTCGTGGGGTTGGCCTGGGGTTGCGTCGAATATGTCGATGTCGTCCCGGTGGCGGATGGGGATATGACCCTGTGCCTTGACTTTTGGCGGATTTGTGATAAAATTCATTAAAAACGATAACGTTTATAAAGGATTAAAAATGTCTTTTCGTGCAACTGTTGAATCTATGTCGAAAATGATGGATGACATGGGAATCACAGAATTGGATTTGGAACGTCAATTTTTATTTGGCGTTTATCGTAAACATATACATTTGTCCAAGGGAACACCTGCGGCAACGCCGACATTTTCTGGGGAAAAACCGGTTCGTGGTGCGACAACGGGGGCACCCGCCAATGGATATGAAAACGCGTTAAAATCGCCAATGGTGGGGGTTGTGTATTTGGCAACCGAACCGGGTGCGAAACCATTTGTCAAGGTTGGCGACACCGTTCACGCGGGCGACACGGTCGCCTTGGTCGAAGCGATGAAAACATTTAACCCGATAAAGGCCGTATCCGATGGCGTCGTCAAAGAAATTTTGGTGGCTGATGCCCAGGCGGTTGAATTTGACCAACCATTGATTGTGATTGAATAAAAATGTCTCAGATAAAAAAAGTTTTAATTGCAAATCGCGGTGAAATTGCACTGCGTATAATTCGTGCGTGTCGCGATATGGGAATTCGAACGGTGGCGGTTTATTCAACCGCGGACCGAAATGCCATGCACACGCAACTGGCGGACGAATCTGTGTGTATTGGGCCGGCACCGTCGCGCGATTCGTATTTGAATGAATCGGCGATTTTGACGGCGGCACTATTGACAAACGCGGACGCGATTCACCCTGGATATGGATTTTTGTCTGAAAACGCGGGCTTTGCGCGCAAGGTTGAATCGCATGGTATGATTTGGATTGGCCCATCCCCGGATATGATTGTGCGCATGGGGGACAAGGTCAACGCGAAAAAAACCGCGATTGCGTGCGGGTTGCCGGTTGTGCCTGGGTCTGATGGTGCGATAAACAGTTTGGACGACGCCAAACAATGCGCGGAACAAATCGGTTATCCGGTTATATTAAAGGCCGCATCCGGTGGCGGTGGTCGTGGTATTCGTGCGGTTGAAAAACCCGAAGATTTGGCCGAGGCCTTTGCCACAACCCGTGCCGAGGCAAAATCCAGTTTTGGCGATGAAACATTATATATGGAAAAATTATTGTTGCACCCGCGCCATATTGAATTCCAAATTTTGGGTGATAAACATGGAAATGTTGTTGTGTTGGGCGAACGCGATTGTTCGTTGCAACGCAAAAATCAAAAGGTTATCGAAGAATGCCCCGCGGCGATATTGACCCAGAAACAGCGCGACGATATGATTGAAATTTGCAAAACCGCCGCCAAAAAAATGGGGTATTTCAGTACCGGCACATTTGAATTTATGTATGAAGATGGAAAATTTTATTTCTTGGAAACCAATACCCGGCTCCAAGTCGAACATCCTGTCACCGAAATGGTGTATGGTATTGATTTGGTTCGCGAACAAATTCGTATCGCGGCGGGTGAACGGTTGGGATACAACCAATCGAACATTGTGCCGCACGGCCATGCAATTGAATTTCGTATAAATGCCGAAGATCCTGAAAACTTTATTCCAAACCCGGGGACAATAACATTGTACGCGCCGTCGGGTGGATTGGGGGTGCGTGTGGATTCGGCGGTCTATACCGGATATACAATTCCGCCAACATACGATTCAATGATTGCGAAATTGATTGTGCATAACACATCGCGTGCAACATGCATTATGCGCGCAACGCGTGCGCTGGACGAATTTGTGATAGAGGGGGTAAAAACCACAATTCCATTACATAAAAAATTATTAAACAATCGTGATTTTCGTCAGTTGAATTTTGATAATCATTGGTTAGAACATTATCTGTCGTCCACCCCAAATCCGGACGATGAAATTGTTCCGGAAACCGAAAAATCCGAAGAAGAATAAGAAAATATAAAAAACAACCGCCCGATTGGGCGGTGTTTTTATAACATACCAATCACAATGATTTAGAAACCCTTGATTTAGAAACCTTTGGGTGTGGACATTTTAACAGATGACACTTTTTTATTCAAAGATTTCACAACATCATCTGTGATATCCAGATTTTCAACATTTGCGCCGGTGCGTGAAAAACGACCATCAATCACCAAAGACAAATTTTTCTTGGCAATGATACCTTCGATAATTGGGTCCAGATGTTTTTCTTGCAATTCTGCCAACGCGCGTTGATATGATTCTTCGATGCTCTGTGCGCGTTCGGTCAAACTGCGTTGTAAATTAGCAACGCGTCTTTGATAATCGGCAATACGGCGTTGCAATGCATCCGGCGACAAAACATCTTGGGATTTTTCAATCTCTTGTTTTTCTTTTTCCAATGCCTTTTGTTCAGATGTCAATTCATCACGCAATTTTTTTTCATAAGATTCGCGTTGGCTGCGTAAATTTTTCAATGCATCTGCGTCGGCCTGCACCGCATCCATACGAATAACCGCGATACGCATATCGGCACCCGTGGCGGCATCGGTTGAAACCTCGGCAATGGCGTCGTTGACACTAACCTCGTGCGTGCGGGACGCAATCGCCCAAATTCCCAACGCCGCAACGATTACGACAATCGCCGCGATAATGCCAGTTTTTTTATAGTTTTTAATAATGATATTGTTTGTTTTTACCATTTTATCCTTCCTTTGGTTGATTTAACTGTGGTCAGTATAGCAACAAAAAATAAAAAATAAAAGTAATAATTATTATTATGAATGTTTTCTTGACTATCTTTTTATTATTTAACAACTTATTTCATTGCATGTTTTTATGATTTTATTATCGTGCCGGCGCGATGCGAATTTCAACACGCCGATTGGTCAGGCGCCCAATGCTGTCCTGGGCGGCAATCGGGCGCGCCGAACCGCGACCAACAATAAACATCCGCACTGGTTTGATTTCTTTGCGCGATAAAAACACACCAACGCGCTGTGCCATATCCAATGACATGCGTTGCGCCGCCAATGTATCCCGCATAGAATCAGTATATCCCGCAATTTCCAAATATGTCGAATTATACTTGCGTAAAATTCGCGCAATCGTTCGCAATATTTTTGCACCATTATCAGAAATATCGGCGGCGTCCCCACGCATCAACGCGCCCCGCACCAAAATCACAACAACATCTGTTCCGGCGCGTTCCACCGACACGCCCGCCGTCCGCAAAGAATCGTATAAATCATTCTCTAACCGCGCCATGTATGCGACACTTGTTGCGTTGTCGATTGCAACTTTGTCCCCATATTCTGTGCGTGGGGATTTGTCCGCCCCCGCCGTCACCAGTTTACCGCCCGCACCCAAATAAATTGGGCGTTTGGCAACCTTGGCGGTTTCGGTCATGTCCATAAAACTGGCACCGTCCAAATAATACGGCCACATGTCGTGATGGGGACTGGAATAACCCATGCACCCGCATAATAACAGCGATAAAAATATAATTTTCAATTTCATTTATTCAACAATAAAAGATATTAAATTTTTGGGTGACGAAATACAACTTTCCGCGCCACCATTTTCGATTTTATTCACCGCCACAGATTTTGCCCAACTGACTTTCTTTGTCGCGAAATAAATACAATCACTGTTGGTTAAATCTGTTAAATTTATAGAAAAATTTTTCCCATCTATTCCCGCCGTTATTGACCAATCATCACCACCAAATGGCGCGTCCGCCGATGTTATCGCGCCCGCCTTGATTAAATAATCGATTGATACACCGGTATAATCACCGCGGGTTTCCAATAATATTTTTGTGTTTTGCGCGATTTGTTCCATTGTTGACATTGCCAAATTGCGTAATTGACTGGTTCGGATTGCGCCATATGTTTTATACGCGCCAACCGTCATAACCGCACCAATTGCCAACACACCCAACATTTCAATCAAAGACCGTCCGGATTCAGATTTCATAAAACACTTCCTTTCTTTCAATTAAACTTATTTTTATTTAGAAACCTCGACAATTTCGGCACCCTCGAACAAACCCATGGCCTGGGCCATCATTGGGTCAGATGCCAATTCCTGTTGTTGATGTTCGATTGCCGTTGGCACATGGCACGATTGCGCCGAATGAACCAATGTCCATGGTTTCCCAGTATATTTTTCCAACCATGTCGATAATTTGTGTGCAAAATCTTTATCGCCTTTGCGGTCAAAATAATTTAACCGTCCGTCCGAAATTTCGCAAACCTCGACATTTTCAGAAAAATAAGTGTAAAGTAAAATTTGTTTATCTTTCTGCATTGCGTGTCCCAAATCCTGGGCAGATTCGATTTTGTTTTCCGTATTCTGTGCGGCGGTTTGTGGTGCAGGCGCGACGGTTTGTGGCGCGGGTTTCGGATTTGATTTTAATATTTCCTGAACCGACGGCATGTCTGCAATATGCATCATACGCACAATCAACATATCAAAACATTGTTTTTGATTCCCAGACATTTGCATTTCGCTGACCGCGGCAACCATAACCTGCCAAATGCGGGACAGAGTATTCAACGACACGCGTGAATTTATTTTGCGTGTTTTTTCGCGTTGGTCGGCGGTATATGGTGAATTTGCGCCATCGCCCGCGTTTATTGCCGGATGCATACGCGTTGCCCAATGTGTCCATTCCATCATGTCATTCAACAACATAACCAAATCTGCGCCATTTGTATAAATAGTGTCGGACATTTCCAACGCGCGCGCGGTATCGCCCGATAAAATAGTATCCATAAAATCGACAACAACATTTCTGTCTGCGCGTTTTAACATATCCATAACCGCGGCCTCGTCAACATGACCACCGGTTTGCGCGATTGCCTGGTCCAGCAAAGACAACCCATCGCGCACCGACCCGTCCGCCGCGCGTGCCAATAATTCATTTGCAGCATCGGTCAATTCGATTTTTTCATTTGCCGCAATCCAATTAAAATGTTTTTTCAATGTATCAACCGGCACACGCACCAAATCGAATCGTTGGCACCGCGATAATATTGTCACCGGAACTTTGCGTATTTCGGTTGTTGCCAAAATAAAGATAACATGTGCGGGTGGTTCTTCTAATGTTTTCAGCAACGCATTAAACGCCGCCGTTGATAACATATGAACTTCGTCGATGATATAAACCTTGTATCGGCCATTTGTTGGGCGGTATTGTGCCGCATCCAAAATATCACGAATGTTATCCACGCCCGTATGCGATGCCGCGTCGATTTCCATAACATCGATATGTTGTCCCGCCGCAATCGCACGACAATTTTCACATACCCCACATGGCGTTGCGGTCGGTCCATCCGATGCCAGGCAATTTAATGCCTTGGCCAAAATACGTGCGGTACTGGTTTTCCCAGTTCCGCGGATTCCTGTGAAAATATACGCGTGTGCGATACGCCCCGTATTTATTGCGGTTGTCAATGTTTTGACCAAGACATCTTGGCCAATCAGTGATTTGAAATCTTGACTGCGATACTTGCGCGCCAATACAGTATAGTTATTATCCATTGTAAACACTTTCCTTATGGCAAAAGCATACCAAACAAAAGTAAAATTTCAACAAATAAAGTAAAATAGTTTAATTCAGATTTGTGATGAAATCCGGAAAGCCGATTTCTTCGTCATTTTCAGATTTTGTCGCGTCCGCATTATCCGTATTTTTTTCTTCATCGCGGATTTCAGCCTCGGCCTCGGCCATGGCGGCAGATTTTTCTTTGGAATCACGAATTGAATCGATCTTTTCTTGTTCTGCGTTTGTCATACGAACACAATGTTCGGCGGCCTGTAATAACCGTTCGCGTTCAATTTCGTCCGACACAGAACGCGCCTGGTCAATCAGTTGTTTGCGACGCAAACGCCATTTATGACACCGTTGAATCATCAACCCCACAGAAGACTGATTTTTTTTATTTTGCATGTTTTTTCTTTTATAATTTTTTTCCTTGGGATATATGGTTGAATAATTAAATTATGATAAAAATCAACCAACAACAAATATAATATAAAACATCTTAAAACTGATTGCAATATATTTTTTCTGTTGCTAACCTATAAATATAAAAATAAAAAAGAGAGAGATTTTTTTGCGCACCGAACATGGTAATTTTTTATTACAGGCGTTATTGGCAATTTCGTTGCTGTTTATTTTTATACCCGTTTTAACACGGCGTTTAATTGTAAATGATACAGACGCGAAAATGTATTCTGCGGTGCATCATATCGACACCGCCCAAACCGCGGCGCGAATATTTATTCGTGAAAATGTTGATACATTGTCATACGGTAAAACAACGATTCGCGGTAATGATTTTGCCGATGTTTTGGAACCATACGGATTGCCACTGGGATATATTCCGCGTACATCATTTGGTCAAGATATTTACCTGGTTGTGGATAAAGATGAAACCGGGGTCAGTGGCGCGTTGATGGTTGATGGTGGTGATTTAACCGGGATTCAGATTGCCGAAATGGTTCGTCGTATTGGATTTTATGCCGAACGCACAACGACGGGTTTAATGGTTGGTGTGCCGTTAAATACATTATACCAAGATGTTGTTCGTCGTAATGAACCAGATATAACGAATTCTGCATTTTTAACAGATTTATATATGACCGATTTTTCCATAGATAATGTGAATAAAATAATCGGACATAATATTGTTGCAAATACCGCAAGTTTTGACACATTGGATATTACCGGTAATGAATCAGAACGCAATTCTAAAAACAAAATAAAAATATTAAATTCCGACAAAAGTATTTTTCAATCAAAATCTGGGGCATCGGCATTGGCATTGACGCGTGGTTCGTTAAAGGCGAAAAATGTTTTCGGGCGAACGGTTGCGCAATATGGTTCAACCGGAAATTTTGAATCGCAATCTGCATCGGCATATTCATTTGATATGACGGCGGGACGCACCGGGTTTACCGGGCCAACAACATGGGATGTTCGCGGAAATCTGGAATCTGAACATATCGTTTTTGGTGTTGAAAATTTAGAGGTTGGGTCTTATTTGAATGTCAGCAGCGGCCAAGATGTTTATACCGATAACAATGTAATATCGTATAACACCACCAGTGGTATTTCAACAGATTCAATAATTGCGTCCCATATAACATTGCGCGACCAAACATCCAAGGCCCTGGATGCGGGCGACACCGGTGCGGTTATTGTCGATGTTCGTCCCGCCAGTACGACCGTATTGCCCGATGTTTGGGTGTCGGGTATTTCCAATGATGGATTTGCAATTCTGAAATATCCCAAAAAAGACAGTGATGAAACAATCACATGTCAAAGTGTTGTTGCGCAATTGGGCGAAACATATAATTCTAAATCTTTGGCGCAACATGTGTTGTGTGAATATTTGTTCTGGATGCGATTGGAACAACGAATAAATGCAAAACAATGTTTAATGGCAGGTGGCAGTGGCTGTATATAAATCGAAAATCTTTAACAACAAATCCATTGGCGCGTCAATGATAGAGGTCATATTGGCGATATCCATTATTGCGGTTGCGGCACCGTTTATGTATAAACAAATTGAACGCACATACAGTGATATTGAAAATATTTCTGTGGCACAAAAAATTGTTGATATGCAAGATGCCGTATTGAATTTTGTACGCCTGCACCAAGAAGATTGGCCAGACGAGGCGGAAATAAAAATGTCCGATGCCGACATAAAAAAAATATCACCCGCCATAGTCAGTGGTTTTATCGATAAACGCAAATTCAGTGGCACAACGATTACCGATGTGTATTTGGCATTTGATATATCAAATTCTGCGGTGCGTGCGAATCAAATTGCGCGTCAAATTGGTGGCATGGCGGCGGTTGTTGGTGATGATGGAATTGCGTATGGTCATGGTTGGGCGGCATCGGCGCCTGATTTCAAGCCTGGGAATTTGATATATCGCATATCGCATAATTTTGCAACAATGGACCGAACAAATTTTTTACATCGTGCGGCATCTGATGCGATTGTTGAAACAAATAAAAATACAAAAAATAAAAACACAGAAAACCAAGAAAAGAATAATAATGAAGACAATCTGAATGCGATGTTGCGCGATTTGAATATGGGCGGCAAAGATTTACTAAGTGTTGGTACATTGGATGCGGATTCTGTGTCGGGCAAAAATATAAACGCAACATTTATCAAAAGCGACGAGGTCGATGTCGATTCTGTATATTTTTCATCGGGCGCGAATTTGCAGGGCAACGATGCCACAATCGACACGGTTCGCGCATTGGGCGACATCAGTGGATTCAGAAACATAACCGCAAACAACCTGAATGGAAACAGTTTCAGTAATGCCGGCGCAATCATAACCGACAGTGCAAAAATAACAAATTCTGTGCGAATCGGAAATTTGTTCAAATTAAAAACAACCAGCAACAGAACAATAAACGCATTCACGGTATTATCAACAAATACATTATATACACCATATGTATCTGCGCGTGATATTGTATTTTATGGGGATTTTGGTTTAACAATATCTGGGGAATTATTGATGTCGCGAATTCCGCCATTAAAAATTGGTAATTGGACATTCCCATCAAATCAAATGCCACAATTTTCTGTGTTAAAATTGGGGCGTGCACAAATAGCGGCGACACCAAACAAATCAGAATTTTCGGCAATTATGTCGTCTGATTGGCAAACAAAAAAAAGTATAGAAAATTAAATGAAAACACATAACATATCTTTATCAAAAAATCAAAGCGGCAGTATGCTGGTGGAATTATTGCTTAGTGTGGCATTGGCGATGTTGATAATACCATTTGTATTCAAATATCAACGCAACGCGATTGAACGGCGTGAAAATATAGAAATCACAAAACAAATGACCGAAATCCAAACGGCGTTGGAACGATACATTATTGACAATCGCGAAAAATTATTGACGACATATGGACGCAATATCACGCGTGTTGAAATATCTGATTTAGAAAAATATGGATTGTCTGATGGGATTATAAATGACGAAAATGTTAAATACCAATTACGCATAATAAAATCCAAAGATTTTAACAATCAATCAACATTACAAGGTGTCATCGTTTATGATTCTGATAAAATAACACCATTTCGCACACATCAAATATTAAACTTATCCACCGGACATGTCGGTTTTGTCCAAGGCAACCAGGCATACGGTGCCAACGGCACATGGCGTGCATCGGTGTCTGATTTGGGAATAAATGCATCAAACGGTATTGTCAGTACCACATCAATCAATCGTGATAATGCGCTATACCTGTGGCGTGTTCCAACAAATAATCCCGACGATGCGACAATGCGTGCATCATTAAATTTGGGCGGACATGATATTTTAGAATCTAAATATATAAATTTTGTCAGCGGTTCATTTGATGAATTTTTAACAATCGGAAAAACAACAACACGCAATTTAATTTTTGATAATCGCACAACGATTGATAATATCTTTTTAACCAAAAGTGCGACTGTGTCTGGGGCACTAACATCTGATTCCAGAAATATGGAAATATCGGGGCGTTTATCTTTGACCGATACAGGAAAATTTTCATCATTTACAACGGGTGATTTATATGTGACAAATTTGACTTTGCCTGGACTCAGCATAGACAACCCGAAAAACGAACCGGTGATTTTAACCGTAAATGGTTCTGTTCGTATGCGCTATGGCAGTGTCAACGCATTACATGTGACGGTTGGATATGCGGGGTCTATAACCCCACGATTGACGGTTGCGTCAAAAATTTCAGACCCAAACACACCAACATATTATTGGGACGCATCAAAATCCACCGCGGTTTTCGCAGATTTATATTTGGGTGATTTGAATCGTATGATATCTTACCTGGGACGACCTGAATTTGACCAAACTACAATTGCCGGGCGGCGTTTTTCTGCATTGGCCAGCAACGCCAACGCAACCGCGTCTGATTACCTGAACGCGTTGTCGGGCATCGCGGCGGATGTTCGTGCGAAATATCGATTGTTGAAATTGCAATAATTTGTGGTATAAAGGATGTGTTATGAAAATAAAATGCGATTTTTGTAAAACAGAATATACATTAAATAAAATCCCGGGCAAACCGGTGCGTTGTGCAATTTGTGGACATACATGGATGGTAAAAACCCCATCGCGTCGGTATTCGTATGTTATGTTTTTGGCGGCACTGTGTGCGTTATTATCGGCAATAATTTTTTCGATTGTTGTTGTGACACACTATCGTAAATCAGATGATGTAAAATCGCCATTGGTGGCAAACATTGTTAAAACCGAATTGGCACCCGATGGAAACGGTGTGAATCATTTTATTGTGTCTGGGGTTATCGAAAACCGCAGTGGCGATTTTTACAGTCCACCAAACATCACTATTTTAACATACGATGACGCGGGCAATCAAATTGGTGCGGGTGAACAATTTGCACCACCGGTACCGATATTGGATGCGGGCGCGCGTGCGGGTTTTGTTTATACATTGCGTGCACCGTCAATGGGTGTAAAAAAGATTTCTGTAAAACTGGGGAAATTTGAACAATGAAAAAAATAATTGCAATTTTATCTGTTTTATTGTGCACATCCGCATTTGCCGATGATGACACACCACAATCACCGCGTATCAGTTTGTTTTCCACAACCGTTGATTGGGAGGCTGTCACCGGATTATCTTTGGCACAATACCGTGGGCATTTTACCGGTCGCAATAAATCATTATTGAAAAACGGTTTGATTTTATATTACCTGGATTCTTTTCCATGTTATGGCGAGGCTGATTCTGTTCGTGTTTGGATTTCGCCATTTGGTGATGCGGTGGGGCCATTGCGTTTGGTGTGCATATATCCGCCGCGTGAAATCAAATTTGCATATCGCAATGCCCCCCAAGATGCCGAGCAGGCCGAATCAACCGGTTTGTTGACCTGTCCGGTCAGTGGCGATTACGAATTGCATATTGATTTATCAAAATGCGAACGCGGCCCCGATTGGAAAAAATTTCAAAGATAGGATTATCATGCAAATTGAATTTGTTGTATCTGAACCTGATGCTGGCATACGATTAGATAAATTTTTGGCGTCCAAAATGCCAGAATTTTCGCGCAGTGAAATTCAGCGGTTTTCTGTATCGCGGGGCGGGGCGGCGGTGAAATTTTCTGACCGTGTGCGCGTTGGGGAAATGTATGTGGTTATTGTCCCAGAAAACGAAACCCCAACCCCATCGGCATATAATAAATCGTGCGATTTTGATTTAGATATTTTATACCAAGACGACGATATTATTGTTATAAACAAACCGCGTGGTGTTGTTATGTATCCATCGGCGGGCAACAAAACCGGGACATTGGTACAAAATTTATTATGTTATACCAATTTATCGACATTGGGCGGTGAAATTCGCCCGGGTGTGGTTCATCGTTTGGACAAAGATACATCTGGCGTTATGGTCTTTGCAAAAAGCGACGCGGCATACCGCGAATTGGTCAAGATTTTTTCAACACATAACCTGACGCGGAAATACGACGCATTTGTATGGGGTGTGCCGTCATGGGACGGTGCAACGATAACTGGGAATATTGCGCGTTCATCACGCAATCGGCAGAAAATGACAATGGTAAAATCCGGGGGCAAACCCGCCGAAACAATCGTGAATGTGGTTGACGCATGGCCGCGCGTTGGTATTTCGCATTTCAAATGCAACCTGATGACGGGGCGCACACATCAAATCAGGGTTCATCTGTCGGCACATGGGTTCCCGGTATTATGCGACCCGGTTTACGGTCATGGTGCGACGCGCCTGGGGACGGTTAAAAATCCAGAATTGTTGGAATTTCTGAAAACACATAACGGTCAAATGTTGCACGCGTCATATTTGTCATTTGCACACCCGACAACGGGCGAAACAATGACATTCAAGGCCCCAATCCCCCCCGACATGATGGAATTACAAGAAATTTTAGAAAATTCTTAAAATCTTTGATTTTTGAATTTTCTTATCGCGGCTATGCGCCAGCATAGACGGATATAACCGTATCGCCATTCGGCGGAATGACAATTATTCATCATTTGAACTTTGAACTCTAAACTTTGCTCTTTATTTTTATTCCAAACTGTGATAAAATAAATCGTAAATATAGGAGTCAGGAGATGCGTTTTTTCAAAAATTCAGTCAGTTTTATTGCAGTAATGTGCGTCTGTTCCGCGGCCAGTGCGGCACTTGTTGCATCATCATCGGGGCGGGTTGGTGTTATTGGTTCAACCGCAACCGCGTCGCGTCGTTTGCCGTCGCTATCGAACATAATTAAAACGACAACCGGGACAACAACGACCACAACAACCGGCACAACAACCGACGGCACAACCGGAACTGGACTGTTATCTGACCCAGAATGTATCGATGATTATCGTGAATGTATGAAATCCGACACGGCATGCGGCCCAGAATTCGAGGAATGCACCACAAATGTTTTATTCCATGGTCATATGGGCGAATGTTTCTCGACTCTTTACCAATGTTCTGCAAACGCAATCAACAGATTGTTCGGGACTAGTAATTTAAACGCATTATCTGATGTCAAGGCGTATGTTGCCGGCACCAATAATACCGAGGTTGCGCGTTTTGCATATCCAACCGACGGTTCGGTTATGGGAATTGACATCATTGGCGCGGCAACCCGCAATAAATTGGATACATCTGATTGCGTTAAAAAATATAAAAGATGCCTGAACAAAGATAATGTTTGCGGCGAAGATTTCGAATTATGCACATCTGATTCTGAATTCAAACGCCAGGCCGCCATGTGCGATTCAACCTTGGCGCGTTGCCAGAAAGAGGGTTTCCAACAATTATTTGGTGTTGATATCACAACAAAACCATCAAATAAAAATTTGGTTCCGAAATCTGATGGCGACATTCGTTCATGGATAAACGACGGTGCGACATTGGCGGCGGCGAACGCGGTCAATACTTGTTATAAAGTTGTGGATAATTGCTTTGCAAACGCATGTGCGAAAAACCCATACAGTTGTGTCGAAGATGTTGATTGGACTGTTGTAAATTCAGCGCAATCGATTGTAAATTCGGGCATTGATATTGATACCGTGGATTATACCAACAAAACCGGTCGTCAAATGGCGGCGGATGTTCGTAAATTTTTCCGCACATCGTGCACCGACACAATCGGTTCGAATCAATATTGCTTTATGACATTTAACGATGGCAAAAAACCAACAAAAGCGGATTTGGCGGACGAAGACCTGCGCGAAGATATATTTGGCGAGGCATATGCCACCCGTAAAACAATCTTGAATACAAAAGTCAACGAATTGGCGAAAACATTTGATACAACTGCGCGCCAAAAATGTATTGAAACATTTAAATCTTGCGCGGTGCGGTCGTGTGGTGGCGGTTCGGGCGCGGCATGCTATTCCCGCGTGTTTGGCGACCAAGGCGATAAATCGATAAATGGCGACAGCGTTTATTCCGACATTGAAAACGGATGTGCGGCGGTTGTGAACGCGGACGCAAATTGTCGTTTTATGGCGGCGATGCAGGGTGCCAACAACACATACACATATGAAATGGGTGGAACAACCGACACATTTGCGATATTGTTCCCTCATTATGATTCAATGGGTCGTGCCAGTGCCACATCCCAGGTCGTTGCGGCATTAAATGCGGACCTGTCCACGGCATACAATGCGGCGGCGATTGAAAATATGAAAAAACAATGCAGCAATGTTGTATCGAATTGTGTAAAATCTATGTGTGGAACCGATTATCAAAATTGCTATCGCAATCGTAACGATATTCGCGTTTCAACATATGCCACAGACAGCGATAACTTTAACAAATCTATGAACCGTGTTGGCGGCGTCCTTGATTACACCATTGTCCAAGGTTTATGTATGTCAACGGTGAAATCTGCGGATGCATGCGCGGAAAGTTTGGCCATTGCCAAGGTTGGAATCCGCGATGCGCAATCTGACACAACCGCGGGTTGGGGTGATGGAAAATTGACAACCGTTTCAAACGCATGGCGCGATTCATCAACGAATTATGGATATGAATATAACATGACCGATTATGTCCAGCAAGTTGACGCAAACGGAAACAAGATTTGCACATGCAAAAACGGAGGAACCGATGTTTGCGGATATGAAAATAACGGTAATAACGATTGCCAAGAACCATATATGATTGAAAAAGATATTCAATTATCAGACGCGGCGGCAACAACATTGTTCCAAACCGTCTTGGCAGATATTGAAACCGAGGTCCAGGCGAAATACAACGCGAAATTGACGCACGAACAAAATGTTTGCTTGGCCCAGAATTCTAATTCTGACAAAGTTCGGTATTCTAATCCATCGGCACCATTTGTTTGGGCGAAATTGCGGGGCAAAATGCCATCCACATATTCGGCGATGGGTTTGGGTGAAAATGACTCTGTCCCCAGCAACGATTTGTATAATTCGTTCTGTCGTGTGAAAATCACATTGCAATCCGATGACAAAGATATCCAAAACCTGTTGGTGGGCAACAAAATCACAGTAACCGAGGCCCGCGACGGTGCATTTGGTATTGATGGATTGGCGCGTGATAAAACCACCACTGTCGGCAGTGGCAAAAACGAAACAACGGCATATTTTGCGATTGGCGACAGTTTCACATGCGGTTCATGGGTGTCCGATGAAACATTGGATGCAATCAGTCAAAAGGTTGCCGCCAACGCGCGTCGTGATGCCGGTCAAGGCTCGCAGGCTGACAAAAATGTCAAACTGTGGACAACATTGGGTGCGGGCGTTTTGGGCACCGCCGGTTCATACATTGGCATGAACGCATTGCAAACAAACGGATATTCCCTGGGCGGTCTGTTACGCAGAAATACATCGTCGTCGGTTAACTATATCCCAAGCGATGAGCAATTAAAGGCGGCGGATAAATGTTTGTCCCAAATTGCAGAAGCGGAAACGGCATATAATGAGGCGGACCTTGTTGATGATAATGACCAAACTGCGTCAACCACAATGAAAACATTGGAAGATAAGGCTAAGGATGCACTTAAATATGCACAGGATGCCGGTATCAAAACAAATATCAGATTCCACAGTTTGGATATGGCATCTGGTTATGCTTGGACAACAGAGCGTGATACAGTTTTGGATAACCTTGAAGCAGAATTGAATAAACCAAACCTAGAAAACGAATACAAAGACAATCTGAGTAGGGTTAGAAGTTGGTTGAAAAGTGATACCGCAAGCAAGCCATCAAGCCGGATTACAACTGCTATCGATGAGCTAAACGGTAGTAATGGAAGCTTTTTCCATACCAGTAAAATAGTTGCAAAAGATTTATATGAAATAACAAATGGAAAAAGTGTACATTTACAGAGCTATAAACCCAATTTGGAATCTTTGAAGAAAGATTGTCAGGCGGTTAAAGACCATAAAGAAAACGAATCTGACCGTAAATCGCGTTTGACCAAAAACTTGGTTGCGGCGGGTGTCGGTGGTGTTGCGACAACATTGTTGGCAAATGGTATCGTGTCGTCTGCCCAAAAAGCAAAATATGAAACCGCGGCAAATGATGCGGTTCGCGATTGGATGGACAATATCGGTTCTAAAATCCATTGCTATGTCGGCACCAACCAAGTCGGCAGTTTCGGCGACATCGTTGGTCTTGAAATCCGCGAAGATAATTATTAAATAAAAAAGGGGGGAAAATCCCCCTTTTTTTTATTCACAACAACCCCACCGCCCCCACGGAGGGGGATTAGACCACCGCCAGGTGGTGGGGTAGTTGTGAAAGATAGTCATCCCGCCGTTCTTGTCGTCATCCCGCAGACGTGCGGGATCCAGTTGGCACACCGTGCCAACTTGTGTCGTTTGGCATAATTATACAAGTTGATACTCCGTATCAACTGGATACCGGCCTGCGCCGGTATGACGAATGAGTGGATGGTGAATACGAGTATAGTTTGCAAATCAAATAAAACTTGCAATTCGTAAAATACAATGTATAATTTTTGGGCTTGTATTAAACAAAGGGTTAAATTATGAAACAGGGAATTCATCCAGAATATCATGAAATCAACGTCACAATGACTGACGGGAAAACGGTTAAAATGTATTCAAGTGTTAAAAAAGATTTGGTTTTATCAACCGATAATTTGAATCACCCGGCATGGACCGGTCAACGCAACACCAATGATACCAAGGGTCAACGTGCGGCTGAATTCAAAAGCAAATTTGCTGGGTTTAAATTTTAAGTTTAATCGCTTTTTTTGACCGGGGGACAAAAAATGGATTTACTTATCAAAGGTTCAACCGAATTAAATAAAATGTTCGCGGCATTGGACAAAACGGCGTCTGGGTTGCGGCATGATTTCGGCGAAATCGAAAATTTACAACAATCTTTGCGTGGGGCGCGTGATTTTGTTGCGCGTGCCACCGCCCGTATCGAAGAAAGCATTCTAAACGACTTATTATTGGTGCGCCCATCGGCGGGTCTGTTGACGCCGAATATGTCGCGTGACGGTGCATCGCGCGATGAATTTGTTTTGGCATTGTCGGGCGCGTCAAACTTTGTTCGCGCAAACCCAAATTTTGCAATATCATTGGCATTGCGCGCAAATGGTGAAACGAAAATCGCGCTGGTTTATGCACCGATTTTGGATAAATTATATTATGCCGAATCCGGCGATGGTGCATATATGTTTTCGGCATTTCATTCAACAAAAATTCGCGTGTCCCAGATTTCTGAATTATCGGACGCGATGATTGCATACAACACAACCGATAACACACCGCGTGTTGGTGATGTTCGTGTGTCGGGTTGCCCGGCATTGGATTTGGCGTCGGTCGCGGCGGGAAAATTAGACGCATTTGTGTCGCGCCAATTGGATTATGCTGAAATTGCGGCGGGTGATTTGATACTGCGTGAATCGGGTGGAAAAATATCGGCGGGCGCAGAAATAATCGCAACAAACGGTCATATTGAATTATAACAAAATCCCGCATATGCGGGATTTTTTTACCCCTGTTCGTCCCCCGCCCCAAGTATCACCCACGAAATTTTGCAATTTCGCAGGGCCCGATTGGGGCGGAATAACACACCACTCGTCATCCCGGCGCAGGCCGGGATCCAGTTGGCACACCGTGCCAACTTGTGTCATTTGGCATAATTACGCAA
>DFGC01000004.1:0-30167 GCA_002371155.1 Alphaproteobacteria bacterium UBA3760 | reverse complement strand
GCTTTCGCAAACTGGATACCGCCCTGCGGCGGTATGACGATGTGTGTATTATAAATGGTAAAAAAAATTGCAAAAGGTAAAAACATATAATATAATTACACTCATGAAATTGAAAAAATTCGGCAAAGTTTTATTAAACATAATATTTTGGTGTGGAACGGCGGCAATCGCGGCATTGGCGGTGTTGATTTTTGTGTATGGAAATGATTTGCCGGACTATAAAAAATTGGCAACATACGCACCCCCGGTTGCAACGCGCCTGTATGCATCAGATGGCAGTTTGCTGATTGAATATGCCGAAGAAAGACGCGTTTTTATCGATTTTGCCGATATGCCACCACAATTGGTGAACGCGTTTGTCGCCGCCGAAGATCAAAATTTCTGGACACATCCCGGTATTGATATCCAGGGTATTTCGCGTGCATTGATGAATAATATTATGCGCATGATGGGTTTTGATGCGAAATTTTCTGGGGCGTCAACCATCACGCAACAGGTTGCCAAGAATTTTTTCCTGACATCTGACCGAACCATTTCGCGCAAGGTCAAAGAGGCTATCCTGGCATTGCGTTTGGAACGTTCTTTTTCCAAACAGCATATAATGACATTATATCTGAATCAAATATTTTTGGGTGCACGCGCGTATGGGGTGGGGTCGGCGGCATTGATGTATTTCAACAAACCGGTCAAAGATTTAACTTTGTCAGAATGTGCATTTTTGGCATCCCTGCCCAAGGCACCAAACAATCGGGAACGTGCAATTGAACGCCGTAATTATGTTTTGCGCCGTATGCTGGACGAAGGATACATCACCCGTGACCAGGCAACCGCGGCGGCGGCCGAAGAATTAAATATCAACAGTGGTTTTACCGCCCAGATGGAGGATACTTTCCAATATTTCGCCGAAGAGGTTCGTCGTCAATTATTGGAATCTATCGGTCGCGAAGAATTATACAACAACGGATTATATATCAAAACAACTATTGTGCCGGAATTGCAACGCGCGGCATCCAACGCATTGAATAAAACATTGGATAATTATAACGCGGGTCGAACTGGTGAAAAATTACAGGGTGCAATTATCGTTATGAATCCATATACGGGGCGCGTATTGGCAATGTCGGGTGGACGCAGTTTCGCCGACAGTTCGTTTAATCGTGCAACCCAGGCTATGCGTCAAATTGGCAGTACGATTAAACCATTTGTATATTTGGCGGCATTGGAAAAGGGTCTCTCGCCCGAGGCAATATTACTGGACGCACCAATCGTTGGGTGGAAAGATGCGGAAACCGAATGGCGGCCGGAAAACAACGATAAAAAATTCTTGGGCGATGTGCCATTGCGTCTGGCACTGGAAACATCGCGCAATGTGCCAACAGTGCGTTTGGTGGAACAAATCGGTGTGCGTGACGCAATCAGTGTCGCAAAACGGTTCGGGGTGTATCCTGAAAATATGCCGGATGTAAATTTATCCATGGCATTGGGGTCTGGGGAAACGACATTGCAAAAATTGGTTGCGGGTTATTCGGCATTTGTAAATGGTGGACATGTGGTAAAACCGCAATTGGTTGATTATATCCAAGACAGATATGGTCGCACAATAAATGGCACCGAACAAAAAATTGAAAAATGGCATGACGGCATGTTGCCACCTGATGACGATTATATGGGCGATGCGTTGTCTGACCCACAGAGTTTATATCAATTGATTTCTATTTTACAGGGCGCGGTTGAGCGCGGCACCGGTCGCCAGGCAATGGTTCCGGGACACACAATCGCGGGCAAAACCGGCACAACAAATGATGTCAAAGACGCATGGTTTATCGGTTTTTCTAAAAATTTAATTGCGGGTGTATATTTGGGGTATGACACCCCGCGCCCATTGGGCAAAGGCACCGGTTCATATACCGCGGCGCGTGTGTTTTCTGACTTTATGACACCGGCATTGGCGAATCAGAAAAATCAGCCATTTTCGGTGCCGGACGGGTTGCATTTTGTGCGCGTGAATCGTGCGACGGGTATCGCGGCAACCAACGACCCCAACGGTGTTATTATTACCGAGGCATTCAAACCAAACCAGGGACCCAATTTGCCAAATGAAATCGAAACGGTCGTTATCACCAACGATGGCGAAACCACCGTGCAACAGGTCACCCCAACGGTCGGCGGTGTGTTCTAAATTATTTTCAATTCGATTTGTATTGTCTGTATTTTGTGATAAAATGTCAGTATAGCAAAGGAGAATTTTCATGCTGACGAATTATTTTTTATCACATGGCGCGTATTTTTTTGCCAGTGGTTGGACTCAATTTGCATTTGCGTTTGGTTGCGCATTTTTAATCATGTTGATTTTTGGTCGTGGCTTTGTGCGATTGATGCACGCGTGGCAAAAAAAGGGTCAACCAATCAGTGAAAATGTCCCCGAATCACATCGTGCCAAGGCCGGCACACCAACAATGGGTGGAATTTTAATTATATTGGCGGTGTTGGTTGCGTCTGTATTATTTATGCCGATTTCTAACTGGTCGGGTTGGATTGCGTTGTTATCGTTGGTAATGTTTGGCGCATTGGGATTCGTTGATGATTATAAAAAAGTGTCAAGCCAATCAAAAAAGGCATCAAATGGTTTGTCGCCGGCATTTCGCCTGATTGCCGAAGGTGTGTTTGTTATATTGTTGGTGTATTTGATAAATAAAACGATTCCACCGTATGTTCCAGAATATTCTATAACGGTTGGCTCGACAATTTTAATTCCGTTAAATTCATGGTTTATTGGCACGGTATTTGGTTTGCCGATAACATTATTCTTTTTGTATTATGTGTTTGGATATTTTGTTATTTGTGGTTCGGCGAACGCAACAAATATCACAGACGGTTTGGACGGAATGTTGTCTAAATTATATTTGCCGGTATTGGTTGTGTTGGTTGTCGCATTATATGGCGCAACCAGAATCGGTTTTATGGACAGTGTCGCGTTTTTACCCGGGGCCAGTGGCCTGTATGCACCATTGGGCGCAATGATGGGGGCGGTTTTGGGATTTTTATGGTATAACGCGAAACCGGCATCTATATTTATGGGCGATGTTGGGTCGCTGGCATTGGGCGGATTTATGGGAACGGTTGCAATGTTATTAAAATCAGAAATCATAATGGGAATCGCGGCGGGTATGATGGTTTTGATTTTATTATCATCGTTTTTGCAAACAATGTATTTCAAAATCACACGCAAAATCACCGGCACCGGGCGGCGCATATTCTTGCGCGCACCATTGCATCATCATTTTGAAGAATTAGGATGGGTTGAAACAAAAATAGTCGATAGATTTTTCATCGTATCTATTTTATTTTCATCTATTGCATTGATGTTATTAAAATTCGCATAAAACAACGGGGGGTATTATGGCGGTTATACAATCAGTCGCACGCAGAACCGATGACAGCAAACTGACCGATTGGTATTTTGGCACCGACCGTTGGTTGTTGTTGTATGTTGGTATAATGATTTTTATCGGCATGATTGCGGCTATTTCCACCGGCAGTGCGAATTCGATACGTGTCAATGGTGCATTACCATGGTATCATTTTGTTGTAAAAATGTTGCCTTTTTATGTGTTTGGGTTGGGCACATTATTTATTACCAGTATGTTTAATAAAAAAGGCGTTTTATATATTTCATGGTTAAATGTTATTGTGTGTATGCTGTTATTATTTGTGACATTGGTTCATCCACATGTATTAAATGGTTCGACGCGTTGGGTTATGCTGGGCGGGGTAAATTTAATGCCATCGGATATTATGAAACCCGGATTTGTGATAATCACCGCATGGTTTTTAACGCGTATGAAGGCAAAATATGGCAGTGATATTTTCCTGAACAAAGATGCATGGAAATTGAATTGGTTATCGTGGTGGCCGTATATATTTGTTTTCTGTGTTGCATTGGGAATCATATTTTTGCATCCAGATTTTGGAACATCTGTTTTGTATTTTGCGGTATTGGGCATTATGTTGATTGTTGCCGGATTGCCCAAAAGAATTATTGGCGGAATGTTTGGCATTGGTGCATTGGGTGTTGTTGTGGCGTTTTTCTTACATCCGCACGTGCATGAACGTATTGTGGACTTTTTTGGCGTTTTGGATCCCACATCCCAGGTCGGTTTGGCGGTGAACGCAATCCGCCAAGGTGGCCTGTTCGGTATGGGGGACGAGGCATTTGCGGCCGAGCATTTGGCGATGGCGGAAAACGATTTTGTCTTTGCGGCATTGGTCGAAGATTTCGGGGCGATTATGGGGTGTGCATTATTGGTTTTGATATTGTTGGTTATACGGCGATTGAAAAATGCCGCGGCCCAGGCACACGATAAATTTGTGGTGTATGCGATAACCGGTGCAATGGCTTTGTTTTCGGTCCAGGCATGCATGAACCTGGCAACGACATTACACATGATGCCGGCCAAGGGTATGACATTACCATTTATTTCTTTTGGGGGCAGTTCGTTTTTAGGCTTTTGTTTATTGTTTGGATTGATATTGGCTTTAATCAGACAAGATAAATGGCAATAATTATAAAGAAAAAGGGGACGGATATGAAAATATGGATTGCAACAGGTGGCACCGGCGGACATGTTTTTCCGGCAATGGCGGTGGCATCGGAATTGGCATCGCGTGGACATAAAATAACAATTTCCTGTGATGGTCGTGTTGATAAAATGGTTCGCGATTCTGCGCCGAAAAAATCGCGCATTGTGCATATTTGGGCATCGGGCGTGGGGGCGAAAAATCGCCTGCGTCAAATGTATTCGTTGTTCAAGATTGGCGTGTCGGCATTTGGACTGATTTTGCGATTTGCATTTGTGCGTCCGGCGCGTGTTGTCGCGTTTGGTGGATATGCGTCTGTGCCGGCGGTATTTGCTGCACATATTTGGCATATACCAACATTTTTACACGAACAAAATGCCGCGATTGGTCGCGCAAATAAATTCACAATGCGCTGGGTTAAAACTTTGATGACCAGTTTTCCCGATGTTGTTGGTATTCCAAAAACCAACACGCGGGTTGTTTATACCGGATTGCCTGTGCGTGCAGCATTCTTGGCGGCGGCCGGTGCAAAAATACCGAATAAAAATCATTTACTGATAACGGGCGGTTCATTGGGGGCGCAAATATTGGACGAAGTTGTGCCAACGGCAATCGCAAATATGAAAAACAAAAAAATATTCGTGACACATCAAACCCGCCCAGAAAATGTGGAAAAACTGCAACGATTTTATGCAGAACATAAAATTCATGCAAATGTTTTGTCATTTATTCGTGATATGGCATCTGCGATTGTTGACGCAGATTTGGTAATCGGGCGCAGTGGTGCCAGTACAGTCGTCGAATTGGAAACAATCGGTCGCGCGGCAATTTTGGTGCCATTGAATATAAATCCAGACCAGGCGGCAAACGCGGCGGCATTTGCAAAACTGGGTGGCGGATTTGCGATTGAACAATCAAAATTCACACCGCGTTGGCTGGAATCGACATTGACTGAATTGTTCGATAACCCAACGCGCCTGGAAAAAATGGCGAAAAAATCATTGGTTGAAAATACGGCGGCGCAAAAAATAGCCGACACAATAACGAAATAAAAATCCCGCCATTTGGCGGGTGTTTTTTTATAAAATAAAACTAAACAGAAATTGCGATAATCACAACAATCAGTAATACAAACACAGCCAACACAATCATCATCGTGTTAAATGTTTTTGCGTCGTTTGGATTATCTAAATCCCAAACAAGTTTATTTCCATCGCCAATATCTTGAACAAACGAAACCATTTTCATATCCCTTTGGCAAAATTTTACCACAGGCGATAAAAAACACAACAAAAAATCATAAGCAATAGATTTAGTTGAAACAAATATGGCTATACCCAATCGCGGCTTTGCCTTGGCAAAGACGGATGGCACTCCCAATGGGCTTGCTTACGCCACCTTGCAAAATTCCCCCTTGTGGGGGAACCGGTGTTATTCCACCTTTTTGCTGCGGTTCGAACACCATGGTTCATGGGTTCGATTCCCGGGAAAGCCAAGAAAAAATAAAAACACCGAAAACGGTGTTTTTTATTTTTTTTGTGATACCTAATCGCGGCTTTGCATTAGCAAAGACGGATGGCACTCCCAATGGGAATCGAACCCATGTTGCCGGAATGAGAATCCGATGTCCTGGACCGCTAGACGATGGGAGCATTCATTCATCGCCACACAACGATACCCGATGTTTGGCAAAATGTCAACTTTGTTTGCGGCTTTTTTTATATAATTTATCGTATTCTTGGATGACGCGTTCGTATAATCCGGTAAACCCAGATTTTTCCCAACTGCGTCGCATATACATCAAACCCAATTTGAAATCGGTAAATTGCGCGTCTTCCCAGTCTATGAAATATTTAATATCAAATGTATTTCTATCTATGGTAAAGTTTTCTGCAATATCGTTATGAAACCACCCGTGCATATATGCCGGTTTATCGTTTTTATTTGGCTTCATATCGCGAATTTGTTCCGGGTCGGAATTACCAATCGTAAAAATAAATTTCGCGATTTGTGGGGCGATTTTGTCATAGTTTTGCATAACACTTTTTTTCGGTAGTTTTTTCAGCAAAACCCCATCGGCAAATTCATATTTTCGCACAGTTATATCGCCCCACTGTAAAATTTCCATTTTGGGTATTTTTATCGGGCTGATTTTACTAAATGCGTCCACGATTCGTTTTTCCCGCATAGATTTTTCATAACCATTTTCATGCAACGGAAATTTGAACGCGCACGATTTATCAACCAATAAAATCAGGTTGTGCGACCGTGCCCCAACATCGATTTTAACCCGCCGTGCCACGCCCCCGGCATGCGCAACGGCAAATTGTTTACATTTGTGCAAATATTCCCGATACTTTATTTTTATACGCACAATATCGCGCCGATGTTTTCCGGGAATTGTTCCGCATATCGCATTCGCAAAAAAAGTCCTGAAATTTATTTTCAATTCATCCATCCGTCATTACCAATATAATACAACAACAAAATATTCAATCAAGTGTGTTTTTATTTTGCACAAAATTACGATGCCATAAATTTTTCAACAATCAAGAAATAAAATTGAAAATTTTTTTATATTATGACTTGCAAAATAAAAGTTTATATATATAATCATTAAAGTTTTTAATGATTTTTTTTTCAACGGGGGTTAAAACAGTGTCGCGTCAAGAATTTATAAATTTGATAGAAGAAAACGGGTTGATTGTTGAACGCCTGTTGTCGCGTATTCATCAATATCCGTCGCAAACCATTGGATACAGTCGCCAACAATTGATTGTTTTGGTTGATTTAATGGTTTCTGGCAAATCAAAATTAAAAGAAATCGCCCGTCGCCAAGGTATGCCAACACCGAATCTGTGTATCATGTTTCGTAAATTGGAATCCGAAGGTTTGGTTTCGCGAACAATTGACGCATCGGACCGTCGTAATACTTGGTATGCGTTGACGGCGCGTGGAAATAAAGTTGCAACACAATTCAAAAATGCGGTGTTGCAAACAATTGCTGATTTTTGCCGTTGTCTGACTGCGGACGAAGAAAAAAAATTGACCCAAAGTTTGGGATATATAAACAAAATTTTAACACGTGTGGAGGAACAAAATGCGTAAATCAAAATGTGTAAAAATGTTTGGTGCAATATTATGCGGCACAATGATTATGAATACTGGGTTTGCAATGGATTTGTCATTGGATGACGCGGTTAAAAAAGTTGTTGCCGAATCGAATGATATTAAAAAGGCCGAGGCCAATCTGAAAAAGGCCCAGGCTTCTTTGGACGCGGTAAATGCGAATCGTTGGGTGAATATAAACGCAAACGCGTCATATATGAATATGGTTGATGTTGCCCGCCCAACCAGCAACGACGGTATCAAATTGCCCCCGGAATTGGGCGGTATTTTGCAAGGCCTGGGGCAAGACACATCTGAAATCGTTATACCTGATAATTTGTTGATGGCGGGTGTTTCGATTACTCAACCAATTTATACATTTGGAAAAATCGGTAATGCCGTTGACAGCACGCGCAGCGCGATAAAAATGTCTGAAAAAAATAAAGAATTGACCGGACGCGAGGTTGCATACAGTGCGGCTGATTTATACTGGACGGCGAAAATGACCGACGAAATTGTAAAATTGGCACAAAAAGATTTGGATAACGCGCGCGCATCAAAATCAAAACTGACATCAACGGGTCGCGCCAATCGTGGCAATTTGGTTAAAATTGAAACAGATATCGCATCCAAAGAAATCAATTTATCTGATGCGGAATTTAATCGCGATACCGCGCACAGAATGTTGAAAATTTTTGCCGGTATCGATATTGATGAAAAATTAAATTTAACGGATGAATTTCCATCGGAATTTGCCGCGTTGGATGAAAAAAAATTGTCATCTAACCTGCAATGGGATATTTTACAAGAACAGGTAAATATGTACGAAGCCAAGGCTTCGTCCGAACGCGCAAACGGATATCCAACATTGGCGGCGGTTGGTTCGTATAATTTCACAACAATGGGAAACGATGTCGGACATATGTTTGATAAATCGGGCTCGCAATCGGCGTATTGGGGACTGTCATTACAGGTTCCAATTTTCACCGGCGGATTAAATCGCGCCAACGCAACGGTTGATGCCATGAATGCCGAGGCCGCACGTCAAGACCTGGACAAGGCAAAAAAATTGACGACCGAACAATACAGCACCGCAATTCGCCAATATAACCATTTGCGCGATAATCTGGAAAATATGAAAAATGCGCGTGATTTGGCGGCCAAAGCATACGAATTTTCCCAAGAAAGATTTGGTGCCGGTCAAACATCTGCGGTCGAATTGTCCGAGGTTGCGTCCGGTCTGTATCAGTTAGATATGGCGTTGTTGAACGCAAAATATAAAATTTTAATGTCTGCGGAATCTGTTAAAAAGTTAGGTGAATAAAAATGGATAGAATCATAAAATTTTTCAGAATAAAAAATCCAACAAAAATAAAAAAATGGATTTATATCGTTTGTGCGTGTGCATTGGCGTTCTGGGTTATATTCAGAATTGTTATGTTGGTAATACAACACAATCAACAGGTTTTTAATATCGCACGTGATGTTGATGCGAACGGCACACCGGTTTTAACAATGACGGCGGAAAATACATCGGGCGCATTGCGGGAACCAATAACAATTGAAAAAAATCGCGCGTATGTGACGGGTGGTCGCGTGGGACTGTTTCGTGTTGGACAACGCGTTGGGGACGGAAAAATTGTTTCTGTATCACAAAATATAAATCTGGATACGGGTATGTATGTGATAAAAACATCTGGGGCGTCGGACGGACTGCAATATGTTGAATATACGCGCAATGGTTATTTTGTGCCGGTGTCTGCGGTGATTGATGGAAATGTTTATGTATATGAAAACGGTGTTGCCACATTGCGTCATGTTATTGTCGCGCACAGTGATGCAAATACCGCACTGATAACCCAGGGCCTGCGCGATGGCGACATAATTATTTTATCAAATGTTTCAGACGGCGAAAAAGTTCGCATAACAAAATAAATAAAGTGAGGGATTAAAATGTTGAAATTCTTTGTCAAAAGACCAATCACAACAATTATGTTTGTTTTGTTTTGGGTGGTGTTGGGATTTTATTCTTTTTCCAATATGAATATTGAACGCACGCCGTCATTGGATTTTCCGTATGTGACTGCATCGTTTGTGTATCCGGGGGCAACACCTGCGGAAATTGAATCGCAAATATTGAAAAAGGCCGAAGATGCCATGTCCGAAGTTGCCGGATTAAAAAAAATCACATCCCAGGCATATGAAAACGGCGGATATGTTATGGCGGAATTTAACCTGGGGGTAAATGTCAATGATAAAGCGTCCGAGGTTAAATCGAAAATTGACGCAATGTCATCTGAATTCCCAGACGACATGAAACAACCGGTTGTGGAAAAATTAAATCCATTACAACAATCGGTGATTGATATTGCAATTTATGGCGCAAATGCGCGCGATTTGTATGAATACACCGACGAAACATTATCGAACAAAATCACATCGGTCAAAGGTGTCGCAAATGTAAATGTGTTTGGTGGATTGCAACGCGCAATTCGTATTGAAATGTCGCCTGATGAAATGTCGGCGCGCGGGGTCACGATTGTTGATATTGTATCTGCATTGGGAAATAAAAATCTGAATGTACCGGGTGGAAAAATCGAAAGTGGCACCGCGTCATCAAATGTTCGTTTTGTTGGTGAATTTGCCAGTGTCGATGAAATCAAAGATTTGCAAATCGTCACCGCCGAAGGGCAAAATTTCAAATTGTCTGATGTTGCAACGGTGCATGATTCTGCGCGTGATATTGATAAAGGCGCAAAATATAATGGTCAAGATGTTATTATCGCATCTGTTATCAAGGCATCTGATGGAAATGCAATAAAAATATCAAACGCATTGCATAAAATGTTGCCCGAATTACAGGCCGAAATGCAGGAAAAATACCCCGGTGCAACAATGGAAATTGTGTCTGATTCATCTATTACGGTGGCGGACGAAACATATGACACGATAAACGGAATTGTGTTGGGTATTATATTTACAGTTATAATATTATTGTTATTTACACAAAATTGGCGTTCAACCGTTATCGCGGGCGTTGTGATTCCGGCATCGTTGGTCGCGGGTTTGTTCTTTGTCAGTATCAGTGGATTTACAATCAACGCAATGACATTGTTGGCATATTCTTCGGCATTGGGAACATTGGTGTCGAATGCGATTATTTTGATTGAATCGGCATTGCAAGAAATGCGGGCGGGCGCGTCCCCGGAATCTGCGGCAATCGATGGAACAAAACGCGTTGCCGTATCGGTGTTGGCGGGTGTTGGAACAAATGTCGTGGTGTTTTTACCATTGGCATTTATGGGCGGAATTGTCGGCGAATTTATGGTTCAATTTGGTATGACAGTCGTGTATTTGACTTTGTTGTCTTTACTGTTTTCGTTCACATTGACACCAATGATGATTGCCCAGTTTTTGCGTATAAATAACCGTCGCGAAAAAATAGATGCGACCGAAACCAAAAAAGAAGAAAAACAAACGCGTTTGCGTAAATGGTATGATTATCAATTTGCGCATCCGGGGCGTGTGATTTTGTTTGGTGTTCTGGTTTTTGTGTGCGCGACGATGTTGATGCGTTTTGTTGGAAATGAATTTCAACCATCAACCGATGCGAATAAAATAAATTTAACTGTACGGGCACCAATGGGGGCAACATACGAAAAATCGTCCCAGGTTGCCGAACAAATCGATAAAATTTTACACGAATTTCCCGAGGTCGAATCGACGGTTGTAAAAATCGGCGAACGCGGATTGCAAAATATATCGATTACAACAAATTTGGTTGACCACACCAAACGCAGAATTTCTGATAAAAAATTGGCACAAAAAATGTTGAAAAATCTGTCGGGGGTTGTTGATGCAGAAATCCAAATCCGTGCGGGCGAATCGACATCTGGGGGAATATCATCAGATATGGTGTTAAATGTCTATGGCGATGATGATGATTTACGCCAAGGATACGCAAACGAATTGGTGCGTCGCATAAATAATATTCCCGAAGTCCAAAGTGCGGTATTGGCACAACAAAAACCAAACAACGAAATTCGTTTTGTTCCAAACCAAGAACAAATGAGTGCATGGGGAATAAAAAATTCGTATGCTGGTTCGGTTTTGCGCACTGCGTTATATGGAAACGATTCGTATAAATACAAAGAAAACGGCAAAGAATATCCAATCGTTTTGGAATTTGCGCGTCCGTTCAAAACGAATTTTATGTTCAACAGTGTTTTTGTAAATTCACCACGCGGTATGGTTGCATTGTCTGAATTGGGTGAAATACAAAATGTCCCGTCAACCCCGAATATCAGTCGTTTGGATAAATCGCGTGTGACCGAAATAGACATCAATATCGGTAAATCAACGATTGGGCCTGTGCAACAAAAAATCGAATCTGAAATCGCACAAATTGATTTTCGTCCTGGATACAGTGCGAAATTTGCAGGTATGTCTGAAATACAAAGTGAAACAACCGGTGAAATCGGTATGGCGTTTATCTTGGCATCGGTTTTAACATTTATGTTGTTGGCGGCGATACTGAATTCTTTGACACATCCGTTGACAATCGCGACATCTATTATAACCAGTTTTATTGGTGTGTTTATATTGCTGTTTTTGTCGGGGGCGTCTATGAATGTTGGTGCGATGTTGGCATTTGTTATGTTGGTTGGTTTGGTTGTGAATAACAACATTTTGGTTTTGGAACCAACGGTCAAACGCGTGCGTGCCGGCGAAAAACCATTTAATGCATTGTGGACAGAATTGATGGCAAAACGCAATATGGTTTTGATGACATCTATTGCGATTATGGCGGGTATGTTGCCCCAGTTATGGTCGGCGGACGGCATGAAAACCGGAATGGCGGCGGTTATGATTGGTGGCATGTTTGCAAGTCTTGTTTTAACATTTACATTGACCCCGGCAATATTTTTTGCGATGGAAAATATGCGAAATGCGGTGCGGCGGAAACTAAACCTGAATATCCGTTTACCGAAAATTGCGCGTCGCAAAAAATAAAATTCGTCCCCCAGATAAAAAAAATATCCGGGGGATTTTTTTATGTGTATTTTATGCTTGCGTGGATTTCGCAATTTGTTCTATGATATAAAACGGAAGGAAAGGAATTATGCGTTTAACACTTGTATCGATACTGGGTTTTATCGCGGTTTTACCGGCGTTTGCGTCTGCGAATTTGCCGGCTGTAAATATTTCTGGGGGTGGGATTTCTGCGCGGTCTGCGTTCGGTGATAATGAAACGACGCGTGGAACGGTGTCGGTTGGACCGGCCAAGCGCGTTGTTGCGCGTGGTGCAAAAAAACAAAATACGAATATAAAATACAACGCAAAAAAAACTGATGTTGATGTGTTGTCGCCCAATTTGCCCAGTTCGAATTTGTGGGCGGAATCTGGAGTTGCGCCGTTGCGTATGCCACGCGCGGATGAATTTGTTGTGTTAAACAATGATGATGAATTTGAATTGCCAGACGAATCGTTGGAATCAAATATGATTACGGCAAATGATATCCAAGAAATGCGCAGTGTTGCCGATGATTTGGAATCAACAATGAATCGTATGGCGAAAATCGACGCGCAAATTGCAAAATTATCTGAATTGCAACGTCGTGCCACAAACAGTGTGAATCAATCGCGTGGCGTTGTGCGTGCGCGTGTTGCGGATGAAAATACCGATGAAATAAAAATTTCCAGAACGATTGTTCCAATGGATGATGATGTTTTGGTGCGCAGTGTTGAAAAATATTCTGTGCCGGCAACAAATAAAAAATCCACTGCAACCGACAGTTTGGCGGATTTGAGTCCGTCCGAATTGCGCAAGGCATTTCGTAAAACATTTTTATCAGAAAACAAACATTTGTCGGCGATGCGCGATGTGTATGCCGACGAATATGATGATGCGCCGGCGGTGCGTGCGGCGGCGGGTTTTACCGCGGAAAGAAATTTATCTGAAATGTCATCGGGTATTCGTCCGTTTGAAATAAAAATTGGATTTCGTGATTTCGATTCGGCATTGTCGCGTGATAATTATACATTGTTGACCACATTTGCAGGAATTGTTGTGAACGACCCAAAACGCGCGGTCCAGGTTTTAATTCCAAACGATGCAACAACCGATATGGATAATCGTAAATTGACGGCGCGCCGCCTGGCAATTGTGGAACAGGTTTTGCGTGATACCGGTGTCCCAGAACAACGCATATTGCCGGTGTTATCAAATCGCGAAGATGACGGCGCATTGGTTTTGCGCAATATCGACAGTACACAATATGAAACATTGACACGCCAACAAAGAAATCAATTTGGAAAAACAACAAACAAAACATATAAAAGTATGACTTGGTAATGAATAAAAATTTTATTCGTAAAATATTGGATTTTATTTACCCACCCGCATGTCCACTGTGTAATGCGGGTGTTTCACATCATGGGGAATTGTGTGTGGATTGTTGGACGGCGATAAATTGGATTGATGGTCCACACTGTGCGCGATGTGGTTATCCATTTGTGCCCGGGTATGATTTTGATGATGATGTTTTATGTCCTGTGTGTGCGGCGGGTAAAAACGAACTGGATTGGATACGGTCGGCATGCGTTTATGATGATGCATCAAAACAGGCGATGTTGCCGTTCAAACATGCGGGCAAAATAAAATATTATAAATTTATGGCAAACGCGATGATTTGGGCTTTGCGTGATATTGATGTATCGAACATAGATATTGTTATGCCGGTGCCATTGGCGTGGAGACGACTGTTTCATCGTGGATATAACCAATCGACATTATTGGCGCGTCCGATTGCGCGTGCCATGGGTGTAAAATTGGATTATGATTCTGTGCGTCGTAAATATCGCCCAGATATGGGGCATAAAACATCTGCCCAACGCGCGGAAAATATTCGTGGTGTTTTTACGGTGGTGCGTCCTGATAAAATTCGTGGCAAACATATATTGTTGGTTGACGATGTTATGACATCGGGCGCGACATTTTCTGAATTGCGCCGGGTTTTGATTCGTGCGGGTGCCGCATCGGTTTCAGGTGTATCGTTTTGTCGTGTTGTGCGCGCATTATAAATTTGTTGAAATACTTGATTTTGCTTTTATTTGTTGTAAAATCGGCATGCAATAGTTTTACAAGATACGGGGCACAAAAATGAATATCGAACTTGGCAAAAATACAACGCGTGAATTTGAATCCAGAATCCAAGAGTTTTGGGATAAAAATAATTTTTGGGATAACGATGTCAATTCCAATAAAAAATCATTTTGCACAATGATGCCGCCACCAAATGTGACGGGTAGTTTGCACATGGGGCACGCATTGGATAATGTGTTGATGGACATAATGTGCCGTTATAAACGCATGGCGGGTTTTGATGTTTTGTGGCAACCGGGAACCGACCACGCATCTATTGCGACCCAGTTGTTGGTTGAACGCGATTTGTCAAAACGTGGAATAAATCCGGCGACATTGTCATTGGATGAAAAATTGGACGCTGCGTGGAAATGGAAAAATGACAAAGGTGGCCAAATCATGAAACAGTTGCACATATTGGGTGTGACCCCGGTATGGCATCGTGAAAGGTTCACAATGGATGACGGTTTGTCGCATGCGGTCACAAAATTGTTTGTAAAAATGTATAACGAGGGTTTGATTTATCGTGAAAAACGCTTGGTGAATTGGTGCCCAAAACAACAAACATCTGTATCAGATTTAGAGGTTGAACCCCGCGAAGAACACGGTAAATTTTACTATTTTAATTATCCTATTAAAGGCGGCGGTTTTGTTGAAATTGCAACAACGCGTCCGGAAACATTATTTGGTGACCAGGCAATCGCAATTCATCCCGATAACGAAAAATTGAAACATTTGATTGGGAAACGCGCGATTATTCCATTGACCGATATTGAAATTCCAATTATCGCCGATGTGCATGCTGACCCAGACAAGGGAACCGGTGCGGTGAAAATCACACCTGCACACGATTATGACGATTACGAGGTTGGACTTCGTCATAATTTAACCCCGGTTTGTATTTTTACGCGTGATGCGAAATTAAATGATGCCGATGTTGTGCCTGAAAAATATCGCGGCATGGACCGTTATGTTGCGCGCCAAGAAATTATTTCGGATATAGATGCCGCTGGTTTGTTGGTTAAAATCGAAGATAAAATTATGCAAATCCCATATTCTGAACGCGGGGGTGTGCCGGTTGAACCGATGTTGACCACACAATGGTTTGTTGATGCGAAAAAATTAGCGGAACCGGTGATTCGTGCGGTGGAATCCGGTCGTGTTAAATTTATTCCTGAACACAGATATAATTTATTTATGGCATGGATGCGTGAAATTCGTCCATGGACAATTTCGCGTCAGTTATGGTGGGGACATCATATCCCGGCATGGTATGACGATGCGGGTAATGTTTATGTTGCCGAAACCGAGGCGGACGCGATAAAACAATCGGGTGGTAAAAAATTGACACGCGACCCAGATGTATTGGATACATGGTTTTCATCGGGATTGTGGCCGTTTTCAACATTGGGGTGGCCGGACGATACATCGGAATTGAAAAAATATTATCCAACAGATTTGTTATACACGGCGGCCGATATTATATTTTTCTGGGTCGCGCGTATGATGATGATGGGCATGTATGTCATGGGTGATGTTCCAATCAAGACTGTGAATTTTCACGGATTGGTGCGTGATGCACATGGGCGAAAAATGTCAAAGACCAAGGGTATTGGTACCGACCCATTGGATGCGGTTGAAAAATTTGGTGCCGACGCATTGCGTTATTGGATTGCAACCGCACCAATCGGGACTGATTTACGATACAGCGATGACGAGGTTAAACGCGGTTCTAAATTATTGACCAAGTTATGGAATGCGTCGAAATATGTGTTGATGAATTTGACTGATTTTGACCCAAAAACATCGAAACAAATCCCGGTTGCTGAACGCTTTATCGAAGACCGTTGGGTGTTGCATGAATTAAATAAAACGATTGCGGATGTTCGTCGTAATTTGGATAAATATGATAATTTCAATGCGCGCGTCGCAGTGGACGGTTTTTTCTGGGAAATTTTCTGTGACCAATATTTGGAATTTATCAAAGACCGTTTTTGGTCGCCGGAAAAATATAGCCCGGAATCAAAATTGTCTGCACAATGGACATTATACACGGTGTTGCGTGCAATAATTGGTTTGTATGCACCATTTATTCCGTTTATCACCGAAGAATTATGGCAAAAAATTTATAAAGATGTCGAAGGTGGCGAAACATTACACCTGACACAATATCCGGATGTGAATTCTGAATACGAAACCGATGTTGCGAAAATGGATGTTGCGCTGGAAATATTGAAAAATGTTCGTGGTCTGCGCACAGAACGCAAGGTTGGCAACGGTGCGAAATTGGAGACATTGACAATCCCACGCGATACCGATATTGTGTTGCATGGATTGATAAAATCTGCGGCACGCGCAAATGAAATAGTGTTGGGCGATGCGGTTGATTTTGTTGTTGCTGAAAATAAATCAGAGGGAAAATAATGGAGATTACAAAACATACGCAAAATATATTGGTTAAATCATACCAATGTGACCGATATGGTTATTTGCGTCCAATTATGTTGATGAATTTTTTGCAGGGTGCCGCCGCAACCCATGCCGAGGTATTGGGTGCCGGTCGCACATATTGCGAAGAACACAATATCGCATGGGTTGTGACACACAATATGGTCGATATTATCGAATTACCGAAATTCAAGGACCGGGTTGTTCTGAAAACTTGGCCATCATATCATAACGGTTTGCGTTCGTATCGTGATTATGAAATCCGCAGTGCGGACGATAATCGTTTAATGATTCGTGCAACATCACAATGGGTGTTGATAAACTTAAATACGCGTCGTTTGTTGCGGTTAAATGATGAATTGCCCGATTGGGGCAGTATCAACGAACGCACATGGGAACGCGATTTTGATAAAGCACCGAAATTTGATGCTGAAAAAATACATGTTATGAAATGTCGTTTTGATGATGTGGATGTAAATCAACACATCAACAATGCGGTCTATGCGGTTTGGGCGACGGAAAGTGTCGGATTTGAATTCCGCAATACGCATACTTTATCTGGGATTGAAATTTATTTTGAACATGAAATACCTGCCATCACGCCCGAGGTTCAAATTCATGTAAAACTGGAACCCGATACATCATACCATCGTATTATGACCGGTGATACACAGCACGCAACGGTTGTGTGTCATTGGCGCACAAACGATTAAAATTTGCGATAAAAAACGCAATCGATTTGATTGCGTTTTTTTGTGTATAAAAATAAAAAAAACCGGCGATTGCCGGATTTTTTAATTTATTGCAGAAACCGCCAAACGGGCGCGTCCCTTGGCACGACGACGATTCAAAACATCGCGTCCGCTTTTTGTTGCCATTTTTTCACGGAAACCATGTGTTTTAACACGACGGGTTTTCGATGGTTGATAAGTTCTTTTTGTTGCCATAATTAAATCCTTTTGCCATTCTATTAAAACATATTTTTATAAAAACGCAACCTTTTTTTATTTAGATTTTACTAAACCAACTTTTTTCAATACTTCCAGAACAACAAAATAAACAAACAATGCCAAAAATAAATTCCATAATGGCAAGAAAAATTTGTTCATATTTTGCCCCCTTTGGGTTGTATACATTTATACTGTTATGATAATACAAAGATATGGTTTGTCAAATGGTTTTTTTGGCTTTATTTCTTGACCAAACGGGCAAAAATTTGCTAATGTTCATATACAATAAATAGGGGAAAATAAAGTATGTCAGAAAATGAAATCAAAGAAATAAAAATTCCACAATCATCATTGGAACATGAAATGCGTTCATCGTTTTTAGATTACGCGATGTCTGTTATTGTGGACCGTGCTTTGCCGGATGTGCGTGATGGGTGCAAACCGGTGCATCGCCGTATTTTGTATGTTATGAATGATGTTGCGCCGGCAACGAAATCGACGGTAAAATCGGCGCGTATTGTCGGTGATGTTATGGGTAAATATCACCCGCACGGTGATTCATCTATTTACGAGGCTATGGCGCGTATGGCCCAGGATTTTTCCATGGGTGAAACATTGGTCCAAGGCCAGGGTAACTTTGGTTCGCGTGATGGTGATAAACCGGCGGCCATGCGTTATACCGAGGCGCGGCTTTCCAAACTGGGGGCGTCCTTGATGGATGATATGGACAAAGATACGGTCGATTGGCAACCGAATTTTGATGGCACATTACAAGAACCGGTTGTTTTGCCAACCAAGTTTCCAAATTTCTTGATAAACGGTGGGTCGGGTATTGCGGTTGGTATGGCAACCAATGTTCCGACATACAACCTGGCCGAGGTTTGCAACGGGATACTGGCGATATTGGATAATGCGAATATTACCGATGACGAATTGTTCGAAATTATTCCGGGACCTGATTTTCCAACGGGTGCGGTTATTATGGGGCGCGCGGGTGCGTATCGTGCGCATACAACGGGACGCGGTTCGATAATTGTTCGTGCAAAAACACACAACGAAATTATTCATGACCACGATGCGATTGTTGTTGATGAAATTCCGTACCAGGTGAACAAGGCGCAAATGATTGTTAAAATCGCCGAATTGTCCAAGGATAAAAAGATAGAGGGTATTTCCGAAATTCGCGATGAATCGTCCAAGGAAGGTCTGCGTATTGTTATTGAATTAAAACGCGATGCGATACCGGATGTTGTATTGAATCATTTGTTCCAATACACAGAAATGCAAACGAATTTCCCTGTGAATATGATGGCGTTGAATCGTGGTCGTCCGATGTTGTTCACGATTCGTGGTGTTTTGGACGCGTTTATCGAATTCCGAACCGAGGTTATCCGTCGTCGCACAATATTCGATTTGAACAAGGCTCGCAATCGTGCACACACATTGTTGGGATTGTCGGTTGCGGTTGGAAATTTGGATGCGGTTATTGAACTGATTAAATCCAGTGCCAATCCGGACGATGCGCGCACTGCGTTGATTTCGCGTGGTTGGCCGGCATCGGATATTCAATCGTATATCGAATTGATTGATGACCCAAATACAGATTACAAAGATGGCATGTTCTATATGTCCGAAGACCAGGCGCGCGCAATTTTGGAATTGCAACTGCACAGATTGACTGGGTTGGAACGCGACAAATTGCATGCTGATTTGGTAGAGTTGGGTGCACAGATTAAAGATTTATTGGATATTTTGGGCAGTCACGAACGCATAATCCAAATTATTCGCGACGAAACGACATCTGTGCGTGATAATTGGTCGTCGAAACGCAGAACGGAAATTTCTGATGCGTCTGTGGATATTGATGTCGAAGATTTAATCGCCCGCGAAGATATGGTTGTGACTGTATCGAATACTGGTTATATCAAACGCGTGTCATTGGATACATATCGCGCACAAAAACGCGGTGGCAAAGGTCGCAATGCCATGACAACCAAAGATGATGACTATGTGGTCCAGGTGTTCGTTGCAAACACCCACACACCATTGTTATTCTTTTCGTCCAAAGGTTTATGCTATAAATTAAAAACATACAAATTGCCCGAGGCTACTGCCGCCGGCAAGGGTCGTCCATTGGTGAATTTATTGCCATTGGAATCGGGCGAAACAATAACGGCAATTTTACCTGTGCCCGAAGATGATGTAAAACGCGTCCAAGAATCCGGTGTTGAACATTTCTTGATGTTCGCAACCAGTGCGGGAACCGTGCGTCGTAATCGTATGGCGGATTTTGATTCAATACGCGCAAATGGAAAAATTGCGATGAAATTGGATGACGGCGATTCTTTGATTTCTGTATTGCCATGCACCGCGGACCAAGATGTATTCTTGGCAACATATCGTGGTCGTTGCATACGATTCCCAGTATCGGAAATTCGTGTTTTCGCAGGCCGTAATTCAACAGGTGTTCGTGGATTAAATGTTGCAAATGGCGATAAAATCATCGGTATGGCGATGTTGAATCATGGTGAAATGGATGCGACGGTTCGTGCGGCATACATCAAACAATCGCGCGCCGCGCGTCGTGCCGCGACCGGTATTGACGAAGATGCGGGCGATGCGGACGAAGATACCGCAACCGATTTGGTTTTGACACCTGAACAAATGTCGAAAATGGCAGAAACCGAAGAATTCATTTTAACAATTTCTGAAAATGGATTTGGAAAACGCACATCGTCGTATGAATATCGCACAACACATCGTGGTGGAAACGGATTTACCAATATTAAATTGGGCGGTAAAAATACGGCTGTGGCGGGGTCTTTCCCGGTGACGGCCGACCAAGATGTCATCATGGTCACCGACGGTGGAAAAATTATTCGTACACCCGTCGCCGATGTTCGTATCGCGGGTCGTTCAACCGCGGGCGTGACTTTGTTCCGCACCGCTGAAAAAGAAAAGGTTGTATCGGCGATTTCCATCGTGTCCGATGGTGATGACGCGGATGTTGTGGATACGGCATCGGAAAATGAATCGTTAAATGAACAAAATGATGCGATTGCGGAATAGGGGGCGCATGGCATGGATAACAACGAATTCTTTGTTTCAATAAATGATGTGGCAAAGCGGTTATCTGTGCCGGCGCACACATTGCGTTATTGGGAAAAGCAATTCCCGACGGCAATTCGCCCAATCACCGGGGCGGGCGGTCGTCGGTATTATCGGGCGGAAACAATCGAACGATTAAATGTTATTCGTGATTTGTTGTATAAAAACGGTCTGACAATCGCGGGTGTAAAAAAATTGATTCACGATGGCAATTTGCCAAATGCGGCAACCGAATTTCAACCGACGACAAATACGATAAATGTCGCGCAACCTGCGCCAATCGGCAATGCAAACGGTATAAATGATGCGATTGACACGGCGTTGGATTTATTAAAAACCGCAAAACAGATTTTAACAAACCAATAAAAACGGGGCAATTTTGCCCCGCTTTATTTTTCTAATGCGTTTCGTTGGGTAATCAAAGAATCCAATGTCGCATTCATGCTATCTTGGTAATAATTATGTAAAGAATCCTCGGCCCCGGACATCGTTGCATAATATTGTGTATACGATTTTATAATGCTGTCGTTGTGGTTATATTTCTCGCGCACAGAATCAAATTCCGGTATAGAAAAATTCGGTGAAAAATAATTCACAAAAAAACCAAAAACATCATTTGTATCTATTCCCACAGAACCATTTTTAATCCACGCATTATTTAACAAATTTTTTTCATTTTTTAATGCACCAAATAACACAGAATCCGTAAATCCATACATTGACATTTCCAATGTGTCATCATTGGTTGTGTCCATATAAAAATTCCAACCCAACGGATTGCGTAATTCGTGATTTATGGAATCAGGCATATATTCGAAAAACAAAGACACATCGTTTAATGATGCGGTATTGTTCAATATGCGTCTGCGTGCGTGTTCGATGGTCATATCGACACTGTCAAACGAATTTAATTGTGATACATATTTTTGATACACGGCAATATCTGAATCTGGTAAAAACACAGACATTTGAAAATTACGCCCAACGCGTTCGGCATAATTGTTGTATGCGCGCATAAGCAAACTGTCATTTTGATTCATACACCAATCCATGGTATCGGCATTTTTATTCACAGAATCGGTCGCGTTATTATAGCGAATTTGTGTGCCACGTAATTTTTGCGGAACGCGCACAATGTGTAGATTTTTATTAGTGCGTATTTCTTGTTTTACTTGGGAAATTTCATTATCCAAACGATTGCGTTCGACATGTTTTTCATAGTTTCTGCACATAACAAAAGCCAATGGCAACATGCATGCCAATGCTAATTTTGGATTGCGAATCTTTAACGGATTTGTAAAAAAATTTTTCTTCATCGATTTCATCTTTTGTTCGATATAACATATATTTTACACCAAATTATTATTATGTCAACAAAAACAGAAATCGAAAAAAACACCCGCCAAAATGGCGGGATTTTTACATTTGATAACCGTTTTCTTTAAGTATTTCAGCAATTGGCATACCACGAAAACTGTTTAATGCCTGTCTTGTTTTGCGTGTATTTCTGTCGTGATTGCGTGCATTTGCAGCCAAAACATATTTTTTATCATCTTTTTTGTGGATTGGATTTGTTTGTTTTTGTTTCTGTTTTTTTGTCGCAGGCACAGTTGCTTTTCTTGCAGCGATTAAATTTGCGTATTGTGCAAATTTGTTCAATAAATGTTGTTCCAAATTATTAAAGTGTTCAACCATATCGGTATTTATATCGTATTCAATGGCAGCCTGATTTATTTTATAATCATACGATTGAACGCGTGCATGTTGCAACATCACACCGATATTATATTGTTTTTCTTGTTCAGTGATATTGTGTTTTGCTTTTTGTTCGGCTTCCAATTCTTTGACTAAATTTGCCAAATTTTCTTGTTTAGAATTATCGATTTCAACATCCGGTTCGCGCCAATCACGCAAAAATTGTTTGCGAACGCGACCATTTGAAATATGTTTTGGTGTCCAATGTTCAACTGGAAAATGTGTTATGCGAATATGTGCGCCACCAAAAACGACGGTAATTGTCGGTATGATATAATGTTTATAGGCGTTTGTCGGTTTTGCCGTATTTGTGCGTGCCACAGGTGCTTTTGCATGTGTTGTCGCAACGGGTAATTCTGGCATGCGATTTACAGGTTTTTCATGTTTCATCAGATTTCTTGCCACAGGCATTGGTAAATTTTGATTCCAATTCATAATACATTTCCTTTATTTTTTATATAATTCACTTCATAAAATGCGTTCATCCATAATATCATCGTCGCCCAATATGTCAATAATAAATCCGGTACTTTTTGGAATTTTTTTTATATATCAGATTATAGATTACTTAAAACTTTAACGGCCAATCGCGAATATCGTCCGGCATAGATTCAGATTCCGGTCGCCACATAAATTCATCGACCTTGACGCGTTTGTCGCGGGTGAATTTTACGCCTTCGCTTTTCAATGCGTTATATTGTTGTGTGCGAAAAGGTTCTCCACACAGCGACCCATCTTTGAATACAACACGATGCCATGGCAAATGCCAACTTTTTTGATTGTTTGACGCATATCCCACAAATCGCGCCATTTTTGGTCGTCCAATCATACGTGCAATTTGTCCAAATGTTGCAACGCGTCCATATGGGATTTTTTCAACGACATCATAAACCTGGTCATAAAATCCTTTCATTCCTGTAATCCTTTGTCATGGTCATTATAGCAAAAAAATTTTATTTGTAAAAAAATTATAAAATTATTATATTTGCGTATGTATTATCCAAAGGAGAAAAAATGAAAGTATCTATAATATGTTTAATTGCCGGTGTTATCGTTGGTTGCTTTGTTGCGGCGGGCATGATTAAAAATGATGGCACGCACATAACACATCGTTGGGACAAAGTCTTTGCGAAAAATAGCGATGTTAAAAATACCAAGGTAAAATTTCACAATCGATATGGCATAACATTGGTTGGCGATTTATATATGCCAAAAAATATAGATAAAAATTCTAAACATCCGGCAATCGCGGTGTCCGGGCCATTTGGTGCGGTCAAAGAACAATCGTCGGGACTCTATGCCCAGGAAATGGCGCGTCGTGGATTTATCACATTGGCGTTTGACCCATCATTCACCGGCGAAAGTGGTGGCAATGTTCGTAATGTTGCGTCGCCTGATATAAATACCGAAGATTTTTCTGCGGCGGTGGATTATTTGACGACATTACCGTATGTTGATGAAAATAAAATCGGCATAATTGGAATTTGTGGTTGGGGTGGCATGGCGATAAATGCGGCGGCAATGGATACCCGAATCCGTGCAACGGTTGCGTCAACAATGTATGATATGACGCGTGTGACGGCAAACGGATACTTTGATGCCGACAATAATGCAAAATCGCGATTTGCAGCGCGTGATTCCATGAATAAACAGCGCACAATCGATTATAAAAACGGCAACTATGCCCGCGCAGGTGGCGTTGTTGACCCATTGCCGGCGGATGCGCCACAATTTGTCGCGGATTATTATGCGTATTATAAAACACCGCGCGGATATCATGTGCGTTCGTTAAATTCAAATGACGGTTGGAATACAACATCGGCATTATCGTTTATAAATATGCCAATTTTGCAACGCGCAGACGAAATCCAAAGTGCGGTTTTATTGGTGCATGGCGAAAAAGCACACAGTCGTTATTTCAGTGAAGACGCATTCAAAAAACTAAAGGGTAAAAATAAAGAACTGATGATAATTCCGGGTGCGACCCATGTTGATTTATACGACAATATGGAAAAAATCCCGTTTGATAAAATAGAGCAATTTTTTGATAAAAATATGAAATAAAAATCCCGCCCAAATGGGCGGATTTTTATGAATGTTAAAACATCTTGCTTTTGCGATACCGATTGAAATATAGTTGTTTTATGAAAAATATTTTATTTATCTTTGGGGTGATTGCGTGCGTATGTGCCGGTGTATATGTTTTGCATAATACGAAAAAAATCCCAATTTGCCCAAAATTAAATATCGATATTGTCGAAAATTCGTTAAATTGCATATCGCGTGGCGCGTCTGGCGAATATTGCGAGGGCGTGGAAAACGGTGTTTGGTTCGGCACAGACGAAGGCGGCGATTGCACCGATGTGCGATTTGCAGAATCTGAACGCGGAAAATGGCGTGCATCATTTGATTATGGCACGATATACGGTGAATCAACATGCGCCGAAAATATTGGACAATGGTTCGCACCCGGTAATCCAACGGGGGTGGGGCGGTATTGTTGGTGTCGGGCGAACTATTTTTCGCAAAATGATACAGATAAATGCGAAATGCAAACTATGTGGATTTATTCCTATGACTATGACGATGTGTCGTCGTGTATGGCAAATTGCGTATTCAGTTGCATGGGAAACATCCAAAAAAACAGCGATTTCCGCCAAGCAGTGTTTTTATAGTTAAATAACTCACGGTCGTGGTGCGCGGGCAAAACGCGAGTTAAGACAATACTGAATTTGTAATAAATTTTCGCTTTTAAATATAATAAAGTTGATTTTTTTCTCATAATTGTATAAATTCACTCTATCTAATAGGAGATTGATTAAATGGCTTTGGTAGTAGTTATTATTTGTCTGTTACTTGGTATAATAAGCATATATTTTTCTATAAAAAAAGACAAGGTATCACACAATGATGTACATGATTTTATGGGTAATGAGGAAAATTATATAAAATGTGAATATAGAAAAAATGGTTCAGTTATCGAATTATGGGAAAAAGACACAAGAAAAGATGGGGAATTTGTTCATACAGGAAGCATAGATATAACTTTAAATTTGATATTGCCTTTAGAAAAGAAAGCAAAAACCACAACGCTAGCAAGGTTATTAAAAATATCACATTCAATATCAAATGGAACTTTTATTAATAATTAAAAAGGTATCTGATATGGATATAATAGAGGTATTTTTAGATAAACTTAAACAAGCATATTTAACTTATGATGTCTCACTAATAGCTGATATGTTAGCAGATAGTTTTGTGTATGAATCTTTCTTTGAGTTTCATCATATAACGACTAAAAACGAATATTTGAAGTATTTATCAGATTTACTACTGTCTATGCAAAAAGTCAACTATATAGAACCTATGGAACATTTGTATGATGCAGAGACCGATAGACAGGTACTAGTGCTTACTCAAAAAAGAGTTCCTCCAGGAAATGAATTTGTATGTTTTGTTGCCCAAACTGATAATTGTGGCAAAATAAATAAGTTAGAATTAACATTAAGTAGTTTCTACAAAGGTGTTTATGGACCTAAAAACTGGGTGGATGATTTGATTAAAGATTTGTCATAAGTTTTGTGTTTTGCCCACACACCCCAACCACTTTGAACAACAATATCAATCGGGGGAAGTTATTGTTATAAATCAAACCTTTTTATCGGTTTGAAAGTAACTTTATATCTTTTTTAATAATTTGCTGTTTTTACCAGTGATTACAGATTTACCGGTTTCTTGTTCCAGTTGTAATCTGGCTTGTCTTGCGACTTTGCCACCACGATTTGCAACTGTCATATTTGCTTTTAATCCCGTTGGTTTTTCTTTTTTTGCGATTTCTGTCGTGGATAATTCCGCCAACATATTCAAAACAAGTTCAGCATTTGTCATATTATCGCGCAAAGATTCGGTGTGAAGTCCTTTTAACCGTTTATAATCACGCGTTTTCATCCCCGACCAAGAGCGAGTAATTTCATCGGTTAATAATGCATATTCTAAACCCTGTTTGATTCCAGCGCGGTCCCATTCATTAGTTAATTCTTTGCGAATTTCAATACTGCGCAATCTTTGTGATATCCATTTGTCAGAATATCCCATTTTTTGATAGTAAACCAATGCACGTTGAATTGCGATTTCTGGGTCACTTATTTCATCTATTCTTTGTGAACCAGTGCGAGCCAACCATAATTTAAACGGTTCTGCTTTCTTGGATGGTATGGATTGAATAATGCGCAAAATTTGTTCTGTATCCGCCACATCCGTCAGGCGCGATTTGCCGTCTTTTGCGACCATTTTCAAAGCGTGACAATTTGTCACGGTTTCATTACCTTCGGATTTTAATCTTTGTTTCAGTTTACGCCAATAAGCAGTTGCATCAACACTTTCTGTTAAAGCGGCGATAATATCAACAATGGAAAAATACCACTTTTCTTGTTTTTCGTCCCAAAGTGTTCGAATATTTTGATTGTCAAACAGTTTTATTTGTATATCTGGCATAATTCAACCCTTTGTGTTGATTATACCATAAAAAGTTCGAAAGTATAGAAAAGAACATATCTTTTTGAATTCAAACTTTCGAACCCGCCAAAGGTTTATATTTTTGCTCTCTGGAATGCGCACGGGGACCTCGATACACAATAATAAAAATCGGGCGCACGGATTCCCTCGGGCTTTCGCCCTGCGGGGAAACCGTAACGACTAGGAGTAAGCGAAAACGAGCGTCGCGAAGTTTGAGTGCTAACGAGTGCCGCGCAGGACAATGTCCGAGCGATTTTGGTGCGCGTTCGCTTCCAAAATCTACTTGGTTTCGAACCCGCAACAAAGTTGCGGATGGCGTTCGTGGCCCCAAAACCAATATTAAAACGCCCATAAAGGGCGTTTGAATATTGGTTGGGGCGCACGGATTCGAACCATGATAAAGAGAACCAAAATCTCTTGTCCTACCATTAGACGACACCCCAATGACGCGTAAATTATACAGGTAAATTTTATTTTTGCAATAAAAAATTTTTGATTAAAAAACCGCCGATTTGGCGGTTTTATTTTATGGGCACATTTCTAATTGGTTTAATACATTTTGCACATCCGCGTTCACAGAATCCACAACCGCACGCCCAACACCATCATAATGTCTGTATTCAAACGGTGCACGCGCAAAGTTCGGGTATTCTGCATACAGTTGCTCGAACGGTGCCAATAATGCCTTGAAATTTGCCTTTGATTTGCACAGGCAACCATTGCGGACATCGGCGATTGTTGCAGATGTTGCCTCATATTTATCTGTGTTGTCGATTTCGTCATCGCTCATAACCAGGCATCTTTTGCCAAACCCAGAAAAATTCGCATCGTCAGACAAGAATTTGTAAATCAAACCTTGGGATGCGCCGGCTTTCTTTAATTTGTATGTGATTCCGCCGGTACAGCACGATTGCGACGCGCGCATTAAAACCTTGTACCGATTCAACAGCGGTGCCATTTCTTTATCGTTTGCAGAAATGTTTGGGTTGTCCTCGATTGCGCTGGATATACCGCACATAACATCGTCGCGCAATACTTTGCTGCGTGGGGAAACGGTTTCTGATATAACTGGCTTGCGAACCCAAATTGCACATTCGCGTGGTGTGCCAAACGGGCAATCGGCATATTCTGCGCGCATTCTGGTGCCATTGTAAATCCCGTTCGATTCAGATACATTATCGGCACCCGCGCCCTGCAAGAAATTGTTTATGATATATACGGTTTCACCATAATAACTCTGTTCGCCCATAGAAAATCCCATGTTGCTGGTTGTTTCAACCCGCGCTTTGGGCTTTTGTGTGGTGGACGGCATGCTCATCGGCCCCATCATGACAACCTGCAAAGAAGAATTGTCGTCGGCGCCGTCGTTTGTCCATAAATTTCCTGATGTTTCACATGGTATCAACAGTTCGTCAACCCGCGCCCGCGTTTTGGCGAATTCATCCAAAGTTTCAGTTATGTATTGCTCGTCGCTGATTTGAACATTGTCAACCGATGCAACCTGGGGGGCGGGTGTAATCAGTTCTTCTTCCTCCAAAGAATCAGACGCCACCGCACCGCGCACCGCGCAAACACATAATATGGATGTTAAAATAAATATTGGTCGTTTCATAATCCTAATGATACCACAAAATAGCCCATTTTAAAATAAAAATTTATGTTTGTATCGTTTTTTTATTCATTAAAAGCCCCCGGATAAAACGAATCGGTGGGTTTAATAAGCGATTTTGTGGCAATTCCGAATCGTAAAAAGCGAAAAAAACGAATCGAAAACCCCTGAATTGATATTGAGGTTGGAAAATAATTGAAAATTTTTTTGGCGGATTTCTGGGCTTTTTGCGGGTGTTGTAAAATAAATGAAAATTTTTTCCCAAAAATCGCTTGACTTTTCTTTATTTCCACCACATAATAAGCGGGCTTTCAAGTTGAGAAACAAAAAAAATCCCAACCTATGAAATTTCGCGATATCGGAAATGAAAAAAATGTTTCTGGGAAATCGCAACATTGTGAATAAAAGCAGCTCATCAAAATTTTTGATGCAAATCAAAAATTGTTCAAGAAGAGATATGCAGACAGTTGAATTTGGAATTATCCAAACTTTGACAAAAGTCAGTGCATATCCTAGACAGGTAGTAGGTTAGAAAATTCCAAAATCTTGATTTTGTGAATTTGCTTATCTCGGCGGTGCCTGGCACCGACGGATATAGCGCAAGAATTATAACCTCGTTAAAAACTTGTCTTGCGAATATATTATATGTAAAGACGAACTGAAATTATTAGTCAGCTTTGTTTATATTATGCACAGGACTTATGACTACAAGTTTTATTTAGAACTTGAGAGTTTGATCCTGGCTCAGAACGAACGCTGGCGGCAGGTCTTAGGCATGCAAGTCGAACGAGCGAAGCAGGGCTTGCCCTGTGGAACGAGTGGCGCACGAGTGAGTAACGCGTGGGAAACTGCCCACCACTGGGGAATAACGTCTGGAAACGGACGCTAATACCGCATACGCCGGAAACGGGAAAGATTTATCGGTGGTGGATGTGCCCGCGTTGGATTAGCT
>DFGC01000019.1:40169-72639 GCA_002371155.1 Alphaproteobacteria bacterium UBA3760 | reverse complement strand
GGAATTTGCAAACATTATTATTATCACAACTGTAAATATACAATAAACCATCCGCATAATTATAATATGCATCGCCCTGGGTAAGGTTTGTTGTCGGTAATTCCGAATGTTGATTGACTTCGCCTTTGTATGTAATTCCAGTTCCCGGTTCACCCTTGACAGATGCCTTGAATCCAGAATCTGCCATCAATATATTAGCAACCTGACCCGCATCGGCGTCTTGACCAGCAGGCCCCTGGGGACCAGTTGCGCCGGGTTCACCCTTTAATGCATCACGAATTGTTTCGTCGTTTCTGATTGCGTGTAATAACGATTGTTCGTCTTCGACACCACCATTGACATATGTATTTAATGTATTTAATGAATCATTTATTGATGACACGGTTGCGGCGTCGGCAAAATTTCTGTTATCAATCAATTCATTGACATCATCAGCGGTTATGCCACCGGTGCCGGAACCACCCTCGCCCTTTAAGGCAAATTTAGTTGTAAATGCGGTATTAGCCGCCAATGTTTCAGGATCAACATCAGCCTTGGTTGCCAGGTTTTGTATCGTTTCAGAATCCGCCGTTAAATATCCGCGTTCGTTCAAATCTGAACTGGTAAGAAATCCGCGATTATTTAATGCCGTTGTTGTCACATAATCAGCCAATGTCGTGTTTAAATTTGTGTCTGTGATAAAATTACGACCATTGACCGCTTCGTCAACAATACCACTTAATGTTGATGAATTTGTTAAAGCATCGTTGACCGCAGCCTCTATCAATTCGTCATCAACGTTTACAACATCGGTTTTTAATGCAAATTTATCGGTCAATGCGGTTGTATCTTTTAACGCATTACCCAATGCCGATGTGGCAGCATTGTTGCCAGCCAAGATATTCGCGATATTCGATGCAGATAAATCGGTTGCATCGGCCTTGGATGAAAGTCTGGAATTCAGGTTTGTGATTTTTCCGTCCAATTCGTCCATTTCGCCCAAAGTTGCAACATTACGCGTGCCAGAATTGTTCAAAATTTGTTTGTTTTTCAAACTGTTTACCACAGCATCTGATATAACAGACGAATCGCCCAGTGCCGCCGCAACCGTTTGTTCGTTGATAACAGGCAAATCGTTCAATGTTGCAAATTGTCTGTTGCCACGTGAATCCACAATTCCGGTTTCGGTCAATTTCGAATTTATTAAATTGTTTACCGTTGTGGTATTTGTGCCAATCGCGTTTTCCAATGTGGCCTTGGCCGTTGAGTTGCCAACCATTTTTGTCGCCATATAATCAGGCGCAATTTCACTTTTGGTTGCCAAATCACGAATCGCCGCAGAATCTGATGTTAAATAATTTCTGTTATTTAAGTCGGATGTTGTTATGTAATCTTTGTTCGCCAATGCACTTTCGGTGACATAGCCCTTGGTTGCAACCTCGTCCGAGACCATGTTTTTGAATGCGCTTGAATTACGCAATGCGTTTGTGACGGTTGACTCGTTTATTTGGATTGCACCCTTTTTTTCAACATTTAACGAACCGTCGTTTGCCAAAATTTCACGATCTTTTAAATCATCGGCAATAATTTCTTTGATTGTGTTGGTTGATGGTTGTAATTCGTTTGTTAAAATTGTTTTAGAATATGTATTTGATGTTAAATTTTGCGCCAATTTCGCAGGTTCAATATCAGATTTGTTCGCAAAAGACACATGATTGTTATCATCAACCAAACCGCGAACCTTTAACCGATTGTCAATATTTTCAGCCAACGAATCGCCAAAACCGTCAGTTTGTTGTTGAATGGAATTTAATGATGAACGCAAACTTTGATTATCAGAACGAATATCGGTCAATGCGTTTTTCAAATCCCGATTCGTTGTTGTTAAATTTACAGTTTGAAATTGGTTTATAATTGTATCTTCGACATCATCGCGATTTAATTGGCTGTTTTCCAATGCCAGTTGGGCATCTTGTAAATCACGGATTTGTTGACGGATTTCATCCAATACAGAATCATCAAATGTTGGGTTTTCTTTGGTGTGACCAGCCACAGGCACAACACTGGAAGAAAATTTAGAGATTGTTGAACCACGCGCACTGTTTAATGCCACACCACCCGCAGGTGCCGCGGACACAGACGATGTTGTCGCATTTGTTCCAGTTGGACGCAGTCCCGTGTTCAAACTGAGCGAGCCAGCCCGAACACTCGGTTGCAAACCGTATGCCACCGAGCATACCGCCCCCATCAAGAATGTTCCCAAAATACTCAAACGCTTTAACATGGTATTTCTCCTGTTTTTTGCAAAAAATATCCTTCCTTGGAATTTATTCTAACAAAAATCGAAAATTCAATGCAAGACTTTTTTTATTCCCCGGTGCATAACGCGTCGATTTCGTCCGAAATATGTTGGAACATTGCGCGTTTGCGGGCAGAATTTTTTGCACACGGATCGCACGCAGTGCGCACATCACCCATTTGACATACAAATTTTTCACCGTTGCATGTGCCGGTTGTTCGCACTGGGACAACGCGATTTGCATAATTTAATTCCATTATTTTATAACTTTGTGGGACATTGTTATAATCAGTTTCCCATAACAGTATGATTTTATCCGCGGCATCTTTTTGACACGATTTAGGTGTATCGGATATCGTTGCCATACTTTTATCGCGCAATGCAGATTCACGGTTATTTGCCGAAATCAAAACCCATACAACCGATACTGTGCATATCGTTGAAACTAAAAATAATAGAATATAATGCGATACAGAAAATGCAGATGGTGTGTCATTCATATTTTTCCTCCTTGGTGTGTGTTTTATGAATGATATGAATTTATGTGAAGGCAATATATAGGTATTTTTTCGTGATATGCGTTTGATTTTCGTATCTTTTTGGTGTAAAATATCTGGCGTTGTTTTTAGAAATAATGGGGGTGCGAAATGTTTGTGACGGAAAAACTGAAAACATTTTCTTGGGTAAATGTCGGCAATCCCGACCATGATGATTTTGAAAGATTGCAATCAGAATATAAAATCGACGAAGACAATATTATCGATATTTTGGACCCCGATGAACAACCGCGATTGGAAATCGAAGATGATTACAAGGTTATAATTGTGCGTTTTCCGATTATCAATCGTGAAAATGATACTTTGTGGCATACCGAGCCTTTATCAATTATTTATTCGCCAAATCGAGTAATTACTGTATGCAGAAAACGGTGTGATTTGTTGGATAAAATTAAAAAGTCTGAAAAAGATTCACGCGAAGATTTTATTTTGAATATTTTATACTATATCGCGGAATCATACCTGCGTTTATTAAAAGAATTAAACAAAAGAGTTTTAGAATCTAAAAAAGGCCTGCAACAGCATATTTCTAAATACGACCTGATGGCATTGTTAGAGGTTGAAAACAGTTATACTTTATATATGGCGGGCATCAAGGGAAATGTTTCGGTGTTGGATAAATTGGAAAAAATGCGCGGATTTATAAAAACAGATGAAGCACAAGAGTTAGCAGAAGATGTCCGTATCGAATTTTCCCAGGCAACCGAGGTCGTGACAAGTTATAGTAAAATGTTAAAATCTATCAAAGAAACATTTGAAAGTATTATAAATATGGAATCAAACAAATACATTAATCGGCTGACTATGTGGAATATTATACTGGTTATTCCGACGGTTATCGTTGGATATTATGGTATGAATGTCGATTTGCCGTTCGCAGAAAGCAAATTTGCCGCCACCGGTATATTTTTAGTTATTTTATCATTGTTGATTGGGTTTGCTGTATTGGGATGGACAAAGTCCAAGAATCAACGATAAAAAACCGTAAAACATTGTTGATTTTTGGTTTTATTTTTAATTTTTGTAAATAAAAAAATCGCCGATTGGGCGATTTTTTACCGGCTTTTTTATTTACATTTTTGCCGGGATTTTTAACCCCATTAAATCAGTCGCAACCACCAATGTATCGCGCGCAAGTTTTGTTATATATAGCCGATTTTGTTGTGTTTTAATATCTATATCATCACGCAGTATTGGACAAGTGTGATAAAACGCATTTATCAACTGACACAAATTATAGGCATAATTTGCAATCATATCGGTCGCCCTATTTTCATACGCCGATTGAATCATTTTATCAAAATCCATAATTGCCATCAGCAGATTGCGCTCATCTACACTTATTTCAATATTATTTAATTGTGGCGTAATCGTTGAACGGTTTAACACAGAATTCAAACGAACCGCAGTATATAATACATATGGCCCGGTCCGACCCTCGAAACTAGTGACGGATTCAGGGTCAAATATATAATCAGAACGCAAATCATGCATCAAATCGTTAAATTTTAATGCAGCGATTGCAATATTGTTTATTGTGTCATTATCCAGTTGTTTGTTGTTTGATGCGACACGCGACCGCACCGCATCGATTGCAACCTGGATTATATCATCCAAATCCGCGGCGTTTCCGCTGCGCGTTTTGAACGGCTTACCGTCGGCGCCGTTGATTGTTCCGTACCCAATATGCTCGAGGTTTTTTACATCAAAAAGGCCGGCAAGTTCCGCGACACGGAACAATTGCTCAAAATGCAAAGATTGCCGAGAATCAGTAAGATATATTATTTTGTTCGGGTTATCGTTTAACTTTCTGTAATATACCGCCGCAATATCGGTTGCATCATATGTTGTTGCCCCACGAGAGTTATAAAACATCATCGGTGGCATAGGTGCGGTATCTGTATCCTTTTTAACACTTATAATTTCGGCACCGTCGCTTTGTTGTAGTAAATTTTTTGCGCGCAAAATTTTTTCCACCTCACCAACATAAAGCGCTGCATGTTTTTCGCCTAAGTCATTATCAAAAGGCAAAATATTTAATTTTTCAATCGTGTCATGCATACATTTTAACGATATTGGCATAAATATATTGTACAGTGCATTATACCCTTTGTTCCCGCGTTGTAATCCTGCGGTTATAATTTGCGCCTCTTCCATAAAAGATTCATCTTGACGCGCCAATGCAGACGCCTGGGGATAAAATGTGTTTAATTCCGATGCCGTAAATGTATATTTTGACAAATCCATACCCGCATCAAAATCGTCTTGAAAAAACGGCCAATCTGGATGAATTCTTTTTATCCACGCAATAACCATCCCCATTGAACGTCCCCAATCGCCCATATGATTATACGAAATTGTTTTATGCCCCATAAAGCGAAAGATTCTATTCAAAGTATCGCCAACAATAGATGTTCGCAAATGCCCGATATGAAGCGATTTTGCAACATTATACGCACCATAATCCATATCAACAACCAATGGCACGGTCGCCTTTTGTGGTTGTGGCACAGACGCATTTTTCAATATAAAATCATCTTTGATTTTTATATTTATAAACCCAGGTCCCGCAATTTCCGCAGACGAAACAAAATCTAACTCTTGGATTTTTGGTAAAATTTCCGCCGCCAATTCGCGCGGGTTTTTGTGCGCCAATTTCGCTCCCACCATCGCAGCATTTGTTGAAAAATCACCAAATTCACGATTACGCGGCGTTTCCAAATTTGCGACAAACCCCAGTTTTTCGTTTATGGCATCTGATACATATTTATACAAATTCATTGTGTGTTTCTCTTGGTTTTTTAATAAAAATAATTATTCTATTGGCAAAACAACGCGAACACGCAATCCACCCATGGGACTGTCTTCTAGAAATATTTGCCCGCCATGGTTTTCAATAGCCGTTTTTGCAATAGACAACCCCAGTCCCGTGCCACCGGTTTTATCATTGCGCGATTCATCCAATCGCACAAACGGACGCAACGCATCCTGTTTTTTATTATCAGGAATACCCGGACCGTCATCTTCGATAATAACCTCTATACTTTCATCCGTATCGTGTTCAGTTATTTTTATTTTCTTGTTTGCATATCGTGCCGCATTTTCAATAATATTAGAAAATGCGCGTGTCAACGCCATCGGACGCGCATAAAATTGCACCGGCGTATCCGGTAAATCCAATTCTATTTTTTTATCCGGCGCCGCATCACGCGCGATACGCGTCAATGTCGCCGGCAGTTCGGTTGCCTGCTCTACCTCGGGCATTTCGCCACGCGCAAATGCCAAATAACCATTTACCATTTCGGTCATACGGTCAATATCTTGCAACAACGCCTTGTCTGTTGCATCGCCTGTTTCAATTGCCAAACGCATCCGGGTCAAAGGCGATTTTAAATCATGACTGACCGCGTTCAACATATCTGTGCGCGTACGATTATAACGATCAATACGTTCCTTCATTTTTATCATAGATGCCGCGGCATTACGAATTTCCAAAGAACCGCTAGGCTTGAACCCGGGTGCATCCAATCCACGACCAAACCTATTTGCCGCATTAGATATACGACGAATACTGCGCGAATGCAATATCACAAATGGCGAAATCAATATAGACACAATCAAAATCGAACCAATCAACCATATAACAAAAACCTCGCTGCTGGTTGAGTAAATACGATAAAGCGATGTTCCAAATGTTGCGATTTTATTATCCCGGGTTGGAACATCGACAAAAACCAATCTTTCGCCACGGTCAATATAAATATTTGCCGGACGATTTAACTGTGTTTCCAGATATTTTGCCAAACGCCCCGCAACCATAGATTTGTTATCATTTTCTTCTGGTCTGTTTAATTTTGGGTTTATCGATACATTTATTCCAATATCGCGCGCCATTGATTGCGCAACCGGCAAATTACCAGAATCAATAAAATTCATCATGGTTGTGATTTCCGCAGAAAAACTGCGCGCCAAAGTATTATGAACACGCGACCAGTGATTGCCAAAGAAAAAATCAGCAATTATGACCTGGGTTATAACCAACGGCACCAACACCATCAAAATAGTGCGCGCCAAAAAACTGCGTGGTATCAATCTCATATCTGTTTTACCGTTTTTTTGTCCGATGGCTGCGGAACGATTTTGTATCCACGCCCACGAACAGTTATTATATCCATATCTGATAATACACTATTTATTTTGGTTCGCAAGCGTTTTGCAACCATGGGGGACGCCGCAACAACATTTCCAACCGGACGCGTTAAATTTTGTAATAATTTTTTTTCTTCTGCCGACAGAGCCAAAACACGTGCAATATCCGCCGAATTTTTCTTTATAAAAAACTCATTATCTGTAAAAATCAGCCCATTTGGCATATTTTGTTCATTGTTCGAATTTTGTTTCATGATATTTTGCAACCGTAAAACCAATTCTTGCAACTGAAACGGTTTTGCCAAATAATCGTTTGCACCGTTCGCCAGACCATCAATTGCGTTTTCTGGCCCCGACATAGCCGTCAACATTATAATCGGTGTCATATTTCCAGAATTACGCAGTTTTTTCAAGAAACCCAGCCCGTCCATACCCGGCATCATACGGTCCAACACGATTGCATCCACAGAAATTTTATCCAGAATTTCCGATGCCGTATCCGCCGATCCGGCCGTCAACACAGAAAAGCCATGCTGGGTCAGTCCGTTTTTTAGACCATTTCTTAAAACATCATCATCATCAATAACAAGAATTGCTCTATTCATAACTTTAACGCATTGGCTCAACCGCGTATTCGCCCGGTTGAATTGTTAAATCCATTGAATCATCCACACATTCATTGTCCGATGATGCCGAACGGCATGTTGCCGCATTGATTCCACGATTAGAATACTGGGTTTTGAATAACGCATATCCAGTTCCCCCACCGGATGTCGAACCCTGGGTTCCGATAGAATAATAACCACCCAAAATACCATAATCTAAATCAATATAATCCAGATTGATAAGGATTGAAATACTGCTGGTGCCGTCACTGGTCAGATTGCACGAAAATTCACGATTCGACAATGTGGCCTGGGAATTTACCGGAATTACAATATCCATAACGGTTTGTTCACACGGTCGGTCGATACCGTTTACCAATAATGTATATGTCATACCAACCGACGCGCGCGACAATCCGGTTGATAAACTGACCTGGGAAATAGAAGCCTTAGGGATTTTGACCATTGCGTTTGCAATACCACTGCGCACAGGGAACGAAATTCCAGATTGCAAACAATCACGCGAAAACGGGTCGGCTTCGCATATATACATACGCGAATAACCATTCATCATGAATATATTACTAAGGCTGTTAAACAAGAAATTGCGTGTTATACGGTCGTTTAATCGTGTGCAATTAAAGTTTCGACAAATAACCATTGGACGAAAACCAAACCCAACCCCGGGGTGTGTGCATGCCTCGACATCACGGACATCGGTCATATGCTGGTCATAATTGAAATCATAATCTTGGTGCATAAATTCAGTTTCTGGGATAAAGTTTGGATCATTCGGATATGCATAATACGACGCCACAGGACGTTCAGTGTAAATCGTTTGAAAATCTTGGACAACCATATCCGCCATCGCAGATTGTGCAAAAATCAGCCCAAAAACGGTCATAAACTTTAATTTATACATGTTATTTCCCTTGTTCCTTTGGTTATAGTTTAGACTTTTTTTGCATACTATGTCAAAGCAAAAATATTTTTATTGAAAAATAAATTCGATTTGTATTATAACTGTTTCCGAGATGATTTTTTTTATTTCAAGGCAAGGATGTTAAAATGGTTGATGTTATTATTACAGGAGATGGCGGAAAATTGCACGCAGTATATCATAAATCTGATACACCGGGTGCGCCAGTTGCGGTTGTATTGTCGGGAAATCCGCGTCAAAAATGTCATATGAATGACCGTGTGTCATACGCGATGTTTCGCGCATTTATGGATATTGGGTTTTCTGTTGTGCGATTTAATTATCGCGGCGTGAACGATTCCGAGGGTGCAATTGGAACGGCGGCGGAAAACATGCTGGATATAGCAACGGTTATTGATTGGATTCAGAATAAAAACGAGGACAGCGACAGAATTTGGTTGGCTGGGAATCAAATGGGTGCATGGTATGTTTTACAGGCAATGATGCGCCGACCCGAGGTTTCCGGGTTCGTTTTGGTGTCGCCCGATCCAAACATGTCTGATTTTCAATTTTTATCGCCCCGCCCCAATCGCGGATTGCTGTTGCAAGGCGCAGCCGAGGGCGAAGATGCAAAATCTTTTGGAAATCATTTGACGCATATCTTGAAAAAACAAGCCGAAATCGATTTGGAAACAATTTATGTTAAAAACGCGGATGCATCTTATTCGACACCTGCGGATTTACGCCAAATGTATAACGATTTCAAGGCATATGTCGGACGCGAGGATACGGACACTAAATTGTTATAAGGTGGATAAATGGACACAAATAACCGATTTTTGGACCCGAATATCCCTGATGAATTGGCGACATCGATTCGTCCCAAGGCACTGGGGGATTTTATCGGTCACGAATCGTTAAAGCAAAATTTATCTGTATTTATTGCCGGCGCAAAATCCCGGGGCGAAGCCATGGATCACGTGTTGTTATACGGCCCGCCGGGCTTAGGGAAAACAACACTGGCACACATTATTGCAAATGAATTAGGAACAAATTTTCGCGCGACGGCGGCACCGATGCTGACTAAACAAGGCGATTTGGCGGCGATTTTAACCGCGTTGGAACCGATGGATGTGCTGTTTATCGATGAAATTCACAGATTACCAACTGCAATCGAAGAGGTTTTGTATTCCGCGATGGAAGATTTCAAATTGGATATAATGCTGGGCGAAGGACCGTCTGCAAAAAGCGTTCGAATTGATTTGCCACCATTTACTTTGGTTGGGGCAACAACGCGAACGGGTCTGTTATCAAATCCATTACGCGAAAGGTTTGGTATTGATTTGCGTTTATCGTTCTATCCACCGGCAGATTTAGCAAAAATCATTATGCGCAGCGCGAATATACTGGGGACGCCGATTGACGAGGCAGGCGCAATGATGTTGGCGCACAGTGCCCGCGGAACACCGCGTATTGCAAACCGATTATTAAAGCGCGCACGCGATTTTGCCGCGGCAATGAGTGTCGGTAAAATCACCGCAGACACGATAAAAACCACCCTATTCCAATTACATATCGACGGGTCTGGGTTGGATGCGGTTGACCGTGATTATATGATGACGATTATAAATCATTATGCCGGCGGACCGGTCGGAATTGACAATTTGGCGGCGGCTTTGTCGGAACCTGCGGACACAATAGAGGATGTTATTGAGCCTTATTTAATGCAGTTGGGCTTTATTCAACGCACCCCACGCGGTCGAATCGTGACCGATATGGGGTATAAACATTTGGGATTGGAAAAATGATACGCAATATTTTGATTGTTTGTTTTGTTGGAATTGTATTGGTGGCATGCAATAATGCGGTGCCAACCGGGGATTCTTATAACAACACAACACAAACCAATATCGTTGCACCGCCCCAGATGGTATCGCCAACAGATTCTGGGAATTATTATGTTCGTGTTGGGTCGTTTGGCATGCAAAATGACGCATCGGACGCAGCAAAAAAGATGTCGCATTTGGGAAATGCATATGCGGTAAAACAGAAAAACGGCAGGTATATAATTATGGTCGGACCATACCGGACACGCGGACGTGCCGCATCGGTTCGACACACACTAATGGAGGATTATTCGGACACAATTATTATCGAATAAACGCATATAAAAACATCGATTTTTGCCGGTGCGCAAAAATAATGTTTATTATTATGTTTTTACGATAATACATTGAAACACCCGAAAAAATTTGATTGAACAAAGGATTATTTATGAATACACACAGGTTTCCTTTTACGGTGGCATATGCGGACACCGATGCTGGTGGCATTGCGTATCATGCGCGATACATTGAAATGGCTGAACGGGCGCGTATGAATTGGTCGCGAGGGATGAAAATCCCTGATGGCGATTTGGGATTTGTTGTTCGCGAATTGGACATCAAATACAACACCCCGTTAAAGGTTGCAGACGAGATAATTATTGAAACAAAGGCAACCGAAATTGGGATGGCATCTGTGAAAATCGAACAAAGATTTTTGCATGACGGTGTTGTTTGTGCGGTTATGCATATAAAAATCGCGTATTTAGGGTCGGATTTGCGCCCCAAACAAATACCCGATTCAATAATCCAAATTATGAAATAGTTATAAACAAAAGGATAAAAAAATGGCTAATAATTTTTCATTATTAAATTTATTCACGGGTGATGTGATGACATTGTTCGTATCGTTGGTTTTGGTTGTATTGAGCGTATTGTCTTGGGCGGTTATTATTGAAAAATATCGCGTATGGCGCATGGTGCGTAAAAACCCGGTAAAAATAAAACCTGGCGACAATCTGAATACAATCGTCGACAAACTGATTCGTCCATTTGATAAAAATTTATGGTTTTTATCCATGGTTTCATATGTTTCGCCGTTTATCGGATTGTTTGGAACGGTTTGGGGGGTTATGGATTCGTTTGCATCAATCGGTGTGAACCAATCGGTCAGCATCGGTGTTATCGCCCCGGGATTGGCAACCGCATTGGGAACAACCGCATTAGGTCTGATTGCGGCAATACCTGCGGCGATTGCATATCAATGTTATGCCAAACGCGCAGACGATTTATACAACCATTTGGACGAACAATGCACAGAATTAAAATCGCAAAAATAAATAAAAGAATAAAAAGGTTTTAACCATGCAAAGACGAACACGCAGGTTTGATAGTGGCATTTCTTTGACACCGATGATTGATGTTATGACCACTTTGTTGGCGGTATTTATGGTGACAACACCAATGATGACAACGGGGATAGATTTGGATTTGCCCCGCGCAGGTCATTCGGCAATGAATGGTAATGATCACGCAATACAAATCAGTGTCGATTCGGTTGGGCGATATTATTTGGCGCGCGAAATGATGCCATTGGACGATGTCGTGCGTCGCGCCGCCGCAATGCGCACAGAAAACCCGAATTTAACAATAATGATAAGTGGCGACACACATGCCGATTATGGTGCGGTTATGCGCGCAATGGGGCGATTAAAGGACGCAGGATTCCAAAAAGTAGGCCTTAGGACACAAATCGATAATTAAACGGGCGAATAAAACACTATGAAAAGTAAAGTCAGGCAATTTTATTCAGAAAACATTTTAATGTCCATAATGGGGCATTTGATGTTGGTTGTTGTTATATTGGTGTCGGTTGTGGCGGTTGCACAACGCGCCGAAATGGTGACACCCGACAGAATCCAGATTATGGAAATTGATTTAAACAATGTAAAAATTACTGGGGACGAAACAAAATTATACAATACAGACACCCCCAAACCAAAACCAGACACAAAACCAGATATTAAACCGGTGCCAGAGCCAAAACCCGCCCCACCCCCGGAACCAGTTGCCGCAGAAAAAAATGATTTACCCGACGATTTTGCGGATGATACTGATAATAAAAATCAAGAAAAAACCGCAGAAACACAACAAAAAACGGATACAACGGTTGAAAACACACCAAAAAAGAAAACGGTTGTGCGCGTAAATCGCGAAGTCATGTCGTTGGACAGAACACTGTCGATATCGGTGGTTGACGCGCTGCGCGTGGCGTTGACGCGTTGTTGGGTGGTTGATACAACCCGTCCCGATTTGGCGGACATTCGCGCCGTTGCACATTTAAAGATGCGACCCAACGGAACTGTTGCAGATTTGTGGTTCGAGGCCGCATCGCGTGCCGAAACCGACCCGGCATTTGCGTATGTTTTAGATACAATTCGTGCGGCAATACACACATGCGAACCGTTATCTATGTTGCCGCGCAGTGAGTTTTCCAAATGGGAAAGCATACAATTAACATTTTACCCAACCACAGGACGCGTTATGTAGGAATTTTAGAAACCTGTCAAATTTTTTTTGTTGATTTTTTTATTTTTTTTATTTGCGTTATGCAACATAAATTTCTACACTGTGAACAACACGGGGAAGGAATGAGGCATTTGACGCGTATTTTTCAACGATTTTTAACATTTATGACACTGATGTTGGCGGTGGTTGCGCCGGCAGCGGCTGATTTTCCTACCGAAGATTTTTGTGCTAGCGAAGGTGCGTATAATTATTTAGACAACAGTGCATTAAACTGTGAAGGTTTGGCTAAATTTCTTGAAGGTAGTTTCGAGCGCCAAGGTTGCACATGTAAATGTCTGAGTGGTGGGACGTTTAATTTTGCATTGATGCAAGATCAAGAGGCCGCTAAGGACTATCCTGAATTTTTGTGTTTAGATGACGGCTATCTTTTGGAACGAGGCGTGAACTGCGACATTCCGGGACAACATGTTTATTTTACAGACCCTGGTAATATGGAGACATATGGTGCAGAATGCTGTTATTACTATAGTCAAGAAAGGGGATGCATCACCGATTTAGGTGAATGGAACGCGTTTATAGATGAGTATTATGCAGAAATGAACATAACCCCAGATAAAGGTGCATATGTCGGGGATGATTACGCAATTCATGAGTGTCCGGACGGATCAAGCAGGGGCAGCGATCCTGACCAAGGGCCGTGTGCATGTGAAGATGAAAAATACAGATTTAATGTAGGAGAAGGCAAATGCGAAAAAATCGTGACACTTTATAAAAACGATGGGACGACTGACCAATATGGACAAATACTTTGTTATTTTGGTGAAATTTGTTCTTTTGGTCAACCAACGGGCGTTTCTCAAACCGGGTATTCGTTTAATCATGGTTGGGGGGCACAAAGTTGCACTTCTGGGGATACTAGTTTTGTAGACCCAGCCGAACGCTATTATGCGTGTAAAGTGCCCAACCCGTACATAATTACATTGGATGCAACCGACAAAAATGCCCAGGCGGGGACCACAGCCATATACACAAAATATAATACAGGTGTATATTTAAATTCTAATCGAACCCTGGGCATGACCACCGCGTCCAACCCGGTAACCGTTCCAAGTTTGTCCGGTGGTGTATTTTTGGGATATTACGAAGCACAAAATGGCACGACCCAATATATCAATCAGAATGGATATATAACCCAAGCAGGTATTAATGCAGCAAAATCAATTTCGAACGACACAAAATGGTACGCAAAATGGCAAACACAGGCTTCCACGGTAACCATCGCGCTTTCTGGTGGGACCGGTGGCAGCAGCAGTATTTCATCGGTTGGAAATGTAAAATATTTAAATGGCCATCAAATGACCACCAATTCTAATCCGGTTGCGGTGCCATCTGAATCAACCGGCAAGGCGTTTTTGGGGTATTACAGCGCCCAAAGTGGCGGTGCGAAATATATTGATGAAAACGGTTATATAACGGCGGCGGGTATCAATGTCACGGTTTCTGGCAACACAACATGGTATGCACAATTTAGTTCAACGTGTTATGTTATAAATTTGGATAATACAACATATTGTAATAATGTTGGCAACCTGCCCACACGGTTGTATCGTAAAAACACTTGCAGTAGCAGTTCTTGCCCAATATATACAAACGCATCTTGCACAACACAATTTAATGGATTTAATTCTAATTCTTTGCCATCAAAAACAAACGCGACATTTAATGGGTATGCAGCATGGTGGACCAGCACCGCACATCCGGAGGTTATATCCGACACAGGTTCTTTAAGTGTTACTTCGAACGATCTTGCCTATCTTGTTACTGTTCCATGGAAAGCAATTTGTTCATGCGATACTGGGTACCAAGGAAACGACAGCGTATCCACAAACATTGGTAATGCGACACCGAATGCATGTGCCCGTGGTGCAACAATTACATTGGATGCAAACGGTGGTAGTATCAATGACAACATCTATGCAATCTATACCAACGCCAGTGGTGTTTATAAGGCATGGGATCATACAAGTCAGATTGGAACCGGGACAAATTGTTCAAATCCAGTAGGTATACCATCAAAGTCAGGTAATACTTTCATGGGGTATTTTGGCAGTCAAAGTAGCGGAACAAAATATATTGATGAAAATGGATGTTTGACATCCAATGGTAATTCAACCGGTATCACGTATGCATCAAATCAAACATGGTATGCACATTGGACACCGACGACATATACGGTGACATATAATGCTGGCAATGGTGGTTCGGGTTCTATACCTGGGGGCACTGCATATGCGGGGGTTATATTTAATGCCGCAACCCCAAGTGCGGATACAATACACAAACAAAATGCAACATTTCAGGGTTGGGCGGTCAGCGGCACATCCCCACAAGTAATATGGCAAAATGGTATTTGGTCATATACGGAAAACAAAACATTTACCGCACAATGGTTATGTAATGCGGGTTTCAAATATAATTCAAGCACATATGCATGTGAACCATGTGGGGCGGGAACATACAAGGCCGAGGAAAGCAACGCAACAAGTTGCGCCAATATTAATGCCGGATATTTTTCGACGGGTTGCGGAACCACAGCAACGGGTGGCGTGTGCAACAATTCATATTCCGGTGGCGTTTGTGAATCTGGATACAGTTCGGCCGGAAGTGGCACAAGCGCATCATGCACCGCATGCGCCACGGGATATGCCACATCAGGCACATCTGCCAGCAATCATGATCAGGTAGGTGATTGTAAAGCAACGGTCGTATTGAATAAAAATGGTGGAACAGGTAATATACAAAACATTGGGGGAGAGACAGATTCCAGCATACAATGCAGTCAGGGTACCGCTTGTTCTTTTGGATCAGCCAGCGGTTTGACTCAGACTGGATATACATTTAAAACGGGTTGGGGAACATCACAAAATTGCACATCGACAACATATAGTTTCACAAATCCAACCGGAACATATTATGCATGCAAAACCGCAAAAACATATACGGTCACATATTCGTGTGGAACCGGCACAGGGACAAAACCAGCAGACGCAACCGCAACATATAACACCACATTTACACCGGCGGCAAACACTTGTTCCAAAACAGGATACAGTTTCACAGGATGGTTGGTCAGTGGAACGACGACCGTTGTTTCGGCTGGATTCAATTGGGAATATACCGAGAACAAAACCCTTACCGCACAATGGAGCCAAAATGTTGTAAATATCACGTTGAATAAAAACAACGGAACTGGAACATGTGCCACATCGGTGTCTTGCGACCAAGGTGGAACGTGCACCCTGCCCCAATGGGATGCAACAAGTTGCAATATAACAAATGGAAACAAAATTTTTGTTGGTTGGTCAACATCATCAAGTGCAACAAGTGGAACCTTTACAGTAAACAACGCCAACACAGCAACATATTATGCGGTATGGGCAACCCCATCGTGCAACATTTCAAACGCAGCCAGTGCCAATCCCACCACCACCACGACCAATGAACCAAAATGTAGTGTCACATGCGGCACCGGATATCATTTTGGTAATGGCGCAAATTCGACCACAACCGGAACCGTATCTGGGACCGCCGGGAATACATCGGTCAGTTCGTCCGACGCATGTGTATTGAATCAATATACGGTGACTTTCAAAACCGGTAATACAACTGTTGGAACAATGTCTGTCAATCATGGCGAGGCGACGACATTGCGTTCTATATCATCATTGTCTTCGGGGGTTCCCGCCGCGTTAAAATCAAATGGATGGAATTTTGATGGGTGGGCAACGCAAACTGGTACCAGTACTATTAGTTATAGTGATGAGGCATCTGTTGCGTTTACAGGTGATACGACATTATATGGTATATGGAAAAGAGATATTACATATAATTACTATTCAAATAACACAACATTAAAATCGTCGAACAAAACACAGTATTATCGCAACACATCGGGTACAGCGGCGGGTCCAACCAGCATAAATTTACCCGCAATAAATACTGTAACAACTTGGGCACCATTTGGATGGGTGACATCAACAATATCGACAAGTCCGACGGGTAATGTATCGTCACAAACATCTGAAACACCGGCATATAATTCTGCGGCACCAACGTATTATGCATTGTATAGTCGTACACCAAAATTGGTATATAATGGCAATGGCAATACGGGGGGGTCAACCACACAAACCACAGGCACACAATATTATACCGCCGGTGTTGGTGCACATACACTGAATATGAATTTGAGAACCAATGGGTTCACAAAATTGGGACACACATTTGATGGATGGAGACTGGGGAGTGATGTTGGCGAATTGAAAACCGAAGGCGAATCAATAACTTTCCCGAATAAAGAATGGACATCTGGTTCTGTGTATAATATTTATGCAACATGGGCACCAAAAACAATTGGTTTGGAGTGGGATTCAAATGCCCATGGCACAATAGACCCAACCCAGTGCGTGTATGGAACAACGATTACAATGCCATCACCAACCGATACGGGTTATACTTTTTCTGAATGGAAAACACCGAATGATTCATCGTTTGGTGCGGGTGCATCAATGAAATGTGACGAAACCAGTTTGGGAACCGAGGCAATAAATGGCGGAAATGCCACAATTGTTGCGCAATGGACACAAAATACGTATAAACTGACCGTGAATGCGGGGCGTGGTATTGCGTCGGTTGTTGGTGAGGATTGGATTGTTGCAGGTGACGGAAAATCTATGTACAAAAATGTTGTATATAATGAAGAAACCTCTTTAAGTGCCGATAATTTCGTTGTTATGGGCGGATATGAATCAGAATTGATATATACAAAGACATCTGGGGCGGGAACTTTATCTGGGTCGACATTTACATCGGGGCTGGGGGATGCAACAATAACAGTTCAATCTGTGGGTATTGTTTCCCCAACGGTAAGTTTGTCCCGTAAATGGGCTGTTGCGACATATAATTATCCTGGTTCTATAAATGATTTGACTGCAACATTTGGTAACGCAAATATTTATGATGGCAGTTTAACAATTCAGTATAATTTTGGTATATCTGGGGCATCAAATTCATCCAGTTGTGCGGCTGTGGCATACACATATTCAAACACATTTTCGACACTGGGAACGGGTGCAACCACCGTCACAAAAAATGTGCCGGCAACCGAATATTTGGGATATAAATGTTATACAATTCAAGCCAAGGTTTGTGACAGTACAGGTTGTTCAGCCACAACAACATCGTCGGCGTTAGAATTGGGAAATTTACAAAGAACGATTACGTTTAAGAAAGTTGATAGTGACACATCACTTTCTGGGACAAGCCCGGCATATGCCAGATACGGAACAAACCTGTTGTACACTGGCGCCACAGAGTCATCTGAGACCAATATGCCAACGGCGTATAAAACCAATAGCGCACAAGTATTCAAAGGATGGTATACCGCATCGTCTGGGGGAACACAGGTATATAACGCAAATACTGCAACGTTACAACCAGGTGTGTCAAGCATCACAGACAGCAGTTCCAAATGGATTGTGACATCTGATAAAGATTTGTATGCACAGTACGAGGCATGTTCGTGCACCAAGGGTTCAAATGTTGCCAGTTGCACCGTGAACACCGCCAGCGGAAAATTGCCAAAAGATAATGCCAACAGATGTTCATATACATATACATGCGCATCGGGATACTACACTGCGGGTAATTCTGGTTCTGGGACATTTAACGGTGCGGCGGGTATTGGTACGAATACCAGTCCTGCATGTGGTGCCGGGTCATATAGTATAACATATGAGTTAAATGGTGGTACCGCCACAGGAACATATCAAACAACCGCCGTTACGGGCGAGGTTATACACATCACCACACCAACACACCCACATGGAACATTTAATGGTTGGGCAATTTCCGGGATGGATACAAATACCCATGAATATGGTGCGACCAGTTCTTTGGGTTCGTCATCGACCGCACAGAGTTTAACGGTTGGCGCAACAATTGAATATTTCAAAAATTTACGCAAGAGTTCGGGAAATGTCATATTTACCGCAAAATGGACTTGCGCGACCGGATATGAAGGCAACAGTTGTACGATACGGTCGTTTAGTTGTACGGCGGGGCAATATTTACCCAAAAATACTGTTGAATGTGCATCGTGCCCCGCGGGAAAATATTGTGCAAACAGTGGAACATATCAATTCAGTACCACAAATGACCAGGGTATAACGGGAACATGTACCGCGGGCAATTATGCGGCTGGGGGTGCAACATCTTGTTCGGCATGCGCGGCAAATGCAAATTCAAGCGCAGGTGCATCATATTGTGTTTGTAAACCTGGGTACTCTATTGGCGGTGGTGCCAACACAACACAGTATTCCACAACAAATCCTTCTGGTTCAACATGCGATTTGCGTTCATACACGATTACATTAAATAAAAATGGTGGTTCTGGCAAAATTGCCAGCGATACAGCCGTCACACAAAACAATGCCACAATGACATGCACATATACACAAACATGCACGTTGCCAACATACACTTCAACAACCCTGTTATCCAAGGGAAGCGGGACAACTGCAAAAATGTTCCTGGGGTGGTCAACGACACAAAACACCAGTGATGATGCGACCAGTGCGGATTTAACAACGTCATATACACTAAGCACAACTGGAAACAAAACATTGTTTGCGGTGTGGGGAACGCCGGTGTGTACCAAGGGAACCGGTGTAAAAACAACTTCGGTGAACAGTGTGTCTGGGAACAAAACCGTGTGTAATCGCAGCAGCAGTGCCGGGTATTATTGTTCCGCCACAGAAACTGGGACAACGGCGGGTGTATTGGAATTGAAAACAACATGCACCAAGGCGACCGCGGGATATTATGCCGCCGAGGGCGCAACAAACCAAACAAAATGCGGATTTGGTAAATATAGTAGTGGTGGCACCGCCAGTTGTACAAACTGCCCTAGCCTGACCAATTGGACGGTCACAACAACAAGCGACACATCAACAAGTTATTCTGCATGCTATGCGACAAGAACACCAGAAAATTGTCATTCTGGGACGGTTAAACGCACCGCATCCGGTTCGACTGGATACAATACAACGGTTGTAAAGGTCACAGATTTAACGGCAAATGCGGGATATTATGTAAATTCCACCAATACCGCGTGTTTGGCATGTGTCACGGGCGCCATCAGTGCCACCGGCGAAACACAATGCGTCGCATGTCAAAACGGCACAACGACAACAGGATCCGGTCAATCATCATGTAATGCGAATTGTCCAAATGCCACAGGTGTGTCATCATGGGCAAACGCAACATGGAACAGTACAAATAATACTGTATCAAATTTGTGCACAATCGGGTCAATGAGTTCATACACCATCACATTGGACAATAATAATGGGTCTGGGGGTGAGTCATCGGTCAGTGCCCAATATGGCAGCGCGATGCCAACAATCGAAACATTGCCAACACGCACCGGATACCAATTTGCCGGATATTGGGATGAGGCAGATGGTGGAACACAATATTATAATTCAAATGGAACATCTGCGCGTAATTGGGATAAAACAAGCAATGACACATTGTATGCGCATTGGAATATAATGTCGTACGAAATAACCATTGTTGCGGGACGCGGCATTGATACAATTGCCCAGCCGACAAATGGCGGATGGACGGGGTCTGGGACCGCAACATTGACCAAGACTTTGGAATATGGCACGACGGTTGATTTGTCCCAATTTACCCCAACACGCAAAGCAGGATATACAGGTACTGGGTACACCGTAACAGGCGCCGGGAATTTAGATGGTTCAACATTTACCGTTGATGCGAACACCGCAACAATCACCATTTCCGCAACAGGAATCGCCGCACCGACCGCGTCAATAAGCATGAGTGGGGTTAGTGGCAGCACAAGAACATTAGGATATAATTCGGGAACAACAACAACGTTGGTTGGAACAAATACAACGAATTATGATTCTGGGATAACATTGTCGTATAGTTATGGTAATTCAACAAGCGCAACGGGGACATACACATATTCATCAACCAATACTGTTTCGTCAACCGCGTATCATGGAACACGTTATCATAAGGTAAAAATAACCGCATCTGACGGCACATTGACATCGACGACGACGACATCATCTGGTTATGTAACAATCAATTTGAATAATACCAAGGTTATATTCAATCCGAATACAGGGACACTTTCTGGCACGTCACCGTTGTATGTGTGGAAAGATAATGCCGCACTTAGGACAACTGTTGGCGGAACCGGTACAGGAACCGTTCCATCGGCAACAAAACAAGGATATACTTTCAAGGGATGGTACACACAATCATCGGGGGGAACACAGATATATAATGCCAGTGGTAATTTAAGTACCGCAACGGTTTCTGGGTATATTTCTGGGGGAAAATGGAACGTCGCAAATTTGAATGATATTACATTATATGCGCAATACGAAGCATCTGGAAATATTGCATACACCGTAAAGCATTATACACAAAATCTGACTGGAAATGCATATACATTGGAATCGACCGTCACGGGGTATGGTACAACGGGCGCAACATTGACATTGTCGAATTTGACACATTCAATTACTGGATTTACATCACCGTCGAATGGATTTGCCGGAACCGCAACAAACGGGACAACAAAACCATCCAGTGGTGCGGTCACAACAACGACTATTTTGGCCAATGGTAATCGCGTGATTGATTTGTATTACACACGCAATTCTTACGAGGTTTCCGAAACCCATGGAACCGGTATTGCGTCGGTGACTGGTGCGGGAACTTATTTATTTGGTGCATCTGTCACATTGACCCCGACGGTTTCCAATGGATATACATTTACAAACTGGACCGATAACAACAACAGTAATACCCAGGTTTCAACAGATGCCGCATATACATTTACAATGCCGGCAAATGATGTGTCATATCGCGCAAATGCAACGCCGAATTCGTATAATATTACATTAAATAAACAAAGTGGAACTGGTGGCACATCCAGTATTTCGGTGACATACGGTTATACCATGCCAGCAATTACCCGACCGACACGTGGCACATATACATTTGGTGGATATTATACAGGCACATCTGGTTCGGGAACAAAATATTATAATGCAGATGGAACATCTGCGAAGGCATGGGCGGAAACAAATGTCACAACACTGTATGCGAAATGGACGGCATGCGCCGCCTGCGCGCCCGGCAATGGTGCAAATTGCAGTTTAAGTGTCGTGAGCAACGCGTGCAAATATGAAACATCGTGCAAAGAGGGATACAGCAATATACAAAACAACGGTAAATATAATCCGTCATGCACGGCAAACACGATAAACATTACATTGGATAAAAATGGTGGAACCGGAATATGCGGGGGTGTTTCGGGGGTTGTCAACGGCGAAATGACATGTACATACGACTCACCATGTAACGCACCAGTGTATGCGGATACCTGTAACATCACCAATGGAACAAATATCTTGACTGGGTGGACCAAGTCAAATGGTGATGTTGTTGCGTTGGGTGGTGATATTACAAATATCACAACTGGGGCGGCGACAACATTGACCGCACAATGGGAACAATGCGCGCCGTGCAATGCCAATAATGCGAATTCGGTAAATTGTTCGGTTAGTGTGGTCAACAACCAATGTGTTTGGACAACTTCGTGCAAGACCGGATACGGCAACCCACAAAATCCTGGTACCGCAAATGCATCGTGCACACCAAATACAATTACTTTGTCTTGGACGCCGGATACCACACACGGTACAATCAGCAACGCGCCCGCGTCTTGCACATATGGTTCAACATTTACCGCGGCAACAATGACACCTAAGTCTGGATATACATTTACAAATTGGTCGGTAAATGGCAAAACATTTGCCAGTGGTGCAACAAATATCCCCTGCAACCAAAATCAGTTAGGTGTGGCATCGGGCACCGCCACAATAAATCCTGGGTTTACAACAAATACATATAATGTTTCATATAATTGTAATGGTGGAACGGCGCAAAGCACCCTGCCCGCGACAACATCTGTGTCGTATGGTGCATCATATACAACCGCCGCGAATACGGTTTGTACCAGAACCGGATACACATTGTCGGGGTGGATGGTTGGCAGCACATCCAGCACAGATGTTAAAAATACCGGAGAAGAATATCAATGGACATATACCGCGGATAAAACCCTGTATGCAAAATGGACGGCAAATACATTTACGGTGAATTTGAATAAAAATGGCGGAACCGGAACATGTGGTGGAACAAGTGGCACAATGACATGTACATATAATGGCACATGTACCGCGCCGAATTGGAATGCATCAACATGTAATATCACAAAAGGCACCAGTCGTTTAACCGGATGGAAAAAATCTACTGACAACACCGTTGTTTCGTTAGGGGCCAGTATTAAAAACATTGTTGCCAGTGGCACCGTGACATTGACCGCACAATGGACACCATGCACCGCGTGCAACGCCAATAATGCAAATTCTGTGAATTGTTCGGTTAGTGTAGAAAGTAACCAATGTAAATGGACGACGTCATGTATGGACGGATATCATGATTTGGTCGATGGCGGAACCGCAAATGCATCGTGCACCGCAAATACAATCAGTTTGGCATGGGATAATAATGGTTATGGAACACAACCAACAACACCCGCAACATGTACGTATGGTCAAAACTTTACTGCACCGTCCATGTCCGCAGGGGGGCAAACATTTAATGGTTGGAAACGTTCCAATACAACATTAAATGGTAATACACAATATGTTTGTAATTATACCAATCTGGGGACATATGATGGCAGTGCCGCCTTTACCGCACAATGGAATGCAAATACATACACTGTAACATATGCGTGTGGCGCTGGCACCGGGACACCACCATCGACGACGAATATATCTGCGACATACGGTTCACCATTTACCGCCGCGGCAAATACATGTACCAAAACCGGGTATCATTTTACCGGATGGGCGGTCAGTAATACCGGAACCCCATCAACAATATGGCAAAATGGTTCAACATGGCGCTATGAAGAAAATAAAACATTTACCGCGCAATGGAGTGCAGATTCATTCAAGGTTCGCTATGCCAAGGGTAATACGGCGGCAACGGGCACAACCCCAGCCGATAGTACATGCATATACAGCAATGCATCATCGTGCACCGCCGTGGCAAATCCATATACATATACAGGATACACATTTGGTGGCTGGGCGTGCAGTTTAACCAATGGTGGGGGTTCTTGCGCCAATCCGACATACACGGCGGGTGCGGATATCCGTGGTGCAACAGTTGATGGTGGCGATATTACGTTGACCGCGATATGGAATGCAAATACAATAACATTTGATTGGGGAAATGGTGGACGTGGAACATTGCCCACATCCAAGCCAACGGGATGTACATACGGTTCAACATTCACAATGCCGGCGGCAATGAGTGCGACGGGATACACATTTGGTGGATGGACATTGAATTCGACAACATACGCCGCTGGCGCAACGGTCAATTGTACGAATACAGTACTGGGGGTCAGTTCGGGTTCGGTCGCAATTACCGGTAAGTGGACCGCGAAAACAAGCGCATTGACATTTGATGAAAATTATGGCACTGGTGCAACGAAAACAAAAACCGCAACATATGGCAATGCGATGCCCACATTGACATCGGCACAATTACCAACGCGCGCCGGGTACACATTTGTTGGCTATTTCGATGCAACATCAGGTGGAAACCAGTATTATAAATATAACGGAACATCTTTCCGCACATGGAATAAAAATACAACGGCCGGCACAACATTATATGCGCGTTGGTCGGCAAATCCATATACCGTCACATTTAATGGCAATGGTGGAACCGCCGGCACACAATACACAACCGCAATATATGACAAACCAATGCCAACCGTTCAACCGAACCTGGCCGATCCGGCAAATGGTGCAATTATTAAGTATAACGGATGCGCTGATGGAAAATATCCATACGGTGCCACCACAACAGGTATGTATAATGTATTCTTGCCTGTTGAACCGAATACGACATATAAATATGAAATGGATACAATAGGAAATCGTCAGGCAATTTATGAATATAATTTTGTTGTGAATCCGGATAGTTATACCAGCCAAGGTCAATTATCGCCAGACCGCACAATAAATGGATATGGGACCGATGGTTTACCTTCTGATTGCTTTACAACGGGTGCAAATGCAAAAATGGTTATGTTATATCTGAAAAGCAGCGATGGTACGACTCCAACCAATCTGAAAATTTACAAGGTTGTTGGCGCAACATGTACACACAGTAACGTTAGCAGTTATTCCAGTGCATCAGCCGGTGTTTTATCATCGGGTGGCACGGAATTGACATCGGGAACACCGATTAGTATGGCAACAAAAACAAACGAAACATTTAATGGTTATTTCGATGCGGCAACGGGTGGCAACCAATACTATACCGCCGGTGGCGAATCCAACAAAAATTGGGACAAGGCATCGGATACAATATTGTATGCCCAATATAAATCTATGACGGTCAATGTTTCGAATAAATCGTTGACATATAATGGTGCGTCGCAATCTTGTGCGGGTGGTGCGACGGTCACATTCCCATTGAATGCAACAATTACATACAGTTCAAGTCAAAATGGTTCGTATACCGCAACCGCACCAACATTGAAAAATGTTTCACAATCGCCAATAACAGTTTATTTCAAGGCAACTGCAAATGGATATAATGATTATTATGGAAATTATCAATGCACCATGGCCAAAGCAACAATGACACCGTCTTTGGCCGGTAACAGCAAGGTTTATGACGGCACCGCATTAACATGTGATGGTGGCGAACAAACCGGTGTTCCGGCGAGTTCCACAATAACATATCGCACCGGGACAACGGGTAATTATGGTAATGCACCAACGGTGACGGCGGTTGCGGACAGCAAGACGGTTTATTATAAAATTACAAATGCGAATTATAATGACTTTACCGGCAGTTTCAGTTGCGGTATCACAAATGCAGAATTGGCGGCACCAACAACACCAACAAATCATTTGGTGTATAATGGCACCAGTACAACAAATGGCACCGCACAAAACTGCCCAGGGGTGACTGGTGTTGCATCGGGTGCATCTGTTCAATACAGCACCACCGAAGGTGGCACATACGGCGCATCAACCCCAACAATCACAAATGCCGGTCAAACCACGGTTTGGTATAAATTGACCAAGACAAACTATAACGACAAAATTGGCAGTTATACATGTTATATGGATACCAAGGAAATGACCGTCAGTGCACCAAATAAGAGTTTGACATATAATAATGGCAACGAACAATCTTGCGCAAATGTATCGGTCAGTGATCCATCAAGTGGCGCAACAGTTAAATACACCGATACAATGGGTGGAACATACAGCACAACCGCCCCAAAAATGACAAATGTCGGCAGTAAAACAATATACTATCAAGTGACCGCAACCAATTACACCACCAAGACCGGTAATTATACATGCGCGATGACCCAAGCCAACAGCCAATTGGTGTTGAGTGCGACATCTGGGTCGGTCACATACCCGACAACAACTGGGACATTTACGGTGACAAAAAATACCAGTGGTGGTGCTTTGTCGGTCGCGTCCAATAACACGTCCGTCGCAACCGCAACAATCAGTGGCACAACCGTCACCGTCACATATCATCAGGCGGGAACGGCAAATATCACCGTCACCAGCGCAGCAACCGGGAATTATACGGCACAAACCGCAACATATGTCGCAACCGCCAATAATAAAATAATAAATATAAATAATAATAGCGGCAGTGGCACATGTCTGGGGGGCAGTATGACATGCACATACGGTGATACATGCGACGCACCGGTGTGGGGTAATAATTCACGCCTACCCGCCGGATATACCGAGGTTGAATACATTCAATCAAATGGATCACAATATATCGATACAGGATATAAAATAAAGAACTCGCACGTTAGTGGAATTGGTGTTGTGGGGACCCCCACCACTGTGAGTGGGTCAACCGCCAATGCGGGCAATTTCTTTGGAAATTTATATGAAACGGCTGGATTTAATACTAATTGGAAAAACGGGGCTTTTGGGTTATGGCTTCAAAGCATGCAAAAAACAGGTCTAAAGGCAACATATCCTGCATCATTTAATGCCAATCAAAAATATACAATAAAATTTGATGTTAATGTAGACAGTAATAAAAAAGGAACTGCCCTGCTTTGGGTTAATAATGTCGCGGTGGAACCAAAAATTGAAACTAATATGTCTATCAACAATTCAGGGAGCAATTTTAAATTATTCTCGAACGGCAGTGCAACCAAAAATGGCAATCAAGTAATAGTTACCTGGGGAGATGTGTTGTTCACAGGTCGCTTATATTCTTTAAAACTTTACGACGGTGATACATTGGAAATGGATTTAGTTCCAGTTAGTCGGAAATCTGATGGTGCACTTGGGGTATTTAATCGTGTCACAAATGAATTTTATGGTAATTCTGGGGTTGGTTCTTTTACCGCAGGTCCCACAGTTACACCAACGGGAACCGGTGGCACATGTGAAATCACCAATGGAACAAAAGTATTGACGGGGTGGAATACCGCCGCAAATGGAACGGGGACCGCCGTTGCATTGGGACAAAATAATATCGGAACATTGAATGCGAATACATTGTATGCTGTGTGGGGAACACCAAATTGCAATATCACAAAAGGAACGGGCACCGCCACAACATCGGAAAATAATTCACCGGTATGCACTGTCACATGTTCTGCGGGATACAGTAAATTGGGTTATATGGATGCGACGACCACTGGATTCACAACATCCGGTAATCCAAATCAAACGACGGCGTCGTACGTATGCGCGGCACGTACGTATAAGGTCACATTGGATCCAAAACGTTATACATCGGCGTCTGCATCCAGTGGCACCGCACCGGAAAATGCCGGAACCGCGACATATTGGTATCGGTATAAAACAAATTCACCATGTTATTATTATTCGACCGAATTACAATTGTCGACTGATGAAGTTGCGGCGAATTGTATTGCTGGAACGAACGGCAATACGATAACCGCCCCCAGTGGCATGAGTGGATATAACACATTTGGTGGATATTATACGGGAAAAACCGGAACGGGAACACAATATGTGTTGGGAACCGGTGTGACGACAAATCAACAGTGGAATAATGTTGCCAATGATTCGACATTGTATGCAAAATGGAACGCAAATACATTTAATGTCGGATACAGTTCTGATGTGTCGTCATCGACAACCCCCACATCATGCACATATGGCGCAACATGCAACGCACCAACGGCGACTGCGGTGACCAAAGCGGGTTATACTTTGTCGCATTGGACATGCGCCGCGTCATCGGGCAATTGCGTCAAGGCAACATACAATCCGGGTGAATCAATTAGCGCCGCAACAACTGTAAATGGTGCAACAATAACATTGACCGCGGTATGGACACCAAATATCAGTGGTAAAATCACGTTGGATGTCAACAGATATGCAAGTGCATCAGCGACCAACGCAACGCAAACCGCGACATCAAATCCGGCATATGTGTACACAAAATATAATACGGGCGTGTATTCAAATGCCGATGCCACGACAAAAATAACAAAATTAACTAGTGTTCCAACAATGGTGGGATATAATTTTGGCGGTTTATATACAGACAAATACACCGGCGGAACCCAGGTTGCAAATAGTTCTGGAACATTTTTGAGTGCGGCAAACACACGGGTTGCCACCACAGGCGGAACGGCGACATGGTATGCGCATTGGACCGCGAAACAAAGCGCATTGACATTTGATGAAAATGAAGGCACCGGTGCAACGAAAACCGTTACCGCAACATATGGCAATGCGATGCCCGCATTGACATCGGCACAATTACCAACGCGCGCCGGGTACACATTTGTTGGGTATTTCGATGCAACAACGGGTGGAAACCAGTACTATAAAAATGACGGGACATCTTTCCAGAATTGGAATAAAAATACAACGGCCGGCACAATATTATATGCGCGTTGGACACCAAATTCATATACCGTCACATTGAACAAAAATGCGTCCAGTACGGATACGACGGTTGTTGACACCATAAATGCGACATTTGGTGCCGCAATGCCGGTGGTAAATGCGTCGGGTAATGCTTTGACAATACCGACAAATTCTAATCAAATTATAACCGGTTATGCCGATGCGCGTTCAAATGGCGTACTGTATTACAATGTCAATGGCACGAATATAACCAGTGCGAAAAATTGGGATAAAACAACCGATAATACAACATTATATGCACAATGGGAGACATGCGCCCCGTGCAATGCCACAAATGCAAATTGCACTTTGACTGTGTCGAATAACACATGCACATATGAAACATCGTGTGTGGCGGGATATCATGGTTTGGTTGGTGATGGAACCGCAACACCATCGTGCACGGCAAACACATATACCGTTCAATTCACAACTGGGAATAATGTTGTATTGGGAACACAAGAATTTACATACGGTGTATCCAAGGCATTGACCACGATTGCCAACCTGGATCAAACAAAAATACCGGTATCATCGACAAACGGATGGAGTTTCTATGGTTGGGGCACCGCAACAACGCCAAGCACCCGCGCGCATACAAACGGGAAAAGCGTCAGCAATTTGACCACTGAAAATGGCGGTACGGTGAAATTGTATGGCATTTGGTACAGACCTGTATATTTCAAATATTATAGTGGTGCCACGGCGACAGACCTGACAACAAGTGCTGCGAAGTATCAATATTATCGCAACACATCATCAACGGCGGCGAATGTATCCAGTGTGTCGTCCGGTGTGACAACATTTGTAAAACAATCCACATATAATTGGGAGCCACGAGGATGGGTTTTGGATAGCACGACCAGTTCAACCCCAACATACACAACAACAAACAGCGCTTCGGTTACCCCAGGTAAAGATGTGAAACCTGCCAGTGGAACAGCATTGTATTATTATGCATTGTATTCGCGCCCGGCGACAATCCAATATAATGTAAATGGTGGAACCGGTTCGACGGACGACACAACCGCGGATCAATATTTCAATGCCGGTGGAACGAATTCTGTACCATTGAATATGACGTTGGCGACAGGAACGGGATTGAGCAAAACAAATTATTCATTCGTTGGATGGACCGAAAATTCGACCAGTGGCACATCATACGCATCGGGTGCAACATACACGTATCCCACGGCGACATGGACAACACCACAATCGACGGTTACAATGTATGCGAATTGGTCGCAAAATACGGTGGTTTGTTCCGCGGGACAATATTTACCGGCAAATGCAACCGCATGCACACAATGCACCAAGGGATCTTATTGTCCGGGCGGAACATATAATTTGGATAATGCGGAACATGGGCGAACCACATGTCCAACGGGTTATACCAGTGATGCCGGGGCAAGCCAGCAAACACAATGCTATGTGAATTGTGGCCCGGGACAATATAAAGCAAGCACAACCAGTATATGCGAAAATGTGACAGCAAATTATTGGGGTGCCGGTGGAAAATCGTTCTATGGTTCTGCATTACCACGAACAAAGTGTGGTATGATGAATATGCTGGATGCCAATGGAACATTGATAAATGCACAGCTGACCACGACGGGTTCGGGTTTGGGTGCAAATCAGGCTGCCGATTGTGGACGCGTGTTGCATATTGGGGATTATTCTTTGCGTTTGCGTTCGGGAACGGCGGCAACACCATCGTTGAAATTCGATGTTGATAAAAATGGCGCTGTTGATTTGTGGGCAAAAATGACAACAACACAAGAAAATATGTCATCGACATCTGATAAAAAGTTCAAGGTAAATTATCAGAATCAGACATATTATGTGTGCGATGATACAACATGTGGTGGTGCGCAGGGATATACGGAATTACAGTATATCCGCATGGCAGATGGCGCATTTATAATAACAGATGTATACCCGAATCAAGACACCGAATTTATCGTTGATTTCCAATCAGAAATCGATGAGCTAAGATGGTTGTTTGGAAGCCGGGGGTATCTGAATGGTTCAACAACATCGCAAAACAGATTTTCGTTGCAGCTTTTTTCACTAGTTAATGGTTCCGTATGGATGCAATTTGATAATACAGCAAACCTGGAATATGGAACAAGGGCATTTGCATCAAATTCTGCAGCACGTTTGGCACGACATCAATGCGGTATAAAAAATCAAAGAGTGTGGTGTGATGGTAATGTCCTTGCTTGGGGGTCTGGGGGTGCACCATCGGGCGTATCTAATTTTACCGCACAAAATCCAATTGTCATGGGCAGCACAGATCTCGCCGGTGGTAGTTATTCAACATCGACATTTACGGGAAAAATTTACGGTGCAACCGGGTTGGTTCCATGTCGTCGCAATGCAGACTTGGCGGTTGGGCTGTGTAATAAATCCACCGGTGCGTTCTTTGGTAATTCTGCTGGGACAGGAACGATTACCGCCGGACCAAATAAGTAATAATGAAAAAAACACCGCGTTGGCGGTGTGAGATACCAGGTGTTCGTCCCCTTCTTTATGACTACGAGTAGATTTTGCAAAGCAAAATCGTCAGGAGTGCCGCACAGGGCGACAAGCCCGAGCGAAACAAGGGGGGGAACCGTCGTAGACGGTGGGGTAATTGTGAAATGTTCGAACATCTGGTGTGGTTGTGATTATACTGAACTGCCCCGTCTTGTTCGCTTTGCTCACAATCCACCCCTTCTTTTCCGCGGGGCGGTAAAAGACGGGGAATGGCGCACTGTCGTCATACCGCGGTATCGGGCCCCGCCGCGGCGCAATATGCGACGGGTGGGTGATTTCGCGCGGTATCCAGTTGACGACATTTGTCGTCAACCTGTGTAATAAAGCAAAATAACGCAAGTTTGCTTTCGCAAACTGGATCCCGGCCTGCGCCGGGATGACGTGTGGTGGGTTAGTTCCCCTCCTGTGGAGGGGTGGCTGAAAGCCGGGGTGGTCTTTTATTCACCCCCTCCACCCTGCGGGTCCCCCTCCCCGATGGGGCGGAATAGGAGCGGAATATTCTCCTTCTTTATGAAAGAAGGAGTACCCCGCGCCAGCGGGGGGAGGTAGTTGTGAAAAGCTCGAACATCCGGTGTGTATGGGATTGTGTCAAATTACCCCGTCAGCCTGCGGCTGCCACCCCTTCTTTGGGAAAGAAGGGGACGCCCGGGGGTGAGAGACCCCCTCCACCGTCTACGACGGTTCCCCTCCCCAAGCATCACCCACCCGTCGCATGTTGCGCCGCGGCGGGGCCCGATACGCCGGGATGACGCGTGGTGTGGTTGCGATTATACTGAACTGCCCCGTCTTGTTCGCTTTGCTCACAATCCACCCCTTCTTTTCCGCGATTGCGGTAAAAGACGGGGAATTGCGGAAAATCGATTCGTGTGAAAATTGCAAAGGCGCGCGCACACTGGGATAAACCCCAATTTTACCTGTTGCAAGAAA
>DFGC01000019.1:0-39966 GCA_002371155.1 Alphaproteobacteria bacterium UBA3760 | reverse complement strand
TAAAAAGTCAAGGAATTTTTGAGAGGGACCCGGGGAAATCATGAAAAAATTACGCCTTTTCGATTCGTTAAAATTTGTCGTTGCAGCGATTGTTTGCACATTTATATTAAATGTCGCACATGCGGCAACACTGCCCGCCGGATATACCGAATTGCAATATTTGGAATTTGATAACCAAAGTTATTTGAATACAGGAATTATTCCTGAAAAAACACAAAAAATAGAACTAAAAGCACGTCTGGTTACAGATGACAGTAGTTTGTTTGGGGCTGGGCAAAACACAAACAATAGAACGCAACTGTATATGTATCAAAACTATATAAGTTTACGTGCATGGAGTGGTAGTACTCCAATAGCTAAAATACCGTATACCAGAAACCAGATATATGATATAGCGGTTGATTTTACCAACGGAATATTAACAATGGATAACAACAGTGTTTCTTTTGCCATACCATCCGCCATGGATATAACATCGCCAATATACATAAATGTTGACAATGTATCCGGAAATTTAAGCGGTGGTATTGGAGCAAACGCATACTATTCGTTTAAGGTGTGGAATAGTGGAAATTTAATTCAAAATCTTGTTCCGGCGCGGCGTGATTCGGATGGGGTGGTTGGAATGTATGATTTAATGGATTCAAATCCGGCAACGGCGTTTCATACAAATGCCGGAACTGGCACATTTGTTGCGGGGCCGGCGGTGCCAATCAAAATCGCAACAACAAAATATAATGAACAACAATTTGCGCCGGTGGAAACGCGGTTGGACGCGGCGGTTGCGGCGGTTGATACGGTCGTGACCCAAACAATGACCCAGGCGCAGGCGATTGACCAAATCGCGACGAATAAACAAACCCGCCCGGATGAGGGGTGCACGGCGAAATATTGCCTGTTGGTCGAAGACGAAGACGGCACGCCGCATTGGTATCCGATTGCGGGTGCAAACGGCGTGGAATATGTTTTACCCGCGGGGTACACTAAACTGGAGTATCTGAAAAAAACAGAAATGTCACAATATATTCAAACAAATTATATAGGGAATTTGAAATCCAGATATGAAGGTGCAATATATATTGGAAACGATGTGTCTTATTGGACTCGTGATGCTTACTATATCGCCAGCAGAGAGACTGAAAATGGCAATACTCGAAATATAGCACTGGGTGGATCAAGCAATGGTTTTTATGTTGGTTATGGCGGTTTTGTAAGCACAAACCGTTTTAGCTTGGTACAAGGGAAAAAAGTTGATTTTATAACAGATTATGTAAATAGAACATGGTCTGTGAATATTGATGGGGTCGCCCAAACAGAAACAATTTCATCAAATGCCATTATAACTAGTTTTGTAAATACTGCGCCATTACAAATATTTTTTGTAAAACCAGAAGATTATCCAGATGATTATGTGAATTATTCATCATTTCCAGGAGTTAGAGTTTATTATTTAAGAATATACGAGGATAATTCTTTGGTGCACGAATTTATCCCAGTGCGTCGTGATTCGGATGGGGTGTTAGGAATGTATGATTTGGCGGATTCAAATCCGGCGACGGCATTTTACACCAATGCGGGGACGGGTGAATTTGTCGCCGGGCCGGATATGTAATAAAAAAACACCGCGTTGGCGGTGTGAGATTTATATTCAGTATGAACATATAAGCCGGATTCTGTACTGCCATTTAATGTCGCGAAACATATAATGGTAGCGAGCATAATTAGTCTGCACAATGTGTTACCACAAAGTGTCAAGCCCCCTACCCGTTCTTTATAGCCCTGGGACCGGGCAAAGAACCTTTTTGGGGTTGCTGCACATAGAGATTGCCCGTTTCACCCTGAATTAAATCAGATCGTCTCTGTAGCTCTAATCGTCGGGTCACCCCGCGTGGCCGTTAGCCACTATGCGTCCCAATGCAGTCCGGACTTTCCTCCGCCAAATGGCGGCTATGCTCCGTTCATCTGAATATGCATAAATTTTATGCGATTTTTGTGAAAAATCAACTATTTATTTTTATGCGATTCCCCCATGTGCGACGCCGAATCCAATGCCGATGTCAATGCCGCCATTGCAATACTGCGTATTTTGGGCGCAAATGCACGCATGTTCATGCTGTCTGCGACGGTGTCGCCAACCATTTTTGCGATGTATTCCATCTGGGTTGGCGCGATTGTGTAAACTTTACTGGTTATATTCGAAACATCCAAATTCAGAGCCGATGTATCATGCATATTTTCCCCCATAATATTAAAAATTTATATAAAAAATCCTTGTTTATTTTTCATAACGGATTATATCATAAAGTGGCTTGACCGCAAAATAGAAAATTGCTATAAATACACTGATAAAATAAAAGGTAAAGGGTTATGAATATTATAAAGTTATTGTTGGGTTCTGCAAATGACAGAATTGTTAAATCTTATGATAAAACCGTATCGTTGATAAATGATTTGGAACCAAAATATCACCAAATGTCGGATGATGAATTGCGGGCACAAACCGAAATATTGAAAAAAAGACTGGCGGCGGGCGAAAAAGAAAAATCTGTGCTGCCGGATGCATTCGCCGTCGTGCGCGAGGCCGCCACGCGTTCAATCGGACTGCGTCATTTTAATGTGCAACTGATTGGCGGCATGGTTTTGGCAAATGGGCAAATCGCCGAAATGAAAACCGGTGAAGGTAAAACATTGGTTGCAACATTGGCATTATACTTAAAGGCGTTGCATGGGCGTGGCGCACACCTGATTACGGTCAATGATTATTTGGCATCGCGCGATGCACAATGGATGGGTCAGGTATATAAATTTCTGGGGCTGACCATTGGTATTATTCAACACGATATGTCCGACGAAGAACGGCGCGCCGCGTATAATTGTGATATTACATATGTGACAAATTCTGAATTGGGTTTTGATTATTTGCGCGATAATATGAAATTTTTCAAAGAACAACAGGTTTTGCGCCCGTTATTCTATGCCATCGTTGACGAAGTTGACAGTATTTTAATTGACGAGGCACGCACGCCGTTGATTATTTCAGGACCGTCCGAAGATGTTAGTGAATTGTATAATCGGGTTGATGCGGTTGTTGCACAATTTACGGAATCTGATTTCAAAAAAGATGAAAAAGATAGACATGTGACATTGACCGAAAGCGGTGTCGATACGGCAACACGTCTGCTGAAAGACGCGGGATTGTTGGTTGGCGACAATTTGTATGCGGCGGAAAACGCGGCGGTTGTTATGCATATTCAACAGGCATTATTGGCGCATCATTTGTATCAGAAAAATGTGAACTATGTCGTCCGCGGTGGCGAGGTTTTAATCGTTGATGAATTTACCGGGCGCGTTATGACGGGACGGAGATTTGGACGCGGACTGCACCAGGCGATTGAGGCCAAAGAACATGTCGCGGTGCAACCTGAAAATCAAACAGTGTCCAGTATTTCTTATCAAAATTTGTTCCGGTTGTATGAAACATTGTCGGGTATGACGGGAACCGCCATGACCGAGGCCGCCGAATTCGAAGAAATTTATAAACTGCGCGTTGTGTCGATTCCGACAAATCGGCCGGTCGCCCGTATTGATCATCATGATGAAATTTATCGCAACAAACAAGAAAAATACGATGCGATATTAAAACAAATCAAGGAATGTGTTGACCGGCGGCAACCGGTTTTGGTGGGAACGGTTTCAATTGAAAAATCCGAAGAATTGGCGAAATTGGTGCGCGACAGATTGCATATAGAACCCGCGGTATTAAATGCCAAGCACCATGAATCCGAGGCGAAAATTGTTGCCCAGGCGGGCGCACCCGGTGCGGTCACGATTGCGACAAATATGGCGGGACGCGGAACAGATATTAAATTGGGCGGAAATGCCGAAGAACTGATTGCGAATTTGGATTCGACGGCACCTGATTTTGACGACAAGAAAAAGGCAATATATGACGAAATTGAGGCCAATAAAAAAATAGTTCTGGATGCGGGCGGATTGTATGTGATTGGCACAGAACGTCATGAATCGCGCCGTATCGATAACCAGTTGCGTGGACGTGCCGGACGACAAGGCGACCCGGGCGATTCTAAATTCTTTTTGGCATTAGATGATGATTTGATGCGTATTTTTGGTGCGGCGCGTTTGGATACGATGCTGACCACGTTGGGATTAAAATCGGGCGAGGCAATCACCCATCCATGGATTACCAAGGCATTGGAAAAAGCACAAAAACGCGTCGAGAGCCGCTATTTCGAGGCACGTAAAGAATTGCTGAAATATGACGATGTTATGAATGAACAAAGAAATGTTGTCTATAAACAACGCAATGATTTGATGATTTCAACGGATTTGTCACCATTGGCACGGGAAATGATTGGCGATGTTGTTGAAATGATTTGCGAAAATAATATCGCGGAAAAATCACATCCGATGGATTGGAACACAACGGGAATTCACGATGCAATGTTGCGTGTGTTTGCATTGGATATTACCGATATTGAAAATTGGAAATCTGATACGGAAATCACAGAACGCAAGGCGTATGAATCGTTGTATAATTTGGCAATTCGCAGATATAATCAACAGGCCGAAAAATACGGCGTGGAATTGATGCAAATGGCAACACGGCAAATGATGTTGGGTGCGCTGGATACGGTTTGGAAACGGCATTTGCAACAGATGGATTATTTACAAATGTCAATCGGTCTGCGTGGATATGCCCAGAAAAACCCGCTGTATGAATACAAGCGCGAGGCATTGGAATTATTCAAAAATACAATGAATAATTTCAAAATTATGTCGGTGTCTTATATCTGTCGGATGGAATTGACACGCGAAGATGTAAATAAAACCGATGCAGAACGCGCCGCACATGACGCCGCATTAAATGGCGAGGCCAATATTCATCGAAATGCGCCCTGCCCTTGTGGATCGGGATTAAAATACAAAAATTGTCATGGCAAATTGCACTAAATCGGCATGATTTCTAAGGAAAGGAAATGGGTGGTTTTGTTCATCTTCATCTGCATTCAAAAATTTCTGTGGGGGGCAGCACAATATCGGTTGGCGCAAATAAAAAGGCCGGTATTTTGCAAGGTATCCCGGAATTGTGCATTGCAAATAATATGACGGCGTGTGCGTTGACCGATACAAATATGATGTCGGGATGCGCAGAATTGTCGGATGTTATGCCGGCGAACAAATTGCAACCGATTATTGGTATTGAAATATCATTAAACCATCACAGTGCCGACCCCAAGGTTTTGCGTGCGGAATCTTTATCAAAAATCGTATTGTTGGCGCAAAATCACGATGGTTATTTGAATTTGTGCGAACTGACGCGAATTATGTATATGCGCCCCGACAACCATCATTTGGGCCCATATATTACTTTTGATGAATTGGCCGGATTGTCAAACAATCTGATTTGTTTGTCGGGGGCGCATGTTGGGCCAATCGGCATGGCGATTTTGAACAATCAAAATTCGGCGGCGCAATCTTTGGCAAAAAAATTGCAAGATATGTTTGGCAATCGATTCTATATCGAAATTCAACGGCATGGATTGGACGATGAAATAAAAACAGAACCTGAATTTTTACGCATCGCGCGTGATTTGAATATACCGATTGTTGCAACAAATGATGTGTGTTTCGCGGCACCTGAAAATTATGAAGCCGCCGATGCATTGAGTTGCGTGTTGGGACAAACCAAGGTTATCGATCCAAATCGTCCACGAAAATCATCCGAGCAATATTTCAAATCAACTGACGAAATGCGCGAATTGTTTTCTGATTTGCCCGAGGCCATAGAAAATACTGAAATAATCGCAAATCGTTGCGGGTTTATGGTAAATGTCAAAGAAAAACCTTTGTTGCCAAAATTCGGTGATGATTTCGAGGCCGAATGTCAAATGCTGCGTGATAATACAATGAACGGTTTGGCGGCGCGAATTGCCGAACATAATATTACCGACACGAAACCATATTATGACCAGGCTGAATTTGAATTAAATGTTATTATCGGGATGGGGTTCCCGGGGTATTTTTTAATCGTTGCAGATTATATTCAATGGTGTCGCAATAATGATATTTTAACGGGACCGGGGCGTGGTTCGGGTGCGGGTTCTATTGTCGCATGGTGTTTGGGAATTACCCATGTTGACCCATTAAAATATGGATTATTGTTTGAAAGATTCTTGAATCCCGACCGTATTTCTATGCCGGATTTCGATGTCGATTTCGAACCGAATGGTATTGAACGCGTGTTGGCGTATATTTGCGATAAATATGGACATGATTCTGTGTGTCGTATTATTACATTTGGCAGTTTACAGGCACGCGGTGCAATTCGTGATATTGGGCGCGTGTATGGAATACCATATTCTAAATCAGACCGATTGTCTAAACTGATTCCGGCGGATGCAAAAAAATTGAAAGAAGCGGTTGATTCATCGTCGGAAATGCAGGAAATTTTGGCAAATGATGCCGACATGGCCAAGGTTGTTAAAATCGCAGAAGAATTAGAGGGTTCTATACGAAATCTGGGGCAACACGCATGTGGGGTTGTTATTGGTGACCGGCCCACGACGCAAATTGCACCGGTATATCGCGACCCATCAAACCCGTTGCCATCCAGTCAATATGATGGACATTATTTGGAAGCAACAGGACTTATTAAATTTGACTTTTTAGGATTAGAAACATTGGTTGTGTTAAAGCATGCAGTTAAACTGATTCAACAAACACGCGGAATAAATGTTGATTTGGATAAAATCCCAACAGATGATGCGACAACTATGAAATTATGGCAACGGGGACTGACCGAGGGGATATTCCAATTCGATGCCCCGTTTGTTAAACAAACATTGCGTAAAATGCAACCAACCAGTTTCTTGGAAATATCGGCATTGAATGCGTTAAATCGACCGGGACCAATTGCATTTATTCCACAATTTATTGCGCGTATGCACGGCGAAGAAAAAATTGAATATGTTCACCCCAAGGCCGAACCGATATTAAAAGAATCATACGGTATTATCGTATATCAAGAACAGGTTATGTTATTGACGCGCGCATTGGCGAACTTTACCCGCGGTGAATCAGATACCGTGCGTAAAGCCATGGGTAAAAAGAAATTGGAATTATTGGCCAAGTTAGAGGTTAAATTTTTGGATGGATGCGAGGCCCAAGGAACACTGGACCGGGATACCGCCAAAGATTTATGGGAAAAGTTCAAGGAATTTGCAAAATATGCTTTTAATAAATCACATGCAATCGCATATTCTATTGTGGCAAACCAATGCGCATATTTAAAAGCACACTATACCCCGGAATTTATTGCCGCGGCAATGTCCAGCAATTTGAACGATACTGACCAATTGGCGTTGTTTGTTGATGATGCAAAATCAAACTTTGGAATACAAATTGTTGCGCCCGATATAAACGAAAGTGAATCTTTGTTCACAGTAAAAAATGGAAAAATTATTTATGCGCTGGCGGCTATCAAGGGGGTCGGGACGGCGGCAACTGATGCGATTATTGCCGAACGCCGTGCAAATGGAAAATTCAAAAATTTAACCGATTTTGCCAAACGATGCGCACCAATTATAAACAAACGAATATTAGAGGCATTTGCCAAGGTTGGTGTTTTGGATTCGTTAGAAAAAAATCGCGCTGCGATATTTATGAACGCAGATATGATTTTATCGTATGCATCAAAAAGCAAGGATAATGGAAATTTGTTGTCTTTGTTTGCAAACACAACCCAAGACGATGTTATGGAAAATCGGTTGCAATCAAATTTGCCAAAAACAGAACCTTGGAATTTTTCACAACGGTTGGAAAACGAATTGTCGGCATTGGGATTTTATATTTCGGCACATCCGTTGGACCAATACAAAAATTTAATCGCGCGTGAAAAATTGACAACTAGTGCAACATTGGAACGCGTCGGCGACAGAAAACCTGTGCAGATTGCCGCAAATGTCGGTGCGTTTTCGCGTCGTCGAACAAAAACCGGCAAAGAAATGATTACTATATCGGCGACGGACAGTTTCGGAAATATAGATGCGGTGGCATTCGGTGATGCGGCGATTGAATTTGCAACAATTTTATCCAAAGATTCTTTGGTTTTAATATCGGGAAAATCATCAAATCGCGATGACCGGGTATCAATATTTGTTGATTCTATTATTCCGTTGGCGGGATGGGTCGCAAAAATTGCAAAAAAAATTACTCTGGATGTTTGGAATGGCGATGTGTTGCCTGACCTGAAAAAAACTTTATCGACATTACCGCGGGGAACAACACGCGTTGCGATAAACCTGCATGGGGCGGATAAAATTGCAACGATGGTGTTGCCGGGTGGTGTTGAATTGGGCAATAATACGGCGACCGATTTGTCGGCGTTGGGAATCAAGGTGCAAATAGAATAAAATGAAACATATACCGGTATTATTAAATGCAATTATGCGCGAATTGGGCGACATCCATGGCAAAACCATTTTGGATGCGACATTTGGCGCGGGTGGATATACACGCGCATTTTTGGATGCGGGGGCATCGGTTGTCGCATTTGATCGTGACCCAAATGTTGTTGCGGATGCGAATGTGATTGCCGCCGATTTTGGCGACAGATTTCGATTTGTTCCACAAAATTTTTCACAAATGGCGGATTTAGATGAAACATTTGACGCGATTGTTTTTGATTTAGGCATTTCATCTATGCAAATTGATATTGCGGAACGCGGATTTTCTTTTCGGGCAGATGCGCCGTTGGATATGCGGATGTCTGGTGATGGGATGTCGGCACGCGATTTAATACAACAATCATCGGTTGCAGATTTGGCAAAAATTTTGCGCGATTATGGCGATGTAAAAAAGGCAAATGTTTTGGCGCGCGCCATTATTGAAAACCAACCACAAACAACATTTCAATTACGCGATTTGATTTATGATAAACGCGATATTGCCCCGGTGTTCCAGGCACTGCGAATTGCGGTAAATGATGAAATGGGCGAATTGGTGCGGGCATTGTCGTCGGTGCCAAAATTGTTAAAGCCACATGGCAAATGTTTGGTTGTGACATTTCATTCAATCGAAGACAGAATTGTAAAAAACACTTTTCGTGAATGGACAACACTGCCCGGCAATCCACATATACCGGTTGCCGCGTCTGCACCGTTTAATTTAATCCGTGCCGTTGTCCCAGATGCCGATGAATTGGAACACAATCCGCGGGCGCGGTCGGCACATTGTCGCGGGGTGCAAAAATCATATTGACCAACAAATGCGATTTAATGTAGTATGAAAACAAAGGAAGAAAGGAACATGAAAAAATTATTAGCATTTTTATTTGGCACAACATTGACATCGGGCGCGGTTGCAAATCCGGCGTGCGCGGTATGCACGGTTGCAATTGGTGCAACATTGACAATATCGCGTCGATTGGGTGTGTGCGACAACGCGGTTGCGATTTGGTTGGGTGCATTCTTGGTTATATTGGGATATTGGATGATAAAATGGTTTGACAAGAAAAATTGGCACTTTTTTGGTCGCGATATAATTTTAATATTATTGTCATTTTCCATGATTGGTGGATTATACATAAATCAATTGCATTACAGTCCATGCTATTGGTTTATTGATGCGTTTTTATTCTGGGCAATTTGTGGCGGTATAATTTATATTGTTTCTCAGAAATTATATGAATTTATGAAGCGGCGCAATAATAACCACGCACATTTTCCTTTTGAAAAGGTCGTGTTGGCGGTTGGTATGTTATTGATTGCCAGTATTTTGGTTTCTAAATTTTCTATATAAACCGGGGGTAGAAAGATGAAAAAAAGTGAAAAAAAATTGACTATGCAAGAAATGATTGAAAAAGTTGATGCCGCAAAAAAGGCAAATCCGTTGGATTTGTCGTCTGACCAAGATTTGTCGATTGCGTTGATGAATTTAATTTCATTAGAAGAACATTTCTTTTTCAGTGGCGCAAAAACCAAAAAGCCTGGATTTTATGATTTGTTGAATACTGTGCGCGCCATGCGCAAAGAATTGATGGAACGCATTGTTGATAAATCATCCGCCCAGGGTGGCGAAGTTTGGTGCATTTCCAAACATTTGTTGGCGGCATCTATGCGTTTGATGGAGGTTGGCACCAAGGCATTGGGCGCAGGCAAAAAGGCGGACGCAGAACAAATGTTCGAAAAAGCATATGATTTGTATTCTTTGTTCTGGGGATTGAATATGCATTTAATTGATTTGGACGGTGTGCATGAAAATGTGCCTGCATTTTATGATGGTGCGATGGCACAATGCAAATTAGATGCAAATAAAAAAACAACAAAATCAAAATCAGTTGCGGCAGAGAAACCGGAAAAATCAACTGTGAAACGGTTGGGTCAATGGGTTAAAAATGCCGTAAATTGCTGTATCGAATAATTTGGTGTTGATTTGATTTTTGTAAAAATGGTATAATGTACCCAAGAGAGAGTAAACGTGAATAAAAGTCTGAGATTTTTCTGTGGTTTATTTGTTGCCGCGTTGTGTGCAACGGATGTAATTGCGGCGACAAATGCCCCGCGGTCAACGGTGAATACCGAAAATCGCGCGGCGACATCGGGATTACGCGCAAAACAATCAGCGGCGCCCGTCGCGCGCATGGGGGCATCTCGCACGACGCGGACAAGTAAAACATCTGGGGACGGTACCACCAATGTTGCGAATCGGTCTGCGGCGGTGCAATTATCACGCGGTGGAAATGCAATCGGTAATGCCAGCAACGCAATTGTGCATCGCGCATTTGGAATTAGTCGTGCGTTGACCAATCAAATACCGGGTATGAATATCGGCAACAAAAATTCTTCGCGGGTGGCCGCATTGCCAAAATCGCCGTCACGCGCGCGTGCAACCGCGGTATTTTCAGATGTTTCCAAACTGGGCGACGGGTATAATAATTGTCGCACCGTGTATAACACATGTATGGATCAATTCTGTGCCGGCGCAAATGAAACATACCGTCGGTGTTTTTGCAGCAGCAGTTATCGTATTTTACGCAATCGCGAGGATGCATTGGACCAGGCGGTTACCATGTTGGCACAATTTGAAGATAATAATCTGAATGCGGTTGATAAAACCGCCGCCGAGGTTCAGGCAATGTATTCGGCGACTGCGGGTGAAATGGCAATAAAAAAAGACACATCGGCGGCATCAAAATTGTTAGATGACATTAGTGATTTGTTGTCTGGGAAATCGGTATCCAGTCAGGCAAATCAAAATTCTGTGTCATCGTTGTCGGGGCTGACGATTGATTTTTCATCTGATATTGGCGACATTTGGTCCGAAGACGGGTCGATGTCTTTGTTTGATGATACCGCCGTTGATTTATCAACATTAGAGGGACCAGATTTATACACCAATGCACATAACCAATGTATGAAATTGGTTGCGGAATCTTGCGATTCGGCGACGGTTCGCAATATGGCGAAAAGTGCGTATAATATTTTAATTACCCAAGATTGCAATGCGTATCAGAAAAAAATTGATGCAAAAACCGAACAGGTAAAAACAACTGTGCGGACGGCGGAAAAATATCTGCGCGATGCCAGATTAGAAGAATATCGCGCGCATAATTCTGCGGATGTCAATGAATGCATGGACAAGGTTGAATCGGCGATTTTGGCACCAACGGCGTGCGGTGCAAATTATGTAAAATGTTTGGATTACAGTGGCGCATATATAAATTCCACAACTGGCGATTTGATTTACACCAAAGATTTATTCAAATTAAATAAAATGATTAATTTGGATGGGGAAAATATAAATGTTTTATCGCAAAATTCTAACTTTAATAAATTTTTAGATTCTAAACGCATTTATGCACAAAGCGCGTTGGATTCATGTCGTGATATTGCGGATACTGTGTGGTCTGAATTCAAACGCAATGCGTTGATTAAGATTGCCCAGGCACAAGATGAAAAATTAGAAGAAGTTAAAATGTCTTGCGTTTCAACAATCAAAGAATGTTATGATACGCAAAGTGGCGCGTTAAAGGGATTTGATGACACCACCGCCCAGGCGGCGGGGGCATTGGCGGCACGCGCGGCGGCCGGCATGTGCGTGGACAAGGTTGCGGCATGTGCATCGTTATACAGCAACGGAAATACGGCATGCACTTTTGATAATAAGACCGGCAGAATAAAAAATGGCAAAGACTGTGGTTTGACAACATTATTGCAATTTATTGACACGGTTGACGATGCCCGTATTGCCGAAGGCTGTGGTGTGGCGGTGGAAAATTACCTGAAAAGTTTATGCACACCATCAAATGGGACCGATGCATATCCATGGAATTGTCGCCTGCGCACATTTGGCGATATAACACGGTTGCAAGATTTAGAAGATAGTATTGTCAATCGTCCAAACAGTTGGTCATACAATCCCAACAATAATTCGAACATTGTGCAAATGGTTATGAATTATGCGTATGAAAATTGTGGCGCGCTAAATACTGATAATAATAGTGAGACCAATACATATGAATTGGACGATCGCGCCAAAACGATTGTCGCGCAACAGGTTGAAAAACTGTATGAACAAATGTCGGTTATGATGGCGGAAAAGTGCGAAGATTTGAACGGTATATGGGTTGATGCGGGTGCCGACACGACCAGTGCCATAAACACAGGGAATAATTTGATAAAGTTCTATTCTGATTATTTTGGTGGCCGCACGGTTGATGGTTGGGGATACTGCAAAGAAAACACGACGCGTGCACAATGTTTGGCATATAATACCGCCGATAATGAAACGCCGGTGGCACAGTATGATGCAAATACCGACACATGTGTATTTTCGGATACATGGTATGAACAGCATTGCAGATTTTTAGGCGATGGATATTTTGAAAACGGAGTTTGCTATGTTGCGCAATAAGTTTATTATTTTTGCATGTATGTTGATGGCGGGTTTCAATGCAAACGCGGGAATTGACCAAAGTGCAACGGTTCAGGCAACCGGATGGAATTCGGGTGGCAATGCAAACAGTGTGAATTTGTCGTCAAATGAATTTATATTGGGTGGTTGCACCAGTGCCGAATGGAGTGCAAATTGCCATGGCACAGAAAATGATGAAGGTGCAATTGTTGTTCAAATGGCGCACAAAATAAATGATAATGGTGCGCAATTTTGTCCAACACAGATTCAGTTTGCAAACAAAAATCACAAACAATGGATAGTTATGCAGTTTAAATATCCTGTTTTTAGTGGTGGTGGTGCGTCTGTACCAAAGGAAGAAGAATTTTACAATACTCGCTGTAAATGGGTTTGTAAATCTGGTTATATGGGCGCTGAATGTAAAACACCTGTTGCGGGGTATAATGAAACGATTGTTCCAACAGATTTTTCAGAATTAAAATCGAATATAATCTTAAGGCAATTTGCTGGAACTGGTAACATGAAATTCACTCTGCCTGTGTTCGATATATTTGGACATTCGACTGCCTCTTCTGATAGAACCGCATCGGTTACTGTTTTGGCAATATTAAAATATATGAATCATGGTGTTGTTGTTGGACGATTAAAGGTCAATGGTTTGCGTGATTGGATGGGGGGTGGCAGTCGTATAAAATCATGGGTCAGCGGGGTTGAATATCCAACGGAAAAATTTATGCTGTGTGATGCGGGGTATCAACCGAATTCGGCGCGCACCGATTGCGAGGTTATGCCAACCCCAGAACCACCAAAAACAATGTGCAATGGTTGGACCGAGGCGGAATATACCGCAAACGCAGCGAATTTGTATTATGTGAAACGGGGTAATTGTTGGCAATATCGTTGTTCGGGCGAAAATCGCGCATTCACATCGGAAACCAATCGTACCTGCACAGACTGCGGAACGGGTGTTCGTGGTGGCGCAAACCCCGATACCGGTGTGTGTCGCGTTTGCAACCTGGGGCAATATTTTGATAAAACAAATGGTAATTGCGTTGATGCAACGGGATTGTCAAAAATGGATTTACAATACGGTTTTAATAAATCAAAGTCTGCGAATACGGGGGATGAATGTTGGACAAAAACAACACCGCAGACATACAAGAATTGCGTTTTAGAAAAAGCACCAAAATCGTCGTCAAATAACAGAACCGGGGGCGGCGTTTATGGGACCGCCACAGCCCAACGCGATAATACATCGGTGGCGGCAAAACGTCTGGGGGCGTTTGATTTTCCGGGTGCGACATCGGCGTCGGCACAATGATTTGAATATAAAAACATGGCGGGATTTTAGTCCCGCCGTTTTGTTTTTTGTATTTTAATTTAATCGTTTTGTTCCGTAACAGAAACACGGTCGCCTTGATTCAGGGCAGTTAAAATATCCATTACGATTGCACGTTGTTTGTCGGTTGATAATTTCCAATACAGATTTATCAGTCGCAATGTTTCATTTTTACCCATTGGGTCATCGGCATCAGGTTCCGCGACACGACGCGATTTTGATGCCTTGGTTTCATCGGGCAAATTTCCCGGCAACCCCATAAAGAAAAACGATACCGGGGTATCCATCGCCAAACCAATTTGGAATAAACGCGATGCAGATATACGATTGGTTGCAGATTCATATTTCTGAATCTGTTGACATGATACCCCACACATGTCGCCCAAATCTTTCTGGGACAATCCCAGCATACTGCGCCGTAATTGCATACGGTTGCCGATATGGTCATCTACACTGTTATGAATATATTGTTTTCCGGCCATAATTTCCTTCTTTGGTTAAATTTCATACTATTTATAATATTTTTTTGATTGTTTTGCAATAGAAAATACTTATAATTGTCGTGGTATTGTAAAGGAGATTTTTCATGAAAAAACCGTTGGTATTGTGTATAATGGATGGTGTTGGTATAAATGAGTCGCGCGAACATAATGCTGTTGCGATGGCAAAAATGCCGTTTTTTAATTCTTTGTTGGAAAAATATCCACATTCGAAATTATGCGCCAGTGGCGAATGCGTCGGTTTGCCGGTTGGAATTATGGGCAATTCCGAGGTTGGACACATTACAATCGGTTCCGGACGCGTGGTGCGGCAATACCTGTTGCGGTTTAGCCAAGAAAATCTTGATACCAATAAAAATTTACACGATTTTATATCGCGTGTAAGTGACACACACGGCATCGTTCATTTCGCAGGTTTAATGTCATCGGGGCGTGTCCATTCCAGTATAAATGATGAAATAAAAATTATGAAATATATTTTGGATTTGGGTCTGCGTGTGTGTATTCATTTTGTCGCAGATGGTCGCGATGTTGCACCAAAATCTGCCGATAAATTTATTAATTTAATCGAACAAGAATTGGCACCATATTTTGCCGATTCACGTGCATTTTTTGGAACATTGTCTGGTCGTTATTGGACAATGGACAGAAACCAAAATCTGGACCGAACCGAAATTGCATTTAATGCGATTGCACGGGCACGCGCACAATACAGTGCGCCCGATATTCATACGGCATTGGCGGATGCGTATGCACGTGGGGAAACTGATGAATTCATTAAACCGGTTGTGATAAACGCAACACCGATTACATCAAACGATGGTTTTATTTGGGGAAATTATCGGTCTGACCGGTCGCGTCAAATCGTGCGTGCGATTGCGCAATCGGGTATTGGGGTAAAAATTTTATGTTTTTCACAATATGGCGAAGGATTAAATGAATTGTGCCCTGCACTGATTGATGACGAGGTGCACGCGAATTCTTTGGGTCAGGTTTTATCGGCGGCGGGCAAAACACAGTTGCGTATCGCCGAAACAGAAAAATATAATCATGTGACTTACTTTTTTGATATTGAAAGCAATGCCGATTTGCCGGGTGCCAAGAAAATTTTAATCCCGTCGCCCGATGTTGCAACATTTGATTTGAAACCAGAAATGTCCGCCAAAGAAATCACTGATACTTTGTTAAACGAATTGCCAAATTTTGATGTCGTGATTCTGAATTGGGCAAATGGAGATATGGTGGGACACACCGGAATTGAATCTGCGGCAATACGTGCCATGGAAACATTGGACACACAATTGGCGCGACTGGTTCCGCGGGTTTTAGAATTGGGCGGCGCGGTTTTAATTACCGCCGACCATGGAAATGCCGAGGAAATGTGGGATTATAAAAATAATGTGCCATGCACATCGCACACAACAAACCCGGTGAATTTTATTGTTGTGGGTCTGGGGGATGTTGCGGTTCGTGATGGGGGACTGGCCGACATCGCACCGACAATGTTGAAAATTTTGGATTTACCAAAACCGGATGATATGACAGGACACAGTTTGATATAAAACACCGCTCGATAATACCCACAAAATTGTTAAAATTTTGTGGGGCCTGATTTTGGGCGGAATTTTTATCGTTCTTTTTTTCTTTTGTTGGTTAGTAATATTCCCGTTGGTGAAAATGTATATTTTTCCTCATACTCAAGCCTTACACTTTCCCTGTTGAGACTATACAGTTTCTTATTTTGTGTTATATTGGCGATAATCTGGATGTATTCACCAACATTTTTGGGGTATTTTATCAAAAGTTCATCGTTTCGCTCGATAAATTCTATATACGGGAAGTTTTTGGTATTGCTCGTTTCGTATATAATTGTGTCAGGAAACTTATTAAGAATATGTAGTTGCAATTTTGTTTTATCGCTATTTGTACCCAAAACTGTTGCGATGGCATACTGGTGTGTATGATAATAAGTGATCCCGGTAAAGTGTAGCATACCACATTCACCACATCTAAAAATTGCTAAATCCCCCCTTTGACCGTAAAATATTTTATTCCAATAAGGATATTTACCATCTACTAGTTTATGACAAAAAGTATGCTCAAATATCGACCCGTCACGGACATTTATAAACGTTGCATCCGTTTTTCTGAATTTTTCTGATATTTTCATATCTAGTGTCAATCCCTTGATTATTATGCTTTTTGTCATTTTGTATCCTTGGGTTTACGGCGGGCATTAAAAAATTCGCGCAATAATTTGGCGGATGCATCCGCATATTCGGGCATTTGGATTATATTTGGACGCCACAGATGTTTATCGTTGTCAAATATTCGCGCATTTGCGGTTATTCCCCCGCCCTTTTCGTCACATGCGGCAAAATAAATATTGCGAATCCGCGCAAATGAAATGGCGGTTGCACACATGGCACATGGTTCCAACGACACATAAATATCGCAATCGTCCAAAAATTTTTGCCCCAGTTTTTTGACCGCGCGATTTATCGCCACAATTTCGGCGTGTAATGTTGGATTTTTGCATTTTTGCACCCGGTTTTCACCACGCGCAATAATTTTACCATTGCGCACAATTACCGCGCCGATTGGAACATCGTCGTGATTCATCGCTTTGTTTGCCAAAATCATTGCTTGATTCATAAAATCCATGTTGTATAGTTTAATACATGGATTCCAAATTGCAAATCATTTCCGGTAAATATCGGGGTAAAAAGTTATTTTTGCCTGGTGGGGCGCGCCCAACACAAAGTTTGGCACGTGGCGCATTGTTTAATATGATAAATGGTATTGTTGATAACACACAAAGTATGACGGTATGGGATGTTTTTGCAGGTTCTGGGGCATTTGGATTGGAATATTTGTCGCGGTTTAATAATGCAAATGTTATTTTCACAGATAATTCAAATAAATCCATAGATGCAATAAAAAAGAATTTAGCATCTGTTTCGGAAACAACCAAAGTTGATTTTACTAATGCTTTGTTTGTGGTGGAAAAATACGGTAAAATGGCTGATTTAGTATTTATAGACCCACCCTATTCTGATTTTAATATGGGTGTTTTGTTTGTAAAAAAATTAACCACAGTTGCCAAACCTGGTGCAATTTTGGTGTGGGAATTTGAAAAAATTCAAGACATGCCAAAAATTGATGAAAATTGGGAAATTTTACGAGACAAAACATATGGTCGTGCCCGATTTTTGATTTTGCGCAAGATTTAACTTGATTTTTCAATGTTTTTAATACATAATATGCCGCGCACGACACCCTTGGAGGTCGCGCAAATAGTAAAAAAACATCCCACTTCGCCAAGGCTATGTGGGACAAGAAAAAGGATTACAAAATGGCAATTACATTAAAAGCAGAATTTCGTAATGTTGCTGGCAAGGGGGCCGCACGTTCCGTTCGCAAAAATCAAAATATTCCCGCCGTTATTTATGGCGATAAAAAAGAACCTGTCGCAATCTGTTTGAATGCGCGCGATTTTGAAATGTTGTTGAAACAACCATCTTTGCGGACAAAATTATTCCAAATTGAAACCCCAAAGGGAAACGAGGACGCTATGTTGATGGATATTCAATATCATCCGGTGTCTGACAAAGTTATCCATGTTGACTTTAAACGCATCGATGTAAAATCGCCTGTTTCGGTCAGCGTGCCTTTGGAATTGGCAAATGTTGATACATCACGCGGTTTGAAATTGGGCGGTGTGTTGAACTTTGCTGTGCGTAAGGTTGCATTGCGCGGTTTGGTTCACGATATGCCTGAAAAAATCGTGGTTGATTTGGCAAATCTGAATATTGGCGAGGTTATCCACGGAACAGATTTGGTTTTGCCAAAGGGTATCGAATTGGGTCTGCACCAGGCAGAATTGGCATTCGTCACAATTGGTGGTAAAATGCCAGACGAGGCCGATAACAAACCGGCCGCGGCGGCACCAGCGGCACCAGCCAAGGTCGCAGCACCGGCAAAGAAATAAAATATTTATTTCATTTTTAATCCAACCGCCCAAAAATTTGGGCGGTTTTTTATTGTCCCGCCCCCAGGATTATAAACCGATAAATATTTTATCCCCTGCCCCTTGAAATTGATTTTTGCATAACTATATCAGAAACAGCAAAAAATATTTTTAAGGAGGCTTTAATTATGGCAAAAGTATTAGGTATCGATTTAGGAACAACAAATTCCGCAATGGCATTTATGGATGGGTCTGACCCAAAAATTATTGAAAATGCCGAGGGTCAACGCACCACTCCGTCGGTTGTGGCATTGACACAAAACGGCGACCAATTGGTTGGTATTACCGCAAAAAACCAGGCGGTCACAAACCCAGAAAATACTATTTATGAAATCAAAAGACTGATGGGATTGCGTTATGACAGTCCGGCAGTCAAAGAAATCCAAAAACGCGTGCCATACAAAATTGTTGCAGGCGACAATGGCGACGCATGGGTTGAAATGGATGGTAAAAAATATGCACCATCACAAATTTCTGCGATGATTTTGGCAAAACTGAAAAAAGATGCCGAAAATTATTTGGGCGAAACGATTACCGATGCGGTTATTACTGTGCCGGCATATTTTAATGATTCACAACGTCAGGCAACCAAGGATGCCGGTCGTATCGCGGGATTAAATGTGTTGCGTATTGTAAATGAACCAACCGCCGCGGCATTGGCATATGGTTTGGATAAAGACAAAGACGGCACAATCGTCGTATATGATTTGGGTGGTGGAACGTTCGATGTGTCCATTTTGGAAATCGTTGACGGTGTGTTCGAGGTTAAATCAACCAATGGTGATACGGCATTGGGCGGGTCTGATTTCGATGCGCGTATATTGAAATATTTAATCGATGAATTCAAGGCCCAGACCGGTATCGATTTGTCCAACGATAAATTGGCGTTGCAAAGATTGAAAGAAGCCGCAGAAAAGGCAAAAATCGAATTGTCGTCCAAGACATCTGCGGATATTAACCTGCCGTTCTTGACGGCGGACGCAACGGGGCCAAAACATTTCAATACAACGTTATCCCGCGCAAAATTGGAATCTTTGGTTGATGATTTGATTCGCAAAACCATTGAACCATGCGAAAAGGCATTAAAAGACGCCGGTTTGACTAAATCCCAAATTTCCGAGGTTATTTTGGTCGGTGGTCAAACACGTATGCCCAAGGTTGTTGAAACCGTCAAAGAATTCTTTGGTCGCGAACCGCACAAAGGCGTGAATCCGGACGAAGTTGTTGCAATGGGTGCCGCGATTCAAGGCGGTGTGTTAAAGGGCGATGTCAAGGATGTTTTGTTGTTGGATGTGACCCCATTGTCATTGGGTATTGAAACATTGGGTGGTGTATTTACCCGCTTGATTGACCGCAATACAACAATCCCAACCAAGAAATCACAAGTGTTTTCAACCGCCGAAGATAACCAATCGGCTGTGACAATTCGCGTATTCCAAGGTGAACGCGACATGGCGGCGGATAATAAATTGTTGGGTCAATTTAATTTGGAAGGTATCGCACCGGCACCGCGTGGCATGCCACAAATCGAGGTATCGTTTGATATTGACGCAAACGGTATCGTGCATGTTTCCGCCAAGGATAAAGGCACCGGCAAAGAACAGGCTATTTCGATTAAATCCGATGGGGGCCTGTCGGAAGACGAAATCAAACGCATGGTTGACGAGGCCGCAGCCAATGCCGACGCAGATAAAAAGAAACGCGAATTAGTCGAGGCGAAAAACCAAGCCGAGGCAGCAGTGTTTTCAATTGAAAAATCATTGAAAGAACATGGTGACAAGATTTCAGCAGATGAAAAGAAAGCCATCGAAGATGCCAAAGATGCGTTGTCTGCCGAATTGAAAAATGAAAACGCAACGGTTGAATCTTTGAAAGAAAAGACGGATGCGTTGACAGAAAAAGCCATGAAGTTGGGCGAAGCGGTGTATAAAGCGAGTCAAGCCGAACAACAGGCAAACGCGGGAAATTCTGAATCGGGTAATGACAATAACACAACCGATGCAGATTTTTCTGAAAAGAAATAATTGTTCTTTCTTTTGAAATACCGCCCAATCGGGCGGTTTTTTTAATTGCTTTTTGGTATTTTTATGTTATAAAAAAAGAAAATAGCAAGGAGTTAATTATATGGCAAATTATGAAGACGAAAATCACCAGTTTAGCACAATTCTCAGCATTGATGATAGTGGCGTATGGTTAGAAAACAATTTGTGGGGGAGATTTTTCACAAAACGGTTTGACGGTTCAATCTATTGGGATGGTTGGCGCAAAAAACATAAACCGGGCGATAAGATTCCTGTATTACGTCAAAAACGTGGAAATACTTATGCGTATATGACCGGGTTTGATTTGCATACAGCGGAAGAAAAATTACGGGATTTTATAGACCAAAAAGAACAAGATGCAGTTGTGACATCTGTTATACATATACAAGCCAGTACATATACAAAAATACAAGCATACAGCCCTGTATGGAAACAGATTTATTATGATTCATACGGTATGATGGTTGATGTTCACCGTGGTGATATCGTGACATTTTCACGCACAAAAGATGAACAAGGTCATTATAAATATCGCCTGATAGAAAATAAAACAGTCGAAAAAATTAAAGAACAAGGTATTGCCCAGATATTAAAAGATTTTAACAAAGCAGACCGCGACAGACTATTATCATTGATCCAAAATATTAGATTGGGATTGGAAAAATAAAAATCGGGCAAAATGCCCGGTTTTTTATTTCGTTTCACCGATATATATACCCATGTTATCTGCGGCAACAAGGAGCGGGTCATCGTCAGAAACCGTCGCGTTTGATATAGTCAGGTCTGATATATTTGGGTCGCGTTCCGGATGACCGGACGATACAACCGTATCTATGCCAACCGTTGTGATTTCACCGTTTTGCAGTGCCGTCATCACATATGTTTCGTTGTTTTCAATCGCATCCAACGCCGCATCCGCCATGCGCGCCGCCAATATTCTGTCGTTTGGCGTAGTGTCCCCTGCCCTTTGGATATGTTCAGGAAACGCGGTGCGGTTCGCAATACCGGCGGCGGAAAGTTTGCGCGATATCATGTCGGCCGGCCGCCCCGAATGCCCACGCAGAGATATTCCTTCGGATACCATAATGATTCCGTAATCGGTTGGTGCCGATTTAATATGTTTAACCAATTTATCAACATCGAATTTTATTTCTGGAATTAAAATCGCACGCGCCATGGACGCAACACCCGCCGTCAATGCCAATGCGCCACAATTGCGCCCCATGGATTGCACAACAAACCAACGATGATGACTGCGTGCGGTCAGCATTAAATCATCACAAAAATGGGTCAGTTGCGATACCGCTGTATCAAAACCGATTGTTTTGTCGGTCAATGGAATATCCATATCTATCGTTTTTGGAATACAAATCAGTTGCAAATCAGAATATATATCACGCGTTTTCCATGCCAAAGATAAACTGCCGTTGCCACCAATTAAAATCAACGCGTCCAGTTTCAACCCAGACAAATTCTTTTTCAGCATTTTTGTAAATTGCGCGTATTTACCCGATTGCACCGCACGTTCAAAACCGTTTGTGTGCCCAACATTACCGTTGCGCAAAATACTGCCCGCGACGAACGCAGATTCCGGCGGCAATGTGTCCGCGGTCAACCGCACAACATTTGGCGTTGCACCAATCAATCCATCCGTGCCATCCAATATACCGTATATCGCCCAACCGCGCCGCATGCCCCCGTGAATAATGTTATATATCACACTGTTTAATCCCGAACAATCGCCGCCGGTTGTCATAATGCCTAATTTTTTCATATTTTCCCCCAATTTCGGCATATATTATATCATAAAAAATTTGACATTTGTATTGTTTTTGTGCTATTTATATGCGGTATAAATAGGAGTAAATTTCTGATGGCAAAACAAACCAAGTCCAATGATGAATTGATTGATGAATCCATTGCAAAACAGCGCGCATGGTTGGAAAAACGCCGTTCATTTGCGCGTAAATTTTTCAAATCTTTGAATGTGTTTGCCAAGCCAAACCCGGAAAAACGCGTTGTTGGGCGACCGGCGGTACGGTCAAATGGGGATGCGGCGCAAAAATCTTGGTGGCGCGAATATTGGTTTCCGATTTTGTGTGCGATTATTGTTGTTATTATTTTGATTTGGGTGTTGTTTGGGTATTTGCGTGCAAATCGCACAACGCCGGTTGTTCCACCGGTACCGGAACCCATTGTACGAACCATTCCCGCCCCAGAATTAAAAACACCGGCATTTGATATTGTCAGAATTGGCGACGATGGCAAAATCGTTGTTGCGGGTCGGTGGCACGCGAATACGGGTGTGTCGATATTTATGAATAAAAAATTGTCTGCAACGGTTATGACGGATGATAACGGTGAATTCGTGTGGGCACCGACAAATGCGTTTCCGGCGGGAAATTATACTTTGTATTTGATGGATGTCGAATCAAAAACAAAATCCGCCGACCGTGTGTTTATTTACATATCGGACACGGGTGCGGAAAATTCTGTATCATTGTTGATGACCCGTGATGGCACACGGATTTTACATGCACCATACGCGTTGCACGATGGTGATTTAAGTGTTTCTAAAATCGATTATCTGAGCAATGGTCGTATTGTTATAACGGGTGATGGGTTGCCCAGACTGCGCATATCGGCGACATTAAATGACGAATTTTTGGGAACCGCGCGTGTGTCGGACTATAAACATTTTGGATTGGGCGCAGATGTCGGCGATTTAACCCCAGGCGATGAATATACATTAAATATTCGTATGCATGATGATGACGGCAATATCGTTGCGACGATTGTCAACCAATTTATTATGCCGAAAATGACGGGCGATGATGATACATATTATACTGTGCGTCGGGGGGATTGTTTGTGGATTATTGCACGGAACTTTATGCGACGCGGTGTTTTGTTCAGTGTGATTGCCACGCGCAACAATATCAAAAATCCAGATTTAATTTATCCAAAACAAAAATTAAACATACCCGTCGGTCAGAGTAAATAAAGGAATAAACGATGCCAATGAAAAAATATCCTGTGGAACAATATCGTGGTTATAATATTTCAATTATTGTCGGTATCAGTCCCACAATGTTTACGGCGGAAAAATCTGACCCGTCCAAGGGTATAACAATCACAGACGACAGTTTGGATGCAGTAAGGGCGCAAATTGACAAAACACTGAGCCTGGCGGTCAATTTGCGTATAAATACATGGGATGGCCCCGTTGTCAACCAAACCTTTCAGAATCCAAAGGTCAGAATAAAATGCGGTTGCGAACACAACCCAAACGGTTTGGCAATTATTGTAGAAAGCCCTTATGATTTAGATGTGGTTATGACCGTTGCCGAAGGTCTGCGGTTACGTGAATCCAAAAGATACAGACGCCGTCGCCACGGCCGTGGTGTGATTTGCGCGCTTCGTCGCATTGGGCAATCGCGATAAAATAATTAAATTTTTTGGTACCTGATTATATTTTCTTGACAAAAATATTATTTATGCAATAGTTCGTATATAAAGGTGTATAAATGAACGAACAAAAAAAAGCATTGGAATACAAAGCGTCGCCATCAAAGTTAGAGACAGATTGGGCAGAAATGCTGAATCGTCTGCGTTTTTTGATTAAAACAACAAATAACCCTCATGCGTTTTATAAAATTTTGTTATCTGTTGAAAAACAAGAACCAAACAAGAAAGTGCTGCGCGCAGCATTGGCGCGAATTGATGCCGAATGCACCAAGGAAAACACAACAAACATCACAAGACAACGCGCCCGATAAATCCCCGCCATTATTGGCGGTTTTTAATTTGTATAAAAAATTATGGACATTTGTTTCGATGTAATATAGAATGCATTTCGCATGCGGGCGTGGTATAATGGCAGCACGAAAGCTTCCCAAGCTTTAGACGAGGGTTCGATTCCCTTCGCCCGCACCAAGTTTGAATCTGGACGTGTATGAAGCGGGTATCCTTGTTATGCACACATCAATTCGTTGCAACCGCGCAACTCATTGTGTGTTTATACACTCGGATTCCCTTCGCCCGCACCACACTTTGCCAAGGCTTCGTGTGGCAAGCCATTTGATTTCAAACGATTTTCTTGACTTTTTGGAAATAAAATATAATAATACCTTTGCAAATCCCAAAGATTGCCATTAAAACAACCCCTGTGTGCGGCATGCACAAGGAACATCATCCGGCGAGTTTCGCCCTTGGTGTCGGTTTTCTTTGTGGATAACGATTTTATTTAACAAAAAGGATTTATAAAATGGCAACTGTTATTCGTTTGGCGCGTCATGGTGCAAAAAAACGTCCGTATTATCACATCGTTGTGACCGATTCACGCAACGCACGTAATTCTGGCAATGTGTTAGAGGTCGTCGGTAAATACGACCCAATGTTGGCCAAAGATAACGACAAACGCGTCGTTTTGAAAGTAGAAGAAATAAAGGCTTGGTTGGCCAAAGGCGCAAAACCATCTGACCGCGTGTATAAATTTATGGTCAAGGCCGGATTGGCAACTGCAAAACCAATTCCAACACAAACCAAAAAGAATTTGCCAAGTGAAAAGACTCAACAAAAGGCAAAAGACAAGGCTGAAAAATTAGCAAAAATTGCCGAGGAAAAAGCCGCGGCTGAGGCCGCTGCCAAAGCCGCAGCCGACGCCCCAGCCGAAGGCGCGTCATCGGATGCCGCTGCAGAATAATGGTTTGATAAAAACGAAAATGTCATCGAATTGTAATACATATTCTTATTCGGATTTGGTTCACGAACTGGGGTTGGTGTTTCGTTCGGTGCATTTTCGTCGTCCAAGATTCAAACACCTGTTATACCTTAGTTATTTATCAAATTTGCATGAAATGGTTGAATATTCGAAACAAAATGGGTTGGATGCCAAAGAATATATTCATGGAATTCGTGATATTCTATTGACATGCAACGGGACGTATAGGATTCGATAATGAGTGCGACATATTGTCCTTTTGACAACGAATTGTGCGCGGTAAAAGAATTGCGATTTTCCGCGATTCAAAATGCGATTTTGCAATCTGGGGGCGCAATTCAAATAACCCCTGGTGCATTTGACGGGTGTCCTGAAATCGCAAACGGTTGCGACAGATACACCAACAACATGGTAATTCCACAAATTAAATCAAATGGGCGATAATAAAAAAATCTTGGTTGGAAAAATTGTGGCGTTCCAAGGTGTACGCGGGGATGTGCGTGTGCAAACATATTCTGAAAAGCCAACCGATTTCCAGAATTTCAAGGTTCAAAGCAACAAGTTTGGTCCGGATGATTTCAAGTTTGTGCGATGCGTGCCAAATTCTGATGTTATTATCGCGCATATACGCGGATTTGATGACAGAACATCGGCCGAGGTTTTGCGTGGCACAGAATTGTTTATCGAACGCGATGGCCTGCCCGCGACCGCCGACAACGAATATTACCAGGCGGATTTAATTGGTTTTTCGGTTGTGCAAAATGGCAAATATGTTGGCACGATTGCCGGGTTCCAGAACTTTGGCGCGGGCGATATTATCGAAACAGACAACGGCAATATGTATTCGTTTATTGGCGCAAATGTTGATTTTGATAACAATGTTGTGATGGTTAAATAATATGCATTTTAATATATTGACTATTTTTCCAGAAATGTTTCCAGGAACCCTGGGTGGCGGGGTTGTTGGACGCGCATTGGATAAAAAAATTTGGTCAATGGATGTTATAAATATTCGCGATTTTGCCGTCAATAATTATGGCAGTGTCGATGACGAACAATTCGGCGGGGGTGCCGGGATGGTTATGCGCCCAGATGCCATTGGACCGGCCATAGATTCAATAAAAAAAACCGGTAAAATCATATACTTTTCCCCGCGTGGTAAAGTATTAAATCAAAAATTAGTGCGCGAATTTGTGGCGGATAAAGATGCAACATATACCCTGTTATGCGGACGATACGAAGGGATAGACGAACGCATTTTACAAGAATACGATATTACCGAGGTTTCTATTGGTGATTATATTTTATCCGGTGGCGAGGTCGCTGCGCAAGTTTTTGTTGACAGTTGCGTTCGCGTGATGGATAATGTATTGGGTGGTGGAAGCGATTCCACACAAAATGAAAGTTTCGAAATCGGGGGGTTAGAATGGCCATTATATACCCGCCCGTCGGTATGGCGTGGACACAAAGTCCCAGAAGTCCTGCTGTCTGGCCACCATGGCAATATCGAACGGTGGCGGAAACAACAATCGGACGATTTAACCAAAGCAAGACGTCCGGATTTAATAAAGGAAAATAAAAAATGAGTATATTGAAAAAAATCGAAAACGAACAAATCGCAAAATTGAAAGGCGACAAAGTTATCCCTAATTTCAAGGCTGGTGATACCGTTCGCGTTCATGTAAAAATCAAAGATGGCGACAAATTCCGTATTCAATTGTTCGAAGGTGTCGTGATTTCCCGTGATGGCGGAAACGGCAACAACGCATCGTTTACTGTGCGTCGCGAATCATACGGTGTTGGTGTGGAACGCAAATTCCCATTATACACACCGGCGATTGAAAAAATTGAAAAGGTTCGTATCGGTCGCGTTCGTCGTGCAAAATTGTTCTTTTTACGCAAATTGTCTGGTAAAAAGGCTCGTATTGTTGAAGATTTGGCGGCAACAAGTGCTGAAAAACCTGCAAAATAATTTCTATTATTTTGTGTTTTTAATCCGTCATGATTTTTCCATGACGGATTTTTAATTTAATAATTTGACTTATTTGTTGTATGATTGTATCATTGATAATATGAAATATATAATTTTACTTTTTGCTTTGTTTTTGGCGGGCGTCGCGTTGATTCCACGTGGTGCGGATGCATATATCGACCATGAAACGGCGGTATTGCGCGTATTGAACAAGGCCGCCGGCAAGGCGCAGACGGTGCGTGTTCCGGTTGATTATTCCATTGATTTTGAAAAATTAAATATTGCGGTGCGGTCTTGCAAGCAAAGTGACCCATTTGATGCAGAAAATTATTTTGCGTTTGTTGAAATTTCTGATTCATCGGCGGGACAGATTTTTGGTGGTTGGATGAACCGAAATGAACCGGGAAACAACCCATTGCAAAACCCGGATTATGATGTATGGTTGGTGAATTGCGAATAATATTTTTATAATAAAGGAAGGGAAAATATGAAAAAAATCTGGAATTTTCTGAAAAAGAATTTCAAGTTGATTATTGGTATTGCGGTGCTGATTTTGGTTGTATGTGTATTTTTTGCAACCCAACGCAAGGCCACCAGTTTAGAAAGCGGAAATCTGCAAAAATGGACCGAGGGCGCGATTGAACAAAAGGTTGCAACCGTGCAATTATTGACAAAAAGCCAAGAAAATACCGATTTGATTGTTGCATGCGTTGATAAAATGTCAACCTTTAATGATTCCGCGGAATTTGCGGTGCGTGATGCGGTAAAGTTATGTAATATGGGTATTCAATTACGGGAAAATAATTAAAAATGCAACGCGTTTTGTTGCTGATTTTTCTGGGATTGACAATTGGGTGTTCACATCATAACACAGATGATAATATCGGCAATGCGTTCTTGGGCGCGCCATATATTTCAGACCCGTTGGGCGAAGGCGTGGCACCGGACACCGACCCCATTATACGGTTTGACGCGTTTGACTGCACAACATTTGTTGAAACATCATTGGCGGGGGGCGACGCACAAAAATTAAATAAAATTCGTTATCGTGATGGTGTGCCGAACTTTATAAACCGTAACCATTTTATCGAAACAGATTGGTTGGAAAATAATTCTGATATTGTTGAAAATGTCAGTCGTAAATTTGGCAAAACCCGCGTGCGTCATGTTATAATCGACAAAAAAAATTGGTTCAAAACCGTTCATAATATTGATACAGATTTTGCAAAAACGGCGACGGATTTAGAATACATTTCATTACAGGACGCGATTGGTATCAACCCGCCCCGCCCTGTGATTGTTCTGTTTATAATCAACAATCCAAAAATCGCCGCGAAAATTGGGACTGATTTGGCGGTGCGGCACATGGGATTTTTATTGCCAGGTGGCATTTTGCGACACGCGTCCAGAAAACAAAAACGGGTTGTCGATGTAAATTTTGATAAATATGTCCAAGGATTACTGGAAAATAAAAATAATTTGGGTATAATGTTGTTGGATATAAAAAAATGAAAGACGATAAAATAATTCAAATGGATATGGGGTCGGCAATTTCGTCCGATATTGGCACATTGTGTTTGGGCATTGAATCATCATGCGATGAAACATCGGCGGCGATTGTTGATTCAAATCGAAACATATTGGCGCACATAATTTATTCGCAAATACCCGAGCATCAAAAATACGGCGGTGTGGTGCCTGAATTGGCGGCACGTGCGCATATTTTGGCGATTGATACGGTTATTAAACAAACACTGAATGCGGCGGGCAAAAACATAGACGACATTGATGTTATTGCGGCGACGGCGGGGCCGGGACTGATTGGTGGGGTATTGGTTGGTTGGATGGCGGCAACCGGTATTGCCCAGGCAACACATAAACCATTGGTTGCGGTAAATCATTTAGAGGGGCATGCGTTGGTGCCACGATTGTCTGCAAGTGCAGCAAACGGGATGGGTGTTGGGGTATCGGTTGAATTTCCGTATTTGCTGATGCTGGCATCGGGTGGACATTGTCAGATTTTATTGGTACGTGGTGTTGGACAATATGAAATGATTGGTCAAACCATTGACGACAGTGCCGGCGAGGCATTTGACAAGGTTTCCAAGATGTTGGGACTGGGGTATCCGGGTGGGCCGATTGTTGATAAACGCGCAAATTTAGGCAACCCAAAACGGTTTCATTTCCCGCGACCATTGTGCGACAAGCCGGGATGCGATTTCAGTTTTAGTGGCATAAAAACCGCGGCGCGCATTATGCTGGATAAAAATCAAGAGCCCGTTGATGATGCATTTATAAATGATTTCTGTGCATCTTTCCAGGCGGCGGTTGTTGATTGTATTATAAATCGATTGGAACATGCAATTAAAACGGATGCGGTAAAATCCGCAAAACCAAAAACATTGGTCGTTGCGGGTGGTGTTGCGAAAAACAGTGCCATACGCGCAGCAATGGAAAAACTGGCCGATGACAACAATATGATTTTCGCCGCCCCACCGATGAATTTATGCACCGATAATGGTGCAATGATTGCATGGGCGGGAATTGAAAACTGGCGCGTGGGAAATATTGTTCGCGAACCTGTTGCGCCCCGCCCCCGTTGGCCATTGACCGAATTATAAATGGATTTCATATGACACCAAAAAACGACAGATATTTTGAGTCCGCTACACGCAAATTATTAAAAAACCTTGATTCAATGGGGCTGGACAAGGTTAGCCGTCTGCGCGCCAAAAACTTGGTGTTGTTATTTCGTGATTCTTTTCGGCTAAAAAGTGTTAAATATGATACATTTGCCAAAGATTTAGGCGAAGAATTAAATCGTTATACATATGATTCGGATGGTTTTTGTCGTGTTGCCAGTATAAATTTCCAACGCATGATGGGTAAAAATTGGCAACTGATGTTTATTGACAATAATTGGTCATATGGACCGCATCACTATTTAATGCACACGCCATCAAAAACTGTGTTTGATTTAACTTTTGACCAATACACACATAACGGGATACAAATTCCATACAATATTGGGCGACAGATATCTTGTGAGTTAGAACAAGACGACCCGGTTGTTCGTTTTGCCAAATCCATAGGGATTGAAAATTTTATAAATCAAAAAGATTGAAAATGATTGAAAAACCAGAACCTTTTGTTAAACCAGATATGATTTTCAGTGTTTCTGATGCGTCTGCACTGTTAAAACGCGTGGTTGAAACCGCGTTCCCAACAATTCGTATTCGCGGGGAATTGTCCGGTATTACACGCGCAACATCGGGGCATATTTATATGTCCATCAAAGATGCCGGTGCGGTCATCAGTGCGATTATTTGGCGCAGTACACCCGTGCCATTTAAGTTGGAAGAAGGTGCCGAAGTCATCATAACCGGTCGTTTCACAACATACCCCGCACGCAGTAATTATCAAATCATTATTTCTGAAATCGAAATGGCGGGCGTTGGCGCAATATTAAAAATGTTAGAGGAACGCAAAAGAAAATTAGCGCTTGAGGGACTGTTTGACGCGTCACGCAAAAAACCTTTGCCCAGGCTGCCCCAACGAATTGGGGTCGTCACCAGTCCCACCGGTGCCGCATTCCAAGACATACAAAATCGTTTGCGTGAACGGTTCCCGGTGCATGTGTTATTATATCCCGCAACCGTCCAAGGGGACACCGCGGCGCGTGAGGTTGCGGCCGGCATTGAATACTTTAACAAAATGCAAAATGTTGATGTGATTATTGTCGCGCGGGGTGGTGGCGCATTAGAAGATTTGTTGCCTTTTTCCGAAGAAATTGTTGTGCGTGCCGCCGCCGAAAGTCAAATTCCACTGATTTCAGGTGTTGGACACGAACCGGATTGGATGCTAATCGATTTTGCCGCCGATGTGCGTGCACCGACGCCAACGGGTGCCGCCGAAATGGTCGTGCCAACAAAATTATCAATTATGCAAGATTTGGACAACATCGGGCATCGATTAAATACTGCGTTTGCAAACCGGTTGGTTGGTGCGAAACAGGCACTGGGGAACATTTCAATCAAAAGTCCACGCCAAGTCGTTATGGAATGGGGACAACGGTTGGACGATGTGGGGCGCACAATCAATTTAATCATATCGAATAAAATATCATTGACGCGCGGTAAATTGGAACAAATCGCAAAATTACCTGATATTTTGGCGAATAAAATGATTATTCTGAATCAGACCGTTCGTCATTTGGGACAAATGCTGGACAGTTTGAGTTATAAAAATGTTTTGCGTCGTGGATATGCCATTGTGCGCGATAACAATGGTAAAATTATCAGCAACATAAATGAAACACCCGCAACAATTGAATTGGCGGGCGGTGTTATAAAGTTATAAAAACGCCCATTTGGGCGTTTTGTTATCTGACCCGTTGATATACAGATGCAAGCACCCTACCCAAAAAGCGTTTTTCGATTTTCAATGCTTCGCGTACAGCCTCTCTGTCCGTTATTTGTGTTAAACAATTTAAAACGACAAAATTAAATACTGGTTCTGCATCGCCTCTTGTGATATTTCCCAAATATATCCATTTAGATTCTTTTTCATTATCAAAGAAACGAATCCACAAATTGCCACCGTTTTTATCTGACGGATTTCCAGGTTGTAAAACAACGCCAGGATTATCTGATGCTTTTATATCTAATTGCGATATTTTATATTGTAAACGCAATGTATCAAAAATAGGTCTGATTTTGTGTATATGAAATATATCTTGATCACACAGTGTTGTCGTTGGCATACCATTTTCATTAAACAAACCGTGTCTTGTTACACTTACAAAATTTGACATAAATTATACTCCTTAGGTATTTGTTTGATTATAATATAATACAAATTTTAGTATTGTCAATCATTTTTTGTTGATTATTGTGTTTTTTATGATAAAGTCCGAATATAACGAAAAAAACGGAAATATTATGTCAAAAATAAATCAAACCGCCCTTGTGATTGCAACAATGAATTTGTTAGTAAAATCAAAAGCAGAAATCACATATCGCAAATCTGGCAATACCAACACATATACAATCGGCAGCAAAGAAGTGCATTATTCTGTTAGTTTTAACAACAGCACAAAAAAATATGAAATTCGCATGGGACTGGGGACACAGAAATCACAAGTTGTGTTCAATGGCACAGAATTCGCCACAGATGGGCAAGAATTAAAAAAATTATACAATGATGCATCTGCCTCTTTTGATATACAAATAATACGAAGTCTTTTTCCACAAAATAACCATAATTATAATCTGTAAAAAAATGCCAAAATTTGGCGTTTTTTAATTTTTCATCAATGTTTTGGCGGTTGCCAACGATTCCGGCGTAATATCCGTACCACTGATTATTCGGGCAACCTCGTTCACGCGTTCGTCGCCCGTAATTTCCGTGACCGTTGTTGTGGTTTTATCGTTTTCGGTATGCTTTGCAATTTTATAATGACGGTCGGCAAATCCCGCAACCTGGGCAGAATGAGTTATGACCAATGCCTGGGACGCATGCGCCAAACGGTTTAATCGCGCGCCAACCGCCGATGCGGTTGCGCCACTGATACCGGTATCAATTTCATCAAATACAAATGTGTGCGAATCCGCCCCGCCCGCAAGAACCACGCGCAACGCCAACATAAAACGCGCCAATTCGCCACCAGACGCCGATTTATTTAATGGTGCAAATGGCGAGCCCGGATTTGTTTTTATCATAAACAAAACATCATCAACCCCCGATGCCGATGGGGTGGCGCGCCGTATATCAACCATAAAATCCGCCGAACCCAATTTCAAATCCGGCAATTCAGCCATTATACCATCACGCATTGCCGCAGCCGCATCGGCGCGCATTTTACTTAAATTTGTTGCAAATGCGTCAAATTCTTGTTTTGCGACGGTTAAATCTTTCTTTAATTTTTTCAATTCCATGTCGGAATTATCTATTGTATTCAATGCAGATGCCATTTCATTTAATTTGTTTGGCAATTCGTCCGGCAAAACGCGATGTTTTCGTGCCAGGCTGCGTATTGCAAACAGACGTTCTTCGACATCATCAATTGTGCCAATATCGGTGGATTCCGGTTTAATAGATTCCGCGACATTTGCAATAGATTGCGCCGCATCATACAGCGCGTCAATTTGTTCCGAATACGGATTTTCACCATCGGTGTGCAACCTTTCCAAAATATGTGCAACATCACAAACCAATGAATCCAACGAATTTCCATTTGGATTCATCGCATTTTGGGCATCGTTTAAAATTGCCGCATTTTTTTCCGCGTTCATCATATTTGCGCGAATTGTTGCCAATTCGGCCTCTTCCCCGGGACGAACATTTAACGCACGCAATTCCGCAACATTATGTTCCAAAAATTCACGTTCAGATGCCGCACGCGCAACCAAATCTTGCAATCGAGCGATTTCGTTTTCTATTGTGTGCATTTTGTTATATGCCGCGCGCGTCCCAGATTGCACATTTGCAAATTCCGGATTTTGCCCAATCGCAAACGCATCCAATGTCGGACGATGTGTTGCGGGATTTAATAATGTATGATTTGCAAATTGTCCATGAATTTCAACCAATGCATCGCCAATGTCTTTGAGAACACGCACCGACACCGGATTATCGTTCACCCATGCGCGACTTTTGCCATCGGCGGATAATGTGCGACGCAAAATCAAATTATCGTCTGTATCAATTCCGTTTTCCGCCAAAATGTTTTTTACATTTTCACCAATATTATCAAATTCCGCCGCAACAGATGCCATATCGCACCCATGACGAATCAAACCGGTATCACTGCGCGCACCCAACGCCAGCGATAATGCATCCATTAAAATACTTTTACCCGCGCCCGTTTCACCGGTTAAAATATTCAACCCCCGCCCGAATTCCAAATTCAGTTTTTCAATTAAAACGATATTAGAAATGTGCAGATTGGTCAACATGGTTGAAATTATAACCGTATTTTCCCAAATTTCAATTTTTTTATAATTTTTCTAAACGCCAATCGTGCAACCATAAAATATAGCACGATATTTTATAATCTGGATAAATCTGCGACATCAAAGATTTATATTCGCGCAGTTGTGCAATATATTTTGGACGAAATTTTTCTGTATCGATATCTGTTTTATAATCCAAAATATAAACATTTTTCGTATCATTATCCACGACCATTCGGTCAATGCGACGCGACACAAAATGACCATCAATTATTCCGGCAATGGGAACCTCGGGTCGGGACGCACGACAAAAAAACCGTTGCAATTCGGGGGAGGATTGTTTAATTTTTTCAACCAATTCCCCGTCCCCAGATGATGCATCATCAACAAACACCGATTGCAATTTTGCATGCATTATTTTTCCAGATTTTGTTGCAAAATCTGTTGCTGTTTGATTTTTTATAAAATTATCTAGGGTTGTATTCATGTTCTATCCTGATGTATTCTTGGTTGTCTGACGCATTATACAGACGAGAAAATACGCGCCACAAATTCGTATGCCATGATGTCGCGTTCGGATTTTTATTTGGTATAAATCCATATATATATAATTCGTCACGCGCACGCGTCATCGCCACATATAACAATCGATAATATTCCGCAATCTGTTGCGATTGACGCGCATCAATTGCCATTTGAACAGCATCCGTTTTTTGTGTCCCAGACGCCCGCCAAATCCATGGTAATGGAAAATCTGAATTTGTTTTTTGCGGTATTGTTAAAATATTTTCTGCGTTTGGGGTATTTGCGGTATCGATTAGAAATACAACGGGGGCCTCGAGTCCCTTGCTGCCATGAACGGTGACGACACGAACACCGGATGCAGCGTCCATATCGCGTTTAACATCCGCCCCGCCGGTGATAAACCATTTTAAGAATTCATGCAATGTGCCACTTTGTGTTCTTTCGTATGCCAGGCATATTGTCATAAATTCTTCCAATGGGTCAATAATTTGCGTGCCCAATGCCGCAATCATTTTTTGACGCGTGTCATTATTCCGTAATACAAACGAGAAAAATGAATAAGGCGCCATATTTGCAGATGATTTTACAATTTCCTGTAAATCCGCCCAGACCGCCGGTGAATAAGATTCCAAAACATCAAACACCGATGGAATTTCAGATTCTTTACCGGAACATATTGCCTGGGCTTTCGCATCGTTTTTCAATTTACAAATATCATAAATTTGATTTTCAGAAAACCGATAAAGCGGACTTTTCAACACACAGCACAAAGAATAATCGTCGCGATTGTCCAAACAAAAACGGGTTAAATTCAGTAAATCACGAATTGCCGGAAAATTCGGCAATATAATCCTGTCACTGCCCGCGACCGGAATCGACATTTTTTTCAATTCTGCGACCAATGGCACCGCAAACGGATGACGATTTTGCACCAAAACCATTATGTCTTGGGCGGTATATTTCCCAGAATCGATAATTGATTTTATTTTTTCTGCAATTTTTTTTATGTATTGTGTTAAATCTGGACCGTCATCGCCACGCGCCACCAATTTGTGTAATTCAACGACGCCCGGGGATTCGCGTCGCATACAAATATGTGTCTGATTTATAAAACCACTGATATTTTTAACAATGTCGTCTTGGAAAAATGTATCAACCGCATATAAAACCGACGATAAAGAACGGAAATTCTGACTGAGTGGAATATCACGAATTACACGATAATTGTTTTCGATTTGGCTGGCAATATCATCACGACTGCGTATAAACGCGGTTGGGTCGGCACCTTGGAATCCGTATATAGACTGTTTGATATCGCCCACAACGAACAAAGAACGTGGCAAATCGTTCGTGTCGCCATCATCAAAAAAATCGCCCGTCAACATACGAATAATATCCCATTGCTGAGGGGATGTATCTTGGGCCTCGTCCAACAAAATATGCGACAGCGACACATCCATTTGCGACAAAACCCACCCCATTGTTTCACGATTAGAAAACAGTTTTCGCGTATATAAAATCAAATCTTCGAAATCCAATATATTGTGCGCGCGTTTGATGTCGATATAACTGTGTGCAAATGCCGCAGACAAATCAAACAATGCAATCGTGTCATCAAAAACGCGTTTATTTTCGTTATACTGATTTATGGCATAAACGCGGTCTTGTTCAATCGACACAAAATCTTTGTCCATCAAATTTTTCTTTTTTGTGCCATCTTGGTTCAAATATGCCGTTTTATATTCTTGGAAACCAATGGAATTTTGCATGTATTTTTTTGCACAATCAATAATATCTTGCAAATATTTTTGTGGTTTTTTATCGTCGATGTTTTCAGACGCCCAATTTATAATATTTTGCAAAATACATGGGTCCACATTTGTGTCTGGTGCGTTTTTGATTTCCAAAAAATCACGCGTGTTTTCAATAAAATATTCGCGATATTTAACAAAATCGTTTATTCCGAAAAAATCCCTGTAATGCCCCGCCAAAATATCCAATAAATTATCGATTGAATATTCAGAAACGCGATTTACGATATGCGAAAATGCCGTATCGACATCTGGGTTTGATGATGATGTTATCATATTGTTAAATGCGTCCCACAATAAAGTCCGTTGGTCTGGGCCGGATACCAATTTCCACGCCGGGGATATATTTGCCTCAATCGGGAAACGATGTAAAATTTCTTCACAAAAACCATGGATGGTTTTTACCTTTAACATATCGGGTGAATCGATATATGTAAAAAATATTTCGCGTGCGCGCGCAATATCGTCATCGGTTATATTTTTGTTTATTGCAATTCCATCCAGCAATTCACGCATTTTATCATCGGGTGCCAATGCCCAATTTTTCAGATTCTGCAATATGCGATTGCGCATTTCGCCCGCGCCGGCGTTTGTATATGTCAAACACAAAATTCCAGATTTTGTTATATCGCGCGTTCGGAATAAAATTCGCAACAGTCGGTCGGTTAAAACACTGGTTTTACCGGTGCCGGCATTCGCCTGGACCCAGACATTTTGTGTTGGATTTGCCGCAGAATCTTGTTCCGGTGAAAGTTTCGTTTTTTTATATTTTTCTGACATTATATTTAATTTATCATCTTGCTTTATTTGTTTTATTTTAGTATAAATTCGATTGGACTGCAAGGATTCTTATAAAACGGGGAGAAAACATGCCAATCTCACAAATTTTAATGATTGTATTATGTTCAATTTGCTTTTTATTGCTGATTGCATTGGGGATATCTTTTTCCATTTCGCGCAAAAGTCAACGCGTTATGGAATCATTATTGACGATTTTAACCGCGCCTGAACGCGCCCAGATAACCGACGCGTCGCGCGTGTTGGCGGTCATATTGTCTGACGAAATTGCAAAAATAAATGCCGCATTTCATAATATCCAAGAAACATTACAATCGCAAATCAATGTCGCCCAAGAAATGCATAAAAAATTAGGCGAACAAAATGATATTTTGGTCAATACCGCAGACGACGCGACGAAAAAGGTTGCGAATATGTCACAACGGTTGGAAAACACCGTCGGCGGATTGCATAATATCGTGGAATCTGATGCATGGGCGGCTGTTGAAAATTCAACCGACCGTTTCGTTGGAAACCTGGATGAAACATTGTCCAAGATAAACGCAACAACAAATGATGTGAATGAACGCGTGAATAATATAAACGAGCAAATATCCCGTTGGATTGATTCTGGGCGGGAATTAAATGGCGAATTGAACACGAATTTCGAAAACAATGCAAATCAGATGAAAAGTTTGACGGACGAAACCAACACTATAAAATCTGAATTGGAAAATTTAAGTCAGTCTGTATCCGAAGGGTTTGATAAAATTAAAACTTCATCCGAAGGATACGAAGGGGTCTTGCGCGAAAATGACAAAATGATGAACGAACATTTGGTTAAATTGGAGGCATACAGCAAACAAGCAAAAAAACAGTTGGTCGCACAAACAAATACACTGACCAACACCGCAAATGTCGTCGCCAGCCAAGTTCAATTGGCGGAATCATCAATCGATAAACAATCGCGCAAATTGACCGATGCGGTTGATGCATTGATGACATCTGCAACCACGACCGAGGCATCTGTACGCGGGGTTTCAAATGAATTAGCGGGACTGACAAATCACTTTAACGACGAAATCAAAGATTTTGCGACAAATGTCGTATCGGAAATTAAAACTGTGTCGGGTGTTGCAAATGTGACATTGGAAAATACCAAGGCCGCCGCAACCGCGTTTTCTGAATCGGTTAAAACGATGGCAACCGGTGTGCGCGAAACATTGATTGAAATGAATACCGCGCATACCCAGTTATCTGGGCAATCCCAGAATTTGATAAAATTGTCTGCAGATACAACGGCACAATTACAACCGTTGTCGGAATTGATTGAACGGTATTATGCCGCCCTGCCCGATTTGTCTGAAACATCGATGCAGACAAATGATAATATGAACAAGGTTGTCGCCAGTATGGAGAAAAATATCGCATTGATTAAACAGGCGGTGTCGGATTCCGTTGGGGCAATTTCTGAATCATCGACACAGTTGGACGATTTGGCGGCACAGTCGCGTCAACAAATGATTGATTTGATGTCTGATTATGCCAAGGCGGTGAACACATTACAAACATTGAACAAGCAAATGATGGTTGCACGCGCATCGGCACCAATGGACGCGATAAAATCCGCACCAACAATGGCATTTGCGGCGGCATCAGGCACAGATTTCTTGAAAACCGTCGATTTTAGTAAACTGAACGAATTGTCCATGGATTTGACCCAGGCAATCGGTGCAGAAATCCCAGATGTGGTTTGGAAAAAATATCATGCGGGCGACACAACTATATTCGCAAAATGGCTGTCAAAAATGCTGAACGCGTCTGAAAAAAAGCAAATTCGCGATTTGTTGAAATCTGATGCGATATTCCGTTCCCAGGCATCACAATTCGTGCGCGGTTTTGATAAAATAGTCGAGGCCGGTTTGCATACCGACACCCCGGACGCGGTTAAATCTGCATTATTAAAAACCGATATTGGAAACATTTATACCCATTTAAAAGGAAAATAATTTACCCCCGCCCGCTTTGTTGTCATACCGCGGTATCGGGCCCCGCAAAATTGCAAAATTTTGTGGGTGATTTCGCGCGGTATCCAGTTGACGACATTTGTCGTCAACCTGTGTAATAAAGCAAAATAACGCAAGTTTGCTTTCGCAAACTGGATCCCGGCCTGCGCCGGGATGACGCGTGGTGTGGTATTCCTCCCCAATCGGGCCCCGCGAAATTGCAAAATTTCGTGGGTGGTGCCTGGGGGGGACCACGGAGTGGTGGGGAGGGTCAAAACTGCAAAAATCGATTCGTGTGAAAATTGCAAAGGCGCGCGTGCACTGAATTGGCCCCAATTTTACCCGTTGCAAGAAA
>DFGC01000016.1 GCA_002371155.1 Alphaproteobacteria bacterium UBA3760 | reverse complement strand
TCGAACATTTCACAACTACCCCACCACTTCGTGGTCCCCCCCTTGTTTCGCTCGGGCTTGTCGCCCTGTGCGGCACTCCTGACGATTTTGCTTTGCAAAATCTACTCGTAGTCATAAAGAAGGGGACGCCCGGGGGCGGAATCCGCCCCGATACGCCGGGATGACGAAAGGAATACTGCGCAAATGTATGTCGCGATTCGTTCGTAATAATATGTGATTTTTTATATATGATTTATTTCCGGCAGTTGGAAAACTGTGTTGCAACCATCGTTGTTTCGGCATCGGTCAATGTTTGCACCGGCACGATATAGCAACGCGTTGTATCGCGAATAATAAATACCTTGGTACCGCGTTTATATGCCTCTTGCATGGCGGACATTTGCGCGCTGGTTAAAAACGCATTTGATGTCAATGGCGAATTGGTCAGTCCTGCATTGACAACATCGGTTGCGGTATTTTGCCCCAGCAAGTCAACATTTGATGTGACATCCATCCACAGCCCAGAATATCCATTTGGATTGATTGCATTTTTTGCAACGGTTGCACCGTCCACCACGCGATTATCCGTCAGCAACGATGCCGCCACCAACAATCCCGCCGTCCCGGTTGTTGAAACGGTCGCGGAACTGGGGTTTATTTGCAAATTATCACCGCATGCCAAATTCATACGGTTTGCATATCCCGCCAAAATATTATCAACCGCAGATTGCCAATCGGCACCTTTGGCACTGGCATCCAGGCTAACAATCTTTTCCGCCCATCCCCAAACATTTGCGCCAACATTTCCGGCGTTCACGAATCGCGCAACCATTTCAGATGACCCGCCCGGCACCCCAGAACCACAATAATCGGTCAACTGTGCGGTCAGTTTACTGGTTGTGTCATTGCCGTATGCCAACGCAACCGAATGGCACGCCATGGCGGCATTTAATTCTTGGCGACGTTGAATACATAAATCTGAATTGGTTTTCGACAATTTGTCCGCCATGTTCGCCATAGATAAAAATGACATCAAATTTTCTTGGACATATGGTGGACACAGGCGCGCCGCCGTATTCATTGCGCCGGTGCTGTATTTAGAATTCGTGCTGTATTGCGGCAACAACCGTGAATTATCGCGTTGCAGGCATAACAGTGCATAATTGTATAAATCATTCTGGGTCACATACGCGCAACGATTTTCAACAATTCCCCCAGATACCGTCGTGCCATCGCAATATTCGTTCAGGCATTTCATAATACGTTCACTGCATGCGGTGCCGACATCTAATTGCGTTGCGATATAATAATTTGCAATTTGATTTTGTTTGTATGCATTGGCGACGCCTTGACTGCCACGATTGCCGGTTGTTGATGTGTTTGTTATCAATGTGCCGCCGCGCGTCCCAGAATTTCCAGACACCGTTCCCGCAGACACCCCAAACGCAGAATCAGCGCACAATACAACCCCAATCAATCCACATAATGCAACGATGTTTTTCATATGTAAAGCCTCTCTCACTTATGTGTAAATTTTATCATAAATTTGGTGTTATTGCAATTATTTATTGATTTGTTTGGTAAAATTGATATTATTTATATCATGATAACACAAAATGAAATCTTGTCCCAAATCGAAAATGACATTGTTGCCATACGGGGGTTTCTTTGACCCGGATAAAATTGCGGGTGAAATTGCCGAAATAAATAAAAAAATTGATGATGAAAATTTGTGGAATGATGCGGATGCGGCGCGCAAATTATTACAGAAAAAATCAAATTTGGAAAAATCATTAAACGATTTGCAATCTTTGGAATCAGATTATAAAAATTTATCTGAATTGTATCAAATTGCACCCGATGATACGGATGTCGCGCGTGAAATTGAATCTTTGGCGGCGCGGGCGCGGTCTGCGAAATTTATCACTTTGTTTCATGGTGCAAATGATAATTGCGGTGCGTTTTTGTTTATCCAGGCGGGTGCCGGTGGGACCGAGGCAATGGATTGGGCGCAAATGTTGGCGCGTATGTATACCCGATGGGTTGAACGGCATGGATTTTCGTTGGATGTTGTTGATGAGCACGCGGGTGATGTTGCCGGAATTAAAAGTATCACATTGAAAATCGATGGCGATAAAGCGTATGGTTGGTTGAAATCTGAAATTGGGGTGCATCGTTTGGTGCGGATTTCGCCGTTTAATGCAAATGGCAAACGGCAAACCAGTTTTGCGTCTGTGGATGTTTGGCCGGATGTCGATGATTCTATTGAAATTGAAATAAATGAAAAAGATTTAAGAATCGATACATATCGTTCGTCGGGTGCGGGTGGGCAACATGTCAATAAAACCGACAGTGCGGTGCGTATTACACATATTCCAACCAATACGGTGGTCACATGTCAAAATGAACGCAGTCAATTCCAAAACAAAGATATGGCGATGAAAATTCTGCGCAGTCGTTTGTATGAATTGGAATTGAAAAAGCGCGAGGCGGCGGAGGCTGAAAATAAAGCCGCACAAAAGAAAATCGAATGGGGCAGTCAAATTCGCAACTATGTTTTATATCCATACCAATTGGTCAAAGATGTCCGAACAAATGTTGAAAAAACGGATTCTGATGCGGTGTTGGATGGTGATTTAGACGATTTTATGTTGGCATATCTGCAACAGTTTAATTAAAAAATTTATTCTGCGTTCATAAATTCCAAAACGCGATTATCAAATATTACATCCGTTGCGCGTAATGGTTTTGCAATATGCATATCTGATGCCCCGCGTGTGCGCGACAATGCCACATATGTTTGTCCATGTGCAAATGCGCCACGTGAAATGTCAACGACAACCGCGTCCAATGTTTTGCCCTGGGATTTATGAATTGTCATGGCGTATCCCAGATTCAACGGAAATTGTTTATATGACCCGATTTCGTGTTCTTGTAATCTGTCGTTTTCGTCGCGTATGTATTCAATTTTTTCCCATTTTTCGGGCTTTACATTTACAACGGTGTGTGCCGCATTCAATAATTCAACGCGTATTCCGTGCGCACCAATTTCCAATACGCGCCCCATGGACCCGTTATGCCATTTATCGCTGTTTTTAACAAACACAACCAATGCGCCAACCTTTAATGTCAATTTCATTGGTGCCGGGACATCTTTTTCAGAAAAATTCCCACTGATTTCGCCGACAAATGTTATATCGGGTGCCGCAATCGCACGCAATCGCGATGCATTTATGTTTTCCGCCATCGCGCGATATGGCGTTATTAAAACCGCATTTTCACGACGCAATGGGTCATCGATTTTGCATTTGTTGAAAAATTCCAGCGCCGACATGTCGCCGCCGCGCAATCGCACCAGGTTTTCTAATAATTCACCGTCGTTTTGGCGATATACTTTGTCAAAAGAAAATCGCATAAAATTCGCGCGTTTATAGACATGACTGTCGAAAAAGTAAGAATTTTCATAACCGTATTCTTGTTTATAATATTTTGTCGCGTCATTTGTTATAACGGGTGGTAATTGAAATAAATCGCCGATTGCGACAACCTGGATTCCGCCGAACGGCGAATTGTCGCGTCGTGCCATACGCGCCAATAAATCCATTGCGTCCAATAAATCGGGCGCAACCATAGAAATTTCATCAATAATTAAAATGTCGGTCGCCAATAAAACATTACGGGTTTTAGCCTTTAATTTCAAGAATTCAGGCATAATGAAATCGCGCGGTTGAATTTGGAATAAACTGTGTATTGTTTGTCCGCCGATGTTTAATGCACTGACCGCGGTGGGGCATGCGCACACGATGCGTTTATTGGATGCCGATTTCAGGTAATTTACAAATGTTGATTTGCCGGTGCCGGCCTGGCCCAGAATCAACAGGTTGCCATGCGTTTTTTCGATTGTATTGAACGCAGTGGTTTGGACATCGCTTAAAATCGGAACTAATTCAGCCATGAGGCAATATTGGCATAAAAATATATGAAAATAAAGCGTTTTAATTTTTTTGACTTGCGCATTGCAAAAAAAGGTGCAATAATCATGTCCGTGGGTTATTAGCTCAGTTGGTTAGAGCGGAGCGCTCATAACGCTTTGGTCGTGGGTTCGAGTCCTACATAACCCACCATCCGTCTTTGATGATGGAAAATTGAAAAATCGCACATTTGTTGTGCGTTTTTTTATTTGTTTTGTTCGTTTTTTACCAATATAATAAAATTATGCAAAAATTTGATGTGATTATTATTGGTGCGGGTGCATCGGGCGTATGGGCGGCGGCGCGCGCGGTGGCGGCAAAAAAATCAGTATGTGTTATTGATATGGGGGCGCGTCCCCTGCGCAAGGTTGCGGTGTCTGGTGGGGGCAAGTGCAATTTTACAAATGTGCGTGCGAACCATGGACATTATTTTGGAAAAAATCCTGAATTTACACGCGGGCCATTGGCGCGATTTTCTGGGCATGATATGTTGGATTGGGCGCAATCGCATAATGTAAAATTTTATGAAAAAACCCCAGAGCGATATTTCGCAGAATCTGCGCGCGCGGTGGTTGACGCGTTATTGCATGATGCGCGTGGTGCAAATTTTGTGTTAAATACGCGCGTTCTGGGGGTGCATAAGAATTCTGATGATTTTGTTATTGCAACAAATGGCGGTGATTTTATTGGGGAAAAATTGGTCGTCGCAACGGGTGGCATGTCGTATGCGAATTTGGGTGTGGACGATATTGGGTATAAAATAGCGAAACAGTTCGGGCATAAAATTATTCCCCCGCGTCCAGGATTATGCGCAATGCGAACAAATGTTTTTGGTGCGGGGTTTTCTGGAGTGTCATTAAATGTTGAAATAAAAATCGGGCATGAAATTATTTTGGACGAAATGCTGTTTACACATTTTGGAATTGGGGGACCAGCGATATATAGGGCATCTGTGCGTGATATATCACATGGTTTTGTTATGAATTTATTGCCTGGGCGTGATGCATTTGATTGGTTAAAGCAACAAAAAAAATTACAGCCAAAAAAACAGGTAAAAAATATTTTGTCGGACGCGTTGCCCGAACGGGTGGCTGAATTTTTTGCAGATGGCGACACACGAAATATTGCAGATTTTCGGGATAACGAATTGCGTGATTTGTCGGAAAAAATGACAAACATAAAATTTTCACCTGCGGATTTTAATTTACAAAAATTTGACGCGGCGGAAATTACATGTGGTGGTGTTGATACACGCGAAATATCATCAAAAACCATGGAATCAAAATTGTGCCCCGGATTATATTTTATTGGCGAAGTTCTGGATATCGCAGGCGATTTGGGCGGGTTTAACCTGCAATGGGCATGGTCATCAGCAAATGCGTTGGAAATATAATTTTTTATCTGGTGTTTTGAAATTGTGAAAAGGTAAGCGGTTCGCGTAGAGTGTAGTTTGTTTCCCGGATAATTGAATCTGTAATGCGATCGATTTCCGAACTAAGTCGTGATGCTTTGTTTGAATAGTGAATTCCAGATTTAATGAATTTTTGTTTTGTGGCCTTCAGTTGTACTATGCGATTACTATCTGTGCATGTATCAATTTCTGATTGTAATTGTTCTGCTATGTTGAATTGTTGGGAAGATTGTTTGTCTAATTGTTGTATTTTGTTTGTATATGTTTGGTGAATTGAATCGCATTTTTTTGATAGATCTGCGTAAAATGTTTCAATTTCTTCGTGTGATTGAATATCAAAACTATCCATATACTTCGAATAAGCGACGCGATCCGCTAACTCTTTTTTTTCAGCTTTGCGTTCTTTTCTTGTTTTAAAACTATAGTCGCCAGATATCATAATATAATATTCCTCAACTAATAGTAATATTGCTGGTAAAAAAACAGCGATTATGAGTATATTTTTCAATTTTTTATTCATAAAATCTCACCTTTGTTTTTAGTAAAATAGCACAAAAAATCATATTGTCAAGCATATCGTCGTAATTTTTTATTTGAAAAACATTCCAAAAATGATATAAATGTCCAGCATAAAATAAAAGGAAAGTAAATGAAATTGATACTGATGATGGGTGGCCAGGGGTCTGGCAAAGGAACAATGTCCAAAAAGTTTTTGGATGAAAATAAAAATTTTGGCTATATTGAAACAGGCGCGTTGTTGCGTGGATTGCCGGATACATCACCGATAAAGAAAATTATGGAACGTGGTGAAATGGTGCCGGATACCGATGTGTTTAATTTATTAAAATCAAAAATTGAACAATATAAATCTGAAAATAAAAATGTGTTGTTGGATGGTTTCCCACGTAAAAAATCCCAGGCCGAATGGTTGGTGAAAAATTTTGGCGGTGCATTTGATACAATCGTGGTTTATTTGAATTTACCGGAATCTTTGATGAAAAAAAGAATCCAAAATCGTATTACAATGGGGGGCGGGCGCGCCGATGATGCGGACGCGTCGGCGGTTCGTCGTCGGTTGGATATATTTTTCAACGAAACAATGCCGGCGATAAATTGGTTGAAATCTGCGCCCGGGGTTAAATTTTTAGAAATTCCGATTGCAGATGCCCCAATTGAAGAAAATTATGCAAATGTTAAAAATGCATTAAATGTCGCATTGGGTCAATCAAACCAACATTAAAAAAACGCCCAAACGGGCGTTTTTTTACATCATGCCCGGCATACCGCCTGGGATTTTCGGTTCTGATTTTTCTTCGGGGATTTCCGCCATAACAACACCAGTTGTCAACATAACCCCCGCGGTGGATGCCGCCGCCATAATTGCGGTTTTAACAACCTTGGCGGGGTCAATAATCCCAGATTTCATCATGTCGACATATTCCGCCGTTTGGGCATTATATCCGAAATTGTAATCTTTTGATTCTGAAACTTTGCCGACAACAATTTCGCCCGATACACCCGCGTTTTCGGCAATCTGTGCACACGGTGCAACAATTGCGCGACGAACAATATCGACACCAACATTTTGGTCAGTATTTTCGCCATGGACTTTTTCCAATGCCGCAACCGCGCGAACCAATGCCACACCACCGCCGGCGACAATGCCATCGGCAACCGCGGCGCGTGTTGCCGCCAATGCGTCATCGACACGGTCTTTTTTCTCTTTGACTTCGACCTCGGTCATGCCGCCGACCTTGATAACGGCGACACCGCCGACCAATTTTGCGAGTCTTTCAGACAATTTTTCGCGTTCATAATCGCTGGATGTGGTGGAAATTGCTTGGCGAATTTCATCGGCGCGCGCCTTGATTGCCGCAGCATCCCCGCCACCATGCGCCAATAAACATGAATCTTTGCCAACGACGACCTTTTTGGCGGTTCCCAATACATCCATAGATATGTTTTCAAATGTCATACCCATATCATCGGAAATAACCGTTGCACCGGTTAAAACCGCGATATCTTTCAACATTTCTTTGCGTCTGTCGCCAAATCCAGGTGCCTTGACCGCGCATACCTTTAACCCACCACGCAGGCGGTTTAATACCAATGTTGCCAATGCTTCGGATTCGATATCTTCGGCGATAATCAACAACGGACGACCCGATTGTGCAATCGGTTCCAAAATCGGTAACAAAGATTGCAATCCGGTGATTTTCTTTTCAGAAACCAAAATTTGCGCGCCGTCCAATTCAACCAGCATTTTTTCACTGTTTGTGACGAAATATGGCGACATAAAGCCCTGGTCAAATTGCATACCTTCGACGACATCGATTTCGGTGTCCAAACCTTTGGCTTCTTCGACCGTAATCACACCTTCGCGACCGACACGCGCCATGGCATCGGCGATTTTTTTGCCAATATCATTGTCGCCGTTCGCAGAAATCGTTGCAACCTGGGCAATTTCTTCGGAATCTTTGACCGGGCGCGCGTGTTTTTCGATGTCATTCACAACCGCAGACACCGCGATATCAATTCCGCGTTTGATGTCCATCGGATTCATACCCGCGGCGATAACACGACGACCCTCGTGAATAATTTTTTGTGCCAACACAGTTGCCGTTGTTGTTCCGTCACCGGCATCATCGCCCGCCTTTTTGGCAACCTCTTGAACCATGCGTGCACCGATATTTTCGACCGGGTCCGCCAATGATACCGCACGTGCCACCGTCACACCATCCTTGGTTGCGGATGGCGCACCATAAGATTTATCGATAACGACCGTGCGTCCTTTGGGGCCCATAGTAATTTTTACCGCGTTTGCCAATTTATCGACACCCGCCGCCAATTTATCTGTATTAAAAATAATATCTTTTGCCATATTGAAATCCTTTGATTATTTAACAATTCCCAATATTTCAGATTCTTTGATTAAAACATAATCTTTGCCTTGGATTTTAACCTCGTTTATTGATGAAGCCCATTTGGCGAACAAAACAACATCGCCAACCGCAACCGTCATTGGGATACGCGCACCATTTTGCATTTCGCCATCGCCCACCGCAATCACACGCGCCATCACAGGCTTTTCCCGTGCGGTGTCGGGGATAATAATTCCGCCGGCGGTTTTGTTGTCTTCGACTATTCTTTCCATCAAAACAAAATTATTTAGTGGTTTAAACATAGAAAACTCCTATTATACATAATAACGCCATTTCGGCCATGGTTTAATATAGTGCATTAAAACCCCATTTCAAGGTTGTTTTTATACTAAATTTGTGTATTATATACATATATATAACCCAAAGGGATTTAATTATGTATGATACAAATAATGTTTTTGCAAAAATTTTACGCAACGAATTACCCAGCACACGCGTGTTTGAAAACGAATATGCGGTGGCTTTCCAAAATATAGACCCGCGTGCCAAAACGCATGTGTTGGTGATACCGCGTGGCGAATATACCGATATTTATGATTTTACAACACGCGCCGATATTAAAACCCAGGCTGGATTTTGGCACGCAGTCAGTGAAACCGCAGACGTATTGGGCATAAACGGAAATTTTCGGATTGTTGCCAATACGGGTGCGGGTGCGGGGCAATCTGTATTTCATTTTCATGTTCATTTGATGAGTGATGCCAAATTCCAAACAGATTTTTAATGTTCGTGTTATACCACGGGCGCGGCAAAATTCTATAACCGTTGATGACGACGGAACGATTCGCGTGCATACAACAACCGCGCCCACAGATGGCAAGGCGAACGATGCGGTTATTCGTGCGCTGGCAAAATATTGGGGTGTGTCGCGTTCATCAATTCATATAATTCGTGGCGAAACATCACACAATAAAGTTATATCTGTTGAATTATAATCAGAAAAATGTCGGCGACGCCGACATTTTTATTTTAATTCGGGCGGCACATTACCGCATAGTTGCCACCGCCGATTGACCAATACGCGGATTTATATGGGGTTGAAACCTCGGTCGTGTTTTGTGGACATGTGGTCGCCATACCGCTTGCACCACCAAATATACCCGACATAAAATTGTTTGCATCTGGACTGTTATTTTGGATTAAACCCGCAAATGTCGATTCCGGGATATATCCGGTTAGATTTGAGCAATTGTAAAATGTTCCGTCAAACACCCTAATCGCCGCATCCGTTATACCACTAAATAAACCCGCCGGTATTGATGTGATTTTGGTGTAGTCAAATGTGCTATTAAACATATAATCCGCCGCACCCGTCACGCCACTGAATAAACCCGCCGGTATTGATGTGATTGGGGTTTGCCGAAATGTTTGACGAAACATACTATCCGCCGCACCGGTTATGCCACTAAATAAATTTTCCGGTATTGATGTGATTCGGGTTTGCTGAAATGTGTATTGAAACATACCTGGTGCCGCACCCGTCACGCCACGAAATAAATTTTCCGGTATTGATGTGATTCGGGTCCTGAAAAATGTGCCGCGAAACCGTGGCTGTTGACCCGATGCACTTCCCAATGTTGGAAATATTGCACCCAAACACCCATCAATCGATGCAATTTGTGATGCATTTCCAAACGAAAGGACGCCTGTCGAACTACCCGTCGAATATCCATTGGCGCGTCCGGTAATTTTTATCGTCTTGGGACCCGCGTTTGCGTATGAATGACTGTATTCGTTTGAATCTTCCAATGCGCGTTCTATAACCTGGGGTTCTGACCCGTCGCCCCAATCGACCGTAAATGTTCCCGATGGGGTTAAACCAAACGATATACTGTCGCCCGCATTTAATGCGGTTGTTGTGAACGAAAAATAATCCGGCACATTCGACGATGATTGCACCGCGTCCGCACCAATAATTTCATACCAATTTTCCGCGCCATTTGGATCCGTCACCAACAGGCAATTTTTACCCACGGGACATGTTGCATTCGGGCGTGTTTGTTTTTCCACCGCCAGTTTCGACACATTGACCGCGTTCGTTTGCATTTGGGTTATCAAATCGTTTATCACCGTGCGCGCCGCATCCAAATCCGTTTCCACCTGGGTAAATTGTTGTTCATTATATTTTGTTGTTGCAATTTTGATTTCGTCCGCCGCATGTGCGGGCGCAAATGCAAATACGCACGCGACGGTCGCCAACACTAATTTTAACGAATCGAAAAAGTGCAATTTTTTCATGATTTTCCTGAATCTCTCCCAAAAAACTCTTAAACCTTCGTGTATATCTTACAAAAAAATAATATTTTGGTTCAACTGTTTTTTTAGAAAAATTTATCGGCAACATAAAATCAATTTATGCTTTACTTTTTCAATATTTATGATAATAATAGCACTATACCAATATGGACAAAGTTATGATTAAATGCATAAAAAAATCTTTGCTGTAAATGGTGCGACCAGATTTCACGACGGACGCACCATTGCGTCCGTTTTTAATAACCATACAACCACAGGATGAAAAAATGGCAGAAAACAATACAACAATATCTACCAATGAATTAGAAGCCCGCCTGCAAAAGGCTGAAAATATTCGTGAACGCGATGGTGTTGTATGGAAAGATAAATATGAACGGTCGCATAAAATCGTGGATGCACGCGAATTGCCGGATGGCACGCCGGTAAAATTGTGCGGGCGCGTGACGGCATTGCGTTGGTTGGGAAAACTGATGTTCGGCCGTATTTATGATATCGAGGGCGAAATTCAATTTTCTATGTCCCGCGAAGAGTTAGGTGAAGAACAATATAAATTTATGAAGGCCAATGTCGATATGGGCGATTTTATCGGTATCGACGGTGTTTTATATCATACCACCGCGGGCGAATTGACGGTGCGTGTGGCGCATTATGATATTTTGGCCAAGGCTCTGCGCCCGTTGCCGGAAAAATATCACGGTTTGACCGATATGGAAACGCGTTATCGCCAACGTTATTTGGATATTGTTTCAAATCCAGAATCCAGAAACGCATTATATGGGCGTTTTCGCATGACACAAAACCTGCGCGATTTTATGAACAAACATGGATTTTTGGAAATTGAAACACCGATTATGCAAAATATTGCATCTGGTGCGGCGGCGCGTCCATTTACCACACACCACAATGCATTAAATGCAGATTTCCAATTACGTATTTCACCTGAATTATTCTTGAAAATGGCGATTGGTGCCGGATTTGACCGTGTGTACGAGGTTGCCAAGGATTTCCGTAACGAAGGTATGGACGCAATGCATTTGCAAGAATTTACTATGATTGAATGGTATGCGTCGTATTGGGATTATAAAAAGAATATTCAATTCACATGGGAATTGGTTCAAGATTTAATTATCAAGGCACGCGGAACATTACAAATCGAATTCCAAGGTGTAAATCTGGATTTCAGCAAATATGAAATGATGGACTATACCGAAAAAATGAACGAATTGTTCGGATGCAATATTTTAGATTTTGACGATGTAAATGTGTTGCGTCAAAAATTGGTCGATATGGGCATGTTCCCGATGTCTGAATTAGAAGATTTGAATTCGTTGGCAACATTGGTCGATTATGTTTATAAACGCAAGATTCGCGTGAATATTGTGCAACCAACATTTTTGTATAACTATCCGACATATATGGTGCCTTTGGCGCGACGCAGTGATGCCGATGTGCGTTCTTTGGACATGTATCAATTATTGGTTGCCGGGGGTGAATTATGCAAAGGCTATTCTGAATTGGTCAATCCAATTCAACAGGCCAAGGCATTCGAAGACCAGGCACGCGATATTGCCAATGGCGAAGAAGAGGCATTCAACCCCGATAACGATTTCGTTCGTGCGATGGAACACGGGTTTCCGCCAATTTCGGGTGTCGGTATGGGCATAGACCGCCTGGCGATGATTGTGTTTAACCAACCAACTGCGCGTGATGTTATTTTGTTCCCGATTATGAAATAATCGCCGTTTTGACCATAAATTTTTTGGTGTTGGGATTACTGACCGAACTGTATTTTCTTGCGTTGAATAAAAAAACGTTTTAGAATGTGTTCAGGTTCTGGGGTGGTTTATCAGAACCATAACAAGCATAAGAAAGGATTGGTTATGCGTCAGGGAAAGGTTAAATGGTACAACGGCAAAAAATGCTTTGGTTTTATTAGTCCGGACACACCAAATGCGGACGGAAATATGGACGATGTGTTTGTTCATTCATCTGCATTAAAAGATGCGGACATTCGGTTCTTGAACGAAAACGATATTGTCGAATTTGATGAAGAACCACGCAACGGAAAATTGTCTGTGACAACAATTAAATTGATTCAACGCGATGAAGAATCTGCGCGTCGTTTCCAAGAACGTCGTGCGGAACGGCGGCGCGCCCGCGAAGAAAGAAAATCACGCGAAGAACATACCGAAAAACGTCATGGATTTGCGTTCTGGAAAAAATAATTTTTTTATTGAATTAAATATACCGCCAATTTTTTGGCGGTTTTTTGTTTGTGATACCTTGATTTTTTTTGCGATTTGCATTATATTTATTTCAGCACAAGGAGTTTTATCATGACAACTGTTTTAATTGTTTTGGGAATTTTGGTTTTGTATGTTGTATTCGTTTATAACGGACTGATTGCGCGTCGCAACCAGGTGCGCGAGGCATGGGCGACAATCGATACTCAATTAAAACGGCGATATGATTTGATTCCGAATTTACTGGAAAGTGTCAAAGGTGCGGCAAAACACGAACGCGAAACATTGGATGCGGTTATATCTGCGCGTAATGCGGCAATGAATGCGTCGGGGACAACCGCGCGTGGTGCGGCGGAAAACGCGTTGACGGGGGCGTTGAAAAATATTTTTGCACTGGCGGAAAATTATCCGAATTTAAAAGCAAATGAAAATTTCTTGGAATTGCAACGCGAATTGACGGACACAGAAAATAAAATCCAGGCAACGCGTCAATTTTATAATACGGTTGTGATGGGGCTGAATACATCGATTGAACAATTCCCAACAAATTTAATCGCAAAAATGTTTGGAATTACATCTGAAAAATTATTCGAAATCGATGACGCGGAACGTGCGGCGCCCAAGGTTAAATTTTAAGAATAAAAAAATATAAATTTTTTATAAAAACCCCATTGACAAAGTTGCGCAATGGGGTTATTCTTTTCGGTTGCGCTTTGCAAAAATTAAAGGAGTTATGATGAATAAAAATATTGTGCCAAATCCCAATTTACCAGAACGGACACATCCAAATTGTTTCCGTAAAATTGTCAAAAATTTTAATAATATCAGAAATATAAATATGATTGAAACCGCACTGATTGACGAAAACACGCGCGTTGTGAACAGTGATAATGTATATGGAATGCATTTTGATTTGCCGGAAATTCCAAATTGCAAAATGACGATAAGTTTTCGGAAAAATTGGGTTGAATTCGGTTTTGGAGAACAGACCCCTAAAATAGCCATGATGAATCGTGGGTATATGAGATTAAAACTGAGGGTTTTGCAAAATTTGTTGCACAAGACAGCAACCAGATAAAATATTTGACAAATCGCCGTTTCTGTATTATATATAAAACATCAATAACAACAAAAGGATTGTTTTATGATCGGAAACGGAAATTTTGTCGCCAAAGCAAAAAAATTCAAACAACAAATCGATTTTATCAATAATGTTTCAACTGGTTTAATACATCCGGAAACTACGGTTGAAATCAAAAATCAAACACCGGTATATATTGAATATAATGTGGCAAGTCCTGAATACACCGGACGCATAGTATTCAATGGTGATATTGTTAGTTTTCTAAATGCAAATATTGTGTTTGATAAGAACGAATCTAGTAGATATATCGGATTAAAATTAGATATATTGCACCGCGAATTGGATAAAAAAATCAAAACCAATGCAAAAATGGCGGCGCGTGTGGCATGGCACAATGCACGCGTGGCACGATTGCGTGAAATTTTGGCAAATCGTGTATTGGGACATGGCGGTTTATAATTTTTCGCCGAAAACACAAGAAAAGACTTGATTTTCTGGTAAATATGCTTTAATATGTGCACCGCTGGGTAATCAGAACTGATTAAACGGCGGTGCATTTTTGGTCCCGCCCGTGATAAGGATTCTGTGAAACATCCGGCACCCGAAAAACCAAAAAACAAAAGGATAAATTATGGCAAGGGCTGGCGCAAAGCGCAATACTCGTAAATTGAAAATTGGACGTTCTTTGGGCGTCAATCTGTGGGGCCAGGCAAAATCCCCATTTAACAAACGCAAATATAAACCTGGGCAACATGGTCCAACATCGCGCGGTGGAAATAATTCTGCATATGCACAACAGATGCGCGCAAAACAAACATTAAAGGGTTATTATGGCAATATCGGCGAGAAAAAATTCCATAAATATTATGCCGAGGCTGATAATATGCGTGGCGATACCCCCGATAATTTGATTGGGTTGTTGGAACGTCGTTTGGACGCGGTTGTTTATCGTGCAAAATTGGCGCCAACGGTGTTTTCTTCGCGTCAATTGATAAACCATGGTCATATTATGGTCAATGGCAAACGCGTGAAAATTCCATCATATCGCGTGAATCCGGGCGATGTCATCACCGTCAGTGAAAAGGCGAAACAAATGCCATTGGTTGTTTTGGCATTGGAATCGGGTGAACGCAATTTCTGTGATTATATCAATGTGGACAGTGCGAATTTTACCGCGACATTTGTCCGTGTGCCGGCATTTGCGGATGTTCCATATCCGGTTCAAATGTCCCCAGATTTGGTCGTCGAATTCTATTCTCGTTAAATTGGGAATTTTGGATTTGCCCCCACGATTTTGTGGGGGTATTTTTTGTTGTTATACGGCGGTATCGGGCCGCGCTATCGTCATACCGCGGTATCGCGATGACGCGACAAAACGCGCATGTTTTTTGCCCGCCACCCATAGCCTTGGGCGACGGGTGGTCATCCTGAGGGAGTTTTTACACCTTTGCCATCGGCAAAGAACGTAAAAACGACCGTCAGGATCCAGTTCATTTATGTGTCGGCGGTGCCGACCGCTTTGTCGTCATACCGCGGACGCGCGGTATCCAGTTGACGACATTTGTCGTCAACCTGTGTAATAAAGCAAAATAACGCAAGTTTTGCGGAACGCAAAACTGGATCCCGGCCTGCGCCGGGATGACGCGACAAAACGCGCATGTTTTTGCCCGCCACCCATAGCCTTGGGCGACGGGTGGTCATCCTGAGGGAGTTTTTACACCTTTGCCATCGGCAAAGAACGTAAAAACGACCGTCAGGATCCAGTCCATTTATGTGTCGGCACTTGGACATTCTCCTTCTTTATGAAAGAAGGAGTACCCCGCGCCAGCGGGGGGAGGTAGTTGTGAAAGGCTCGGGCATCCGGTGTGGTTGTGATTATACTGAACTGCCCCGTCTTGTTCGCTTTGCTCACAATCCACCCCTTCTTTTCCGCGGTTGCGGTAAAAGACGGGGAATACCCGCCCCCGCATCGCGCTAATTTGCGCTCTGCGACCCCTCCGCAAGGGTGGGGTCAAAACTGCAAAAATCGATTCGTGTAAAAATTGCAAACGCGCGTGTGCACTGCATTGGAGTCTGATTTTACCCGTTGCAAGAAAACCAA
>DFGC01000018.1:34706-47947 GCA_002371155.1 Alphaproteobacteria bacterium UBA3760 | reverse complement strand
TTGGTTTTCTTGCAACAGGTAAAATTGGGGGCCGTCCCAGTGTGCGTGCGCCTTTGCAATTTTTACACGAATCGATTTTCTGCCATTCCCCGTCTTTTACCGCAACCGCGGAAAAGAAGGGGTGGATTGTGAGCAAAGCGAACAAGACGGGGCAGTTCAGTATAATCACAACCACACCAGATGCCCGAGCCTTTCACAACTACCTCCCCCCGCTGGCGCGGGGTACTCCTTCTTTCATAAAGAAGGAGAATATCCAAGTGCGACCTCCCCGTCGCTGCGCGCCACCCCTCCAAGTATCACCCACGAAACACAAATGTGTTTCGTGGGGCCCGATGGGAGGGGAACTAACCCACCCCACCCCAACAAAAGATATAAGGAATGTTCGATTGGACGAATAAAAATTTGATTTTTGGTTTATAAATTGCTATGCTGGAATTTGCCGTTTGTGGCAAAGGGGGAAAAATGTCAGTAAAGGCAAAAAGAATATTAAAAAAAATAATCAGTTATGCCGGGATATTCTTTTTTTTCTTGGCGGCGGGCATGCTGTGGTGGCAATTACGCAATTACAGTATGGCTGATATTTTTGATGCGATTTTCGCAATTCCAAAACGCAATTTGATTGGTGCATGTGTCGCGTGTTTCGCCGGATATTTGGCGTTGGCATTATATGATTTTTTGGCATTGAATTATGTTGGTGGACGCGTTTCTTGGTGGAAATGGATGCTGGCGGGGATGTTGGGTTTCGCAATCAGTAATAATGCCGGTCATGCGGTTGTGTCTGGTGGTGCGATTCGGTATCGGTTATATACGCGGTGGCGGATTCGTGGTGGCGATATATTAAAAATGCTGACTTTTTCAGGGTTCACATATTTCTTGGGATGTGCCGCGATTGTGATTATTGGATTCTTTTTAATACCGAATGATTTGTTGGCACAATCGTCGGGTGCAAATATGGGATTGGGCGCGTTATTTATATTCTGTGCGGGTGCATTGTTGGCGTATTTCGGAATGACCGCATTTTTCCACGACAAACAGATTAAAATTGGACAAATTGTATTTCGCGTGCCCCAGACAAAAACCGCGTTTTTACAGACTATTTTGGGCATAACCGACAGTGTTTTGGCGGGGACCGTGTTGTATTTTTGTCTGATTCCGTTTTGGAATATATCGTTTGGAACATATATCGGACTGTTCGTGATTGCCCAAACAACCGGTGTATTCAGCCAGGTTCCCGGTGGTATTGGTGTGTTTGAAACCGTGTTTTTGCTGGCATTACCCGATAATGTGGACAAGGCCAATGTGTTTGGTGCATTGTTGGCGTATCGTATAATTTACTATGTTTTACCATTGGTTGGGGTTGGCGGATTGTTTTTAATATATGAACGGTGGCTGCGGGCGCGTATAAAAAAATGGCGTGCGATGGCGCATGACCGTGGGGTTGTTGTTGTTGAAAAAATAAAAACCGTTACAAAATCGGTCAAAGACAATGTTTCTAAAACAATCCCGCACAAGAAAAAATAAATTAAAAATACTTTGCACTTTTTCTTGATTTTGTCAATTTTTGTGTTATATTTATACAGAATAATAATTTTTGGGGAAACAAAATAATGGAAAAAATTGCACAAAATTTTGATATTGAATCGTTTGTTGAAAATGTTTTGCATCAAGATAATACCAGCCCATATTTTTGGGATTTGTTCGCATTGGCAACGGGTGATATGGAACATTATTATGGTCCGAAAAGTGAAAATGATTTTTATAACAAGGTCAAAAAAAATCCGACCAATCACAAATTGCAAGACAATAATTATAAATTATTGTCTTTATATCAAAATAAGAATCACAAAAATCAATCTGATTGTTTGGAATGGGTGCGAATAATTGCGCCACTGGTTGCGCGTTCAGATCAAAATTTAGGCTATTCATATACAAAAAAATTGGATTGTTTTCACGATATTCTTTTTAAAAGTAAAGATTTCCAAAATAGTAAATTGCGCTATGAAATTTTAACACGCGTGATAAAAAAATTAGAAAATTTTGATGTTCGTGACGAATATACTTTCGGATTATACTGTGTGGCACGGTGGATGCGTTCGACATGTAATTGGGCAAAAAATTCAAATGATATGGATGTTGTCGAAACACTGATACAAGATAAACTTTTGTTTTTGCAACAAGCGAACAAGCACGAGATAAAATTAAAGGCCGCCCATGATATCTTTAATATGGGATTAAAACAATTGGAAATCGCAATAAAAACAATAAAAGACGAACAAAAATTACAACAAAAAGTTCAAGAAATCTGTAATAATATGCGTCGACGTTGCGCACATGTTGGTGAGTCCGGACAGGGTTTTGTATGGAATGTTCATAGTGTATTTAATCCGAATAATATAATGAATATACCCGGTTTTTTGCAAAAACATAATGGCCGAACAAAATAAAAAAAGAGGCAAACGCCTCTTTTTTTTATGCAGCATAATGCCGTGCCCGGTATTCATTGAAAACCTGAACATTTTTGCCATTTTTCAAGAAATTATCGCGCATTTTGTTTGCAGCAAATGTAAACTGATGCGATTTCCAGAACGATTCCAACATATCCCAAAACGCCATCAATTCCATGTATTTGTCCGGATGATCTTTATCCCATTGATTGGTTCCGTCTGGCAAATCAGCAACTGTTTTTTGTTCTTCAGCGGCATATTCATAACGTTGAATATCGTGTAATAAATTGTTATAGTCTGGTGTCCCAGGTGTTAGTGCGCTCAAATCAGTTTTTGCTGTCTCCAAAGAAGTTGCATCTTCGATAATATGACGTGATTCTCCTCTTCCGCTTGCTAATCTGGCAAGCATATTTCTAGAATGAATAGTATGAACTTTCTTATCGTGTTCACTTTTTGCTAAAAATTCACTATGTGCTTTACCCGCCTTACTGTTTTTTGCGAACTTGCCTTTTAATTTTGTATTGTCGCGCATCCATTTATTTCGGATCGCAACAATTGCGCGCCCCGCACCCAGTATTGCGTATTTTGCGGTTAAATCCATCGCCGATGTCACAAATTGGACACCGGCGTATTTATTCCATGACAGGCCTTTGTCGCCAACAATATTGAAATTTTCAGCCTTTAATGCATCAACAACATTGCTGTGGAATATACCATATTTCATTGTGGACATAATTTCCAACGCGGTTTTTGCTTCGTCAATTTTACCATCGTTCACCGCATCATAAATAATTTGTGAAACGATTGCGCGCATTTGCTTTGGATTATGAAATGCGCCCGCAAATGCCTTGGGCATTTTGTCAGAATAAATTTTCAATTTACCCGCAAACCAATCGAAATGGCCCATGGCTTTTGGCGATTTTTCTTGCAGTTTACTCTTGATAGCGTCGGCATTATCCAAAATTCCCTTTAATCCATCGGTTGGTTTAATTTTGTGTGTTTTGCCATCTTTGTCTTTTATTTTAACGGACGCGACGGCCTCGACCACATTACGTGCGAACGGCGAAAAATATCTGCGTGTACCACGTAAAACATTTGCCCATGGGTCAATTTGATTTTCTTTGATTTTATCCAGTTTGTCATCAACCCGTTGCAAGAAATTTTTCTGATCATCATAAACTGGCGGAACGAAATCTTTACTGTCTTTATTGGTATAATCTGTTGCCGCAATTGCATCATTAATTTTACCACTAATTGTTCTTTTGAAATCAAAACTTTCAAAATCTTTACGCAAAGATTCTGATTTTACCAACTGTTGTAATATTCTCGGTGCAGCGAATGCAAAAGATGCGTTATATGTGGTTTGAAACCATTTATTAACATCAGGATCTAACACTCCCCCTGTTATATCATACACTCCCAAGGTTGTCGGCCATGTTCCTGGGTACAAACCATCAGAATAACTTTGTGCATGTTCCAACATCTGAAACAACACATCACGAACCTTGGGGTCGGTTTTATATTTTCCGGCCTTGACATTTGAAACAAAGGAATCATAATCAAAATCTTCTGGTAAAGATAGATATCGTTTGAAAATATTTTTTAATTGTGTTGTTGTTGTAGGGTCTTTATCTAAAACATTCTTCACAAAATCATCAACTCGTGCTTCTACACCAGGTACAGGTTTTGGTTGATTAAAAACCTTGCCATCACCAAACCATTCGTTAAAAAATTTTTTTGTTCCAGATTTTTCAGCAAATTTTCTCTGATTTTGGGACATGTTTTCAAACACAGCCTGGAACAAATTGTATAATTGCTCTAATTTAGCAGAATTCAAAGTTGGCAATGGTTTACCATCCAAATCGCGTTTCCAGTATTTCATATTGCCAATAAAATCGTCATTTTTGGCAAATGTGTCATACCGTGCACGAACCTCTGACGGCATTATATCAAAGTGATATTTGCGACAATATTCGTATATATAATCTTTTACATTGTCAATTGCCATAACCGCCTCCTTTGTCGTGGATTGCTGTGCACCCCATGCCCACATCATATTATTATAATACTTTTTTGACAAAATTTCAAGTGGTGGTGATGATTTGAATGTTTTAATTTTAATAGAATTTTTTCTTGCATTTTTATTTTTTTGTGTCAAAATTATTGCCGAACTTGCAAAAGTTTCGGGAGACATAGCTCAGCTGGCTAGAGCAACTGACTTTTAATCAGTGGGTCCAGGGTTCGAATCCCTGTGTCTCCACCAAAAATAAAAATACGCCGTTATGGCGTTTTTTTATTTTTGTGGAAACACATGATTGGTTCGAATGCCCTTTGGCAAACTATGTTTGCCGGTCGGGTTCGACAATGAGTAAGCGAAAACAAGCAACGCGCCGTTTGAGTGCCCAGGCCCCGCAAAATTGAAAATTTTGTGGGTGGGATTACGAATGCCCCGCAGTTGCGACACACATTCTTGTGTGTCGAACGAGGGAATCCCCCAAGTCTCCACCAAAAATAAAAATACGCCGTTATGGCGTTTTTTTTATTTTTGCGGAAACACATGATTGGTTTGAATGCCCTTTGGCAAACAGTGTTTGCCGGTTGGGTTCGATTTGGTAATGTGTGTTTATAAAATTTACATTGATTCCAACCGTTTGATTCGCTCATCTGTGTTGGGGTGGGTTGAAAATAAATCCGACATAAAATTCTTGCGTGGTTCGGCAATGCATGCGATTGCCATCGACCGTGAATTTTCCAAAGATTTGACCGTTGGTTTTTCACTGATTTTGCGCAGTGCCGCCGCCAACGCGCGTGGGTTGCGTGTGATTTGTGCGCCACATGCGTCCGCGGCAAATTCACGTTTGCGTGATATTGCCAACTGTAATAACGGCGACACGATAATGTTAAATACGGTAAATGCCAACCACACCATCATCAATACCGCGCCAGTATTATTTTTGTCGTTATCATTGTTTGTGTGATTGCCGTACATAACCGCACGCGATAATATATCTGCGACAAAGACCGTCACCCCAACGCCCGTAATCATCAGCATATCTAAACGAATATCGCGATTGCCAATGTGCGACATTTCGTGTGCGATAACGCCCATTAATTCGTCATCATTTAATTTGTTTATAATTCCGCGCGTCAGTGCGACCGATGCGTCCGTTGGACTGCGCCCGGTGGCAAATGCGTTTAATCCGTCGTCGTTGATTATATAAACATGCGGTGTTGGTAATCCCGCCGCCAATGCGACATTTTCAACCAATCTGTATATTTTTTTGTGTTCGGGCGTATCGTCATGAATTTCATTTGCCCCCGCCATGGACATCATCATGGAATCGCCAAATGCCCATGATATAATCATCCATACCATACATACGACGATTGTTGGGACGGCGACCTGTATCGTTGTATGCAACGCATCCGTCGCCGGCATAATAATCCAGCAAAATAAAAATATCAACGCGATAAAAGATATTGGAAACATCGCAACCAAAATCGCAGTCTTGATATTATTGGAACGAATATGGTCATAAACCGTTTTGATTTTTTTCATAAATATTTCCCTTTGCTCTTTATTATAGTGAATCAAATTATAGATTTCAATCAAGATTGGTTTTGTGATATAATAAATGTTGATGAAACATGTAAAAATTATTTTTGCTGTGATTGGTTTGTGCGCAATAATGCCGGCATTTGGGGCCAGTTTGTTAAAGGCAACACAATTTCCAAAAACTTTTGATGATTTACCATTTGCGGAAAAATGGAAAATTTTGGCCCAGGAATACGATTTATACGATACTATATATGATGCGAAAACTGGGAAATGTTTATGGGGATGTCCATATGTTGGAATTACATTAGATGATGCGGTTGAAATGGCAGAAATCGCGGATGCCGCCGATGCCCAAGATTTATTGGAAAACCAAGATTGGGTTATAGATGCCGATACCGGGAATTTACGCCCATCTGATATAGATACACATGATGTGGCGGGTTCAGACAATGCATATTATTCTGTGCAAAATGCGGATAATAAAAATTGTCTGCACAACAGGTATATTCACAACGACCGTGATATTCCGTATGGCAATCCGTTGGGATACAATGCGAAAATTACATCTGGGTATGGGAAACGATTACACCCCACTCGAAAAGTTTATCATTTCCATAACGGTGTGGATTTTGCTGCGAAAATGGATTCAAATGTTTATGCAACCGCCAATGGTCGCGTTGTGGATGTTGGGCAAGATAAATGGAACGGGAAATACATAACGATTGAACACCCAAGCGGATATAAAACCATTTATTTACATTTGAACAGTCAATCGGTCAAAATTGGCGACACTGTTCACAGTGGATGTTTTATTGGTAAAAGTGGTAATACCGGCACATCAACCGGGCCGCATTTGCATTACAGCATAAAAAAAGGAAACGATTATTTGAACCCACAAAGATTTTTATCGGTCTGATTTGTTTATTTTCTTGAATTTAACTGCAAAACTGCCGTTGTTTATGTGGGTGCATTCGATGATATATGGCGACAATATGCTGTCGCGTGCCCATTGTTGAAATTTGATTTTCAATATACCACTGGCGCCGGTAATAACGGTTGCATATCGCGCACCCGATTGCGCCGCCGCCATAACCATATCCCACGCCTGTTGTTCGGTATGATTATGAAAATCGATGGTTATATGTTCGTGAACGGGTTGTGACCGTGGAATTTTTTTTGATAAATGCATTTCGCGTCGCACAGATTTATCAGACGCGTTGTCCGGCACAAAATCCGTCCCCAGCATATTTGCAATATCTAAATCAGTCAGTTGTTTCATGTGTTATAAAAGCCCCACATAAAAATGTGGGGCGCGTTTAATGTTAAAATTAAAATGGAATTTCGTCGCCCGCCAAATCGCCCACAGAAATTTCTTCGTGTTTTTGTGCGGGTGCCGCATCACCCATGGATGCATCCATCGCCTTGGCACCACTTAAAATAACCATTTGACCACCGAACGGGTTTAATGTGACCTCGGTCGTGTATTGGTCGGTGCCTTGTTGATTTTGCCATTTGCGTGTGCGCAGACTTCCCTCGATATACAGTTTTGTTCCCTTTTGCAACATGCGTTCGACGACATCGACCAAGTTTGGTTGAAATACGACAATACGATGCCATTCGGTTTGCTCTTTTTGTTCACCCGATGTGCGGTCGCGCCAACGGTCAGATGTGGCAAGTGAAAAACTTGCAACCTTTTGTCCATTGTTCATTGTGCGGATTTGTGGGTCTTGTCCGACATTGCCGACCAAGATAACTTTATTAATACTGCCAGCCATATTTTCTTCCTTTGTTATAATCTATATAGTGATTTGAGCATTTTATTTACTATAATGCAAGTTTTTTATTGATGGGTGATTTTTTATTGTTCTAATATATCCCCAGATTTTATGTATTCGGGTGTGTTTGGTGATAATTTTTGTTGTGCGCGTGATGCGAATTTTTTAGCCTTTTTTTCATCGCCGTTCATATTATAAAATTCAGCCAATGCCCAATATTCGCGCCCATCGTCATACAGTTTTGCCAATACCCAATATGTCAATGGCGCGGGTTGCGACAACAGTGCCGATTTACATAAACTGATTCCACGCGTCACATCGTCGTTTTTTTTCCGTTCGGATAACACCAATGCCAATGCCGTTTGGATTTGTGGGGCATTTGGTTCCAATTTTAATGCGTGTTCATATGCGCGGACACTGTCATCATAATGGCCAAATTGATATTCTATATCGCCCAGTAATTCATAATAATACGGATTTTTTTCATCGCGCGTTATTAAATCGCGGGTTGCAGTGCGTGCGTCGTCCAGTGCCCCCCCACGCATGGCCCCGATTGCGCGTGCATATGTCGCAGGCACAGATTTATCGCGATATGGATACCGGTCCAGAATTTGCCGTTCATTATATAAATAACCAATCAATTTCGCGCGTATCAGTTCGTATTCTGAATCAGAATAATTTTTATATTTCCCAGAATGTTTTATTGTTTTGATTTTGTTGCGCGTGTTTTTCAATCGTTCCGATGTCAATGGATGGTTTGTTTTTGTTTTACTGATTTTAGATTCCATCGCGCCGGACATATCCTGCATTTGTTCAAATACCGTAATTAAACCGTTTGGATTTATATTTGCACGCACCAATAAATCCACCGCCAATTCGTCCGCAATGCGTTCTTCGTCGCGCGAAAAAGATAACATAGATTGCTGGGCAATACCACCTGCGCCCGCCAAAACACCCGCGCCCAATGATGGATTTCCACCCGCGACCATTAAACCGATCCCCAATGCCTGAATCATCAGGGTTCGTTTGATTTCAGATTCAATTCGCGCAGACATTTGTGCCATATGCCCACCAATCATGTGTCCCAATTCGTGCGCCACAACCGATTGCAGTGCGTTGGGATTTTTTATTCGCGTCAATAATCCCGTGTTGATAAACACATCTTGGCCACCGGTCACAAACGCGTTGAAAGTGTCATCGTTCACAATATGAATCTTTAATCTATTTTCCGGCACATTTGCAGCCACCGCCACGGGGGTTATCAGTTTATATAAATGTTTTTCAATTTGCGTGTCGTTTATCACAGACATCGCATGTAATGGCATCACATAAAAAGTGGCGAAAAAAATTATGAATGTTTTACGCACTGATATTTTCCCCACAGTTAAATATATACATTAAATCGCGTGTCCATTGTGTTATATTGTTATCCGCCGCGGCGCGCGCTGCCAATTTGAATAAATCCCTGTGTTCACGCACAGATGCAAAGTGATATTGAATCCATCCACTTTGGCGAACACCCAACAATTCGCCAACCCCGCGCATCATTAAATCTTGTTCGGCAATCACAAAACCATCGTTTGTTTCGCATAATATGTCCAAACGTTTTAATCCATCAGGACTGATGTTATAACCATATAATAATATGCAATATGATTGTATTTGTCCGCGTCCAACGCGCCCGCGTAATTGGTGCAATGTTGCCAGTCCAAATTGTTCCGCGTTTTCAATCACAATTATAGATGCGCGTGGAACATCGATCCCAACCTCGATAACGGTGGTCGCAACCAATAAATTCATATTGGAATTATCATCTGCGAATTGCGCCATAATTTTATCGCGTGCGTCTTTGGACATTTGCCCATGCACCAGTCCCGCCGTCGGAAAAATATCGCGCAACATTTCATGCCTTGCAATCGCCGCCGCCGTGCCGATACCATTTTCATCGTCAACCAATGGACAAATCCAGAAAACCTTGGCACCAGATTCGATTTGCGTTTTTATGCGCGCGACCAAATCATTTAATCGCGCAATTGGTAGTTTTGTTGTCCGTATGGGCAATCGTCCCGCGGGCTTTTCATTTATAATTGAAATATCCATATCACCATACATTGTCATGGATAATGTGCGCGGTATGGGTGTTGCCGATAACGCCAATAAATCGACATTTGAACCCTTGGCACGCAGTGATTCGCGTTGGGCAACACCAAACCGATGTTGTTCGTCAATGATAACCAAACCCAAATCTTTATATTCCACATCATCAGAAAACAACGCGTGTGTTCCAATTATAATCTTGGTTCGCCCAGACCGCATTGACACCAATTTTTCGCGACGGGCGACACCTTTGTCCCGGCCGGTTAAAACATCGACAACAATCCCCAATTTTTCGCACATTTGGCGAATTTTAGAAAAATGTTGTTGTGCCAATGTGTCGGTTGGCGCCAATAACGCCGTTTGTCCGCCGGATTCAGCCATCTTTAATGCGGCAATCAACGCAACAATCGTTTTGCCCGACCCCACATCCCCCTGGACCAGGCGCATCATCGGCACATCCGATGCCATGTCATGAAATATTTCGTCCACAACGCGTTGTTGTGCATTGGTTAAACGGTATGGCAATGTGGCATAGAATTTATCCAGATAATCATATTTTTTTACCCGTGGTTGTTTTTTATTGCGGATGGCGATGCGATTGCGGCGACTGATTGCGATGGCGTTTTGGTGCGCCAATAATTCATAGTATGCCAATTTCGCGACGTATGTTGCGTTGGGCATTAAATCAGACGAATTTGTGGCATAATGCACATGGCGCAACGCGTCAAAAAATTCGCGCAGATTTTCATCGTCATATTCAGATATAATCGTTTGCAATTTATTGAAAATCTGGTCACGGGCGGATGCAAATGTTTTTTGTGTTAAACCTTCGCCGGATGGATAAATCGCCTGGGCAGACGGAATTTTTTCCGCCGCGTCCAATGGTTCAATAAATTCCGGATGATTCATAACGGGTGGCGACCCCGCGTCGATTTTACCACTGACCATGCGCCATTGACCAACGGGTAATTTTTCCAACCAATAATCCAGAAATTTAGAATTGAAAAACTGAATCACAACCGAATATCCCATTTTATCAACGCACATCACACGCGCCGCACGACCACGCCGCATCCATGGGGCGGGACGGCCAGGTTTTTTATGTGATTTAACCAATAACGGTATTGTGATAATTGTGCCGGCATCGACATTTGCCAGTGATTCTGTGATTTCGCGATTGCGGACATATGCGGGTTTATGCAGTAAAAAATCCAGAACGCGTCGTCCACCTAAAACATCGCCCAACCGTTCCGCGATAACGGGGCCAATGCCACGAATAAATTGTAAATCGGTATTCAGAAAATCAAAAATTTCCCGTCTCATAATATATAAAAATACAGAAAAACCGAATTTTTCGCAAGGGGAAAAACATGTAATAAAAATTCGCTTGCGTTGAAATTGAAAATTATGTTAGAATAATTTTGTCAGTGAGAGTTTCATTGATGGGGTGTCGTAACCCGATGCAAAACAGCGTCTGAAAAAATCTGTTTTTGGACGAAAAATACTCCAACCGCATTGGTTGGAGGGTTGTGAATAATGCCGATTGGCAAAATAAGCACACAATTTTCTGTTTTGAATTGTTACGAACCTCCAACCGCCTAATTTTTGGTGGTTTTTTGTTTTGTTGTGTGGTGAAAATCGTGCCACATGATGAAAAAAGAATAAAAAGGCAGAGAGGGAAAAAGATGGTTCGTATCGTGCAAAAGTTAAGGCTGTTTTTATTTGTCGTTGCGATACTTGTTGGCATGCCGGCGCATGCGGCGACACTCCCCGCCGGATACACTGAATTGGAATATTTGGAAAGTACTGGAACACAATATATTGACACGGGGATATCTTTGCAAAGTAATAATGTTGTTTATGATTTTACTATTATAGATAATCAACGGGAAAGCAATAAGTCGTTATTTGGTTCTCAAACCCCATATAGCGGCATATTAAACTCATTTGGCGGCAATGTGACGACGAAAAGATTATTTGCTGGTAGCACTTCGGGAACAAATATAGGATACACTGTATCAGAAAATAAAAAGCATCACATATTAACTCTTAATAATGGTAGCGCAGAATTAAAAACAGACGGCGTCGTTATTGGTACCGCTACTTATTCAGGCACAGTCGTTAATAATAAGGATATTTACTTATTTGCTAATAATGGTGCCAGTAGCAGCCAGTATTCATCATATAAATTGTTTCATTTTGCTATTTATGACAACAATATCCTTGTCCGCAACTTTATCCCAGCACAACAAGGCACAACTGTTGGTTTATACGATACTGTAAGCGGGCAATTCTTTACCAATGCGGGGACGGGTGATTTTGTCGCGGGTCCGGCGGTGCCAATCAAAATTGCAACAACAAAATATAACGAGCAACAGTTTGCGCCGGTGAAGACTGATTTGAGTGCGGCGGTGAATGCGGTGGAATATGTTGTGTCGAACACTATGACCCAGGCGCAGGCGATTGACCAAATTGCGAATGAGAAGCAAACCCGCCCGGACGAGGGGTGCCCGGCGAAATACTGTTTATTGGTCGAGGACGAGGACGGCACGCCGCATTGGTATCCAATCGCCGGTGCGAACGGCGTCGCGCACAACCTGCCCACGGGATACACGGAATTGCAATATATCGAATCCACCGGCACACAGTATATTAACACGGGGATTGTGACACAAAATGGGATTGGATTTGATGTAACATTTTTAACAAATAATTCAACAGTTCCTGGTAGCTCTTATTATGGTGCTATCTTGGGCGGAAGGCTGTCTACTGGGAATAACGATTTCCAAATTACTACCTACACACCAGTTGGTTCAACAATGGGAACAATTCGTAATGGTTCAAGCTCACCTGTGATAAGTGCCAAAATTTCAACAAATACAAAATTGCATATTTCGTTGATTAATGATGTTATAACATATGATGATGGAACAACATCACCTGTATCTAGTTATGAATATACCACAGGAAAGAATATTTATTTGTTTGGGCTAAATAACAACGATTCTTTTGTACAATCGGGTGCTGGTTGCAGAATATATAATGCAAAATTGTTGGTTGGAAGCAATGTAGTATTTGACGGCATCCCTGCAAAACAAGGGACGACCGTTGGAATTTATGATGTGGTGTCCGGACAGTTCTTTACCAATGCGGGGACGGGAACTTTTACCGCCGGTCCGGATATGTAATTTGGTTTTTGCTGTTCCGGGTTTTGTTTACCCCCCTCCACCGTCTACGACGGTCCCCCGCCCCAGGCACCACCCACCCGTCGCAAATTGCGCCGCGGCGGGGCCCGATTGGGGCGGAATAACACACCACTCGTCATCCCGGCGCAGGCCGGGATCCAGTTGACGACATTTGTCGTCA
>DFGC01000018.1:0-34609 GCA_002371155.1 Alphaproteobacteria bacterium UBA3760 | reverse complement strand
CAAGTTTGCTTTCGCAAACTGGATACCGCGCGAAATCACCCACCCGTCGCATATTGCGCCGCGGCGGGGCCCGATACCGCGGTATGACGACAGCGCGCCATTCCGCACCCTCCCCGCCACTCCGTGGCCCTCCCCTCCAATAATCACCCACAAAATTTTGCAATTTTGCGGGGCCCGATGGAGGGGAATTATTCCGCTCCTATTCCGCCCCAAAGGGGAGGAATCATCGGCATAATTACACAAGTTGATGACAATGTGGTATAAATTATTATTTATTAAATTTGCCACTGCGTGGGAATCCGACCGGGATTGTTCGACCCTGGGACGCGCGTTTTGCCGTCCACGGCGATATGTCGTCTAACTTGGTTGTGCCCCGCCCCGTCGTCCATCCGAATCCATCAGATTGGTTAAAAAACATTACATCCAAAACATATGTGCGTTCCGCGTTGTATTTTTGCAAAATCACGCCCTTGCCCCGGGACATTTCCGGGATTTGTTCTGTCGGGAATATCAACAGTTTGTCATTTGACCCAGATATCGCAACCATATCGCCGGAAACATTCACGCATAAAATCGCCGGGTTTGCGTCATCGACATTCATAACCTGTTTCCCATTTTTTGTTTGTGCCAGGCAATTTTCACCAGACACAATAAATCCCGCACCATGACGCGACACCAATAAATATTTCGCCGATGTATCCAATACAAATGCGCGAACAATGTTTTCGTCAGCCGATAAGTCCACCATCATACGCACCGATTCACCAAAACCACGCGCCGACGGCAAATCAGACACCGCAATCGTGAACATTTTGCCGGACGCGCCGAAAATATTTATTTTATCAGTACTCATCGCATGGAACGCCGTTTGCAACGCATCGCCGTCCTTGAATTTCGCATCCAGATTGTTCAAATCAAGGTGCCCCTTGGCGGCGCGAATCCAGCCCATTTCCGATAAAATCACCGTCATAGGTTCTTTTTCGATAAAATCATCAGGGTTCACATCGATGTCAGGCGTATTCGAATCCCATGTTGTGCGACGGCGACCCAATGCTGTTTTTTTATCGTATATCTTTTTAATATCCAAAAACCATGCCTTTAACTGGTCATTTTGGGCAGATTCGTCCGCCAACAGTGCCTGCAATTTTTCCTGTTCTGCGCGCAATTCGGCATCTTCGCGACGGATTTCCATTTCCTCTAATTTACGCAGTGAACGCAGGCGCGTGTTCAGAATTGATTCAACCTGGATTTCAGTCAGTTGAAATTCAGCCATTAAAACAGGTTTCGGGTCGTCAACGGTTCTGATTATTTCAATTACCCGGTCCAAATTCAGATACACAACCAACAGTCCGCCCAATATTTCCAAACGGTGCGCAATATTACGCAGCCGCCAATTTGTGCGACGAATTAAAACCCGCTTTTGATGGGCAATAAATTCACGCAACACATCGCCAATCGGCATAACGCGCGGTGCACCATTTGTATCGATGACATTGAAATTCATATTGAATTTGTATTCCAAATCCGTCATCGCAAATAAATGCGCCATCATTTTATCAATTGGAACATTTTTGTTTTTTGGCGTGATAACAATGCGAACATCGGTTGTGGATTCATCGACGATATCTTCGACCAATGGTAATTTTTTAGAATCAATCATTTCGCCGATTTGTTCCACCAATTTAGATTTGATAATGCCATATGGAATTTCAGTAATTACAACCTGGGATTGACCCCGCGATAATTCTTGGACCGTATATTTTGCGCGAATACGAAACGCGCCACGACCCGTATCATAATTTTTTACAATCGTATCAAAATCGTCGATTAAAACACCACCGGTTGGAAAATCAGGCCCAACCAATTTCTTCATAATTTGTGCAGTCGTTGCGTCCGGTTTATCAACAACCAGGCACAGTGCATCGCAAACCTCGGCCACGTTGTGTGTCGGGATATTTGTTGCCATACCAACCGCAATTCCCATACCGCCATTTGCCAATAAATTTGGAAACGCGCCCGGCATTACCGTTGGTTCGACCGTTGTGCCATCGAAATTCGGCATCATATCGACACTGTCTTCGTCCAGGCCCTCCATAATCAGCATAGCCGCCCCAGTCATTTTGGATTCGGTATAACGGTATGCCGCCTGGGGGTCGCCGTCAATATTACCGAAATTACCCTGGCCATCTATCAATGGATAACGCACAGAAAAATCCTGGGCCAAACGAACCATCGCGTCATAGACCGATGAATCACCATGTGGGTGGTAATGACCCAACACATCACCAACAACCGTTGCACATTTGCGAAACGCCGCCGATGGCGACAATTTTTGCCGCAACATGGAATATAAAATACGACGATGCACCGGTTTTAACCCGTCACGAACATCCGGCAATGCACGCGACACAATCGTCGATACCGCATATGACAAATAACGTTCCGACAATGCATCACCCAGTTGTTGTGAATCAATTTTTTCGATAATTTTTGCGTTTTCTTTCATAATGACATCTCTGTTTTATCAAATGCAAATTATAACATTTCTAAAATTTTCGCAAGTCCAATTTGAGAAGTTTTGCCAAATGCCAATATTCCTGTATTTTTTGACTTGACACAAAACCAATTTTGTGGTAAATATTGTATATACAAACATCTTTGGTTCCCGGGTTTGGGCGGGCTGTCGTGGTGACAAGTCGGAATGTGTGGTGTTCACGCGTTTGAATGTACGTTATGAAAAGGTAACGAACCAATTTATGTGAAATCGCGGTGTTTTATGCGCATTTCATGTGTAGAAAAGGGAGGCAAAGATGAAGTTCAAGAAAATTTTACCATATTTTTTGTTTGGGACTTTGGCCGTTTTGCCAAAGAGTGATACTGTGTTTGATACACACAGCAATACAATACGCACAGAACAAACAACGACAAAAATCCCATCTGCGGCGGATATTGCCCAACAAAAGGCCGATGCGTTATGCGATGAATATATTCAACGCGTATTGGACGGTCAAAAAAATATAAAAAAATCCAAACAAAATATGTCGTATGCATCGGCGGTCAGAAAAGAATTACCGGGCGCGCCGGTTGGATTACATTGTTTGTTTGGTCAACGCACACAATTAAACCGGTCTTTGCGGGAATTGGGTGATACTTTGTCGAACTTTACCCCAAATACCGCTGGGTGTCCCACATTTCGCGACAAAATAAGAAAACAATATCCGCGCGGAATATGGCATTATGGGAAAATGTATAAATCAGATAACGAATATAATTCCGCATTCTATGCATATCTGAGACAACATAATATAACCGAAAATTCAACCGATGCAGAAATAGAAAAATTGCGCACACGGTTTGAAAAAAACAATTATTCGATTGAATCTTTGCATCCTGGAACAATTATTATTGTGCAACGTTCACCAAATCCGAACAACACCCACGCAATTATGTATTTGGGACGAGGTCGCGTTGTAAATGGAAAATTTATTGAATCACAAAATGGCAAACCAATGTACGCCGGATACAATAACGAAACAATTGCAGAAATAAACTTTAATGGTCTGATGTTTGGCGAATATCCCGTATTTGCATTTGATGTAAATGATGCCGTGATGGGTATATATGAAAAACAAGCCCAAGAGATATTGGATATGTCAAATATGGAACTTATTCAATATGTGTATTCGGATGATAATTACTATTATGCCGCTGCAATTTCGCACGAAACCGCAATTAGTGATGCCATCAGAAAATTCACAAACCCAAGTAATGAATTTGTGCCAACTGTGCGTGCGCCAATGAATGCCGCCAGTGTTGTTCCATTTGCACTGAAAAAACGCGACAAATAATAAAAACAGTTGAAAGTTATAAAATAATAAAATTGGGGGTTTATTTTAAGCCCCGATTTTATGTTTGATTTCACGAATTCGCGCCAATATTTCACGCAAATCAGAATCCGTCGCCGCCGCCACCGGACGATTATGGATTGAATCTGCCAAAACAATACACAATGTCGCCAACAATGAATTTTCAGGTAATGGCCCGATTTTATCCAAAATTTCACGCGCACGCGCATCAACAATGCGCCCCAATTCAATCAGGCGTGCCTCTTGCCCATCTTCGCATCCCATTTGATAATTTTTATTTACAATAGATATTGTGACGACACTCATTTTTTCCTAATTTCTCTTTAATTTTTCCAAAATTGATACAGATTTATCAATCATTTCAACCGCGCGGGCGCGTTGTGCACGCAGATTTTTAACCTGTTCGGTTAAAATTGCAACCTCTAAATCCGTTTGGCGACCGGCCGCCGACACATCCGAACGCAACCCCAAAACCGCATTTTCCAGCGAATTTAATTCTTGAAAAATTTGTTGTTTTAATTCTGACATTATATTTTTATTTTACGACATTTTTTATATGCGTTCAACCAGAAAATGTGATATAATACACCTGATAAAAAAGTTTTATTGGGGGTCGGTTTTATGAAAACAAAAATTATTTATATTTCCGGTGGTGAAATTTTTAATATGTCTGATGTCCGCAATGCGTTTGAAACCGTGCGTCGTGAATTGGGATTGGGTATGGATACGGTACTGTTTGGGGTGCCGGTTGATGCCGAAGATGCATTGGGTGGAAAATTCGAATCGGCACAGTTGGAAAATGCGGATACCGATGCAATGCGCCATGCCGTTGAAAATCATGATATTTTGCCCGATATGGATTCTGTTGCACCCATTGTTGAAGAATCTAAAGCCAAACGCACAAAGAAAAAATCCGTTGCAAAAACTGTTAAAACCGACGATACACCTGACACGGTTGCCGTGGTTGCGGAATCTGATAAAAACACACAAACCGCAGGTAAAAATAGTGGCGATACGGTTATTCCTATATTATCGATATTGGCGAACGATGCCGCAAAAGATGCAACCGAAACATCAGATGTTCTTGAAAAAACAGATGTTAATATAAATATTGATATGGATATTCCGGTTGATGTGACGCCCGATGACGATGTATATTTCCAAGACGAAAATGTTGCGGATAACACAATCGATGATGTGAATGTTTCTGATACCAGTGCAACACGCACGGAAGTCAGTTTTGATGCCGCAGATATAGATGGTGAAATACAAACAATTGCACCACAGACCACGACCATATTGGATTCAGATGACGAAGATAATCAATTAGAAAAATTATTGCAATCGGTACAATCTTTGCACGAAGATGAAAAAATTATCGAAGATAAAGTTTCTGATAAAAACAATACTGATTTTGATGAAACCGATGCAACATTGGAAAAATTGGCAAATGAATTTGCTGAAAACCAAGATAAAATCGTCAACACAACAAAATCGTCGACGCGTGGTGGCAGAATCGGTAAATTGAAAAATATTCTGCCTTTTAAGAAAGTCAAACATAATGATTCTGGGTTGATGGGCGATTTGTTTGGTTGGGCGGGTGTTGCCGCAAATGACGATGATTTTGCAATACCTGAATTTTTCCCGACGGCTGCAAAAAAGTAAGGCTTAAACAATATGGAAAACGCCGCGCAAATCGCAAATATTTTACAGAAAGCCGGATATGATGTTATATATCAAGGTGGCGATTTGTTTATCACAGACCCAACATGTATTTGGCCCCCATTGTTGGAATTTATTGATGTCGCATGGGTTGTTTTAACGGTTATAACGGGTATTTTGTTGGCGGGTTGGGCGGCAACAATGTTGCGTGGCGCAAATCATGATATGGTAAAAAATTTACGCACATTGGTTTTGATTTTTGGAACATTGTCGGTCGCGATACCGGCGATGAATATGTTGGGTGGCAAACATGCGATTGTGTCAAAATGCGATAAAATTGAAATCAGTTCTGAACAAATAAATGAATTGTTGGAATTACGGAATCAAACGCGTTCTGATTCAGATTACGAAAGTTTCGAAATTATTGATTCTGAATTTGATGATATGGATGATGAATTTAATTTTTAATCTTTGATAAAACCCAATTCCCGCGCAGAAAACATAGAATATTTTGATACCAATATATGGTCGTATATGGTTATATCTAAATCTTGTAATGTTTTTTGCAAACATTCGGTTGTTTCAATATCTTCGGTTGAAAATGTCGATGCAGATGATGGATGATTATGCAATAAAACAATTTGAACAGAATTTAATTTTAACGCCTGCTTTGCAATTTCACGAACATATACACCCGATGTATTACATGTGCCCGTGCTGTGCAAATGTGGTTCGATTAAACGCAAATCTGCATCCAAATATAACACATAAAATTCTTCGATTGTTTTATTTGATAACAACCATTTACAATAATTTTTCAATGTATCTATTTTATGAAAAATTGGCTTATCAACGATTGAATCTTGGTATCCCGTCACAACAATATCATGAATTATTTTCAAAAATATCGCGATATTGCGCCCCACACCCGGAAACGCAACCAGCGCATCATACGGCATTGTTAAAATTTGCGATATAGAACCATATTCTTTTAATAACGCATGTGCCAATGGTCGCATATCACGACGCGGAACAACATAACCCAACATCAATTCTAATTTTTCATAATCGGCCAATTGGTTATCCAAAAATTTGGCACGCAATCTTTCACGATGACCTTTGTAAAATTTAGAATCGGGTTGTGTCAATGTTTTACACCATTTTTTCTGTAAAGATTATAACACCGTCTTCGGTTATGCCCAATGTATGTTCCCATTGTGCCGACAAACCACCATCGACCGTGCGTGCCGTCCAACCATCAGGGTCAATTTTACAATTTGGCGACCCAGTATTTATCATCGGTTCAATTGTGAAAACCAATCCGGGCACCATTTTTACACGGTCCCACATTTTATCATAAAAATGATATATTTGTGGGTCATCGTGCATAACTTTGCCAATACCGTGCCCAACAAAGTCGCGTGAAATCGAAAATCCATGTGGTTTAACAACCGCCTCTATTGTTTTACCAATTTCGGACAGCGGCACCCCCGGCGCACAAATTGATATTGCCGCATTTAACGCGTCTTGACATGTTTGCACCAATTCGCGCGCTTTGCTTGATACATTTCCAATCATAAACATACGCGACGCATCACCGTGGAACCCTTTGTATTCAGCCGTCAAATCGACATTTACAATATCACCGTCTTTTAATATTTCATTATCGTTTGGAATACCATGGACAATAACATCATTTACCGATGTGCAAATATGTTTCGGGTATCCCATATATCCCAAATCAGATGAACGCGCACCGTTAGCCTTTAGAAATTCCGCCACCAATCGGTCGATTTCACCGGTTGATACGCCCGCATGAATATGGGGGGTTATATAATCAAAGCACCGGGCAACCAAATCGCCCGACGCGCGCAAACGTTTGAAATCTTTGGGTGCATATACAGATGACAACATTTATTTTCTTCTCCTGGCCGCCATTTTGGCCGTTTTTAATGCCAATTTTAACGAAAAGTCGCGCAGCAAAATATCCGCCGGCATACCCGTCGTTCGTAATTGACGTTCCAATTCATTTAACCTGATTAAAACAGAATCTATTTCTGGTTCTGTCCATATTTTTACCGCACGATTGAATTTGTCAGAAACCTTCCAAAAAAGACGTGGCAACTGACCATCAACAACCGCGGTCAAAAGTTTTTTGAAATGCGAATCCAACATGCGAATCAGCATATTTGGTTCAACATTGTCATACATCAACCGGTCCAGCGCAGTCATCGTTTGTGGGACATAACCCGCCGTCAATGAATACAAATAATCATCAATATCAGATGCAGATGTGTCCGGCAAACATTTTTCAACATCGTCCAATTCAACAATCTTTTTATCGCCGACATATAATGCGATTTTTGATAAAAATCCGCGGGTTATTCCACGGTCGCCCCCCAGGTGCGTTGTCATATATTCCATCGCGTCTGGGGTAATTTGGTCAATCCCCGCCGATGCAGACAATGTTTCACGAATCAAACCCGCCAATGTGCGTGCGTCATCGGTATAACATGCCAATGCCGCAACATCGGGCGAATTTTCAAACATCGCGCGCAACCCGCCACCGGCACGCAATTCACCGCCACAAACAATAACCGTCGCACATAACCCAGGGTGAAAAACCAAATCAGATATTGTTTTCGCCATCGCGTCCCCGGCATTTGAAATGATTATCATTTTTTGACCACCGAACATAGATGGACTGCACCCTTCGGCAAAGATGGCATCTTGTTTATCACGAAATTCATCGGCATCCACAGAAAACAAATTGTCGCGGTCAATTTGTAATATTTCAACCGCCCGGTCGCACAGTTCGTCAACCTGGCCCGCATCAGGACCATATATCAACACGGCCTTGGTTGTTTTTATTCCGTTCTTAAAATCAGATTCTTTCCATTTCATTGTTTATTTGCGTCCGTGTATTTGGATGTTTCTGCGATTGTGCGCGCACCAATTTTATCCGCCAATACCGATATTGCGTTTTGCACCGCGTTATTGTATGCCGCGTTCGCCGCAACCAGGTATCGCACAAATGTGTATGATTCAGATGCAGATTCGCGCCCGGATGCAATTTGGTTGTCACCCGCGTATAAATCATAATGTGCATTTAATTTTATTGCACGCCATGTCGCCGTCCCGGTTGTATCCAGGCCTTTGTATGTTTCGACCGGTGTATCCAGGTGCACCACCAATTTATATGGCGCATCCATTGTATGCGCGCCGCCAAATTTTGCGTTTAATGCGTTACGCAATTCTATACCGTTTATACCGTCGATTTTATCAACATAAATATTGGTGTCCGCCCCAGAAAACATTGGGCGAAAACCACATCCCGCCAACAATAATAACATAAGTATTTTTTTCATTTGTTCACCATTTTTTTATTATTCGAACGGTTTTCCTGTTGCTTTTTATATTTATATTACCTACACTTTTTATAAATCGCAAGGGGGAATGATGAATATTTTTATCACTGTTTTGGTGGCTTTGTTTCTGGGCGCGTATTATATTTTCAGTGCGCCATCGGTTCGCACCCAATCGTTTGAAACCGAATATGCGGTTAAATATGCCGATTTACGCGGAATCATTGAATGCGCGGCGGCGGTGCATAACGCGAATTTGGCGGGGACAAAATTCGTTGATATATGCGTTGAACAAAACGGGATTCAATCCGATATTGTGTGCCTGGACAGGCGAATGAATTTAACATCATGCGCCGGAATTTCATCGTATAATTATGTTGTCACAACGTCTGGAAAAATCCCAGACGCACAATTCAATAATGCCATGACAATTTTGGAAAATAATTTTGCCGACGCGGGCAGTTTTGGTATTTTCCAATCTGGATTTATAATATCGGGTGCAACCGTTTCCAAACGCGCGGTGCCAAAATCTTTGGCGACACAAATGCATATGCAAGATGGCCAGTTGGTTTATATCACTCAATTTGCAAAAACAGACCCCGCAACCGAATTTGTCGCGCCGATTGTTGACGATGTTGTGTGTCCGCCCGATACATCCAAGGTTCTGCGTTTCGGGCGGTGGCAGTGCGTTGGGTATAACACAAAAACCAGTTGCGCCGGTGATACCATTTGGGATTATACAACAAACAGTTGTGTTCCAGACGATTCGCTAAAACCATTGTGTGGCGCGGTTCAAACGGCAATTTTGGTTGATGGTGTATGGGAATGTGTTGACCCATTTCCGGCGCGCCAATGCGATGGGAATACGGTGCCAAAATTAAATTATACAACAATGTCATGGGAATGTATTACCGATCCGAATAAAACCCCAACAAACACAAAATGTTCGTTTATAAAAATGCCTGTGGAAATTGGACGTGGACGCACCAGTATTTCACGACAAAGGTTGACTTGCACAGAATGTGAAAAAATGTTGGTTGATGAAAGCACATGTATTGCACATTGTGTCCCAGATATTGAAAAAATCAAATCGGCGGGATGTTATCCCGGGGATGCCACCACATGTGCGGGCGATTCGCGCGGTATGTATTTTGGATTCCCAGATGCAAAATATGTGCGATATGTGTCCGAAATTGGCGAGCATACCGTTGTATTGGATACCGAACATTCGCAAAATCGAAAGTTTAATTGTATGGATTGCGGTGCACGCGGGGTAAATACCGAAAAATCTTTACCGCCATATATAACGGTGTGCAATTAAATTACATTTGCCGTTGTTGGTGTTTGTTGAATTCGTTGGATGCTGTTGTGCTGTTGGATATTTGGTTTGTTAAATTTGCGATTTCAAATTCTGTTTGTTTGATTTGCTGTTCCAAATCACGGATTTGCTGATTGCACGCGTTTATTTCACGTCTGTCTTCATAATCATCTGGGTCATATGAATTTAATTCTTGTTGCGCGGATTTCAAACGCGTATTCAACCAGGCCAGTTGGGATTGTTTTTCTTTCAGCAAAATCAATAAATTACCTTGCATTGAATCAAAAATATTTAATTGTGCGCCCATTTTGCCATCCTTTTTGGATTTTATTCATAATAAATATAGCACAAGGTAATCTTTTGTCAACACAACAACCAAAAAAACCATTTTTTGTCAATATATAGTGGTAGTTTGTAAATTTTATCACTATATTTTGTGTTTTTTTGCGATTTGCGAATCGCCTGAGTGCCAAAAAATTGACTTTTTAGAATACAAATACGGCTTTTGTGTCAATTTAATGGCGATTCGTTATGAAAAAAGTGGCGGATTTTATACCTTTTTCCAATGCAAGTGAAAAAATTGAAAAAATTTATTTTTTCTGTATTGAGATTGATTCGTATATACTATATATTGTTATCAACAAAATAAAAAATTACTACATATAGTTTCAAAGGGTAGAATTATGGTTGAATTGAATTACAAATTTATTACCAAGCAAAAACGTATTATTAAGCGCACGGGCGAAACCGTCGATTTTGATGCAAACAAGATTTATAATGCTATTGCCAAGGCTGTGGCGACAACAAATGAAATGACCGAATCCCAAATTACAACAATTACGCAATATGTGTTGAATAAATTGGATGTCGAATTTCAGGATAAAACACCATCGGTTGAACAGGTTCAAGATATTGTTATCCAAACATTGATGGATTCGCGCGCATATAAAACCGCCGAGGCATATATTATTTATCGTCAAAAACATTCGGAAATTCGCGATGCAAATATTGATGCCGTCCAGGTTATTGACGGTTATGTGACCGAGGCCGATTGGCGCGTCAAAGAAAATGCGAATATTGGGTATTCTATTGGTGGGTTGATTTTGCGGACATCTGAACGCGTAACCGCGGAATATTGGTTGAACCTGTATCCCGAGGCCGTTGCGCGTGCGCATAAATCGGCGGCATTTCATATTCACGATTTGGGTTGGTTGACCGGATATTGTGCGGGGTGGTCTTTGCGTGAATTGTTATACGAAGGTTTCAATGGTGTGCCGGGATATTTACAATGTGCACCGGCAAAACATATGGCGACGGCAATTTCACACATGGTGAATTTCTTGGGGACATTACAAAACGAATTTGCCGGTGCCCAGGCGTTTTCATCGGTCGACACATATTTGGCACCGTATGTTCGGTTGGATAATTTGTCGTATGAAGATGTTAAAAATTCTATGCAGACATTGGTGTTTAATTGCGCGGTTCCATGTCGTTGGGGGACACAGACACCATTTATCAACTTTACATTTGACTGGACATGCCCCAAAGATTTGCGCGCACAACGTCCGTTTGTTGGTGGTACCCAGGTCGATTTCACATACGGCGATTTACAGCGTGAAATGGACATGATAAACAAGGCTTTCTTGGAGGTTTTAACCGAAGGCGATTCATTGGGTCGGCCGTTCACCTTCCCTATTCCGACATATAATATCACAGATGATTTTCCATGGGATCATCCAAATGTCAAACCTTTGTTTGAATGTGCGGCGAAATATGGATTGCCAAATTTCCAGAATTTCTTGAATTCTGATTTGAATCCATCTGATGTGCGTTCTATGTGCTGTCGGTTGCGTTTAGATGTTCGTGAATTGTTAAAGCGCGGCGGCGGATTGTTTGGTTCGGCGGAAAAAACAGGTTCGTTAGGTGTGATTACAATCAACCTGGCACGGTTGGGTTATTTGCACAAAGGCGACCGCGAAGGATTATTCCGCGAATTGCAATACTTGTTGGATTTGGCACGCGATGCACTGGAAATAAAACGACGCGTGTTGACCAAAAATATGGAACGCGGTCTGTATCCGTTTACCCGGAGATACCTGGGAAATTGGAATCATCATTTTTCGACCATTGGTGTCAATGGCGCAAATGAAATGGTTCTGAATTTCACAAATGGTGCAGAAAATATCGCGTCGGTGTTTGGTAAAAAATTGGTGTTGGATATTATGGATTTCATTCGCGACAATTTGGCAAATTACCAGGAAACAACCGGAAATCTGTATAATTTAGAGGCAACCCCAGCCGAGGGATGTTCGTATCGTTTCGCAAAAACGGACAAGAAAAATTATCCTGATATAATCACGGCGGGAACGGCGGATGCACCATATTACACAAATTCAACACAAATGCCGGTGAACTATACCGATGACCCATTTGTCGCGTTGGAACACCAAGAAGAATTACAACGCAAATATACGGGTGGCACTATGTTCCATTTGTATATGGGCGAACCGGTGTCGTCGGGTGATGCGGCGATGAAGATTGTTCGGACAATTTTCGAAAATTACAAAATACCATATATGACATTGACACCAACATTTTCGATTTGTCCAAAACATGGCTATTTGGCGGGCGCATATGATTATTGTCCAAAATGCGATGCAGAAATTGCAGCAAACAGCAACGATAACTGTGCGGATTGCCATAACGAAAATTTCGATTTGTAAAAATCGATAAATGGATTCAACAAAAAAGAAAGGAGGAAAATGATGAACCCACAACAAAGACAAAAATGCGAAAAATTTTCACGTGCAATGGGATACTATCGCCCGGTGGATAATTTCAACATTGGTAAACGCGCAGAATTTGAAGAACGCAATACTTTCAAAGAATGCAATTGTTTGTCAACGGGGGCTCGTCATCAAGAATTATTAAAGAAAGCCGCATAAGATTATTATGTCAGATATTCAGATTGGGGGTTTGGTTTCGTTCACAACAATTGATTATCCCGGGAAATTGGCGGCTGTGCTGTTTTTGATGGGATGTCCGTTGCGGTGTGCGTATTGTTCCAACCCTCAATTTTTTAATGTTGGCGATGGCCCATATGACCCGGATAAAGTATTGGAATGGATAAAATCACGCGTCGGGAAATTAGAGGCCATCGTTTTTTCTGGGGGCGAGGCGTTAATGCAGGGCGACGCCACAATAAATTATATGCAACGCGTGCGGGATTTGGGATTTGCAATTGGCGTGCATACAAACGGTTTTTACCCCGATGTTTTGGAACGCGCGGCACCGTTTATTGACTGGGTGGGTTTGGATTACAAGGCCACACGCGAAAAATACAAATCACTGGTTGGGAATGATATTGCGTTTGAACGCATGAGTAAAAGTTTGGATTTTTTGATTAAACACGGTACCGAGTTCGAGGTTCGTATCACATGCGACCCGCGTTTTATCAATAAATCTGATTTGCGTGCGATTGTGGATGATTGTGCGGTGCGCGGTGTAAAAACGGTCGCGATACAAAAATATACACCCTATTTTGATGAAGGTGACAACCACACAACCGCGGACGCACGCGAACAATTTTTTAATGACGCGGCGTTACGCGATTATATAAATGCAAAAATCCCCAATGTTATTTGGCGAAATGCGTAAAAAGTGATATAATGGCATTGAAATGTCAGACTTTACGATTTTTTCGCACAATAATGCAACCGAACGCGATGATATTCGTGTTAGAACGATTGATTCAATCCCTGGGGACGCACCGTGTATTGTGTGTTTGGGTGGTGCCGGAATTACAACATCGGATAAGGCCGGACGATTGGCGTCTATTATTTCACACGATATTTTGCATAATGTCGCCGATGTTCATAACTATGTTTTAATGTATGACAATGATTTAAATCCAGGTTTATATGTAAAGACACAATTCGAACAATATAATCAAAATATTATAAATGACGCGGTTGCAGACGGGCCGATAAACCTGTATATAACAGAACAAAATTTAGATCATGTTTTTCGGCACCGGGCGGCGCATTTGATACATGAAAATTATCCAAAATTAAATTTTATTGTTGATGGAAATATGCCTGAATTGCGTGAACGCATACGAAAAAAGATATTATCCGAAACAAACGCACCACAAAAATATGTAAAAAATATTTTTCCGTTGTCTTTATGGTTTTCTAAATTAAATTTGGATGCGTTATTTGACGCGATATTATTGCCCCGAATAATCGATAAAAACGGCAAACCATTATCCACAGATATTGTAAAACAACGCATCAGACGGATAAATTTCTTGGCACATTGTTTTGGGGCATATATCGCGTTGGAATTAGAAAAACGATTGGGTAAAAAACTGCGTGAATTTGGTTATTCGTTGCACGACATACGGGAAATCCAATCAAATATGTTGATTGTGGCGATAAACCCGGCATGCGCATTGGGCACATCAAAATCACAGTTTGTCAGTTTTATATCAGCATATGATAGTCAGGTTTTACGCCCGCAAAATTGGGCAACTAAATATATTACCGAAAAACGCGATATGGAACTGCACGAAAATCAAAAATGGAATTTAAAACCTGGTTTTTGGTCTGAGAATCGTGGCAACATATTTTTTGTAAAGAAACGGTTTGTTTTATCAAATGCTGGTAATCAGTCTTATATTTCGTCAAATGAACATGATAATATTCGCGAATCTGCCGATGGATTGACACCCGATGGTAAATTGATGATGCGATTTATGTATAATGTTATTCGCAATGGTATAAAAAATTCAATTGCACAAAAAACGGGTAAATTTGTTCCGTTGCCACCGATAAACGAACTGATTTTGGATGGCGAAAACGATAAAGAATTGACCCGTGAATTTAATAAAATGCAAACCCAGGGGCAACGCACATGGCGTGACGTTTTGTCGTTTGCAACCGAACGCGTTCGCAAAAAAATGGGGTCGCCCCGCCCCAATTCCAAAGCAAGCACACGATAAACGACACAATGTTTTGTTATGCAAAATGCTTGACAACAGGAATTTTTTTGTATAAAATATGCCGGCATTATTTCAGTTTTGGCCCCATCGTCTAATGGTTAGGACACCACCCTTTCAAGGTGAGAATCCCGGTTCGAGTCCGGGTGGGGCTGCCAAAATAAAAAGACCACCGTTTGGTGGTCGTTTTATTTTATGTTGCCACCGGATTCGAACCGGGATGGGTCAGAGCACCCGGCGCGTATTCGCGCCACACGAAAACGAAGTTTTTGTGAAACATGGGTGCGCATGACCAATACGAGAATACACAATTAGAAAAATCATAAAAATCGCCGGAACAAGATTTTTATAGATTTTTGTTATTGTGTATCGAGGCTGGCGTGTTCGAGTCCGGGTGGGGCTGCCAAAATAAAAAGACCACCGTTTGGTGGTCGTTTTATTTTATGTTGCCACCGGATTCGAACCGGGATGGGTCAGAGCACCCGGCGCGTATTCGCGCCACACGAAAACGAAGTTTTTGTGAAATATGGGTGCGCATGACCAATACGAGAATACACAATTAGAAAAATCATAAAAATCGCCAGAACAAGATTTTTATAGATTTTTGTTATTGTGTATCGAGGCTGGCGTGTTCGAGTCCGGGTGGGGCTGCCAAAATAAAAAGACCACCATTTGGTGGTCTTTTTTCTTTGTTTCCCAATACTTTTGTGAGTTCGTAAATAGGGTCACCGTTTTACCAATTTACGAACTTTTACAAAGAAAAGGTTAGAAATCTAACCTTTTCATTGGTTCGTATTTATTGTGGATGATAGTAATAAAAAAACTCGTCAAAAAGACGAGTTTAGTTTTTATCTTGTTAAAGTTATATTGGCTTTTTTCAATTCTTGTTTGCCATTTTCATCATAAGAGTAGTAATACAACATTTCTCTCTTGTTTATATTGTCGGCATCAATTACTGCTTCAGGAACTGCCCATAAAATAGAAAGAGGCCAAGTCAATAAATTCAAAACGCCATACAAAACATGAGACGATTCAGCAGCATTACCCGTTCCGAGATAAAAGTTTCCAAATCCAGGTAATAAATTTAATGCCCCTGCTGCAACACTAGATGCGGGTTTTTCATAATTACCAACAGGTCTGTCCACGGTGACACCTTGTGCTTGCAATTCTCTTAATTGGTTATTTTCTTGTCTAGATAAAGTTGTGCAACTTGTAAAAACAATGGCACAGATAGTTAATAATATAAGTTTTTTCATTGTTAATCCTTTTCTTTTGTTTCTTCTGGTGTGTAATAATCGGCTACTTTATAAAAATTTGATGCTTTTTTCGTTTCTTCTTGTGTCAAAAATAATATAGTGTAATACTGTGAATGTTTTACAATTTCATATGGTATAAAGACGCCATTAGAAACATAACCACTGGTAGTTTTATCCGTGTCGCCAGTATTTGTTAGCATAGAAAAATAATTATACCCATGTTCATATACAAATTTCGCAGTATCATGCATACAACTGTTCTTTACGAAAGTGTAATCAGCATATCCATTTCCTCCACAAAAAATACGATACAATTTACCATCTAATTTTTCGTATCCAGCACCGAGAACTTCATTAGTTTTTAATCGTTCTACATTAAACCCCGCTGTTGGAGTAGCACAACCGAACAATAAAATCGTTATACAAAAAATGAATATATTTTTCATCAATGTCTCTCAAACACTATGATTATATTCCAATACATTATTTTTTGCAACTATATTCAAAAATATTTTTATTTCTTTCCCGAATAACAACAAATCATGAATAAACTCTGTTCGTGAATTGCACGAGACGCCCTGCCAAAATAACACGACCACCGTTTGGTGGTCGTTTTATTTTTTTTGTTGCCACGTGTTTGTTTTTAATCTCGGGTAAATCCTTGCATAATTTTACGCAATGTTTGTGATGTTGTGTCTTCATATTCATGGCGCAGCTGTCTTAATTTTTCTTTCAAATCTGCAGGTATAACATTGTTTTCATCACGTACACCCTGGCCATCAAAAGTTAGATATCCATGCGCAATTGTATTAAATGTTTTTGAATACTGCTTTGGTGGTTCCCAGTTGTGCCTCAAAGTGCTTTCTGTATCTCCGGCCATAAATTTAAAGCCAATCAAACCGGCAACTTGATTAACATGTCTTGGGATATATTCAGATTTACGTTCCAACAAATCATCTATCCCATGAGAAACTGCATTGCAAACCTCCTTATGGGTTGGTTTATCGTGTTTCAAATATGCTGTGGCATAGGCAGAAACCTCATCAAAAGCATACAAACCAGTCATTTCGTAATAGTTGGTCACAACAAACAATGGATTACCGAAACGGTCATTTTGCATGTGTTTAGCTTCGTGTTTGATTGTGTCAGCCTCGGTTGCTCGCATAAATTCTATGTCTTGGATTATTTGATCTTGCGCATCCAAATGCAAATCTGGGTCAATAACGTATCTGTAAACAACAACGTATTTAGCACCGTTTACATGATCGCCACCGACAAACTGTGCACGTCCAGAGCGATATGCATCCACGTTGTTTGCGTTTATTACGCGTTCCACGTATTTTACCACCGGTTTATCATCTACAATTTTGGCAGGCATAACAACAACGGGCGTGTCTTTGACCGCCTTGCGTTGAAATAAATTAAAAAATCTGTTTATAATAGTCATATTGGTATTATAGACAAAAATAAATATATGTCAAATATTATTTTCCAATAGTTTCAGCAGTTCGAAGGTTAGGTGTTGAAAACACACACCATTTTACACATTTACGAACTTTTGATAGACAATCAAAATATATTTTGTATTATTAACCAATAATTAAGGCAAATAGTCATGAAGACAGATACAAATTATATATTTGGGTTCAAAGCTGTATTTTGCAATGGTACACAAGTGTGTAGCAGATTAGATATGGAAAGACGCATAGGTTGTAAATTGTATCAAATATGTTATACACATAGTATCAACCTATATGAAAGCGGTGTACAATGGATAGAAAATAATATATCAAAATGTTCCCCAACCAGAAACATATTTTGGAAAATTGATGATAGTACTGAAAATGATTTGCCTTATGCTATTGCATTTTTTGAAAATTTTATAGACAAACCAGGGATACCCAGTGATGTAAACAGAGCATTAATTTTCTTTGTTGGATATTCTCGTGCACTATATGAAACATATATGATTGTTAATGAACCTTTACCTCCATATCATTGGTTTTTTATAGAACATTGGTTAGGGAGAGAATACTAACTATTCAAAAACGCTTTAATATCTTTCCCGAACAACAACAAATCATGCATATCATTAGTTCGTGAATTGCACGAGACTCCCTGCCAAAATAAAAAGGCCACCGTTTCCCACATTTACGAAATGTTTATTATCTTATTTTACACCATTTGTCCAACAATATATTCAAATCATTCATATTGTTGCACACACCAAAAACACCATATTTTTTACATTCTGCTTCATACTTTTTCGTATTATTACCAGTTGCACCAATAAATGCTATACAATCCATACCAGCAGCAGTTGCGGCCTTGAAATCATTAACACTGTCGCCAACGACTATACAATTTTTTTGTGTATAACCTTTTGTTTTTGACGCTAATAAAAATAAATCTGGTGCAGGTTTGCCTTGTTTTACCATATCAACAGTAAAAAAATCTTGTTCGGATATATATTTTTTTATCCATTGAAATTGTGTCATTTTCCAAGCATGTTGTTCCTTTGTCGCACCAGTCGCTATACAGTGTTCGAAATTATTGTTTTGCATAACTTTTTCAACGTCTGGTATTGCCGTCATAAAATTAGTTCCTAAAAAAACTTCTTTTTCACTTATTTTGCTTGTAAACCCGTTATCAAGATTTAATCCATCTATATATTTTTCTAATCTTTCACGACGGGTTTTATCAGAAACACCAACCAATAAATCATTCTTTTCTTTATCTGTCAGAATAATTTGTTTTTCAGATTTTAATATTTCGTCCCATGCGCGCACCCATAATTTTTCGCTGTCTGCGATAACCCCATCAAAATCCCAAATTAGCAATTTTTTCATTTTGTGCCTTTTTACATTTATTGATTATTATAGTATAAAATTACAAAAAATAAACTTTTTCCCGAACGACAACAAATCATGAATAAAATCAGTTCGTGAATTGCACGAGACGCCCTGCCAAAATAAAAAGACCACCGTTATCGATTTACGAACTTTTTTATTTATCTTACCAAAAATTGTTCTGTTGCAGATTTTAATGCTTGTGCAATACGCGCGTCTTTGACACGTCCACCGATTCCTTTCAATTCAAACGGTATTTGTGTTCCTAACAATTTGGTCAATTCTGCTTTTGAAAATCCAGCGTTATATTCTGTTCCCAAATTATTTACAAGTTCTTTATCTTGTTGAACCGCATTTGGTTTATCAAGTTCGATAAACAGTCTTTTGAATTGCACGCCTGCTTCTTTTAATTTAGCGGCCTGTTCTGCATTATCCAGATACACAAATGTTCCCAAAGATACAAACATATCCTTGTCAAATTTAGGTTCCATTGGCATTTCATTAAAATGTGGTGTTGGTAAATTCAATTTTTTTGATACTGCGCCGAATATTGAATTTGTTTCATCTTTATCAAAAGTGTACATTTGAATATCTGGGCGATTTTGTTTCACAACATGTCCCCATGGCGATAAACCACGACCAAAATCCACCACGTTGGCATTTTGTTCCGCACGTTCATACACAAAGTGTGCAGCATCCAAAAATCTTTTTGCATAATAATAACTGCGGTACGGAACAGCCAGTTTATCAATGATTTTTGATAATGTAACAGGCGACAAATGCAACAAGATACGATATGTTGCTGTCATGTATTCTTTGAATTCTGGTTCTTTCATGGTCTTTTTCAAATTACGATTCCATTCGTGAACCAAGTCAAAATCATCTTGTGAAAAATAAGGCAAATCGTCTTTAAATCGTGCCAAACCACCCTCGAGCCCCATACTGCAAGCGACTGTTATATCTAATGGATATTTTTTATCTGACATTATAAAACCCCCTTATCGATTATAAAATACTACAAAAATGTGCGTTTGTCAACATATTTGTCAGCCTTTATTCAAAAACACTGTAACATCTCTCCCGAAAAGCGACAATTTACCTATAAAATCTGTGGTGATAAATTACGAATGTTATCTGTTTGGTTTATAAATTGTATGACCCTGGGCCACATAATCTTGCAAAACCTGTTCACCGGCGTCCTGTTCAATTTGACCGTAAACGGTTATGCCACGTTTTTTAAATTCATCAAACCATTTTGGTTTGAAACCTTCGTCAAAGCCGGTTATTTTGGTAACCCGCTTGGACGAAACACCATAATAAACTGCTTTTATCCCAGACCACATAATACCCCCCAAACACATCATACATGGTTCAGATGTCACATACAAACTTAGATTATATTTTGATAAATCATAGGTGCCCAATTTCTTTTCTGCTAATCTTATCGCGTTCATTTCGGCATGATTATTACTGCAAGATTTGTTCACAACACTGTTCACCGCCCGAGCAATCAAATTGCCGTTATCATCATAAACCGCCGCCATGAACGGGCCATAACCTTTATTTATGTATTTTTTTAATTCTTGTTGCAGCCTTAGAATAATTTTTGCGGCATTGGTCAATTTAGAATTATCTATTTTTTCATTGGCAATTACGGACCTGTTTTTATTTTCTGACATATTCCTTTCCTTTGACCAGATTATGCACGATTTACATCAATTTGTAAAGGAATTGATTATGGCGCGTGGAGTTGATTTTTGTTGATTTTTTGGGTGCATATTGGTTATGATTTAATCAGAGAGAATCAAACCAAAGGGATGAACAATGACAAAGAAAAAAAATAGTTTTTGGGATGAACACAAACTGACTATTGTTCCATTATTGTGGTGCGCGGGAATTTTGGCGATACTGGGCGGTGGTTATGTTGGACTGGAAAAATACAACCTGGAAAAATACAAACGCAACATGGCGAAACCAAATACATCCGTTGTGGACAGTGTTGTGGATTCGGTTGCACAAAACCACAGATAATAATACATCCATAAAATCACCGCCCGATTGGGCGGTGTTTTTTATAAACATTTTTGGTTTATCGGTCTGGGTGCGGGGTATGCGGAAACATTTCGGCAAATTGATCCGCCGATGTGTTTGTCGCAGACAATACTTTTGCTATTGTTTCCATCGATAACCAACGCGGCTGGCCGTATTTTGATGCACGTTTTGATTTGTTGAATGTCGTTGGGTCCAATCCACTGGCACGCGCAAGGCCACTGCATGTCATATTATTTTTTCGTGCCAAAATTTCGATAGCATTCCACAAATCTTCATGTGTGAACATTTTTTTCTCCCTTTTTTGTTTTGTTTTGCTATCCGTCAACAATAGGTATTTTAACAAAACATTAGGTGTTTATTCAATCAGACCTGTGTCCTAGGATTTTTATGATATTTCAATATTATCTGGGTCAAATTTCCTTAATTTCGGCATCGCAAAATTTCGCGTTGATGTTATGCAGATTATATAATCCCCATATCGGATAAAATGACAAAACCGCGGATGCGCGCCCATTTTATACCCAGAATTTATTTTGGAAAATTGCCTGAAAAATTCGTTTTTGTTTTTTGGGGTTGGAAAATTTAATTCTGTGGCAATTTGTGCCATATCGTATTCGATTGTGGTGTTTTCTATGGCCACACCAACACGCGCGTTTGATGCCGCCGCAACAACAACAAAATCATCAATGTATGATATAGATGTGTGTTTTTTTCCACAAAACCGGGCGATTAAATGTCCAATTATATATTGCGATTTTCGTTTATCTGATTTGATTTTTAATGCGCGTAATTGGTGTTTAGGCAACAATCGCGACGCGTATAAATCTGGATTTTTTTGCACAGAACAAATATTTGCGATATAAACATACATGTGCAAATTATAGAATATTTTTTTATCAAGGCAACTATTTATGAGTGGTATATTTGCATTTTGGATAATTTGCGCAACCATAAAAATCGCCGTATTGGCCGTGACGCAAAACTAATTTATTGCCACACGATGGACATATGCCGGACTTTATTTTTTTGTTTTTATTCGCAACCGCAGAAGCAACATCGATAACATGTTGACGATTGGAAACCTGTTTATATTTTTTTATTTTCTGAATCTGTTGCGCGATATCATTCACACGCGCCACAGACAATTTTATATCGCGATAGCATTTTATTTTTCCAACAACATGTGGGATATATATGACCGAACGCGGCAATTCGCGAAACAACAATCGCCCGCGCGTAGAAAACGCAATTATCGATATAAATTTACTTTCCGGCAAGTCCAATTTATAGCGCAATGCGTTTATGTGGCTTTGGTTTTGACGGATTGGGTTGAAAAATTCATATTTGCGACCGTTTTGGGTTTTAACCCAGTTTTCGGCATATTCGGTGCCACTGATAAACCCGGACATATTTTTTGTTTCTATGACAAATATTCCGTATTGCGATACGACAATATGGTCGATTTGGACACTGGCGCGCGGGGTTTTAATCATAACATCGTTGAACACAATGTATTTGTTATATGGCAAAGATTTCAACCTGCGCGCGACGGTGCCTTCGCCAATATCGCCACGAATTGGGTTCGCGAACGCCAGCCATATGAAAAACAAAACACCGATAATTACGATTATTGTCATATTCTCTCTCTGGGATGAATTATATCATAAAATATTGTAAAAAGGAAATTTATGCAAATTTTGCATTTGCGTTGGGGAAAAAATAGTATATAATGATTGCCGTCGCACAGCACATTGGTTTCGGATGGGTGGCAGAGCGGTCGAATGCGACGGTCTTGAAAACCGTTGAAGGGGCAACCCTTCCGGGGGTTCGAATCCCTCCCCATCCGCCATAAAAATTAAATCGGCCTTGTGCCGATTTTGTTTTTATCGTGTATGACATCGGGTTGAACCCAGCAACGTTAGTTGCCCGGGTTCGGAGACGATAGTTGATGAAAACAAGCGATAGCGAAGTTTGAATCTTACGAGTCGAAAGGGACCCACGAGTGAAACAAAGTGGGAATTACAATCCCTCCCCATCCGCCAGGAAAAATAAAAGAAATCCACCATTTGGTGGATTTTTTATTTTTCCTGATGAACAATTACAAAACATGCAAAAACAGATATGTTTAATAGAGTTTTTGCGTTATGTTTTGTTTTTGTTTATCAAGGCACCCTCCCCATCCGCCAGTAATATTGAACATCCCGTGGTAATTCCCCGGGATGTTCTTTTTTGCTCCGTTTCCGGCGATTTTTGTGGGCAACATTACCAGTGTATATAATCATCCGTACCCAATCCGCCAAAATTCACCGCAATTATATACCTTGCCCCAAATCCCGATGCCAGTTTTTATTGATTTTTTGTGCTATTTGTGATATAATGAACGCGATTTAGTGGACGACATTTTGTCGTCTTTTTTTTACCCCGCCACGTGCGGACTTTTTTATTTAACCAAAGGAGTTATAATGCAAACACCAAAATTTTTACGCGATTTATTACAATCTAATAAGTATTGGAATAAAAACAGCGCCGAATTTGCAAAAGCAAATGAATATCTGGAAAAACTGTTTCCTGGCGAATTGCAGCAAGATGCAACTGGTCAATATATTGAACCCAAATACGATATGACCTACGAACAGTTTCTGGATGCACAAAAAAAATTTGACGATGACATACAAAATGCAATTCAAGAAGCCGAGGCAGAAGCGGAAGCAGAAAACGATATTTTGGTCGATTATTCACAATTTGTGGAAATCGACGAAGAAATAGATGTTCGTGTTTTAATGCCTTGGGGTGATATACAAAATGAAAAACTGATTGTTTATACACTAAACATTCCAGATGACGATGATGAAGAGCACACCGAGGCAAAAAAGATTTGGATTTGGCACAGTGAAGACGATGAACGTATTTGCGATGATTGTGCATCACATAATGGTGAAGTATTTGAAGACAAAGATGATATTCCAGATGTTCCTGTTCATCCTAATTGTCGTTGTTGGGTTGAAGAAGTAAAGCTGGACGATAACAGCAAACCAATTTCCAGCAAGGTTTATAAAGGTCAAAAGCCAGAAGTACCGAAAAATGACAAAGAACCTCAGTCAGAAAAAACACCAACTTTTAACAAACCTGTTGATATAAAAGAAGGTCAATATGCTAAATTTGATGGCAAAACATTAACAATATATCAAAATGGCAAAGTTGTTGCATCATGGAATGCAGTATCTGGAAAACCTGGTTACCAAAGTCCAGAATATCAAAATGCACAATCCAGGGGGCCAATTCCAGAGGGCATATATGTGGCAAGACAAGAAAAATTACAACATATCACCACATATGGATTAGCGGCCGGGCTTATAAATAAAGGAACATGGCCTGGCAGTTTATATTCGTGGGGGAGCTCAAGAATACCATTAGAAGCATCAACGGATACCAATACTTTTGATAGAGGCGGTTTTTATGTTCATGGTGGTTGGGAGCCGGGTTCTAATGGATGTATTGATTTAACATCACAAATGGACGATTTTACAAAATGGTTTGAAAATAATGGACATGATTTAATTGTTAATGTAAAATACAAATAATGAGTTTTATAGGCAGTTTTTTATCTATGACCCTTACATTATTCTTTTTGAATGATTTGGCTGGTCTTTTAAATAATGGTAAATGGGACGGTTTGCTGAGTTTTATATGCGAGCACAACTGCCTTATTCTTGTTGATAAAATAGTTGTAGTATTGTTTAGCACCATGTTTGTGCTTTTTTCTATACAGGCAATAAAAACATACAAATGGAAATTTTTATTTGTTCCTTTATTATCTTGTCTTGCATGGTTATTACTAATGATATTGCATTTATTAATAGTCTATTTATTTTTTATATAATTTGAAAATAATGGACATGATTTAATTATCAATGTAAAATATTAGGCATGAAACAAAAAATATACCCATTATTGTATACTGTGGCAATATTCTTGTCTGGGCTTTTTTACATATTTTTATGTGATTTAGCATATTTTGATAGAATAGCAAAAAATGGTGGAATATGGTTGAATTCATGTTCTTGTTTAACAGGACACTCACAACAGGTATGCATGGCACATTATGATGTGTTGTGTATACTTGGAGTGCTTGGATTGTTAATGTGGTTAGGATATATTCTTGTCCCAGTATATAAAAGCAAAACGTTTTTTATTCCTTTGCTTGGAATGCCTGTTTTTTTGGTATTTCAATTGATATTATGTTCAATACTAAAAACAGTATGCTTATAACTTTTTTGTTGGTTTATCCCCAAAAAGTCTATAGTTGGGGATGTATTCTTGATAACTGAGGGCAATCAACTGGCAAATTCTCTGTAAATACTCTGTATTTACGCATTTAGGTATGGGAAATTCTGCAACAGAATACTAGCCCGCCAGTATTCTGGCAGGTATGCCAGTATCGATAAAAAATCCCGCAGTTCTGCGGGATTTTTCAATACTCGCTAGCATTTCATTTGAGCATTTCTTAATGATAAACCCGTTATAATATACTCTATGGCCTGTTTCTGTTTTTCCCCGATAGATTCCATTTCTGTTTTTATCTGCCGATATTCTTTTTCTGATATCCCAGCCCATACCACTTTATGTCCATAATCACAAAAAGGACCAAAGCTGTCTTCACCTACCATTGTATGCTCAAAAAGGTGAATTGGATAAATTATATCCTTGTTTATCCGCCGTCCCAAGCACGGATGTATGCGGATAAGTTCGGGAAAATCCCAGTGCGTTACTTTAAGCCCTCCATACCAAACGAGGCAAGTGCCCCCTTTATAAACAGCGTTAATATCGCGCCAATAATCGACCTTATAACACAAATCACCATCTGTTTGTAATGTATTATGTAATAAATTTATCAGTCCAATAAGTTGTTCGCCAGGTAGCTCTTTGCTTTCTATCATAAACACCTCGTATAATTGTGGAGCAAGTATACTATAACTGATTGTAATGTCAAGTTCGACGCGGTTTTCGTACATTTAGATGTCAGATTTTGCAACAGAATATCAGGTTGCCAGTATTTTGGCATATATGCCGATATAGATGCCCCCGCAGTTCTGCGGGATTTTTCATGCATTGACTTTGGTATACCCCCAAAATGCCCCTTTTTTAGCCCAAAATATACCAGTTTCTATACACTAGCTACTTTTTGATGGTCAATAATATAAAATAATGTTATTATGCATGCGTATAAAAGGGATGTAAGATGGAAAATTTGGATATTTATGATGAATACATGAACAAAATCGGAACAGAATCTCGTGATACTGTTCATCGCAACGGATTATGGCATAAGACTGTTCATTGTTGGATGTATGACGATGATGGGAATATATATTTTCAAATTCGTGCAGATTCTGGTAAGCTATATACTACGTCATCTGGGCATGTATTGGCGGGGGAAACAGTGCGAGATGCTTTCCGCCGTGAAATATTCGAAGAAATCGGTATTAACACCGATGCATCAAATGCTGTCGCATTAGATATCGTATTTTGGCGGCAAGACAAACCACAAAAAAACTGGCACGATCGTGCATTTGCGCATATTTATGCAAATAAATTACCGACCGGATTTACAGGGTTTCATTTTCAACCAGACGAAGTTGCTGGATTGGTTCGTATAAATGCAAAAGATTGCCTTGGTTTATTAATGGATAAACATACTTCTGTCCGTGCAATAAAAATTACAGCCGATAAATCAACAGATATCGATATTACAAAAAACGATTTTCTGGCTGCGTCTAATGAAACACCTGTCGTAAAATATGGTTTTGTATTGCAAAGCATCATCCAGCAAAACCCGCATATTTAGGTATGGAAAATTGTGCAACAGAATTCTAGCCCGCCAGGAAAAAATTATTGACCAACACCAACTAATTAAACTTGCCTATTCGGTATTTATTTTGTATAATATTACCGAATAAAAGGATTAATATGTCGAACGCACCAAAATTTACTATTACAACAAATATCACCAATCTGGTTGCGGAAATATCTGAAAAAATCGGACAAATTCAGGGCAAAAAAGAATACGAACGCAACCTGCATTTGCGTAAAGTAAATCGCCTGCGTTCCATTCAATCATCCACTGCTATTGAAGGAAATTCGTTATCGTTAGAGCAAATTACCGATGTAATTAACGGCCGTCGTATTATTGGCAATCCCCGCGAAATCAAAAAGGTTCGTAATGCATACGATGCATATGAACACGCGTTGACATTAAATCCGTATAAGGTTGCCGATTTTCTGTACGCGCATAAGATGATGACCGCTGAATTGGTAGATTCCGCAGGCAAATTTCGCAGTGGCAATGTTGGTGTGTTTTCTGGCAAAAAGGTTGTCCATATTGGTGCGAAACCCGAATATTTACTATCGTTGATGACTGATTTATTCAAATGGGCAAAATCAACCAAGGAACACCCCCTGATAAAATCCGCAATAATGCATTTTGAAATTGAATTTATCCACCCATTTGCAGATGGTAATGGTCGTATGGGGCGATTGTGGCAATCATTGGTATTATCCACATGGCAACCTGTGTTCGCATGGATTCCAGTCGAAACCATAGTTTATGAAAATCAGGCCGAATATTATGCCGTTTTGGGTCGTGCAGAGCGGACCGCAGATTCAACAGAATTCATAGAATTTATATTGTCTGCGATATTGCGCGCGATAAACGAATTGTCAAACATTACCGAAATAATTCCCGAAAAAATTACCGAATTATTGACCAAAACCCAGCGGGATTTCTTAACAAATATTATCGGATTTATACAAACCAATGGTGAAATAGACAACTATCGCGCCCAGTTATTGACCGGAAAATCGGCGGAGATGACCAAGAAATTATTGGCGGCATTGGTGGCAAATAAAGTACTGATTGCAACCGGTCGGACCAAGGGACGCAAATATAAATTAAATCCAAATTTGTGATATATAATTACATGTGTTTACGCATGTTGTGGTAAATTTATAAAATACATTTCTATTTTTGTTTTTTGATTGCGCATGCGAATATAACCGCACCACATGCAAATAATATCCCAGACAATAATTGTCCCATGGTCAGTCCCCACGATGTTAAAAATCCGATTTGGGTATCTGGGGCGCGGAAAAATTCACATACGACGCGAAATACTGCGTATAACATTCCCATAATTCCGGTCAATGCACCCGGATATTTTTTCAGGTTTGTTTTTGTGTAAAGCAAAATCATTATGATAAATAATAATATTCCTTCGGATGCAGCCTCGTACAGGGGACTGGGGTGGCGGGGAATTTGGGACACACCACGAAACACAACACCCCATGGCATATCGGTTGCACGACCCATGACCTCCATATTTATAAAATTGGCAATTCGGCCGCAAAACAGTCCGATTGGTGTCACCGTTGCAACCAAATCCAACATGCGCCATCCGTTCACATGCGCGGAACGCGAAAACAAGAAATTCGCAATTATTACCCCAATCAGTCCGCCATGGAAACTCATGCCGCCATGCCACACCATGAATATTTCCAATGGATTTGATAAAAAGTAAGGCAAATTATAAAACAACACATATCCCAATCGTCCGCCAATTATCACACCAAAAACAATGTATGTTAAAAAATCATCGTATTGTTTTTTGCTTAATGCGACACCCGAATTTTTATCACGCACCAACCGCAGAAATAATATATATGCCAGCGCAATTCCAACAATATACGCCAATGCATACCAGCGAATATCCAACCCAAATACAGACACCGCAACCGGCGAAATGGGATTTATAACAATTGCCATAGCCTTACCTTTTTTTGATAATTGTAAAAAAGCCCATGAAAAAATACAATAAAAAAAAGCACCGATAAATCGGTGCAATGTGAAAAAAATTAAAATTTATCGGCTTTCAAGAAATGCTTGTTTATCTGCTATTATTCGTTTGCAGTTTTCGATAACCCGCTGTCTGGGGTTTGGGCTATTTTTTTCTTGTTCCAGTTTTTCTATCGCCTTTTCCAATGCTTGTTCTGCTAAATCAAATTCTCTGGATTTATCGCCATTATTAAACATAGTATTACAAACATTATTATCGCCCAGCACCCCTTTTGGGTTCGCCAAAATACCATATTTGTCTGTTTTCATACGACTCATATTTTCCCCCTTTTTAATTATTTTGTATTTTGTACTGCTTTGAATTTTGCAATTTGTGCGGGATTCAGCGCATCATGAACCGATTCCCGTTTGTCCTGCAACGCAGTAATCAAATTTTGATAAAAACTTTTCATTTTCTCATCTTGTTCTTGTCCCAAGACATTTTTTACTTGTTCAATCGCATTATCTATTTCTTGGATAACGAGTATTTTTTTGTCCGCGCCCGTGCGTGCCCCGACAACGGCATGCCCCTCAACCTCGCGCACAATTAAATCTATCGCATCAGATTGTCTGTCGGCAGACATTTGCGAAATTCGTTCCCGTACAGTTTTTAATACACCATCAATAAAATCCGACTTGTCACCTGGTTTTTGCGCAGGTATTTTCAACCTCACATTTTCACCCTGACACACGATTGAAGCGTTTGGGGTTTCATGTGATACATTACTGTCACCAGGGCGTTTGTTTCTACCAACATACAAAGGTCTGCCCCGCATTCCACTAGCCATTTTTCGTTCCTTTTGGTTATCATTTTATCACAACGGTGATTATAGGACAAATTTTTATCTTGTCAATCGCAAAATATTACTTTTGTAAAATTATTAAAATTCTTGGACAGAGCCCGCTTTCTTTCCTCCTTCGATAATTTCGATTACACTAATCAAAAATGATAATTTTTCATCATTCAGACTGGATATCAATGCATTTGTATTTATACCATAATCCTTGATTTGTGCAATATATCGACGCGTATTATTTTCGGTCGGTGGCGAATATCGCATAATAGCACGCGCAACCGTCAAACGCTGATACGATGGTGTTTTGAATAAATTCCATAACGCCTGGTGCCCGGATTCATAACTGTCAAATACCGCAAATACACCGTTTGGATTGGTTTTTATACTGGCACATTGCAACGGACTGCGTCGCATTGCACCGGGATTAAAAAATCGCCATGCCAATGCACCACCGGAACGCACAAATCCACCAGTTCCGTCTTTGCGTTCAAATTTTATTTTGGTTTGCAAATTGTTCACTTTACTGATGTTATAGATACACTCATCTGGGTCTGTTTTTTTTGTTGTTACCAATTCTGTTGCGAAATCTTGGCAATATTTATCCAAACCACTTTGTGTCATTGCAATACCTATTTCATCAGATGCTAATTTTACATGCTGAAATGCGACACCACAAACACGTGCCAGGCCATCAATGGACACAACACCGCCCGTTTCATCCAACATTTCTTTATATGCATCCAAAACAGTTGCCAATATATCAACATCCGTCAATTCTGTATCAAACGAAAATCGACCAGATGACACCATATTGCCAAAGTATTTATTTATGACATCTTGGGCAACGATTGCCGATATAAATAACGTTGGGGTTTCGTTTTGATTTTGTGTGGCGACATATGTTGTATTATATGTAATTGGTATATTATCGCCGTCGGCAAACGATGGCACAGAGTTTAATGCCATTAAAATCACCGGTAAAGAAAAAATCATTTTTTTCATTTTAATACCTCGGTGCATTTTTCTGCCACAGACGCAACCCGTTTTATCGCCGATATTTGTGTCGCATTAAATATCGTTGCCGATGCAGACGCAACCGTCCCAGTGCCCGCCAATACATTTGCCACCGTATTTAAATTTTTTTCTTGTTCCCATGTGCCGGCACGCACTTTATCCGTATTTGCAACCGCCGACACGACCGTTCCGGTGCCACCAGTCACCGCCCCAACAACCGATGAAATCATTGCGCCACGCGCGCGTTTGTTTATTTTCGATATATCAATATAATTAAATTCCCCGCATATACTGGCGATATTTGTTGCCTCGGTCACATCTGTGCCGGACACGCGTGCCATTGGGATAATTTGACGCAAATGCGCAACCGCCGCACGACAGTTGTCTATTTGTGTGTCTAAATCAGAATCTGTTTTGTTTTTCCCGGCGATAACCGCCCCGGCAATATTTGTCGCGGTATTGCCCGCCATCAGCCCCGTGCGCCAATTTCCCAAAGATTTTGATTTTTTGGTCAATTCATCGATTTCTTGGGCAATATTTGACGATTCAATATTTGTTCGTGGCACCGATATTTTCCCTATGTGCGATTGAAATTTTCGACGCGCATCATCCGACGGTTCATCTTCTTGGTATTGAGATGCCGCAACACGTAATTCTTGGTATTTTTTCTGTAAAATATCGTCAGTTCTGGATTTTGCGACCCCCACCGCAACCGCACCCGCGCCCAGGCCCGTGCCAACGGCGGTGATTGCCGTGTTTATTCCCGCCATTTTCTTTAATTCAGACAGATTTTCATCTATGCCGACACACGCCGTGTATGTCGCACGCAATGCCGAATTTAATTCTGTGTCATCCGCCGCATGCGTGGCAATTGGTATAATTAAAAATAACGGTATTATTTTCTTTATCATCATTGTTATATTATAACACAAAAAAAATCTTTTTGATAATCTTTCGTCTTTTTTTACTCTTGAATTATTAGGTTTTTTGTATTATATAACAATGGTAAAAAAACAATAGGAGAAAAAAATGACAAATGTTCAACGGACAAATGGCATGGCGGGATACCTGAGAAAGGTTTTTTCAATGATGTTCGGCGCGGTTGGTATTACCGCGGTGGCGGCGTATTTAACAATATGGGGTGGCGGATTGCAATATTTGTTTAATGCGTCGGGAACCGGGTTTTCTGTATTGTATTATGTGTTGCTGTTTGGTGGGTTGGCATTTTCAATTTGGGCCCAGGTTCGCGCGTTTTCGATGAAACCTGCGGTGGCGGCGGTGATGCTGATGATATATGCGGCGATTATTGGTATTACGATGACACCACTGATTGCGGTCAGTTTGGCTGTGCATCCGGCGGCGATTTTGTATTCGTTCGTGTTGGCGGCGGTGATGTTCGCATGCATGGCTTTGTTCGGATATAAAACAATCAAAGACCTGTCATTTATGGGAATATTTTTAATGATGGGCATGATTGGTTTAATATTGATTGGAATGGCGTCTATTATTTGGCCATTGGGCGACACATTTGCAACAATCGTTTGCTTTGCGGGGTTGTTGATATTCGCGCTGTTTACGGCATACGATATGCAAAACCTGAAAAATGCGTATAATATGTTGGCAAATGATGAAAATTCTAAGAATCAGTTGGCAGTGTTGGGCGCGTTGCATTTGTATATTTCTTTTATTGCAATGTTTCAATATCTGTTGAGTTTGTTTAATCGCAATTAAAACGAAAGGATTTGGATATGGCTTATAAAATAGATTCAGCAAAATGTATTGGTTGTCATACATGCATGGGCATGTGTCCAGCGGGCGCGATTTCAACGGCGGCGGACGGAAAATGCGTGATTGATACGAATAAATGCATGTCTTGTGGAACATGTGCGGCGGTTTGCCCAATGGGTGCGGTCGCGGCGGATAACAAATAAAATTTATAAAGGAATTGAAAAATGTCAGATGTGACCATAAATGATATTGTTGCATTATGCAAACGGCGCGGGTTTATTTTTACTGGGTCTGAAATATATGGCGGCCTGGGGGGTGCGTATGATTATGGTCCATATGGCGTGGAACTGATGCGCAATATTCGCAACGCGTGGTGGAACGCGATGGTTTATTCGCGCGATGATATCGAAGGATTGGATGCCGCACTGATTACCAATCGTTTAATGTGGAAATATTCTGGGCACGAGGCTAACTTTTCTGACCCATTGGTTGAATGTAAAAAATGTCGCGCCCGTATGCGCCAGGATAAAATGCGCGATCCAACAAAATGTGATAACTGTGGGTCAACCGATTTAACCCCGCCCCGTGCGTATCAGTTGATGATGGGTTTATCAATTGGGGCGACGGCGGATGGCGAAATAAATGCGTATTTGCGCCCAGAAACGGCGACAACGACATATGTGAATTTCAAAAATGTTCTGGATGCGCGACCACATAAATTGCCGTTTGGAATTGCCCAGATTGGCAAGGCGTTTCGTAATGAAATTTCTCCGCGCGGATTTGTATTTCGTATGCGCGAATTCGAACAGGCCGAAATGCAATATTTTGTAAATCCAGATATGGACGAAAAATATTTCGAAATGTGGAAAGAATTGCGTATGGCATGGTGGATAAATGTTTTGGGGATACCGGCAAATAAACTGCGGTTTTTGCCACATGAAAAATTGGCGCATTATGCCAAGGCCGCCGTTGATATTGAATATGCGTTTCCAGACGGTTTTGACGAGGTCGAAGGTATCCACAATCGTCAAGATTTCGATTTGGGTTCACATACAAAAAGTCAAAACGAATTCAAATTGCATGCGCGCGTTTTGGAAAACCGCGACAGTACGATTAAATTGGCATATTCTGATCCCCAGGCGGGCGAAAGTTTTATTCCATATGTGATTGAAACCGCAATGGGTGTGAATCGCGCAATGTTGGCGGTTATGTTGAACGCATATACGGTCGAAGATTTGGGCGACGGAAAAACGCGCACTGTATTAAAATTGAAACCTTGGTTATCGCCGGTCAAGGCGGCGGTTATACCGTTGGCGCGAAATGTCCCCGAATTACAAGAAATCGCGAACAATGTTGAAAATTCTTTGCGCAAATTGGGAATTGGTCGAATTGAAATGGAAAATTCTGGAAACATCGGCAAAAGTTATCGTCGCCATGACGAAATCGGAACACCGGTGTGCATAACAATTGACCACCAAACAATCGAAGATGGCACCGTCACATTGCGTCATCGCGATACCATGGCCCAGGTTCGTGTTCCGGTTGATGATGTCCCGGCGCGCGTTCGACAAATTGTTATGGGCGAATAAGTTTTCATAAATAATTTTGTATTCTCGTCATACCGGCGGATGACGCGACAAAGCGCATATGCGTTTTGTCATCCTGAGGGAGTTTTTACACCTTTGCCATCGGCAAAGAACGTAAAAACGACCGTCAGGATCCAGTTCATTTATGTGTCGGCATTTGGATATTCCCCTTCTTTATGAAAGAAGGGGGGGACCGTCGTAGACGGTGGGGTAGTTGTGAAATGTTCGA
>DFGC01000007.1 GCA_002371155.1 Alphaproteobacteria bacterium UBA3760 | reverse complement strand
ATCCAGTTTTGCGTTCCGCAAAACTTGCGTTATTTTGCTTTATTACACAGGTTGACGACAAATGTCGTCAACTGGATACCGCGCGTCCGCGGTATGACGACAGCGCGGGCCGATACGCCGGTATGACGAATATGGCTGCTTTTCCAACCCCGCTGGCGATGAGGTGACACCATTCGGTGCCCGCCAACCACAGTTCGGATATTTTCCCGTTATTTTGCCCCACTCTACTAAAATATTGACAAAATGTATTTTTATACTATATTATATACAAAAACAGACAAAAAAGATTTTTGTAATGAAAAAAATACTGATAATTTTATTGTGCATATTCACATGTGGCGCATCGACCGGGCGCAGTGTATCATACAACACGAACACGCACATTTATCATGAAAAAAATTGTCCCCATGTCAAACAATGCACCAAAAATTGCATAACAATCGACAGCCACGATGCCGAAAGTCGCGGCGGCCGCCCATGCAAACTGAGCCACCGGTAAATTCGCCCCTTTGTCGCAAAAATAAAAAACACCCTTTCGGGTGTTAAAACTTTGGTGCGAGCAAAGTACTTCGGTGTCTTTGACACCTCGCCTCGCAACCCTCTTCTCGGGTTCTCGCCCCTTTGTCGCAAAAATAAAAAACACCCTTTCGGGTGTTAAAACTTTGGTGCGAGCAAAGGGGCTCGAACCCTCGACCTCAACCTTGGCAAGGTTGCGCTCTAGCCAACTGAGCTACGCTCGCACATTGTGCAGGTATATTGACACAATTTTTTTAGAAAATCAAGCATTATTTTCTAAAATTCCACACGCAATCCCAACATTGCATTTACATATATCAATTTTTCTGCACTGAACCAATCGCGTTTTTGCGAATTGTCTGCATTGGTCAATTCCCACTTTACATTTGACACATACATCGCACGCAAACCGGCATCGATAAACATTTTATCACTGATACCATACGACAATCCCAACGCCACCACCGGCGCCAAATTTGATGTATGCGATTCTGCCTTGTTAAATTGAATCACACCAAAATCGTCGACAACACCAAAATTCTGCAATTCATAGACATCTGACAAATCACCATACGAATCCGTCAGTTGCAGAACCGTTTTTGTATCAGCATATCCCGCACCAAAACCGACATACGGAATCATTTGCCGCAACGGTTTATTTAACCCATCAAAGAAATCATAAAATGCCATCACGCTGTAAATATCACTGGCCAGGCTTGATTGCACACCACCGCTTTGCGCATCGACCGAATATCCAGACGACAACGGCAACACACCTTCGAACAATGGGTTTTCATTATAATCAGATTCCGCAATATGATCAAAACCAAATTCTATACGCCATTGTGGCATTTCAGGCACCGTAAAACCGGCACTAACCCCGATTGCCACAGAAATATCACGATAATTATTTGCCGCCGGTAAATCGCCCAAACGACCATAGCCGGCATCTTCGTATCCAGCGGGTTGTCCAACCGAATCATACCATGCCGCCGTCACAATTTCACCCGTTGCGATTTCACGCATATATCGTCCGGTCAATCCACCAATTTCGTTTTTTATATCAGCGCGTCCAATTGCGGCACCACCACGTGCCGACACAACGAATCGCATACCATCATCACCCGCCCAAGAATCGCGCGCGTATTTATTTGGATACTGCCAATTTGCCATCGCCGATGACATAACACATACGGAAAGCACAACAGAACTAAAAATATAAGACTTCATTTCTACTCACTTTTTTATCTAACGGATTATATCACAAAACGCGTAATAAAAAAACAGATTTTTAATCCAACGAATTATCCACCGCAGATGCGCCCGCAAAAACAAATAAATTGTAAAACGGTGCAGATGCGACAGTGTTTGCAAGTGCAGTGTACAAATGCTACATAAACGCGCAAACACACCGCAGATGTGCCCGCAAAAAACAAATAAATTGTAAAACGGTGCAGATGCGACAGTGTTTGCAAGTGCAGTGTACAAACGCTACATAAACGCGCAAACACACCGCAGATGTGCCGTTTTACAATTTATTTCACTATGTCGTGAAATATTTCCGCCGGCACAGTTCCCCCGGTAATCTTTGATGACATTGGGGTAAAATCATCGTTTCCGACCCAGACACCAATTATGTGTTTGTCGGTTGCGCCAATAAACCACGCATCACGATTATCGTTGCTGGTGCCGGTTTTGCCGCCCAAAACCCCTGGGGCGGCGGCGCGATGTCCGGTTCCCCCCGGCGCAATAACATCCGCCAACAATTCAGTCATTGCCGAAACCGTCCCAGGTTGCAAAACCTGGATTGCATCCGACGGATTTCGTTCATACAAAACCGTTCCATCCATTTTTGTAATCTTGGTAATTGAATACGGTCGCACAGACAAACCATCATTCCAAATCACCGCATACATATTTGTTAAATCCAATAATGTCATATCACTTGCGCCCAGAACGGTTGAATATTCGCGTTTTAATTTTGTGCCAACCCCCAATCGCCCCGCCATATCCAACACCGAATCAATGCCATAAATCTTGGTCAATTTCACAGGCACAGAATTGACACTTTTTGCAAACGCCATTGACAACGGTATATCGCCATAATAATGGTCGTTATAATTTTTCGGATTATAATCGCCAACCGCAAACGGCGAATCGTTCACATAAGAATCTGGCGTCATACCATTTTCCAACGCCATCAAATAAACCACCGGTTTGAACGCACTGCCGGGTTGGCGCGCCGCCAATGTCCGATTAAATTGGCTGACCTGGTAATTGGCACCGCCCGACATCGCACGCAATGCGCCATCACGCGACATTGCCAAAACAGCCCCCTGGTATTCACCCGTATGTCGTGGCAACACATCGGCAACATGTTCCTGGAATTGTCGGTCAATAGTGGTATACACATAAACATCACAATCCAGATTTCCAACAACCGATTCCAATTCATCCATCACAAAATCCGTCCAATACCGATACAGATTCGTATCACGCACCCCCGGTGCTGGTGCCAATTCTGCGGCGGCATGACGCGCAACATCCAACGATATATAATTTTGCCGCACCATTTCCGCCAACACAACACGCGCCCGCGCGATATTGCGTTCCGGATTTTTCAGTGGACTGTAATATGTTGGTGCCTTTAACATCGCTGCAATTTGCGCCGATTGTGCAACGGTCAAATTTGTTGCCCCAACCCCGAACATGGCGCGTGCGGCGGCATCAATCCCACGCATACCACCAACCAACGACACGCGATTCATATACAAATCCAAAATCTGATTTTTAGAAAAACGATTTTCCAACCATTTTGCCAAAATCAGTTCTTGGACTTTGCGGGAAATTTTTTTATCACGCGACAGAAATATATTTTTCGCCGTTTGTTGAGTAATTGTTGACCCACCCGCGGCAAATCGTCCCGAAAACAGGTTCAGAAACACCGCGCGCGCCGTTGCCCGCATATCGATTGGACCATGTTCGAAAAACCGTTTATCTTCGATTGCGACAATCGATTGCCACACATGCGGCGGCAAAGTATCCACCGTGACGGGCGTTCCCATTATACGATTAGAACTGCGAATCTCGCCCCCAGCACTGTCTAAAAAAACAATCGTTGGGGGACGAGTTTCATGCAATATAGAATCCAACGACGGCATACGCAAATACACAACACCAACATATCCCGCAACAAAAATCATACCAATTAAAATCAGATTAAACAAAAATCCAAACAACCGCCGACGGAACGACGGTTTTTCGTGTTTTTTATCTTTACAAGATTTCGCAACCTCGCGCACCATTTGTGATAATTATACCATAAAAATACAGAAAAAGCACACAAAATTTATATTGAAACTAACCACGGAAACCGGTTGCGACAATAAACATTTCCACACTGTCTTTGCGCGATGCAGGTGGTTTTATATGATGCACCGTTTCGAATTTTTCCTTGATTTGCTTTAACAAATCGTTCGTTGTGCCACCGGTAAACGATTTTGCAACAAATGTCCCGCCGGGTTTTAACGCCCGCACCGCAAAATCAAACGCGTATTCCAACAACACCATTTGACGCAAATGGTCGGTCTTTTTATGTCCAACCGTATTCGGCGCCATATCAGACAGCACCACATCCACCGTCCCAGACGCCGCATTTTCCAGATTTAATTTTTCTACCAACCAAGAATATGCCGCATCGGTTGTAAAATCACCCTGGTAAAATTCGACATTGTTTATCGGTGTTATTTCCAACAAATCCATCGCAAAAATTTTTGTTTTTGGAAAATCACGCGCAATATATTGTGACCACGACCCCGGCGCCGCCCCCAAATCAACAACAATTTGATTATTTTTCAAGAAATGAAATCGTTCGTTCATTTCAATCAGTTTATATGCCGCACGTGCGCGATAACCATCCCGATGCGCGCGTTCAACATATGGATCCGCCGCCTGGCGTTGAATCCACGCCGCCGAAGATTTATGTGATGCAATTTTTTTATTTAATATTTTCATAATTAAATTTTACCTGACACAGTTAGCGCATTCTGCATTCCGCAGATTATCCAATTGTGCAACAAGTTTACTTCTTTTTTTTAACAACGCATTATGCACAATTCCAAACAAATCGTTACGACGAACATAATAGCGAGGCCCCCACCACCGCCATACTCCTCTTTTCAACACCAGGTAATATACACACAATTGCCACCCAACAATTTTACCTTTTTTATTATAAACAGAATCAACGCCCGACACTTCTGCTACTCTTTTTTTCTCTTGTACCATTTGTATACCTTTTTTATTTGTTATTTTCATTTCTGTTTATTTGGGCAATTATAGACAACCTGAACCGCCATGCACGTTCGCCACCCAATCCGAATAAACCATCACGCCACGAATATGTCAAACGAGTATTATTTGTGTCACGATTATATCTAACAAACGATACACGACGCGATTTTTTAATATCAAACACCGGATTTAACACAATTCCCGAATTTCCCAAATCATCCGACAAATATTCCTGGTGTGGCAACATTAAATTGCGATTATAGTCGACATCCACAGTCCAATATTTCAACCGACCATTTACATATACCGGTTTTACCCCCGATACAGCAACCGGATTTACATGTCTTTTATTCATTATTTTGCCCCCGGATTTACAGGCGCGCCGCCCGGCATACCACCATTTTGTTGCATGCGTTGCATAACGGCCTCCATCCCACCCATGCGTTGAATCATCGCCATTTGCCGTTTCATATTCAGATATTGTTTGATTATATGTTCCACATCACGAACCGAACAGCCTGCACTTTCCGCAATACGGGTTTTTGCGTTGGCGAATATTTTTTCTGGGTCCGCGCGTTCCGCCGCCGTCATAGATTCCAAAATTTTGATTTGCGCATCGACACTGCCATCTTTGATTTTTTCACGCATTGCATTGACCGCCCCCGACATACCCGGCACCATTTTCAACAGCCCGCCAAAATTACTCATTTTTTTAATCTGTTTTAATTGTGCCAACATATCGTTCATATCAAATTGTCCCGACATCATGCGTTCCGCCGTTTCACGCATCCCAGACGGCATTTTGACATCGTTCATATCATTTTCATTTACTGTCGCGTCATCTTTTTTCTTTTTACCAAAACCGAACATTGCTTCACTCCTTTTTCTTGAAATTTTACCAAAACTTTATCACTTGTCCAGATACTTTTTCAGATATTTTCCCGTCAACGATTCCGGAACCGCGGCAACCTGTTCTGGGGTGCCAACAGCAACAACGCGTCCGCCGTTATCGCCGCCATTTGGTCCCAAATCAATAATCCAATCCACAGATTTAATAACATCCAAATTATGTTCAATAACAACAACCGTATTTCCGGCATCAACCAATTCTTGTAATACATTTAACAGCATTTTTATATCTTCAAAATGCAGCCCCGTTGTTGGTTCATCCAATATATAAATTGTTTGTCCGGTACTGCGCGCACTCAATTCTTTGGACAATTTTATACGCTGGGCCTCACCCCCGGATAAATCCAGCGAACTTTGTCCCAATTTAATGTATTCCAATCCAACGCGTTTTAACAATTCCAATTTACGCGCAATTTTTGGCACATTGATAAAGAATCGATACGCCTCTTCCACCGTCATATTCAACACATCGGCAATCGATTTACCCTTGTATTTAACCGCCAAAGTTTCATCATTATACCGCGTTCCATGACATTTTTCACATTCGACATAGACATCTGCCAAAAAATTCATTTCAATTTTTATTTGACCGTCGCCTTGGCATGCCTCGCACCGACCGCCCTTGACATTAAATGAAAAACGGCCCGATGTGTATCCGCGCGCCTTGGCCTCGGGCAATTCGGCAAAGAAATCACGAATATCAGAAAACACCCCAACATATGTTGCCGGATTACTGCGCGGACTGCGTCCGATTGGCGATTGGTCAATATCAACAACCTTGTCCACATTTTCCATACCGCAAATCAATTTATGCGCACCGACCTCTAACTTGGAATTATATAACGCACGCATCAACGCCGGATACAAAGTGTCCAACAACAATGTCGATTTCCCAGATCCCGACACCCCGGTCAACGCAACAAATTTTCCCAGCGGAATTTCAACATCTATATTTTTCAGGTTATTTTCACGCGCCCCCGTTATCACAATAGATTGCCCGTTGCCCGCGCGACGCGTTTTGGGAACCTCTATTTTCCGTACACCCGACAAATATTGTCCCGTAATAGAATCCGGATTATCTATGACCTGTTGCGGGGTGCCATATGCAATAATATTTCCACCATTTATCCCCGCGCCACGACCAATATCAACCAAAAAATCCGCAGACCACATTGCGTCTTCATCGTGTTCAACAACAATAACTGTATTATCTTTATCGCGCAGCATTTTCAATGTGTCCAACAATTTATCATTATCACTCTGATGCAGGCCAATCGACGGTTCATCCAATACATACAATACCCCCGACAACCCCGAACCAATTTGTGATGCCAAACGAATACGTTGGGCCTCGCCCCCGGAAAGGGTCCCTGCCATACGCGACAATGTTAAATATCCCAATCCAACATTTTCTAAAAAATGCAATCTGTCGGTAATTTCACGCAGTACAATTTTCGCAATATCATTTTCCTGGGCGCTTAAATGATTCGGCAAATCACGAAACCAACGCAACGAATCCGACACAGACAAATCGCACGCATCGATAATATCAAAACCATTTATTTTTATGCATAACGCCTGGATATTCAATCTTTTGCCATGACACATCGGACATTGTGTTGACGATTGATATTTTGCCAATTCTGCACGCATCGCATCCGAATCAGATTCACGCAACCGCCGTTCCAGGTTCGGCACAACACCCTCGAACGGTTTAGAATAAACAAACCCGTTCCAATTTATTTTAATTTCTTCATCACCTGTTCCATATAAAATTATATCTTGATGTTCTTTGGGCAAACTGTGCCATGGTTTTGACAATGATATTTTATATTTTTTATGTAATGCATCAAACAAATGGTCATATTGGGTCAACATTCCCCCACGCGACCAAGGCGCAATCGCCCCGCCCAATATAGATTTTGTCGGATCGGGGACAACCAAATCCGGTGATATATTTAATTGCACACCCAACCCACCACATGTCGGACACGCCCCCATCGGCGCATTAAAAGAAAATAATCTGGGTTCAATTTTCGGAACCGTAAAGCCACTGACGGGACAAGCATAATTTTGCGAATACAGTGTATCTTCATTTGTATCCAACCGCCGCACCAACACAACACCCGGCACCAAACGCAATGATGCCTCGAACGAGGAATACAGGCGCGATTTGAATTCGTCCACCCCCGCATCATCAGACGCAATCATTTGCAATCGGTCAACAATAACGAAAATATTATGCTTTTTATTTTTATCCAACGACGGCAACGCCGCCAAATCAACCAATTCATTATCAATAATCGCGCGTTGAAATCCCTGTTTTACCAAAAACGCCAATTCTTTTTTATATTCCCCCTTGCGTTCACGAACCAATGGCGCCATAACATAAAACCGCACCTGGGGCGGCAATTTCATGGTCCAATCAACCATTTCCGCGATTGTTTGCGATTTAATTGGCAACCCCGTCACGGGTGAATGTGGCACCCCGATTCGCGCCCACAACAAACGCAGATAATCATAAATTTCGGTCACAGTTCCGACCGTCGAACGCGGATTTTTCGATGTAGTTTTCTGTTCAATCGAAATTGCCGGTGCCAATCCTTCGATAAAATCAACATCTGGCTTTTTTTGCATATCTAAAAATTGACGCGCATACGATGACAAAGATTCAACATAACGTCGTTGACCCTCGGCATAAATAGTATTAAATGCCAACGACGATTTTCCCGACCCAGACACACCAGTAAACACCACCAATTTATTTTTTGGTATGTCCAAATCAACATTTTTAAGATTGTTTTCGCGCGCACCGCGAATTTTTATAACGCCACTCATGGTATTCCTATATATAGATAATTTACAGAAAAATACAATGGGTGCGTTTGCAAAAAGCATTTCGCACCCGATTTTTTATTTTGCTTTTTTCATCAAAGAATCAGGATTCAACGACACATCCTTTTTGGATGTTTTGTTTGCGCCAACCTTGGGTGCCAATTCACCGTTCACCCAAATATCAACACCGCCGGCATTACCGAATCGTGCCTTGAATCCATCGCCCGCCGGCACATAGAACACATCGCCCGCAATCATTGTTTTACCAAATACAGGACGTTTTTTTGCATCCTCGATACCGACATAGGAATCTTCGATTGCCTGGATAATAACATTTGCACGTGCCATATTTTCTTTGCCAAAACGTTCCCGCACCGGAATATTATACACCGGTTCTTCGACCGCGGGTGCCGCCTGTTGCACAACGGGTGCGACAACGGGCGCGGGTGATTCAGGTTCAGATTTCCCACCAAATATAATTATAACCAACATCGCAACCACGACAACCCCCGCCCCAATTGCAAACCACAGCCAATGATTACGCACGCAATTGACCGATGCCTGCAACCACTCTTGAATTTTAACCTTGTATGCAGATGTGCGGTTCATTTCTTCCAAATCATCATTTGTAATTGTGACCTCGGACGTGGGTTCGATACCCAATTCAGATTTCACTTTATTGACAATCATATCCGGGTCCAACCCCAATTCCATCGCATAATTGCGGGCAAAACCCAACACATAAACGATTTCAGGAATCTTTTTATATTCCCCGTTTTCCAACGCCTCTAAAAATTCTTCTGATATACATAATTGTTTGGCGATTGTGCTAATTTCGCGTTTTCTGCGTCCCATTGTTCTGGCATTACGCAGCATTTCACCAACTGTCAAATCTTGTGTTTCGACCGTTTTATCTTCGTTCATTTTCCGCCCCCGATTATTAAAGTTAAACATCCGACTATATGATACCGTTATATTTTGCCAACGCAACCCCAAAATTCAGATATTTTATTTTTTAATTCATTTACATCTGTTATTTGATTTACCGCGACACGAAACGCCGTTGCCCCCGGCATTCCCGCCGAATACCATGCCGCATGCTTGCGAAACAATGGCACACCTGTGCGTGCACCATAATAATCAATAACCAAATCCAAATGACGCAGCACAATTTCACCAATATTTTGTGGCGCGTCCCCACCCGATAACTCATTTAATTTCCACGGTTTTCCCAGCATTGCGCGCCCAATCATCGCGCCCGCATAGCCCAATTTTTCAACATTTTTAATATCATCTGCGGATTGTATATCACCATTTGCAATAATTGGTATGGGGCATTTCCGCACATCTGGGTGCATTGCCACGCCCGTATATCCCGCCGCGCGCGTCCGCCCATGCAACGCGACAAACCGCACACCCGCATCCGCGGCAATATCGACCAATTCGCGCCAATCCATATGTTCTGCATCCCACCCCAACCGCGTTTTTACAGACACCGGAATTTCAACCGCATTTACCACGGCGCGCATAATATCACCCGCCAATTTATGGTCGCGCATTAAATATGCCCCCGCCCCCGCGCGCGTTGCAACCTTGGGCACGGGGCAACCCATATTTATATCAATCCATTTTGCGCCCATATCTTGCAAAACACGTGCCGCATCAGCCATCAAACCAACATCTGCGCCAAAAATTTGTGCCCCGATATTCCCATCATTTGAATAATCATCAAAATTTCGCAAACAGTTTTTATGTTGCCCAACCAACGAATGACAAGAAATCATTTCAGTCACCAACGACGCATCGGGTGAAAATTCGCGAACAATGGTGCGAAACGGGCGATCTGTAATTCCCGCCATTGGTGCAACAAAAATATTATTTTTTTCTAACATTTGTGATATAATGGCATGTATGAAGGAAAAAATCAAAAATTTATTTACATTTATATCAACGGCATGGTCGTCGGGCATTCATGGCAAGGCGGGTGTCATCATGACATTTTTGGCGATATTTTGGTCGATTGGCATATTTACCGGCAAAACCACATTACAGGGATTTGTTGTGAACATATGGCGCCTGAACGCGGCACAAACCCAATTACAGGCTGAACAGGCGAAATTAGAACAATTGGAAAAACATATTCAACTGGTCCAAAAAAACAGTCCCGATTACATTGAAGAATTGGGACTGAAACGATTGAACATTGGTGATTCCAAAACGAAAATCTTAAAGATTTAATTCATACATGAAATAACCCCGTTTAAATAGAACGCAAACACCAACCATGCGATATACGGCCACACCAAATAATATGCGGTGGGACTGACCGTCTTGAATTCGCGTGCCATATAAACCGAAACGATGATTAAACCGAACAACACGAACAACGCCAATGTGGTCATATGCAGGCCAAAGAACAAATAACTCCACAACGCGTTCAACACCATCTGGGCAAAAAACAGCCATTCAGATGCCAAAATTCCAACTTTTTTATTGCGTTTTTTCTTGGCGCGCCAAATAAAGAACAACGCGATACCCAACAAAGTATATAAAACAGTCCACGCAATACTAAAAACGATTGGTGCCGGTGTCAGACTTGAATTTACCAAAGTATTGTACCACGCATCTGTGTGTCCCATGACTGGGGTAAACAACACCCCGATTGCGCCTGGAATAAAAGAAATAAGTATCGCGGCAATTAAAGTAAAAAAAGATTTCATATTTTCCCCCTTGGTTTGATACATACATTATATAAAAAAAACACATTCCCACCAACAGGGAACTATTCTTACTATCGCGAATCTTGAAATAAACATTTATTTATGTTTGTCTAAAAAAATATTTGACAACTGAGACTTTTGGGAATATTATGCTATCCGTATTTTTATAAAAAAACAAAGGGGATAAAAATTGGCTGGGAAAAAAATTAAACCATGTATTACATCAACGGTAAGACAAATCGTTGCAAATGCGTTGAATTTACCGGTATCCAATGTTAACAACGATACCAAATTGAATTATTGGGCGGCGATGGACGCGATTTATGATTTGCATAAAAAATATCCTGTCGTTTATTTCCCAGAAGAAAAATTTGATAAATATTGCAGGCTTGGCACATTGCGCAATTATGTCGCAAGACATATGAAACAACGCACAAAATAAAAAATTTACCGCCATTTATGGCGGTTTTTAATTGCATATCAATATGCGTTTATGATAAATTTTTATTTGTACAGAAAAAGGCACAAAATGATAAAACAGTATGTCCAATATGAAAAAGAATTCACAACAACAAAATGCCCTGATATATCGTTTGCCAATATAGAATCTGTTGAAAACGGCACAATATGCGTTGATGCTGCGGATGTATCTGGGGTTGTATATGACACGCATGGTAAATTATGTGATGCATCTGTGACATATCGTTTTGGTGGACATACGCGTATCACAAAATTCAAGCAAACACAAAATTTTATAGATGAAACGGTTGTCTTTGCTGGTGGGGGATATATATTTTCGCACTTTGGGCATTTTTTATTAGAAGGTTTGGCGCGTTTATATCCTGTATTAGATTCTAAGTATAAAAATAAAAAATTTGTTTTTGTTGTTGGTCGCAAAACAAAATCTTTGCCGGGTTTTGTAATGGATTTTTTAACAGGATTGGGAATAAAATCTGATAACATAATTTTAATAAACAAAACAACACGGTTTCGCGGTGTTTATGTTCCACGCCAGGCATCTGTTATAACACAATACATATCGCCAATAATGTTGCAAATTTTCAACAAAATCGCGCATAATATGAATAACAAACAAATAAAAACATATGACAAGATTTACCTTTCTCGCGGTAAAATGAATGACGGACGAACATTTGGCGAAAAATCTATTGAAAAGATTTTTGCTAAAAACGGATATAAAATAATTTATCCAGAAACACTGCCTTTGTCACACCAAATTACATTAGCCCGAAATTGTAAATATATGGCAGGAACCGCCGGGACAGCACTACATTTGGCAATGTTTATGTGCCCAGGGGGTACAGTGATTCAAATAAAAAGGAATACTTTACCGATTGATAATGCAGATATCCAAAAACAAATTTGTGATATATGCGGATTGAATTTCGTTTATGTTGCTGGCAGTATTGAAAAAATCCCAACTGGTCATTTTTCGCAAATGCCACAAATAATCGGTATAACAGATTCGATGATAAAATTTTTTGATGATAATAATTTTCAAGTTTCTAAATCAGATATTAAATTTGACCAAGATTCATGGAATATGTACACACAACATCTAAAAAAATACAATCGAAAAAATAAATATAATAAATTTATTGGATTTATTGCACGGATTATTGCTACTGTCGGTATTACAAAATATGGTCGTCAAACAATCAGGGAATATATAAAACACATCTTGCACGCAAATTAATATTGCGATTTACGTGTCCAATTAACATCTGTTTTTACAATTTTCGCAGGTGTTCCAGCAATTATCACATTGTTTTGGTCATATTGTTTTGTGACAATTGTCTTTAACCCGATGACACTGTTGTCCCCAATTTTTGTTCCTTTTAACAAAGTGACATTGTCAGCAACCCAAACATGATTGCCAATAATAATATCTTTATTATTGTTTATAATTTCATTTGTTTTTGCTGAATATATTGCGTGTCCATCGCCCATTTGTATTAAATCATAAGACGCAAACATACAATCATCGCCTATTATTATATTGCCAGGACCGCGCAGCAAAGAAATCTGTAATTTGTCTGTTGTAGAAAAATCATGTCCAAATACAATTTTGTTATTATTATTACAATAACCGTTGATGGCGATATTTCTGGGATATTGACTGGGGTGTAAAACAATATGCGTATTATCACACACAATGATATTCAGAACCAATTTATCATATGGTTCGTATATTTCAATTGTGTTGTTGTTTCCTTTGAATTTAACAGACGATTTGTTTAATCGGTGAATTTCGCGACGACAACCATTTGTTTCAATAATAAATACATGGTTATTCTTGCCGTGGTCACGGAAAAAAGATTTTTTATAATCAATGATTTTTTTGACGATAGACATATTGTTTGTTTTATAAAATCCCGCAAATTGCGGGATTTATGAATCTTTTTAGTGGGGCATTTTTGCCTCGGTAAAAACGACATGCTTGCGCAATTTTGGGTCGTATTTACGGAATTTCATTTTACCCTTGGTATTTTCAGATTTTGTGTTTTTTGTAGTTGTGTAAAAGAAACCAGTTTCTTTATTTTCCAACTTGATAACTTCCTTGCTACCTTTTTTAGACGCCATTTTAATAACCTTTATTTTTATTGCGTATGGTATTTTACTGTTTTTTTTAGACAAATCAAGTGTTTTTTATACTGTAATATAAACAATATTAAAAAAATATCAGTCTGCACGGGTTTCGTGCGGACTGATAAAATTTCGTGGCGGGATGTAAGGGGCTCGAACCCTCGACCTTCTGCGTGACAGGCAGACGCTCTAAACCAGCTGAGCTAACACCCCAAAGCGTTATGTATATTATACTGTTCATGTGGCATTTGCAAGTGTTTTTTTCAATTTTTTTAATTTTCTAAAAAAATGTCACCCGGGCGATGTTTTTTGTTCTATTGACAATTTACCCAGACGCGGTATAATTATCGCATGAAAAAAATAATGTTATGCTTTTTAATTTTATCGGTTGTGGCGTTGGCGGGATGTGGTAAAAAATCCACACTGGAACACCCATCGGCGGGGTATCCGCGTGCATATCCGGTATATTAAATGCATAAATTGTGCGGGTATGGCGGAACTGGCAGACGCGCTGGATTTAGGTTCCAGTGGGGCAACCCATAAGAGTTCGATTCTCTTTACCCGCACCATGAATTTTTTATATCAATTTCCCTATTGCCGCCGCGGTGTCGCACATGCGGTTGGAAAATCCCCATTCGTTATCATACCATGCCGTTATATGCACCATATTTCCGTCGATAACCTGTGTTTGGGTTGCGTCAAATATCGCACTGTGCGCGTCATGGGTAAAGTCAATCGACACCAACGGTTTATCGTTAAATCCCAATATTTCGGATTCTGCGCGACGCATTGCGGCATTTACTTTATCCACAGATGTCGCGTGTTCGACATTTGCAACCAATTCCACCACCGACACATCTGGGGTTGGAACGCGAATTGCAATTCCATCCATTTTACCCGCCAATTCTGGCAACACCAAACCGATTGCGCGTGCCGCACCCGTTGTGGTTGGTATCATTGACATTGTCGCCGCGCGCGCACGACGCAAATCTTTGTGCGTTTTATCCAATAATTGTTGGTCGCCGGTATATGCGTGCACCGTCGTCATCCAAGCATTTTTTATGCCAAATTTTTTATTCAATACATTTGCCACCGGTGCCAAACAATTCGTTGTGCATGACGCGTTTGATACGATTAAATCTGTTTTCTTTAATGTTTTTTCGTTCACACCAAACACGATTGTTTTATCTGCGCCCGCGGACGGTGCCGACACCAACACCCGTTTTGCCCCCGCGTCCAAGTGCACGCGCGCCCGGTCCGCCGCGGTAAATATTCCGGTGCATTCCATTACAATATCAACCTTTAATTTTTTCCAAGGCAATTTTTCCGGTTCGCGTTCCGACAAACATTTTATTTTTTGATTTCCAACGATAATATAATCGCCATCGATTTTTACATCCATTGGTAATTTTCCATGCACAGAATCATATTGCAACAGATGTGCGTTTTGTTCAACCGGCGCCAAATCATTTATTGCGACAAATTCTAAATCACGACGATTTGATTCCAATGCTGCGCGCAAAACCAAACGACCAATACGACCAAAACCATTTATGGCGATTCTAACTTTTTTCATAAAAAATCCTTTTTGTTTTTTCCATATAATAATATCACTTTTGTGCGCGGGCGACAATCAGATTTTTTGCCGACATCACTTGAATTTACGGGTTTTGACAATTATAATCGTTGTATGACACGATACGATTTTATCATTGTTGGACCAACCGCATCAGGCAAATCTGGATTTGCAGATGCATTGGCACGCAAAATCGATGCCGTAATCATAAATTGCGACAGTGTCCAAATTTATCGTGGAATTGAAAATATATCGGCCAGTCCGTTTGCCGCATGCATCGATAAAATAAAATCTGAAAACATCGATGGTGTGCCATATAAATTATTTTCTGTATTGGATTTAGATACGCAACAAAGCGTAAATGATTATCTGGATTTGGCACGCATGGAATACAATGCGGCGCGGCAATCGGGTAAATCTGTGATATTTGTTGGTGGAACGGGTTATTATGCAAATGCACTGTTAAATGGAATTTCCGAAATCCCGGCTATTGGGGATGCAGCACGACGGCATGCACGTGAAATGGTTGCGCAGGATATAAATTCTGCGCGAAAATTATTGCCAGAAAATTTTACACCGACCGACCCGCAACGCGTTGCCCGCGCGTTAGAGGTATTTTTCCAAACGGGCCATCATATCACCGAATATCAATCTGCGCCGCGTCGTGGTGCGGTGTTGCCGAATAACACTATAAAAATTTTGATAAATCCAGATTCTGGGGTTTTGCGTGAACGCATTGCGGCGCGTATCCCGGAAATGTTGTCGGGTGGTGCCATGGACGAGGCGCGCGCGATAATAAAAAATAATTGGAACCCAAATCGCGCAATTGGTGCAACCCAGTTGGTTGATTTTCTGAATAAAAAAATCGACCAAAATACCGCAATCCAAAATTGGATTACCAAAACAAATCAATACGCAAAACGACAACGCACATGGTTTCGTTCACAATTTACACCTGATTTTGAAATAAATCACATACCGACCGACGCAGATGCCGATTTAATTATTCATAATATTTAATCACGGTTTTAATAGGAATTTCTGTGCGACGCATTTTGCGACGACGGTTATACAAACTGATAAAATCAGCCGACACATTACACCATGTTGCCCATTCCCAATCGATAATGCCAGTGATTACAAATGTTTCAGGATCAATTAAAATATTGCTGCATAAATCGGTATGGCACCAATGTTTATCTTTAGATTTATCGGTTAAATCAGTAATTGACACCGGATTTGCCGCATGCAATTTTTTCAAGAATTTTGCCAACTGGGCCGCGATTTCATCACTGTGTGCATTTAATGTTTTGACCGATAAATTTGCCAAAATCACACCAGGAATAAAATCAGTTTTATAAAAAACATATTTATTTCCATGTATAATTTGTATCTTGGGGATTTTAACGGTGCAAAAACGACGCAATGCGTTTGTTATTCGGATTTCGCGCGCAATGCGTGGAAAAACATCCAATGCCTCGGCATCGCGTTTGCGAACCCGATAAACAAATTTGTCGTCGAACACAAATGCCAACGAACCGCCACCCTTGGTCAGACGCATTTTTTTATATTTCAATTCCGGCACCGTATTTAATAAATCGTTCAATTTTTCACGATAACCATATAAATTCCAGTTTTGGAAACGATGTCGCCACGATGGGATTATGATTAAAAAACTGAAAAACCATGCGATGTTAAAAAATAATTTCCACATAAAATATCCTGTTTTTTTGTTTGTGATAAATGGTATTGAATTTTATAAAAAAAACAAGTATTTTATTGTTATGTTTCATTCGGGCACAATAGTCAAAGTTTTAATTCCAAATGTTATAAACACGGGTTATGATTACCGTTTAACCGGTGATGCCGACATTGGGCAATTTGTTCGTGTGTCGGTTATGGCGCGCCCATATATTGGTGTTATTTACGGTTTCGGTGACAGTAATTTGCCTGATAATAAAATAAAAAATGTATCTGAAATCTATCCAAATAAATTATCCCAAGATGATTTGTTATGGATAAAAAAGATGTCTGATTGGACATTGATGACACCGGGCGCGGTTCTGCGTTTAATTATAAATGTCCCAGACGCGTTTTTACCACCAAAACAAGAACCGCTGTATATTTTCAATTTTTCTGCAAATGAAAAAATGACCGAAATGCGCCAGCGGGTTTTAGACGCCTATTCTGCGAACGACAATACCCCGATGACCATAAACGATTTGCGAAATATTTCGCATGTTGGGGCATCTGTGATAAACACGATGATAAAGCGTGGGCTGTTGACATTGACCGATACACGAACGATTGAATCTGACGAATTTAATCATAAATATTTTGACACCGGTAATGTTGTGTTAAATGCGGAACAATTCGGTGCGGCGGCATCTATTGGTGCGGCGGTTGATAATGGTGGTTTTTCTGTGTATTTATTAGACGGCATCACCGGCAGTGGTAAAACCCAGGTATATTTTGATTCTGTATTGCGTGCATATAATGCGGGAAAATCTGTATTATTGATGATGCCGGAAATTGCATTGACTGCGCAATTTATGACGCGTTTTACATCGCGTTTTGGTGCGCCCCCGGTTGTATGGCACAGTAATCTGACCGCGGCACGGCGTCGTGAAATTTGGCGTGGTGTATTAAATAAAAAAATAAAAATTGTTGTCGGCACGCGCAGTGCACTGTTTTTACCATGGCAAGATTTGGGATTGGTTGTTATTGACGAAGAACACGACACATCGTATAAACAGGAAGATATGGGAAATTATCATGCGCGCGACATGGCAATATTGCGCGCGAAAATATCGGGATTTCCGGTTGTATTGGCATCGGCGACCCCATCTGTGGAAACATTGCATAATGTTGATTTGGGCAAATATAAAATATTAAAATTAAAATCGCGTTTTGGGGGTGCGTCTTTGCCGCAAATTTCAACCATAGATTTGCGTGAAAATCGTCCAACTGATTACATGGTAAAAAATTCTGATTCACCACAATCGGGGCATTTATCGCCGGTATTATGCGACGCAATATCTGAAACATTAAATGCCGGTCACCAGGTTATGTTATTTATAAATCGTCGCGGATTTGCACCAATTACCCAATGTCGGAAATGCGGATGGGTCGCGCAATGTCCGGACTGTTCGGTCGGCATGACATATCACAAAAGAATCGGAAAATTATTATGCCACATGTGCGGACGCACAATGACGATGCCACAAAAATGTCCGAATTGCGATAACGAAATATCTATGTTCGGCGCGGGTTTGGAACGCATTGAACAAGAGGTCAATGTTCGTTTTCCCAATGCAAAAACGGCATTGGTGTCCAGCGATACAATCATGACACGACAAACATTGGAACGATTGGTTGGAAAAATGGAATCTGGGGAAATTGACATTGTTATCGGCACACAAATATTGGCCAAAGGTCATCATTTTCCAAACCTGACATTGGTTGGTGTGGTTGACAGTGATATGGGGCTTTACGGCACAGATTTTCGCGCCGCCGAACATACATTTCAACAACTGTTCCAGGTTGCCGGTCGCGCCGGGCGTGGTAAAATTCCGGGACGTGTATTGTTGCAAACATATCAACCAGATAATCCGGTTCTGGGGGCGATTTGTGCATATGACCGCGACAGTTTTATTCATGATGATATGGCGGCGCGGCGTATGGCGAAAATGCCCCCGTTTGGCCAGTTGATTGCTTTGATTGTGGAATGTGATAATGAACAAAAATTAAAACAGTTTTGTGATGCGTTATCTGCGTCGGCGCCAAAATTAAACGGCGGAAAAATAATGGGACCAATCGCGGCTCAGATTTATCAAATACGAAATTGGTATCGTATGCGATTTTTAATTGCGGGCGATGAAAATGCAAAATTGCAACCGGTGGTCGCAAAATGGTTGTCGGGTGTTCGTGTGCCATCAAATGTCCGGATAAAAATCGATGTCAATCCGCAGAATTTTATGTAAAATATTATCTCCTAAGCCTGGATGTGAATGTATACAAAACCTCCGATAATCTGCGAAACATTCCTGGTTGGTCACCCCGTTTAACAGGTCCGGTTCCTTGGCGAATTTCTACTGGATTTTCTATCAAAGGATTAATGTTTTGGGTATGTCCCAAGAGACTTTTCAAATACGTTATTTCTGCCTGTATAGTGGACCAAATACTACTATTTTCTACACGACCATCTGGATTCTGAAACATTCTTTGATCTTCTTCTTCTGCCTCAATCTCGGCACGTATTATCCTTAGATATTCAGGTAAATCCAATATGTTTCCATCATTGTCAATAATTCCCCTTTGCAACAAAATCCTTTGCATACGTTCTCTAATAGAGTGTAATTTATCAAACATGCAACCATCCTTTTAAAGTTTATTCTGCAAAGAATGCTAGCACAAATCATTAAAAAGTCAATACAGGATTAATGAAGTTTCTTTCACAAGCATCGGTTAAAATAATTATTGCACAAAAACACTTTTTTGCATAATATACAGACAAATGTAGGATACAAAGTTGAAGGATTGAATATGCAGTATTACAAAGCAAAAGGCGATAACCTAATTCCACCATTTATGAATTTTGCCCAAAAAGATAAAAAATGTACATGTTGTTTCTATAATATCCCTGTTTACGATAATTCACAGGCATACAAAATTGTATCTGAAACAGGGAGTAATTTTTCATATTTTTGTTCTGGCCCATTTGTTAATTTTGATGCGGTGCAACAGGCAGATTATTGTTTGTCATTGGATGACTTTTTTATAACCTCTAAAAAGGATGAACAATCTGGTAAAAATATAATCACATTTTGGGACAAAGATGAAATACCCGAACAAATTGATTATGTACATATTGATAAACCACTAAAGGTTTCGCAACCAATGTTTTTCAAACCATTATTCAATTTTGTGGGTTTAATTCCAAAAGGAATAGAACTTGAAAATTACGGAAAACTAACTTGCCGGACACGCAACATTACAGATGGTAAATATAGAATTGAAAATTTGGATGATCGCATTGCGTTTAAACTGATACAGCAAATGAATTTTGACACAGTCAGTACGCATACAGCCAACAGATTCTTTTATCCAAACCTAGAAATCAGGGGCGGTTATAATACACAAATTATATTCAAAGTTGGACCCTCATCCTATTATATGATCATAATAAACCAAGATTGCCGTGGTTTTATTAAAATAATAAACTACCACCCAGACAATAAAACATACACAGAAAATGAAGGAGAGGATGTCAACAATTATAAAGATTTGGCTGTCGCATTAAGGAATATAAAAAATATGCGAGATCAATATGTCGAAAAACAGTATATACATTAAAAAATGCCCAGATGGGCATTTTTTATATCTTATACAACCTCGGTCACAGCACGCAAAGACCCATCGCGCGATAATTGCACAACACGAATTTTTTGACGCATTTCGGCAATTAAATCAGACCGGTTGTATGCCGGTTGCGTGTGTAAAATCCTGTCGGCAAATGCGGCATAGGCGGCATCCGCAGATTCGGCGTGAATTGTTGTATAAAAATGGTCGTGACCCGTCCCCAGCATTTCCCACAACACCGATGCATTACCCGTTGAAATTTCACCGCCAATAATAACATCAGGTGTCATACGCACAACCAAATCCAACAACCGCGCATAGTTAAAATCATTATTTTGTTCGGTTCGCGACAAAATAAAATGCACGCGATTATCTTGGGGAACACGAATTTCACGCGCATCTTCGACGGTAATAACGCGCGAATTTTTATCAATCAATGTCAGCATGTGATTCAAGAAAGTTGTTTTTCCTGTTGCGGTTGCACCACTGATTAAAATCGGGCTGCCATCATTTATGGCGGTCATCAAACGGTCGTATGGGTCGTCCGGGCGCACGCGTTCGCGGGGCTTGATTTTCATCAGTTTTTTACCGTGTTCCAAATGATAGTTTTCGAAACTGGTATCCACCGCACCACCGCCACGAATGCTCATTGCGACACCACCGGTTAAATCGTTATCGTCATATTGCACATTCGGACCCGCGATTGCAGAAAACCTGTGATTGCCCGGCAATGTTGCATACACAACCGGCACACCATGATATGGGTCAAACGGCTGTTCATATATATTTGCAACCGTGTGAATTAAATCCACCAGATATTGCTTGCTCAACTGTGGGGCATTATACGCAACCCACGGCACGCGCGCGCCATGCAGACGCATCCAAACCTGGCCTGCGTGGTTTATCGCAATTTCTTCAACAAATGACGGAGTATAAAATTCCGCCAATGGTTTTAATAAAGATTCCAGAACAACATTTACCATTACTTTTTTTATTTTATCATAAATCGGCTCTTGAATCAAAAAACTTTATTTGTTAGAATGAAAAAAACCAAAGAGAGAAAAAGATGAAAAAATCATTACTGTTTGCACTGATTTTGTCCCCGATTTTGGCGGGATGCAATGTGTCGCCATATGATTCGGATGAATATGCCGATGGTGGGGACGCGGCACCATATTACAACGAACGCACATCTGGATTTATGGATGCGTCTAACGAATATGCCGAAATCGATTCGGCACGTCCGCGAACCGATGCGGAAAAAGATGCATCGCATAAACGGTGGAATTCATCGCGTATGGAAACCCGGTGGCAAGAATATCACGGTGTGATGGTCCGCGTGCAAATACTATTGGGGAACAGTGAACTGCGTGAAATGCGTTTGCGTATGATGCAGGGTGCCGATGGTATGGATGTCGATGGCGATGCCCGGACTGTATTGGCACATGTTGCGGATTATGAAATGAAACGCGTATGTGGCCGCAATGTTGAAAATATTGTGGTTGTATACGATGAACCTTCGTTCGAGGTTATGCGTCCAACACCGTTCTTTGATTACCGTATCGAGGCCGAAGGCCCCACGATGCGCGAATACGGTTTTCGTTGCGTATACAGCAAAACCAAGAAATAAACACACAAAAAAAACTAACAAATAAAAAAAACAAAAGGAAAGAAAATGAAAAAATTAGTTTCAATTTTGGGTATTTGTGGTGCATTTGCACTGACGGCATGCGATTCGAATGCGGGTGCACAAAATGGTGATACGGTTATCATCGATTTTGCTGGGTTTGATAACGGTGTTCAATTTGCGGGTGGAACGGCTGAAAATTATCCATTGGTTTTGGGCAGTGGTCAATTCGTTCCTGGATTCGAAGAACAATTGGTTGGTGCCCAGGTTGGCGATCAACGCGATGTAAAAATCCGTTTCCCAGATAACTATGTTCCAGAATTGGCCGGACACGAGGTTGTATTCAAAGTCACAATCAAAGAAATCCAAAGTGCACAAGCCGAAGCCCCAGCAGAGGCACCTGCAGAAGCACAATAAAAAATATGCTAGAAAATATTCAGCCACCGTTTGGTGGCTGTTTTTTTATACATTAGTAAAGCAATAAATATAACAGCGATGTATTACAACACAATAAACATTTGTGGATGTTCACTTAAATATTCTATCCCCGCATCCAATGCACGACGATATTCTAAAAATCGCGCCTTGGCCGTTGCATCCAAATTATCAATCGGTGGTAATTTCACCGTCAATGGATTTACATGTTTGCCGTTTTTTATAACCTCGTAATGCAAATGCGGCCCCGTTGACAGCCCGGTTGAACCCGCGTATCCGATAATTTGACCCTGGCGGACGACCGTTCCAACATTTACCCCCTTGGCAAAACGGGACATATGCGCATACAATGTTTCAAATGTTCCATTATGGCGAATACGAACAAAATTACCGTGTCCACTGTTATACCCGCGTTTCACAACGCGCCCTGCCCCCGCCGACGGAATTGGTGTTCCCGTTGGCGCACGGAAATCGACACCTTTGTGTGCACGCGTAAATCCCAAAACCGGGTGTTTGCGACGGGTTTGGAAACTGCTGGTGACCTTGGCATTATTGATTGGTGTGCGCTTTAACGATTTAATTGCACCGTTACCATTTTCATCATAGTATCCAACACCACCATCTTTTTTCTTGAAACGATACATTTTTACATTTCCGCGCAGTGCATCAAACGACACCGCCAACACATGTCCATTATCAACATGCGCACCCGATGAAAAATTTTCTTCGTATAACACAGAAAATTTCTGACCCGCGCGCACATCGCGTTCAAAATCCATTTCAAATGCCAATAAATCATACACATCCGCCAAAATACCCGCCGGAATCCCCGCACGCATTCCCGCAAGGTAAAAACTGTCGCCATCTAAAATCACACCGGATTTATAAACCGCGCGCGTATCGCGTTCAATATCAATCGTGTTGCAATTCCATTTTGCATTATCGTCGCATGTCAATTCAACCTGGCGCCAGGGGGACGGAATAACCACAATTTTATTCACCGGCGATTCGTCCGATGCACGCACAAATTCGATTTTATCCCGATCCGCACGCAGACCGTTGATTCCCGCGTCCTTTTTCAATAATGCCACAATTTCATTTATTTGGCTGTGTGATAATCCCTGTTTAGATAAAATGCCCGATAATGTATCGCCCGCAGACACAACCACAACCGTTTTACATGTTGTGTTTTCCGCGTCCGCAACATCACGCGAAATCGGCGCACGATTTGATATAACAAGGAACAACGCGACCAGCGTCAACAAAACCGCCAACGCAATAATAATCTTGGTCAAAACAGATGTATTTAAATATTCTTTTACTTTTTTCATGGACAGTATTATAATAAATTTATGAATATAAATCAAGCGTTCAAGATTTTATCAAATATATCTGACCCTCACATTGCCCGAATAATAACCGATGCAATGCCAAATATGTCGCGATTTCGCCTGTGGCGAATTTCGCGCCAGTTGCGCGCAAATGTGCCCGTTGCAAAAATAATTCATAACAAATGGTTCTATGGATTAAAATTCTATACAAATAAATGGACATTGGACCCACGCCCAGATACCGAAACACTGGTCGATGCCGTTATAAATGATTATAAACGCGCAAAACATATATCTGTCGCAGATTTGGGAACGGGAACGGGTTGCATAATATGCGCAATTGCAAATAATATAAACGCAGATGGTGTTGCATTGGAAAAATCTAGGCTGGCTATTCGTGTCGCGAAAAAAAATATACAGGAATTAAATCTGGATGAAAAAATAAATATAAAACACGGCGATTTTGGAAATCCACACGCATTACCCAATGACGCATTTGATATAATTGTATCGAATCCACCATATATCGCACGCGATGATAATCGCGTGGATGCGGGCGCAATGCATGACCCGAAAATGGCGTTATATGCCGATAATAATGGATATGCCGCATATGAAAAAATCGCACAAAATGCAAAAAATTGGATTCATGACGGTGGGCGAATTTATATCGAAATCGGAATAGACATGGCCGAAAAAGTAAAGGAAATTTTTAACCGCACTGGGTGGATTTTTATAAATTCTGTATCCGACCTGGGCGGAATCGTGCGGGTTTTAATATTCGAAAAACATAATAAAAAATAAAATATTTATTGAAAATACGGATTGTTTTGCTTTAACCAGCCAATCGTTGTTTCCATACCATGGCCATGAACAACATTTGTATCATCGTCTAAATTCATCAAACGCAGACGATGAATCGATTCGAATAATTTACCTTTATCGCCACCCGGCATATCATAACGACCAATGCTGTCTTGGAACAAGGTATCACCAATCAATAATATTTTATATTCTGGGAAATAAAACATAACACCACCGGGGGTGTGCCCCGGCGACGGTATAATTTGCGTTTTGACACCCGGAAAAATTTCAATTACACCATGTGGCAAATCAATCGGTTTTTTATAATCCACCGGAATATGTGGCAAGCCAAACATATCTAAAAAATCATTCACAGAACCGATATAAAAATTATCGTCTTTATGCACGAACCAATTCACATCAAAATCGCGCGCCAAAATTGGTGCCGCCGATATATGATCGGGATGTCCATGTGTTGCATAAATTGCACGCAATTTTAATCCGCGGTCTGACAATATTTTTGCCCAATCAGACGCACGCCCCCACGCATCAAAAATGACCGCATCCACACCATTTGACACCAACACAGAATTTGTGTTTTCTGGCGACAAATGCAACACTTCAAATTTTATGCCATTATTTTTTTGCATTTGATTTTTTACGTCCAATTTTTTTATCAGCCACCGAATCAGATTTTTTACCCAAAACAATTTCACGGATTTCATCCCCAGTCAATGTTTCGCGCGCCAATAATTCTTGGGCTAATTTTTCCACAGTCTTTTTATTTTTGGTCAATAATTTCATCGCATCGGCATGTGCCGCATTTAACCAAGAACGGATTTCCGCATCAACCAACTGTGCCGTTTGTTCCGACGCATTTTCCAACGGCGCACGCGCGCCAAATGGCGCAGATTGTTTTATCGCCGCCAAACCAACCCGGTCTGATAAACCCGCCGTTGTAATGGAATACCGCGCCAAACGGGTTGCCATTTCAATGTCGCTTTCCGCACCAGTGGTGATTTTATCATGACCAAAGAAAACCTCTTCGGCGGCGCGCCCCGCCAAATCCACCGACAAATTCGCGCGAACCTCGGCCAGGGTTCTGGAAACCTTGTCATCAACCGGCAAATGTTGCACCATCCCCAGCGCACGTCCACGCGGAACAATGGTCGCCTTGTGAATTGGGTCAACAACATCAGAATACATAACACTGACGAACGCATGACCGGCCTCGTGATATGCGGTCAATTTAATATCTTGTTCGCGCATTTTACGATTTTTCTTGGGTCCCATCATGATTTTATCGCGCGCCTCGTCCAGGTCCGATTGTTCCACCGATTTATGCCCCGCACGCACGGCATGCAACGCACCCTCGTTCAACAGATTTTCCAAATCAGCCCCCGAAAAACCGGTTGTTCCACGCGCAACATCATTTAAATTCACATCCGATGATATCTTGAATTTTTTCGCATGTAATTGCAAAATCGCATCACGTCCCGCCAAATCAGGCAATTCAATTTGCACCTGGCGATCAAAACGACCCGGGCGCAACAATGCCGTATCCAACATATCCGGACGATTTGTCGCACCAATGACAATAATGCCGGTTTCATTTGCGAACCCATCCATTTCAATCAATAACTGATTTAATGTTTGTTCGCGGTCTTGGTCATTAAAAGAATGTGAACTACGTTTTTGACCAATTGCATCAATTTCATCTATGAATAAAATACATGGCGCATTACGTTTTGCCATTTCGAACATTTCTTTGATTTTTGCAACACCCAAACCAACAATGATTCCGGAAAAATCACTGCCCGATGTGGCAAAGAACGGAACATTAGCCTCGCCAGCGATGGCACGCGCCAATAATGTTTTACCAGTTCCCGGTTCACCCGACAACAACACACCACGCGGCACACGCGCACCCAAAGCCTTGAATTTATCTTTATTTTTCAAGAAATCGACAATTTCCATCAATTCTTGTTTTTCGGCATCAATTCCCGCGACATCGGCAAATGTTGTTTTGGGTTTGCCGGTTGTCACCTTGGTCGGATTTTGCGCCAATAAAGAACGACTGAGCCCGCCAGATGCCCCACCGCGCAAACCGCGCCATAACCATATGACAAACAATAATGTAAACAGTAATGGCAACCATGTCCCCAGCATTTCAACCACACTGCGTGATGAATCAATTGAAACAACCGCACCCTTGTCCGATAAATTTGTCAAAAATTCAGGGTCTTGGACAATAACCGCATTAAATTTTGTGCCATCTTTCAAAACGCCCGATGCATCATTATCATGAACCGTAATTGTTTTTATATCGCCCGCACGACGCAATACATCAGAAAAAGTAAATTCAACCGGTGCATCTTTGACCACAACCGGTTGCCCATCAACGGTTGCGCCCCCCATGGGGTTATTTTCCAAAACAAATGCGCGCGCAATCATAACCAAAAACAAAACCACAAACAGACCCAAAAACCAATTTGCCTTGTCGCCTTTATTAAATATGTTTTTTTTCATGTCTTTTTTTCCTAAAAGTTGTTTTTTCTCCCTCGGGCACGACCAATATACGCGCACCCAACCGTCGCAATGTACAATGCCCCAATGTAAATTTGCAATTTCCGCGCAATCTGGACAGTGCACCCGCCAAAGAATTCAAACGCGGCGGATATTTATCACCACCAATGGTCTGAATCAATTTGCCAATAAATCTTAGTCTAAAATCCGGGTCCAGGTCAAACAGAAAAACATCCCCGAACACCGCCCGCCGATTATCAACGACATCTGCGACCATTTTATCGACATCATTTTCAATTTTATCCCGCAACCGCCCCAGATTTTGCACAGCTAATAAAATACGCGCATCACTGATTCCCAATTTTTCAGAAATCAAATGCCGATTTTGGCGGATTTTTACACGCGTATAATGCGGGTCAAAATTCATTTCATCAACAAAATATTTGATATTATGTTCATCACACCACGCACGCAGTTCCGCCCGCGACACATCCAACAACGGTCGCACAATACGAACACCATCGCGCATTGACATCCGCCGCATTGCCGCCAATCCGAACAGGCCACTGCCCCGCCCCAGATTCATTAAAAATGTTTCAATTTGGTCATCGGCCTGGTGTGCAACCAATAACGCATAAATATCGTTTTCTTGGCAAAAATCGGTCATCATTTTATATCGCGCATCACGCGCCGCATTTTCCAATCCAGAATCCGGTTTTTCCCCCGTCCAATAAAAAATCCGACATGGAACATTTAATTTTTTGCATAAATCTTGGACATATTGTGTTTCAATATCCGCCGCCGCACGCAATCCATGATTCACATGCAACGCGACAATATCCATCCCCGCCAATTTACACCAATTTAACAGGCACACCGAATCCACCCCGCCACTGACGGCGACGGCTAATTTTTTTCCGGCAAACCCAGACATAAAATCAACAAACTTTTGATTCATCATAAACGCATTTTATGATATAATTTGGAAAAATAAAGGAAAAATGATGACAAAAAAAATAAAATCGGTTGCAGTATATTGCGGACACCAATTTGGAAATGACCCTCAATTTGCGCGTGATGCGGCGCGTGTGGGCGAATTATTGGCAAGAAATAAAATAAAACTGATATTTGGTGGGGGCGATGTTGGACTGATGGGAACGGTATGCAATGCGGCATTGGACAACGGTGGCGCGGTGCTGGGCGTATCAACCACGCATATTATTGCCCGTCAAGAACCCGCACACACCGGTATTGAATTGCGTATGACGGATTCTATAAACGCACGCAAAACCGAAATGTTTAATGAATCCGACGCGTTTATTATATTACCAGGGGGACTGGGGACATTAAATGAATTGACCGATATTATGACAATGCAGCAAATTGGCGAAACGAAAAAACCTTTGTTTTTCTTGGATACGAACCATTTTTGGCGGCCATTTGGGCGATTGTTTGTCCATATGCAAGATTGTGGATTTATTGAAAATGTCCACCAATATACAATTTTTTCCAGTTCCACCCCCGACGATTTAATACGCAAGATTTTACACTATCATATCGATTAAAAACAAAGAATCCTTGACTTTTCATAAAAAATTATATATAATATGTGTATCTTTAACCACCCCCGTTCTGGGGGAAAATGGAATTCTCTTAACATATCAAAGGTTTTTTTATGAATATAAATGAATTAAAGTCTAAAACGCCACAACAACTGTTGAAAATGGCAGAAGACATGGGGATTGAAAATCCATCACAGTTAAATGTTCAACAACTGCGTTTCGCGGTTATGCGTGTATATGCGTCTGATTCAGATGTCGTTCTGATTGGCGATGGTGTTTTGGAAAAATTGCCCGACGGTTTCGGTTTTTTACGCGCCCCAGAAAGCAATTATCTGGCGGGGCCTGATGATTTATATGTATCACCAAGTCTGATTAAAAAATACGGATTAAAAACCGGCGATTATGTCGAGGGTCGTATCCAGGCACCACAAAATGATTCAGAACGTTATTTTGCATTGGAAACAATCGAACGTGTCAATGGGGATAATCCTGAAAAATTGCGTCATAGAATTTCTTTTGACGATATGACACCATTGTATCCCGATGAAATGTTACGGATGGAGGTTCCAACCGACACCGACAAAGGTCGAAACCTGACCGCGCGTGTTATCGATTTGATTTCCCCAACCGGCAAGGGTCAACGTTCACTGATTGTTGCGCCACCACGCACCGGAAAAACAATTATGTTGCAAAATATCGCACATTCTATTGCAACAAATTACCCGGATGTAAAGTTGATTGTGTTGTTGATTGATGAACGCCCCGAAGAAGTCACCGATATGCAACGCAGTGTCCGTGGCGAGGTTATTTCCAGTACTTTCGACGAACCCGCCGCACGTCATATCCAGGTTGCCGAAATGGTTATTGAAAAGGCAAAAAGATTGGTTGAATCGGGTCAAGATGTTGTGATTTTATTGGATTCGATAACCCGCCTGGGGCGCGCGTACAACACATGTGTTCCATCATCAGGCAAGGTTTTAACCGGTGGTGTTGATGCATACGCATTGCAACGGCCAAAACGATTCTTTGGCGCCGCCCGCAATATCGAAGGTGGCGGTTCGTTGACAATCATCGCAACCGCACTGATTGACACCGGGTCCAAAATGGACGAGGTTATTTTCGAAGAATTCAAAGGAACCGGCAACAGCGAAATCATTTTGGACAGAAAATTGTCCGATAAACGCATTTATCCGGCAATCGACATAACAAAATCGGGCACACGCAAAGACGATTTATTGGTTGATAAAGAAACATTGTCAAAAACATATGTTCTGCGTCGTGTTATAAATCCGATGGGTGTGGCCGAGGCTATGGAATTTGTATTGGATAAATTGCGATTGACCAAAACAAATTCAGATTTCTTTAATTCTATGAATCAATAAAATTTGATTTAATATAAACGCAAAAATTCCCGCCACCGCGGGGATTTTTTTATAAAAACATGGGGGGATTTTCATGACAAAAATTTATATATTTGCATTGGTTGGTGGAATGATTTTTGGTGCATACATAACCGGGACAATAATCGCGCGCGAAAAATGCCAAACAAAAATAGCCCAATCCACAACCGAACAAATAAAAATCAACACAATAAACAAAAGGAAAATAAATGAAACGGTTTATCGGACTGCTGTGCATGATATTCGTGACATCTTGCACGCCAAATATTCAATTGCCGAATGACACAAATTGCGATGTGATATTCGGGCATCATAACGATTGGGATATAATCAGTGATGATTTAGCGCGCAACATTTACCGCCATAATCAAATATGTGAAAATCAATCTTGATATGTTGCCAACACCGTTTCTAACGATGTTTTCAACCAATCCAAAGATTTTTCATATGCATCGCAATCACGCGCGATTTCCGAACGATACACATCGCGCATACTGGGCACCGCATACGCACAATTTTTCAGATACTGAACACAATATTGGTGCCCAGTCAAATATGCGTTTTGCCCAGACATCCGCAATTCTGCATCCGGCCATTCGATATTCAACGCATCGTCCAATTTTTCCCAAGTATTTTCACCAACATATTGTCCGATTTTGTCGTTCCAATATTCCGCCATTTCCGCATCAGTCCAATCCCCAGACCGTTTTGCAACCAAAATTTGCTTTACCAACCGGTCTATTTTCGGCTGATAGTTTGATTCGATTTGTGATAATTTAGAACTGCAAAAACAGCGATTATATGGGGTATCTTGACGCACGCAATAATTGTTCATGCATTCGGTATATCCCGCCAAACATTGACTGGACGACACATATATTGAATCCGCCGTCATCGTGTTTATTGCGGTATTTGTTGTTGTCGAACGCGCAACACCGCCACGCGATGTGCCCGCACGCGACACAACCCGACGATTTGTCGCCGGCACACCGCGCCCCGAATTCACACCCGTTGTTCCCACACGCGACACCGTTGTCGAATTTGTGCCGCCCATATTATACCCCATCGACGCAACCCGTGCAGAATTTCCACCACCCGCCACAGACCGCGCCACACCCGACGCCGACCCACGCGCCGCACGCGACACAACGCGTCGCATATTTGTATTTGAATTCGACATAGGTTCGGTTTTGACGATAACATTTATTGGACTGGTGCTCTGTGCATTGGCATCGCCCGGGTTTAATGTGTTGCGCATTTGATTATTCAAATAAGGATACATGTAATTATATGTATAACCCGATGTCGGAGTATTCGTCACGCGCGCCGCACGCGACACGACATCACGCGCCCCCGCCCCATATGGCACAACACATAATACAACCAATAAAATTTTTGTAAAAACCTTCATCTCTGGTTTAATTGTAAAACAAAACAATCCCGCAACACAAGATATTTTTTAGACTTGCAATCAACAAAAAAGATGTTATAATTCACCATACCTTCGGGGCGTAGCTCAGTCTGGTAGAGTACTTGGTTTGGGACCAAGGTGTCGAAGGTTCGAATCCTTTCGCCCCGACCAGATTAAATGAAAAAATACCACATAAATGCGGTATTTTTTTATTTAATATTGTTTGGGTATCCAGGTTCGATGACCTTGGCATTGTTTCACAATGCCCGGTTCGACAAGCAGTAGATTTTGCAAGCGTCAGCACAGCAAAATCGTCACGATTGCCCCGCAGGGCTTTGCCCGAGGGAATCCTTTCGCTTTATGTGGTATTTTTTTATTAAACCGTTTAAAAGGGGCGAAAGGATGGGTCAGAGTGTCCGGCGCGGACATGCGCCCCACGAAAATTTATTTTCGTGGAACATGGACACGCATGACCAATACGCAGATGAACAATTACAAAACATGCAAAAACGGATATGTTTTATAGAGTTTTTGCGTTATGTTTTGTTTTTGTTTATCAAGGAGGACAATCGCCCCGACCAGATTAAATGAAAAAATACCACACTCATGTGGTATTTTTTTATTAAACCGTTTAAGAGGGGCGAAAGGATCGGTCAGAGTGTCCGGCGCATAATATGCGCCCCACGAAAATAAATTTTCGTGGAACATGGACACGCATGACCAATACGCAGATGAACAATTACAAAACATGCAAAAACGGATATGTTTAATATGGTTTCAAGAAAAGCTTGAAACGCTACATTTTAATAAATAGATTTCCAAAATAGAATTTTTATGATACAATATGGGCAGATCAAAAAAACATCTGTTCGTTTTTTTGCAACAGCGGAGCACGAACTATGATTTCAGAATTGACGGAAACACTAGAAAATATATGTTTTATTCTTGGGAACGATAAAATAAAAAAGATGTCGTATAACGACCAATTGGAGTACATGATCAAGGGATTAAATCGTTTCTTTAACGATTATGATATAGAAATTAAATCTAAAGCGTATATTCTCACCTTGTTTCAAAACCAAATAAAGAAAAAATATCCAAAATTATCAAAAAAACGATCAATGGATTTAGCAATAAAATTGTTCACAGAGCGTAAAGTATCGACAAAAAAGAACGAAGATATAAAAAAACATGTTTTAGACGAAGCAAGAAAGTCTTTTGCAAAGATACTAGCTAAAGTAGCAGAAAAATCCCAAACAACAAAAGACGAACTACATATATCTAATAAGAATTCCGAACTCACTATTAGAGCATATGAACACGGCAAATTTATTTTTGCTGTTATTGTTTTGGCTATTGTTTTCATTTTGGTTTTACTTTCTGCTAAATAACAACGGAGTCTACAATATGTCCTCAAAGAAAAATCCAATCGATAGATTTGTATATGGTATTCGTGATGGTTTCAAAAACATAAAAAAAGCTTTTGCAGAATCAGAAGTTATACATAAGTGTATTAAACCATTTTTACCAACGAACGTATACAGCAAAGAAATTGCTTCAATTGCAGATGAAATAGCAGAACTATTAGAAACGAAGGATGTTACCAGCACAGATAGAGAATTTAATTTATTTTATCGTATACACCAAGAAGCAAACCCAAACATTGAAAATAGTATGCTTATGATTACATATATAATACACCTAGCAAATTACGCCTTTGTATCTAGAAAATTAAAGGTTCCAGATATACAAAAATTCTACAAAAAAACAGATAGTGAATTAAATAAAAAAGAAAAAGAAATTTTGAAAGAAGTTTTGCAAAAAATGCGAAGATTGAAAGATAATATTAATTATTAAAAATAATTTTACCATTTTCGCTATAGCATTGTATATAAAAAACAGTCTGCATATTTATTGACAAAGGCGAATGGTTTAAAATATCATATTTTCTCATTGACAAACAACACTTTTGTGTTATTATGTGTTTGATAAAATAATTCTATGGGGGTAAATTATGAATAAAGGTAATAACATCAAAAAACTGAACTCTTTGACTGCGGCGGCGGCGACATTTTTGCTGGGCGGTTTTTTATTGATTTGTGTGGCGGCGGGGACTGACGATGCACGCACAATCGCGCACGATAAAACCGCGGCACCATCAACAACAACGATTCCAATGGCATTGGGCGGGGTTGGGTTAATCGCGGCCGGCGTAATTGCTATGAAAATTCGTGATAAAAATTTGGGGCGATAAAAAAACGCAATAACATATGAATCCGCCCGTTATTGGGCGGATGTTTTTATTCATTATAATGGCAACAGCATAAAATAAAAAACACTTGATATATGGTGGAAATTTGCTAAATTATATTATGCAAAAGGATTTATTTTTATGAAACGTTCTGATGTTATTCGCAGTATCCAGGTTCGATTCAAACACATGCGTGAATCTGATGCGGCGGCAATATTTGATACCGTAATCGACAGTATCATAACAACCATATCAAACGGCAATCGCGTTGAAATTCGCGGGTTTGGAAATTTTCAACCACGTCGCCACGCTGCCAAGGTTGGATTTAACCCGGTCACACGCAAAACTGAATCCATGGGGCCGGCGACGACAATATTATTCAAACCCAGTCCTGTTTTAACAAAAAAAATGAACGAGTAATCAAAAATGTTTTTCAAATCCAAACAAGGAATTAAAAACCAAGATCGCAATCGGTATGACCGTGTTCCACGATTGATGTGGATAAAATGCGAATCTTGCGGAAAATTAGTTTATTATCGTGATTACAAGGATAATCATTATGTTTGCCCGCGGTGCGGCCATGTGTTTATTATGACACCAAAACAACGGTTTAACCTGTTGTTTGATGATGCAAATTGGCAACCATTGAATTTACCCAAATGCACCGATGACCCGTTGGAATTTGTTGACCGCGAAACATATAAAGACCGCCTGGCCGAGGCACGCGCGGACACGAATGAATTCGACGCGGTTGCCGCGGCGGACGGAAAAATCAGTGGTATTGACACAACAATCTGTGTTTTGAACGGTTTTTTCATGATGGGGTCTATGGGGCGCGTCGTGGGGGATGGAATAATTTCTGCGATTGAACACGCGGTTGAATTGAACAATCCGTTTATCATGGTCACATCCAGTGGCGGCGCCCGTATGCAGGAAAATATTTTATCACTGATGCAAATGGCGCGCACGACGGTGGCGGTAAATAAATTGCATGATAAAAAAATTCCATATATCGTCGTTTTAACCGACCCAACATTTGGCGGGGTGACGGCTTCTTTTGCAATGTTGGGCGATATTCATATTGCCGAGGCCGGTTCCCGTATCGGTTTTGCGGGTCGCCGGGTTATTGAACAAAATATTCGTGAAAAATTGCCTTCTAATTTCCAGACGGCTGATTATTTATACGAACACGGCATGGTTGATATTGTATCATCACGCGCGGATTTGCACGACAACCTGGGGCGGATATTGCGCGTATTGACCCATCAAACGGTTGAGCCCAAGGTTATCAAGGCACAAACACCGAAATTGGAACGCGATAAAAAAATTCGTGGCATGGGTGAATCTGATGCATATGACAAGGTTTTATTGGCGCGCCATGAAAATCGCCCACATTTCTTGGACTATATTGCGGGAATTGTTGACGATTGGACATACCTGGCGGGCGACAGATGTTATGGCGAAGATGCCGCAATGGGTTCTGGGATTGGATTTTGGCGCGGAACGCCGGCGGTTATTATCGGTCAAGAATCCGGTCGCACAATCGAAACACGTCAAAAGCATCGATTTGGCATGGCCAACCCCGAAGGTTATCGCAAGGCTGTGCGTATGATGCATTTGGCGGAACGTTTTGATTTGGCATTGATATCTTTGTTCGATACCGCGGGTGCAAATGCCGGTCGCGACAGCGAAGAACGCGGTCAATCCCAGGCGGTGGCGAACGCAATATCAACGGGATTGTCCATCAAAGCCCCATATGTCGCGGTCAATGTTGGCCAAGGTGGCTCTGGGGGGGCGATTGCCATTGGAACTGGGGATAAAATTTTGATGATGGAAAACGCGATTTATTCGGTTATTGCACCTGAATCATGTGCATCTATTTTATGGCGCGATAATAAATTCCGAGCGACGGCGGCAACGGCGATGAAATTGACGGCACGCGATATGGCAAATTTAAATGTAATCGATGGAATTATTTCTGAACCGGCGGGTGGCGCACACAAAGATTGGCAAACCACAATGGAATTGGTCGCAGGCGCGGTCAGCAACGCATTGGATTCATTATCGGAAATTCCGCGCGATGAATTGCCACAACGGCGCGCCGAGAAATTTATTTCAATGACACGCGATGTGGAAATATATCAACCGGAACACTCGACAGATTTCTAAGAAAGGATAAAAATGTCAAATAAACTTAGCAGGGAAATTCGCAACCGGGTTTTACGCAATATGTTTGTAAAAAATTACAAACGCATGTGGCCATATATAAAACCGTATTGGGTGCGCGCATTGTTATCTGTATTGGTGGCAATACCAATCGGATCATTGGATGCGGTGATTGCGTTATCATTAAAACCATACATGGATGTTGTTATGGTTGATAAAACCCTGCAAACGGCATGGTATATTCCGTTGATGATTATTGGATTCACCGTGATCCAGGGGGTATTACGTTATATTGCCGAATATCTGAACACATGGGTTGGCGCAAAAACAACAAATCTGTTGAAAATGGATTTGTATAAAAAAATGCTGATGTTTGAAACAGAATTTTTCAACAAGAAAAATTCTGGCGATGTTATATTTATGTTTAACAGTAATGCCGACATGGCGTGCGCGGGGTTGTTGAATAACCTGAAATCATTTATCCAAAAATTCTTTACCGCGGTGTCTTTGGTCGCAGTTTTATTTTATAATTCATGGCAATTGGCATTGGTGTGCGTTGCAATTATGTTCTTGGCAATGTTGCCCATGACCCAGGTTCGCAAAAAAATAAACAGCATTATGGATCAATCCATTGCGGCGGATTCTGCGTTGCTGACGGCGTATAACGAAACATATAACGGCAACAAAACAATTATTTCATATAACCTGAACAAAAAACAACGCGGTAAATTCGGCGGTGTTTTGGACAGTGTTTTTCGCCTGAAAATGAAAATGTTGCAACGCACACGGTGGTTGACCCCGGTTATGCATGTTATATTGTCAATTGGTATTGGGTTGGCAATTTGGTTCGGGTCGTATTTAATTTTGAACGGCACAATCACCGCGGGCAGTTTTGTGTCATTTTTAACCGCGCTGATTATGTTATACACACCAATCAAGTCAATCGGTGGGACATATAATTCAATGCTGATGTCATTTTTGGCAATTGAACGCGTGTTTGATATTCTGGATACAAAACCTGCAATTACGGATAAAAAAAGCGCAAAGCCGATGTCGCGTGATGTGCATGAAATTGAATATAAAAATGTTTCTTTTGAATACATAAAAGATACACCAGTATTGAAAAATATAAATTTCAAGGTAAAACGCGGTGAAACAATTGCGTTTGTTGGAAATTCTGGGGGCGGAAAATCAACCGTTGTGAATTTGTTGCCACGATTTTACGATGTGACGGGTGGCGCAATTTTAATCGACGGTGTTGACATTCGCGATATGACATTGGAATCTTTGCGCGCAAATATTGGTGTTGTATTCCAAGATAATTTCTTGTTCAGTGGCACAATCCGCGAAAACATTATGTTGGGTAACGAAAACGCAACCGACGATGAATTGGCGCGCGCGGTAAAAATGGCATGCCTGGACGATGTTATCAAAAATTCACCAAACGGATTGGATACCGAAATTGGCGAACGCGGGGTGTTGTTGTCGGGCGGGCAAAAACAACGCGTTGCAATCGCACGGGCGTTTCTGAAAAATGCACCAATTTTGGTTCTGGACGAGGCCACATCTGCACTGGATAATAAATCCGAGGCCGTGGTTCAAAAGGCGATAGAAAACCTGATGCAGGATAAGACTGTGTTCGTCATCGCGCACCGATTATCAACAATCATGAACGCCAATAAAATATTGGTTATAAACCAAGGCGAAATTGTGGAATCTGGCACACACCAAGAATTATTGAAAAACGAATGTGGCGCATATAAAATATTGTATGACATGCAATTCAAAACGGCGAATAAATCCAAATAGAATTTTGGACTTGTATTTATCGAAAAAAACGATATAATACACCCCGCATGGAGCGTTGGCAGAGGGGTAAATGCAGCGGATTGCTAATCCGTGACCGTGGTAACGCGGTCCGTAGGTTCAAATCCTACACGCTCCGCCATAAAATTCAAACCACCCTTGGGTGGTTTTAATTTTATCGTGAATGTGTCGATTGGTTTGAATCCTTTGGATTTATGAAATAAATCCCAAGTTCACAACCAAGTTAGGTTTCGAAAACGCAGTGCATCGAAACCGTTACGGTTGCCCCGCAGTCATGGCACACGATTGTGTGCCTGAACGAGGGAATTCCTACACGCTCCGCCATAAAATTCAAACCACCCTTGGGTGGTTTTAATTTTATCGTGAATGTGTCGATTGGTTTGAATCCTTTGGATTTATGAAATAAATCCCAGGTTCACAACCAAGTTAGGTTTCGAAAACGCAGTGCATCGAAACCGTTACGGTTGCCCCGCAGTCATGGCACACGATTGTGTGCCTGAACGAGGGAATTCCTACACGCTCCGCCAGGAAATTAAGATGAGCCGCCCAAAAAACTTGGGCGGCATTGTTTTAACATGGCGGAGTCGCCCCCCCCTCGATACACAATAATAAAAATCAATAAAAACTCGTTGGGACAAAAACTCCGTTTTTATGATTTTTCTAATTGTGTATTCTCGTATTGGTCATGCGTGCATTGTGTGCTATCGCCCACGAAAACTTCGTTTTCAAACGGCACGTTTCGTGCCGTTTGCACTCTGTCCCATCCCTGCGACTCCGCCAGGTTAAAATCAAAACCGCCCATAAAACGGGCGGTTTAAGATTTTAATTCCCTGGCGGAGTCGAAGGGATTCGAACCCTTGATACCGTTGCCGGTATACCACATTTCCAATGTGGCGCACTAGACCAACTATGCGACGACTCCAAATTCTACTAAAAAAATTATTCTTCGTCTGGGGTATCGTCAGAATCTGCTGTGGCATCGGATGTGGAATCATCCATCAAAGAATTTTCCAATTCCGCATCAATTTCGCGCAATGCCGGGTCGGTTGTTTCAACCTCTAACGATTGTTCGGCAGCATCCGCGATTGGTGTATCTTTATACGATTGCACAAATTCGTGACGAACATTTGCAACATCCAATTTTCCCGATGCAATTTCGCGCAGTGCCACAACCGTCAATTTATCGCGCCCCATTTCCACCACAGGTGTTGCCCCGCCGTTCAAATCGCGAACGCGTTGCGATGCCAACATCCCCAATTCATAACGACTGTCCACATATGGTAATGTATCAGAATTTGTTGTGCGTGCCATATTAAATCCTTTGTTGCAATTTTTTCTAACCAGGTTATAATGCCCCAAGTATATCAAAAATGCAAGCAGAAAATATAAAATCTTTGTCTTTTGGTTGTCGTTTGAACGCATTGGAATGCGAAAAAATCAAACACATGATTGCGCCACATGTCGATAATGCGGTTATTGTGAACACTTGTTCCGTCACAGCCGAGGCCGAACGCCAATCGGCGCAATCTGTGCGTCGTATTGCCCGCGAAAACCCAAATGTGCCTATTTTTGTGACCGGATGTGGGGCAACCCGCAATCCGTCTTTGTTCGAAAAAATCCCGAACACCGTCGTTATTCCAAATGCCGAAAAAACAAATCCAGACCCATATATTTCTGGGTTGGCGCGAATAAACCAAGACGGGAAAATCATTAAATTTTCACATGAATCGCCCGAATTATCCAAACAATTTATTCAAATTCAAAATGGTTGCAATCATAAATGTGCATATTGCGTGACACGCCTGTTGCGGGGGCCGGCGGTATCTTTCCCCTATTCCGACATTTTGGCGGACGCGCGCGCGGCGGTCGAACGCGGCTTTTTCGAGGTTGTTATCACCGGTGTGGACAGTGCGTCATATGCATGGAACAACGGCGACAAGGTTTTATTTATTTCTGATATTTGCGAAATGCTGTTGCGGGATGTGCCGGAAATTCGCCGGCTGCGTATTTCATCATTGGACCCGGCATCGCCACAAATTTATAAAATCATTGATTTAATTCACCGCGACAGCCGCATGATGCCCCATTTGCACCTGTCTATGCAATCGGGCTCAGATACCATTTTGGCGGCCATGGGACGGCGGCACAATGCCGATACGGTGCGAAAAATTGTTGCCGTGGCCGATGGCATTACATTTGGATGGGATATAATTTGCGGTTTTCCGGGGGAATCAGACGAATTATTTAATGAAACACTGGATTTGGTGCGCGAATTAAAGCCAATCAAAATTCATGCATTTCCATATTCGCCACGGCCCGGCACCACGGCCGCCGTTATGCCAAACCAAATTCCACGCAATATTTCCAAGGCGCGCGTTCACAAAATCACAAAACTGGCGGAAAAAAACATGTCTGAATATATGGCAACCTGTATTGGTAAATGCGTATCGTGCCTGGTCGAGAATAATAATATCGCCCGCACACCCGACGATATAGATGTTATAATTTTGGGCACGCCGATTTCGCCCCGCACAATTTGTAATATCAAACTGACCGGTATTGAAAACGGCGCATTTATTGGCGAAAAAGTTCTGTAAAAAATATGAAAAAAATATTGGCAAATTCCAATAAAATCGTTTAAGATTTGCGTGCCATGAAAAAAGTTATATTTGCGTTTTTATTATCGTTTATCACATGCGCGGCAAATGCCGAATTTACCACCGGCGCAAAATCCGCATTTTTAATGGACTATGATTCGGGTGCGGAAATTTTTTCCAAAAATGCCGATGTTTTAATGCCACCGTCGTCAATGATAAAACTGATGACATTGGCGGTTTTATTTGATGAAATTAAATCTGGACGCGTCAAAATGGATGATCGTTTTCCGGTGTCCAGTAATGCGGATTATGAAAATCCGTTATGGTATCCTGCAAGTAAGATTTGCCTGGTCACGGGGCAAACGGTTTCTGTACGCGATTTGATTTTGGGACTGATTGTGTTGTCGGGTGGCGATGCATCGGTGGTGGTTGCCGAAAAATTGGCTGGGGACGAAAATAAATTTACCGCGATGATGCAGTCCAAGGCGCGCCAAATCGGCATGGAAAAATCAACATTTGGAAATGCCAGTGGCCTGCCCCACCCCAACAATTTAATGACTTCGCGGGAATTGGCGATGCTGGCGAATTATGTGATTTCGGAATTCCCGGATATTTATCCAATGTTTGCGACAAAGCGGTTCGAATTTAATGAATACCAATCTGATTGGTGTCGCGATTGGGGAAAAACACATACATTAAATTATAATAAACTGTTATTCATAATGCCGGGCGCAGACGGGTTGAAAACGGGGCATACCGATGACGGCGGATACGGCATTGTGGCAAGTAGCATTGTCGGTGGTCGCCGTTTAATCGGTGTTATGAACGGGTTTCGTGGGCGCGGTCATGATGCGTTGGCGGCGGAAATGAAAAAAATGCTGCAACACGGATACAATACCACAATGAACAAGGTTTTCTATCACCCCGGGGACGAGGTTGCAAAAATGCCAACATGGTATGGACGTGATGATTTTGTCGTCGCGACGGTGAAAAAAAATTTTGCAATTACGGTTGATAAAAAGGCTGGACTGGACGGTGTGCGCGTGATTGCGGTTTATGACACACCGATACCGGCACCGATAATGGCGGGCGATAAAATCGGTAAATTGATTGCCCAAAAAGACGGTCGTGATATTGCGACGGCTGATTTGGTTGCGCGCGATACTGTTAAACGCGTTCAATTTTTCCGTCGCGCATGGCGCAACATTATGGTATTGTTTGGTGTAAAATAATGGATTGAAAAATATGGCAAAGAAAAGCGCACCAATTTATAATTTCCCGCATCCAATGGACAACGACACTTTGGTTGGACACATGGGAACGGTGAAAAATTTTATGGATGCATGGAATAATCGCGAAAAACATCCGATACATCCGGTATGGATGCTGACCGGGCCGCGTGGCATTGGCAAGGCGACATTGGCATATAAATTGGCGCGCATGGTTTACGGAAATGTCGGGGATTTTTTCATAATTGACCAGTCGCGTAATATTGACAAAGACGGCAAACCAAAACCCGACGGCAAAGAAATTTCTGTTTATACGGTGCGTGCGATGATTGAAAAAATGCAATTATCGTCTATGTCGGGTGCATGGCGCGTGATATTGATTGATTCGTTGGACGAATTAAACAAGGCGGCATCAAATGCCATATTAAAATTATTAGAAGAACCACCAGAAAAAACTTTATTTTTGTTGGTGGTGCACCAATTGGCAAATGTTTTACCGACACTGCGTTCGCGTGCGCGTGTGGAAAAAATGCATCCGTTATCGGTTTCTGAATTGCGGGATTTGTGCATGCGATTTATGCCGGATGCGGAAATATCGTCTGAAATTTTACGTCTGAGTAATGGCAGTTTTGGAAAAATCGCCGACATGAAACGCATTGGTGGCGACGCGATTTACGATGAATTGATTGAAACATTATCAGACGCGAAATCGACATCATCTGATTTAATGACGATTGCGAAAAAAATCGCGCCCAGCCCCGAATTATACAGCATTTTATTGGACGCAATTTCATATTTCAGATTGGCGGATTTGTATCCAATGGCGACAAAATCTATTGCCGATATTACAAATGTTCATTTGGAACCCGAGGTTGGAATTTTCAAAATTTTAATGGATATAAAAAAATGTTTATAGATACACATTGTCATTTAACCGACCGATATACCGATGATGTCGACGAAATTATACAACGCGCACATAACGCGGGGGTTGGTGCAATAATTTGCGCAACGGCGGAACCTGGGGACATAATACCGGCATTAAAAATTGCAAATGCGAATAAAAATATTTTCTGCACGACGGGATTACATCCCGATTGTGCCGATACGGCAACCGCGGCAAATGTTTTGACGGCGGATGTGTTGCATGATACGCATGTTATTGGCATTGGGGAAATTGGTCTGGATTTTCATGAACGCAATGATAACAAAGAAAACCAAATAAAATTGTTTTCTGACCAGTTGGAAATTGCCCAAGAATTTGATTTACCTGTGGCGATACACACGCGCGATGCGGAAAATGATACAATTGATATTTTAACAAACAAAAATCATGGTGTGTTGCATTGTTTTACTGGGACATGGGATTTGGCGCGCGTTATGTTGGACCGTGGTTTCTATTTTTCTGCCAGTGGTATTTTGACATTCAAAAACGCCGCCGATATTCGCGATACATTTGCGAAAATTCCAAACGACAGAATTGTTATCGAAACCGATTCGCCATTTTGCGCACCGGTGCCACATCGTGGAAAAATGTGCGAGCCCGCATTTGTTATTGAAACGGCGCGCGTGTTGGCGGAAATTAAACATTTGCAAATTGATGAATTGGAATCTATACTGATGGAAAACACAATGCGTTTATACCCAAAAATAAAGATAATTAAATGACACGCAGTATTATAAAATTTGGAATGGTTTCTGAAAATCGCAAGGCGCGATTCAATTATTCTATTGCCGACACGATCGAGGCGGGCATTTCATTGACGGGCGCAGAAATCAAATCAATTCGTTATGGTTTGGTGTCTATTGTTGATGGATTTGTGCAACGGCGCGGAAACAATTTATTTTTGGCGGGTGTTGAAATCCAAAAATTGCCAACGGCGGCGCGAATTGTAAATTTTGATGAACGACGCGCACGGCAATTATTACTGCATCGCGCACAAATAAATCGAATGATTGGAAAATTGGCTGAACGCGGGGCAACAATCGTTCCATTGAAACTGTATTTTACCAATCGTGGAAAATTAAAGGTTTTATTGGGAATCGGATACGGTAAAAAATCACAAGACAAACGCGAAACAATTAAACAACGCGAATGGAATAAATCCAAGGCACGCATCCTAAAAGGCAAATAAATTACTTTAATTTTATAAAAAAACACCCGAAAACGGGTGTCTTTTTTAATGAATAAAATTTTATTTAATCATCGATTTCCGCATCATGCGCCATACGATGTTCGCGTTTCATATCGTGCATGGCATTTTTCAATTCCGCGCGTGAAATGCAACCATTTGCATCATCATCGGCGGTGGATAAAACCTCTAATAATTTGGGGCATTTAACCGATTCCAGTATGACGCAACCGTTATCGTCGAAACGAATATCGCGCATCATAGATTTTTTGTGACCGCCGCCCACCAACCATTGTGATGAAACACATCCCAACAAAAATACAATGCACAAAATGACGATTTTAATGCACCAACCAATCACGCGATGACCGCGACATGTGCCACAGCCACAACCGCAATGACACCCGCACCCACAATTACATGTTTGTTCATGCATTTGTTCATCGCGCACATCCGCACGCACAGTTTTTGTTTTACGCGCAACGGGTTTAACATTTTTTTTATTTGTTGTTTTGATTATTTTTTTTGGCATTTCCCTTCCTTTTTTTATATTGCAATTGCATTTTATAAAATAAATAAATCTAAGTAAAGAAATTTTTATTTTTTATATAATTATCTCGCGGTTAAAACATTTTGGCGGTACGCGTGGTACGCCCGAATGGCGTACGCACAGTTGTTCGCACAGGCGTTCGCACAACTCGTCGCAGACGTATACGCGTTGCCAAAGACCCAACCGCCCGATACACTCATTATCGTGCCATTGGCGGCTTGCGCGGTAAAGTCATCACCCGAACCGGGCACACCAATCGCCGTCATTTTGCACCAACAATTACGATAGTTTGCGCGTGGGTATTCCGGATTATCATCCGTTCCATATGGATTTGGCAATGTATTAAATACGGTTTCAACATTCGAATTCGGGTATTGTTCTATCAAACTCGCCAATGTGGTTGAATAATTATTTAATTTTTTCGGCCACCAATATTCCGACCCTGATTGCACATCACCGGTTATTTCTGTTGTGTGTTGCCCAACCGATGTGCATTTTGCAATGCCATACACCACACCTGGGGTTATGCCCAGGCTGGTGCCACCCTCGGCCCCGTTCCAAACCAACGCCCATTCACCGGAATCGTCGTCCGCCCCCTCGGTCAGTTCCCGAAACATTCCACCCGTATTATAACACAACCCCGCACTTACCGGTGATGTTGTTCGTGTCGCATTATCCGCACACCGTGCCAATGTTGTTGGACCAAACGGACGGTCGGTCGTCAATGCAACACCATCTATATATTTTTTCCTGAACGCGCCACTGCCGTTAAAAAATCCATTAAATGTGTCATAAATCGTACTCCCGTTTTCGGTATGTGTAGTCATTACCGGTGCACCCTGGTTCCCCGACAGTCCCGCCGCCGCCAATATCGGATTAAGGAAATCATTTATCGGGTCGTATATTTCATACCAATGGGGCGTGCCGTCCTCGTCCTCAACCAGCAAACATTTTTTGAACGGCGGACAACCCTCGTCCGGGCGGGTTTGTTTAGTTGTGGCGATAGTGTCAATCGCCTGCGCCTGGGACATCGTCTGGGTCACGACAGTATCCACCGCCGCAACCGCCGCGTCCAACCGCGTTTCCACCGGCTCAAATTGCTCTTCATTATACCGCGTCGTCGCGATTTTGATTGTCGTATCTATCGATAATGCTCGTTCAGCATCGGCAGCAGTCGCCGGTTCGTTCCCGGCACCAAATATCTCGGTCAAGTCAAATACAGTTAAAAAACCGTTTTTATCAATTGTTATCGTTTCACCGGCTGTATAAGTGTTTTCCAGCGGTAATATCCCATTAGTAACATTGACAAACCGCCAATCTTGTTGTGGGGTTTTTATTGTAGATAGATTACACCAGGTATTAGATTGACAGGTATAACTATACCAAAAGGATTCATATGTTGTGCCACCATCAAAGCTGCAACGAAAATAAGGTCTGTGTGTAAAATTCGATTTAAATCTGAAATTTAAAAAATATTTATGGTTGGCCGGCAGTGAGTTTTCTGTCTTGACATAAAGAAGTCTGTTAGGTGTAGTTATGGTTGTTTTAACTGTATACGTGTTAAAATTTTCATCGGATTCGGTCAATTCTACCAAACTGTCGTCTGCATAATATCTGATTGGAATGGGGGTATATTTCCATGTATTATCCGCGTGCGCGACATTTAATATGAACATGCATGCGACGGTCGCCAACACAAATTTTAACGAATCGAAAAAGCGCAATTTTTTCATGATTTCCCCAGTTCTCTCTCAAAAAATCCTTGACT
>DFGC01000011.1 GCA_002371155.1 Alphaproteobacteria bacterium UBA3760 | reverse complement strand
GGGTGGGTGATTTCGCGCGGTATCCAGTTTGCGAAAGCAAACTTGCGTAGTAATGCCGAATGACACAGGTTGACGACAAATGTCGTCAACTGGATACCGCCCTTCGGCGGTATGACAAATGGTGGCACAGGGGCAGGGCGAATTAAAAAAAATGCCCGCATATGCAGGCATTTTACAAACAACCAAACGATGGTGGATGTTAAGGGACTCGAACCCCTGACCCTCTGCGTGTAAAGCAGATGCTCTAGCCAACTGAGCTAAACATCCAACAAGGGTATTTTGATTATAGAAAAAAAATTTCTGTTGTCTAGTTTTTTTATATTCCCGTAAAAAACCAGTATTTATTGCATAAAAAAGCCGGCATTTGCCGGCATATTCGATTCGTTTTTTTGTTGTTTATTCCAAGAAATATTCAACCGTTGCAACAACACGAACCTTTTTATTTATCTGTTGTGATTCGGGCGCGTTTGCATTGTCGCGTGGCAATATTGAAAATACACCTTGGTTCGCGGTGTGGATTTTGCCGACACGACTGTCAGATGATTTTGCAAATTCCAATGCGGCTTGGCGTGCGTTTTTCGTTGCCAATTCCAACATTTGTGGTTTTATGTCGTTCAATTTCGTAAAGAAATATGATATCGGCGAATCATAACGATTTTCGAATACAACACCAGAACTGATTAAATCGCCAGATTTTGTATATGTTGCCGCAACATTGTTGACCTGATTCGAACGCAATGTAATCGTTTTTGTTAAAATAAATCGCGATGTAATTGGGTCGTTGCCACGATATGGATTTGCCATTAAATCGTTGGTTTCGGTGCCACCAAATTCAATTTCGTTGTCTGAAAAATTATTGGCATGCAAAAATTCCAGAATCGCGTCAGTTTGCTTTTCCAAATTATTTTTTGTCGCCATCAAATCATTTCCAGTTGCGACATATTTTATTTCCCAAATCGCCAAATCCGCCATAACATCGGTTTCCGCCAACCCTTTGACCGTGACGGCATTATAGTTGAATTTAGATTTGTAATAATAATACCCCGGAAAAAATCCGACAAACAACAGTCCCAGCGCAATAATAACAACATACCAATACGATATTTTTTTCATATTTTTCTCTCCTTTATTTTATTTCGTTTCATATATTCGTATTTTTGCAAAAATAAAACAAGTGTTTTTTATTTTTGATTTTGTTCCCAACGAATTGCGTTTTTGATATATGCTGCTGCGCGCGCGACATCGAATTTATTGTCGGTTTTTAATTTACCTTCGGCATCAACCCATATTGTATGCCCGTCCGCAACCGTATTTATTTTTGTTAAATTGTCTGCGACATTTTCAGGCGACAGTCCACCCGAATAACCCTGAGCATGCTTTCCAGGATACACCGGTTTTTTCCATTCGTCCGCCGAAATGCCACGACCGCCCGACGCGTCAAATAATATTTGGAAATTCGCGCCCGCGTTATGCAATTGGTTTACCGCCGATTTTGTGCGGTTGTTATATTGAACGATAAATTTTTGCGTTGAAAAATATTCAAACACTTTCTTTAATTTATATGGGTTGAAATTTTCAACCGTTTTATCAGGCATGTTTAATTGAATCCGACCCACAACCATTTTTTCTGTATCATAATGCCATGCACAAAATAACGGATATAATGCCTCTGGTATACGCCCATTGCAAATTTCATCGCACCAATCATTATTTACATGAATTGCAAAATTTGGATTTTGTTGGGGCATGCGGTTTAATGTATCAACCAATTCTTTGACCCATTGATATCGTGGTGTTTCCGGCGATACCTTGCCAGGATGCATTTGCACCGCAATTTCAACGCGCGGGTCAATGTTCCACAACCCGTTCAATTCATCAAACGAATTATAATCGCGTGGGTCAGAACATGTGATATATTGTAATTTCATTTTTAATCCTTTTTATTATTTAATCGTAATTGCCCGCACGCCGAACCGATGTCTGTGCCGCGTTCGCGCCGTATGCGGGTGTGTATTCCATTTTTAATTAAAATATCTTGGAAACGATGAACCGCATTTCCCGATGGCGATGCAAAATCGCGTTCGTCAACCGTGTTCCATGGAATTAAATTTACCATACAATTTTTACCCGCCAATAATTTTGATAACATTTCGGCATATTCAGGCGTGCAATTATATAAAACCGTTTCGCCATTTTCGCCGTGTTTGCCCAATAAAATATATTCTATCATCAACTGGCGATTGTGCAGATTCGTAAATTCGTCCGCCGCCGTCAGCACTTCGGATATTTTATATTTATTGTTGATTGGCATTATTGTGGAACGCAATTCGTCCGTTGGGGCATGTAATGATATTGCCAAATTTATCGGCCGCCCCCATTTTATCAAATCATAAATACCCGGAACAATTCCGCATGTAGATACAGTTATTCGCCGCCACGAAATATTTAATTCTTGATTTGCGCGTTCCAGAAATCCAATCAGATTTTCAGTATTCTGCAACGGTTCACCCGTCCCCATAACAACGATATGCGAAACATCATTGTTATTTGGGTCGCCATTTGCATGAATATTTTTTTCGTCGTGCGCGTTCACGCGCAATTCCCATTGGGCAACCAAAATTTCTGCGAACATTTCGTCCGGGGTTAAATTTCTTTTTAATCCCAATAAAGTGCTGGCGCAGAATTTGCACCCCATGGCACATCCGGCCTGGGAACTGACACAAACAGAATTGCCGTATGTTGTACGCATTAAAACACATTCGATTTGCTCACAATCATTTAATTGCAATAAAAATTTCGTTGTTGCACCGTCCGATGACACCAATTTTTTTACGATTTTTAATGGCAGTGTTTGCGCAACCGCGTCTAATTTTTGACGCAATGATATTGGTAAATTTTTCATTGAATCAAAATCGGGTGCACCGCGTTGCAACCAATCACGAATTTGCGCCGCCCGAAAACGAGGTTCGCCCAAATCCATGACGAATTTTTGCAATTGGGAATCATTTAATAAAAATAAAACCGTTTTCATAATTTATATCTGTCGTCTTTGATAATTACAGCCGCACGCCGGCGCAGTTGTTTTAATTGTTGTTCTGCCATAAACATTGCCTGTTTATATTCGGCATTTTGTTTTAACATTTTATCCAATTTGCCGTATTCAGATGTCTTTTTTGTATTGCACACCAAAAACACAGAATTCGATATCGGGCGCGACCATGTAAGGATTGGCAATTCTGCAACCACATCGCGAACATCGGATGATAATTCGTATTGACGCGCAGTGATTTTTTGTGGCGCACCACCCAGATTTTCCGCCATGCGCATCGCGTCATCGCAATTTTTTGGCTTGGTCAATTTTGCCGCAACATTGTCGGGAATATCAACCAGTCGCACCATCGTCATTTCAATTGGCAACCCATGTTCACGCGCCAATGCCGCCCGTTCAGACGCGATGTCAGTTTCCGACACATCAACCATTGGCAATACCGTTCGGGCAATGATTACCTGCCACGCCATATTTGCACGCATCGCGTCCCGCGCAACCGATTTTTCATTTTCAGACAATGCCGGCAAACCCATTTTTTTCAATTCTGTGTCGGCATCTTGGTCCGTTGGATTTACACCGAAATTTGACGCATAATTCAATTTCACATTATCATCGATTATATTTTGCAACGCAACACGACGATTGTCGGTTGATGTTTTTCCTTGGTATGACATCAGTTTTGTTCGCGCGGTTATATCGTCATCGGTTATAGGCTTTCCATTGACCGTCGCGATAACCGTTGTCGCATACGCCGGCATACACACACACATCAGCAAAGCAATTATATATTTTTTCATTTTTTCCTTACCTTTTTTTTAATAATCCAATCCAAATCGGAATTGCACCGTTGCCCGTCCAGAATAATCTTGGCGAATTGCATAATCGCGCCGATAACCCAAAGACAAGAAATAACACGGATGTTTATAATACAATTCACCCGAATGCCGTTGGAATTGGTGAAATGTATTATTATAAATTGCATTAAAGTTCAACGACAGGCGGTCTGTCAATTGGATACGCAACCCACCCGATGTTTCGTTCACATCTTGGCCCAGGAAAGCCTCGTCCAATTGTTGCGCCCAAATATGCCCGACATAGATATAATTTTGACTGGTTCCGATACGGCCGTCTGTTTCAATATGGCGCAACGCCAATGTGTCGCGGTCCAATCTGAATCGCGAATTTAATGCAAACCATGTGCCATTGTCAAACGCCACACGCCCAACATAGTCAGATGCGCCTTGGTGGAATCCACTGTTGGGGTCGGTTTCGGCACGACCCGATAAATCATAACTTTGTCCAAAGAAAACCTCGCCCGATTCACCCGATGACCGGTATGTCGCCACGCGCACGCCATAATCGGCAAATGTCCCGTTTTCCCATAAATCATACCCAGAGAAACGATTGTTGGAAAATAATGTTAAATCCGACAATAACGCACCCGCAGAATCATTGTTTAACGCGAATAATTCTTGCGTTTTTGTATGACGCATTGCCGTCAATCGCGCACGCGGTTCAATGATTTGTGTCCAATTTGTTCCCGGCCGAAACAGTGGCAATCCCCATTCAACAAAACCACTGGGTAAAAAACGGTTTTTCATGCCGGTGAAATCGGGAGTGTCTATTAAATCATAGTTTTGGAAATTATAAACATCATAACGCGCATCCAATCCAAATGTAATTCTGTTTCCGCCCCACAATGTCCATGGCGATATGATTTTTGCATCGCCAATCACGCGTTGCATAGATGTATTGTCGTGCCCATCAACCGCCAAAATGTCCGATAATAACAATGCGTATGTTTCGCGAAATATCGGGGCGGTTTGATATACGCCGCGGATGTTTGGTAAAATGTTGCCGTTGACGGTTGCCTCGGTCTGGGTGGCATCACGCAATTCTTGGAATATGTGCGTATCGGCAACCACATAGCCCGATTGCCCAAATAATTCAATTTGCGCCCCAGAATCCAAATATGGTTGGTCGTTATAGAATCCGTATTTCTGTAAATATGTTTTGTCCGATGTGCGTTCCAGCGCAATTTTTGCGCGCGCATATTCGCCCAATTCAATAACATCATTATTAAATATGTGCCAACGATTTTCGCCCGCCATATTATGCGTAAATGACCCATTTGTCCGAAATTCGGCATGTTCGGTGTTTAACCGATGTTCCGCCTGAATAAGTGGATTTTCTTTGGTTAAATATGATAATGTTATCGTTGCATCGTGATATGGCGACAAAGATATATATATCGGTAAATTTATTTGTGTCCCCATATTGTTTGTCGAATTCAAATCCGGCATCAATAATCCACTGCGATATTTAACACCGGGGTCCGGCATATAATAATATGGAAACCAAAATATTGGCACATCATACATCCATAATACCGGATTATGAAAATATAAATTTCGCGTATCTAAATCATGTTTAATTGTTGTTGCCGATATTTCCCACGCATTTCCAAATGAATCACAACCATTACACGCGGTGAACATTGCATCGATTGCCGTTGTTATGTCGTCATCACGCGTGATTTTTTCAGCACTGATATAAAAATGTTCGCCCAACCATAATTCGATATCTTGGCCGGCAATTTGTGTACCATTGTCGGCAACCGTTGTATTATTCAATTTTAATGTTTGTCCCGATTGGGTTGTAATTGTTGTTTTTCCAAATGTTTCAATTTTAGAATCACGAACATTATATTCAATTTTATCAGCAACAATTGTTTTGGGTTCGTCTAAATCAATCGAAGAATTTGGTGCGGCACACAATGGCGCGCAATATGCCCCAATAAATATCGATAAAGATATAATTACAGGTTTCTTCATTTTTTACATAATACCGCCAATGATATTCCCAAAACACCGAATACCGCCACCACCAGCATAACAAAATCACGCCATGTGTCCAACATATTTGCCGATGTCATATATAATGTCATAATTATCGCCATCAACAATACCGCAACCGCGGGGGCAAAACTGGCGCGACGACGCAACAGCGATGTTTTTAATAAAACTGTCGCGCATACAATCGCCAAAATTAAATTCATAAACGGCATTAAAATACGATTTGATAATTCACCAAAAACCATTTTTCTGTGTTTGGCCGATGTATCGGTGCCGGTGTATTTCAACAATTCCGTTGATGATATTCGCCGCACACGAAAAGACGATGAATTTTCACGCGTTGCAACATTTAAATCCATATCAAATGTTGTAAATGTTCCGGTTATCATCGCGTTGCCATTGGATTGCAACGAACCATTTTCCATAATAATCGACAACCCCCGCGGTGTCGTCACCAATTTCCCAGTTTCGGCAAAAATAACCATTTCTGAATTTTTATTTCGCGAATCAGACAGCATAACCTGGGACATATCATGTCCAGAAACCCGGTCAACATATACGACCAACCCATCTGTGATGTTTGTAAATGCGGATTCTTGCAATTTCAAATGCGCCAAACCATATCGCAAATTCCATTGTGTATCGTAAAAATAATTCTGACTGATTGGCACCAACCATAAATTCAAGACCAGGTTTATAATTGTTATTACGCCCGCGAACCGTATTGCCGGCATCGCCATTTGACGCGGCGACAGTCCGGACGCCATCATCACAGATGCCTCGGAATCAGAAATTGTTTTATTATACACATAAATCACCGCGATAAATGTCACAAACGGAATAATGATGGATATGATAAACGGTATCAATAATGCGGTCAAACCGATGAAATTGCTGAAACTGACACCATAATTTAATAGGAATTTCATCATGGACATAATCTGCATCGTCCATGCCAGTCCAGTTAAAATCAACAATAACATTATAAATATCGCGACCAACTGTTTGGAAAAATATCGGCTTATAATACTCATGTTAAACAGTATAAATCGCAAAACAGACCCCGTCAAATATTTATATTATTTTTCTTGCATTATGAAAAAACAATGGCATAATATGTATGTTCTTAAAAAAAATAAAGTTTTTTAAGGGCGGGGCGGGGCCCCGCCCTTTTAATAAAAAGTGTTAAATATAAAAAAACAGGAGTAAAAAATGGCGTTTGTGTCTATGCCGCGTCAAGATTTATTAGAAGGTATTAAATCTTTGGCCGAAGAAAAAAACATTGATAAAGAAATCGTTTTTGAATCTTTGGAAATTGCAATCGCAAAAATTGCAAAACATAAATATGGCGAAGAATTTAATATCACCGCGTCTATTGACCGTAAAAATGGCGCAATTCACACACAACGGTTGTTCCAGGTTATCGAATCCCCGGAATCTGTGGGTGATGAATATGACCCAAACACCATGTTGACTGTTGCCCAGGCGAAAAAATATGCCGAAAATCCTGTCGTTGGTGATGTTGTGGCGGACCCGTTGCCGGAACCTGAATTTGGACGCGTTGCGTTCCAAACTGCGCGTCAAATTATGATTGGGCGCGTTCGCGATGCGGAAAAAGGTCAACAATACGAAGAATTCAAAGACGATGTTGGCACAATTGTCAGTGGCGTTGTTAAACGGTTGGAATTTGGAAATGTGTTTGTTGATATAAACGGCAAAGCCGAAGGATACATCAAAAATACCGAACTGATTCCGGGCGAAAAATTGGGTGTCGGCGACCGTGTTCGCGCACTGATTATGGATGTTGAACGGTCAAACAGTGGCCCACAAATATTTTTAACCCGCACACATCCGATGTTTATGGAAAAATTGTTCGTGCAAGAAGTGCCCGAGATTTACGAGGGTATCATTAAAATCAAATCTGTATCACGCGCACCGGGTTCACATGCAAAAATTGCGGTTGAAACATTAGACCCGTCGGTTGATGCGGTTGGTATGACCGTCGGTATCAAGGGAACGCGTATTCAACCCGTTATCAACGAATGCAACGGTGAAAAAATCGATGTTATTTTGTATTCTGATGACCCGGCGGTGTTTATCGTGAATGCGATGCAACCTGCCAAGGTCGCAAAAATTATCATCGACGAAGATAATCACAAGGCTGCGGTTGTTGTAAATCCAGACCAACAATCTTTGGCAATTGGTCGTCGCGGTCAAAATGTGCGTTTGGCATCACAATTGACCGGATGGGACATCGATGTGTTGAGTGAAGAAGAAGAACAAGAACGCCGCGCACGCGAAACCAAAGAAAAAACAGATTTGTTTATCCGTGGATTGGATGTCGATGAAATGATTGCACAAATCTTGATAAACGAAGGTTTCCGCACTATCGAAGAAATCGCGTTTGTTGACATCAAAGAATTGGAATCTATTGACAGTTTCAATGCAGAATTGGCAAATGAATTGCAAAAACGCGCCAAAGATTATTTGGCAAAACAAGAACAAAATTATTTCGAACAAGGTCATGCGATGGGAATGTCTGACGATTTGTTGAACTTTTCATTTGTGCAACGCCCTGTTTTGATGAAATTGGGTGAAAACGGTATTAAAAACCTGAACGATTTGGCGGATTTGGCATCTGATGAATTGGTCGAAATTTTGGGCGAAGATAATATGTCTTTGCGGTTGGCGGGGCGTATTATTATGAAGGCGCGCGAATTGGCATATGGTATCAAGGAAGACGCGGAATAAAAATTAAACAGGTATAAAATAAAGGAACGATTTTAATGGCAACATTGACACTTGGAAAATCTGTTACATTGGGCGCAGTCCAAAGCAAGAAAGGCGATTCTGTTTTTGTTGAACGCCGTCGCCGTATCGTCGCACCCGGCAGTAAAGAATTGCGTGATGAACCGGTCGCAACCCCACAACACAATGCCACCGATGATAAATTGCGCGCCGTATTAGAGGCCGCACGCGCACGCGAAGAAGAACAGAAAAAACGCCAAGCCCAAGAGGCCCAGGCCCGCGCCGCGCGCGAGGCTGAAATCGCGCGCGAGGCCGCCGAATACGAACAAGTCAAAAACCAATTAAATGCTCGCGAAAATGTTGCCATGGTGGAAAATGAACCTGAATCAGAACCGGTTGTGGCGGCGGTACCTGTGCCAGAACGGACAATGCCAAATAAAAAGCAACAATTCGTAAATCATCAAAAATCAAACCGCAATGATGATGACGATGTCGCAACAAAAAACAATAATAAATCGTTCAAAAAAGATTTCAAAAAATCTGGCAAAATTTCTATTCACGATATTGTTATGGACGATGATGAAGACGAAATTGAATTGCGTGGTGCAAATCGCCGCCGGTCCGAGGCATCATTAAAACGATTCCGCGAAAAAGCACGCGCGGCGTTTTCTGCACCACAAAAGGTTGAACGCATCGTGAATTTGGGCGAAACAATTGTCGTCAAAGATTTGGCAAATGCCATGGCGGAAAAGGTTGGAAATGTCGTTAAAAAACTGATGGAAATGGGTATGATGGTGTCACAAAACCAATCCATTGACGCAGATACGGCGGAACTGATTGCGGGCGAATTTGGCGCAACCGTTAAACGCGTTGTTGTCAAACCATATGCCGAACAATTGGAACGCCAACCAAATCCTGAAAACATGGTTCCACGCGCGCCAATCGTGACGGTTGTCGGACATGTTGACCACGGTAAAACATCACTGTTGGACGCGTTTCGTAATGCAAATGTTGTCGCCGGCGAGGCGGGCGGTATCACGCAACATATTTCTTCGTACGAGGTTAAAACATCGTCCGGTCAAATGATTACATTTTTGGATACACCGGGACACGAAACATTTACCGCAATGCGTGCGCGTGGCGCACAAATGGCGGATATTGTTGTGTTGGTTGTTGCCGCAAATGATTCCATTATGCCCCAAACGATAGAGGCGATAAATCATATTCGCGCGGCGCATGTTCCGTTTATTGTCGCAATAAACAAATGCGATTTACCCGAGGCTAACCCAGAAAAAGTTAAAATCGATTTATTGCAACAAGAGGTCCAGGTTGAATCCATGGGTGGCGATGTTCAATGTGTTGAAATTTCTGCAAAACAAAGAACAAATTTGGATAAATTAGAAGAGGCTATATTATTACAAGCCGCAATGATGGATTTGCGCGCAGACCCAACAATGCCGGCGGTTGCCAATGTGGTCGAAGCCAAACAAGAACGCGGATTGGGCGCGGTCGCAACAATGATTATCCGGCAGGGCACATTGAAAATCGGCGATGTATTCGTTGTTGGCGAAACATTTGGACGCGTGCGCGGGCTGATAAATTCATTTGGCGAACGGGTAAAATCTGTGAAACCGGGACAACCCGTTATGGTTTTGGGATTGGATTCTGTGCCGGCGGCGGGTGATGAATTACGCGTTATGGAAACCGAGGCCCAAACGCGCGAGGTTGCCGCGTATCGTGTTCAACAGGCCAAAGACAAAGCAAACGCGGTTAAACGGTCTTCGCTGCAAGATTTGTTCGCCGCACGCGACGAAACAAAAAAACTGACTTTGCCGGTTATTTTGCGCGCCGATGTTCAAGGTTCAGTCGAAGCCATCACCGATATGTTGCGCGGAATAAATTCTGACAAGGCGGCGGTTGATATTTTGTCGGCGGGTGTTGGTCAAATTACCGAAGGCGATATTCGTTTGGCGACGGCATCGGGTGCGGTGATTATCGCGTTTAATGTTCGTGCCGACAGTGCCGTGCGTGATATGGCACGCGCGGGCGGTGTTGATATTCGCTATCACAGTGTTGTTTATCGCATTACCGACGAAATCAAAGAAATTTTGTCTGGGAAATTGGCACCTGAACGAAAAGAAAACTTTATCGGTTATGCCGATGTTATCGCATTGTTTACCGTTGGCAAAGGAACACGCGTCGCGGGTTGTCGTATGACCGAAGGTGTGATTAAAAAAGATGCCTTTGTTCGTTTGTTGCGCGACAATGTTGTTGTGTATGATGGGAAAATCGGTGAGTTGCGTCGTGAAAAGAACGAGGTCAAAGAAGTGTCCAACGGTGTCGAATTTGGTATGAGTTTTGATAAATACAATGATATCAAAGAAGGCGACCGCGTCGAATGCTATGAAGTTCAAGAGGTTCGTGCAGAATTGTAATGTGTTTTGTAAAATTTATTTTGGGGTGAAATTCACCCCTTTTTTTATTCATATTTTTGTGATATAATATTCATACGATGAATAAATTTATTGCATTTTTGTTGGCTGTATTTTCTGTGCCGGCGATGGCCGAGGTTCCACCGGTTATTATCGACGATAACCCGCCACCATCCCCGTATGTTGACAATACTGGTATAGATTGGTGGAAATATTCAAATGGGTATTACCAATTAGATGAATCATCGCGCAACCATGCGTCGGGGTTAAACCCGGGCGATTGGCGCGCATTTTTTGGCGAAGAATCCGAAGTTTTGGGAACCAGTACATGCAACAAAAAAGAAGAACCGGGGATATTTTTGGCGGCTGAAAAAAATGGTCCGCATTGTTGGTGTAAAATATTTGCAACCAGTCGCGATATTCATAAATCAACCCCAACCCAATGGGTATATCGTGGCGAATTCGAATCATCGTATGAATGTGCAAACCTGTGCACATATCGGTGTGCGTATAATTTTTTGGCTGACACCGATTTCCGCGCTGAAATTTTGAACAAATAAAAAACGCCCGATGGGGCGATTTTTTAACAAAATTATTTCTAACTGTTTTTGCGTTTTCTGAATTCGTCCAATGATACAACGCGCGCGTCATCCGGCACAGAATTTTTATTTTCGTCCAACGGCAATTCCATATCGTTATCCGCGGTTTCAGATTCATTTTTTGGATGAAATGTTAAAATAAAATCAACCGATGGGTCTTTGAATTCAACCAATGCAGAAAACGGAACACGAATAAAAAATGGACGCCCATCAAATGTCAGTTGAACCCCGAATTCTTTATCGGATACATGCAAATTATTATACGAATATTGCAATACGATTGTCATAACATCGGGATATCGCATACGCAAAAAATCCGGCAACACAACACCGTTATCGCGGGTCTTGAAAGTTATAAAGAAATGCGAGCCATCGCCCAAACCGTTTATTTGCGCGTGAATCAGTGCGTCTTTGACCACTGATTTTAATGCGTTGTCCAATAATAATTGATAATCTATTCGTGCCATTTTATTTACCCTTGGGTTTTATACAGTATATTATTTATTTGTCCGTTATGGCAAGCAACAATTATTGAACCCGGCACATCAACAAAAGAATTTTCATCCAAACCCGTCGCCCAAACCTGGGTATGAGTTGCGTCCAATGATGCAAAAATTTTTTTACGCGCCACAGAATCCAGGTGGGCGGCGGCCTCGTCAAACAAAACAACACAGTTGTGATTCGTTTTTGTATACAGTAATTTTGTATGTGCCAAAATCAAATCGAATAATGCCGATTTTTGCTGGCCGGTGCTGGTCAAACGGACAGGCAAATTTAATTCGTTGTTAAACATCCCAAAATCAGATTTATGGGGCCCATCTAAAACCATTTTATCGCCAACCAATTCACGATTTTCAGATAAATATTTTCGATATTCGCGTTCCGCCACCGAAATTGTCGCCCCAGAAATTATTTGATGTTCAATCATCCCATCAACAGACACACTGAAACGATTTAGGAAATAATTCAATTCGCCCGCATATTGCACGCGCGTCGTCGCAATCGATGTCGCAACACCCGCCAATTGGTCGTCCAGCGCATCCAACCATTTGGAATCTGAACCATTTTTTAATGCAAATGCGCGTTCTGATAAAATTTTGGAAAATCGCGCGGTGCGCCCATTATGATTTGGGTCAAAATTACTGGCCAGGCGGTCAAAAAACGCACGCCTTTCCGCCCCAGAATCCACAAACAGACGGTCTTCGCGGGGGGATATCCACACGATGCGCATAATTTTTCCCAAATCATTTAATGTTGCATTTTCATCGTTTATTTTCGCATGACGATTTGTATCGCCACGATTAAAATATACACATAATGATTCCCCATCAAATGTTTTACCATATACAGAAAAACCACCGCCACCGTTAAAGCATGCGATGTCCGTCATATCATCACCACGCATTCCCCGGTCGCCGGATAACATGGACAGGGCCTCTAATATTGCGGTTTTGCCGGCACCGTTTTCACCGACGATAATTATATTTTTTGCCCCGTGTGTTTCAATGCGGGATGTTTTATGATTACGAAAATCGGTCAGAGTCAGTTGTTCAATCATTTTGGAATTTGGAGGCCAGGGTCGGAATCGAACCGGCATACAAGGATTTGCAGTCCTCTGCATAACCACTCTGCCACCTGGCCAAATATGTGATTGCATATTAAACGAAAAAATATGTATTTGCAACATAAAATTTAGGTTCAAATGCCCCCATAAAACCAATGCGTTTTTCATTGTGTTTTTTTTTGCAACCTGGTATAATTATCACGAAATTTAACCGAGAGAGAATTTATGAAAAAATGCGGATTTTTAGTGTTTTGCGCGTTGCCATGTGTCGCCGCCGCCGCGGGCGATGATTGTGCAACAATGCGCAATATTCCAAATACCGTTCTGGATTTGAAACAAGTTGTCGATTTAGGATTGTGTCGCAATCCCCAAACGGCCGCCGCATATGCGTCATATCGGTCTTCGCATTTTACGAAAAACGCCGCATATGCAGATTATTTACCCAAATTAAATCTGCGTGCATCGGGCGAACGGTCGCATCATGTGCATGACGATTGGTCATACAGTGGGGCTTTATCGGCATCATATTTAATTTTCGATTTTGGTCGGCGGTCGTCTGATTTCGCAACCGCATTGGCAACATATCGCGCCGCCGGGTTTGATTATGATGAAACTGTCCAAAATTATATTTATTCTGTGATTGGTGCATATTACGAATTGTTGAACGCAAACGCAAATGTGGAATCGGCACAGATGGCAAAAACGGTGGCACAGACCGCCAAAGATACCGCCGATAAAAAATTCAAGGCCGGTGCCGTTGCCAAGGCCGATGTATATAAGGCCGAAACAACATTGGCATCGGCAGAATTACAGTTGGAACGCGCAAAAAATAATCGTGAAATTACCAAAGGCAATTTATTGACAAAACTGTCTTTCCCGGCGGACCAAGAAATTATTATCGCCGATATGCCATCATCGTTTGGCAGTGATGCCGAAAGCAGCGATATAAACGAACTGATTGAAATCGCACGAAAAAAACGCCCTGATTTATTAAAGGCATCGGCAAACAAAGACGCGGCATGGCATCGGCGAAACAGTGCGTTTCTGAAAAATTTACCTTCGATTTCAGTAAACGGGTCGGTTGGTGTCAATTCAAATACCATTGGCGGGATGTTTGATGATGTATCTGAACGCGCAGGGGGGACGATTGGCGTATCGATTTCTATGCCAATATTTGCCGGGTTTGCAAATATGTATAATGCCCGCGCGGCGGTCGCAAATTACGATATGGCAACTGAAAATGAACGCGCAGTATCAAATAATGCGATGATGGATGTGTTTTCGGCATATCAAAATTACAAAACCGCAAAAACAGTTTTAGAACAAACGGATTCTTTGCTGAAATCGGCAACCGAAAACGAACGCGTGACATCGGGTATGTATAAAGTTGGGCGCGCCACCATGTTGGATTGGCAAACCGCGCAATCTGATTTGGTTGATGCACGAAATCAAAATAATGCGGCAAAATACGATTTGTATGTTAAACGCGCGGCGGTTGCGTTGGCAATCGGTGATATACAATCAGGTATGGACAAGGATGTAAAATGAGAGAGAAAATCAAACAATTATTAAACTGGCCGCGTCGCCATAAATGGTGGACTTTGGCGATAGTTATCGTTGCAATAATAATTTTGATGATATTTGGATTGAGTACGAAAAAATCTGCAAAAAACGGCGCGTTCGTGACGGTCGATATAACGCGTGGCGATTTAGAGCAGGTCGTCAGTGCAACCGGCGAAATCAGCCCAGTCAATACCGTCAGTGTTGGTTCCCAGGTTTCTGGGACAATCGAACAGATTTATGCGGATTTTAATTCCCAGGTTAAACAAGGTGATATTTTGTTGACCATTGAACCGTCGGTATTGAAATCGTCTGTGACCGAGGCCAAGGCTTCTTTGGATGCGGCGGTATCGCAAAGAAACCTGGCAAAAAGTGATTATGTGCGCGACAAATCGTTATATAACGATGGGTTTATTGCGCGCGCAGAAATGGAAAAATCACAAAGTCAATACGAACAGGCGGAATCTGCGGTTGTGCGTGCACAATCACAATATGAAAAAGCGGTGACGAACCTGGGGTATGCGACAATTACTTCGCCGGTGAACGGAACGGTTATATCGCGCAAGGTTGATAAAGGTCAAACGGTGGCGGCATCTTTCCAAACACCTGATTTATTCGAAATTGCCGAAGATTTAACAAAAATGCAAATTGAAACCGCCGTCAGCGAAGCCGATATTGGTATGATTCAACAAGGTCAATCGGTCAGTTTTACCGTCGATGCGTATGCGGGTGATAAATTTACTGGTGTTGTTCGGCAAATTCGTTTATCACCAACAACAACATCAAATGTTGTCGTTTATACCGTTGTTATCGATGTTGATAATTCTGATTTGCGTTTGATGCCGGGAATGACCGCGTTCGTGACAATTATTGTCAATCGTGCCGAAGATGTTTGGCGCGCGCAAAATTCTGCGTTTTTGGTGCGGTCTTTTGAAAACATAGACCCGGCGGCGGCGAATATTTCAACGGCAAATCATTTGGCAATTTTGCGCGATAAAAAGGTTGTGATTGTTGAATACAAAAAAGGGTTGGTCACCGCAACCGATACAGAAATTATTTCCAACGATATTGAATTTGGCGATAAAATTATCGTTGGTCGCATGGGTCAGGCTTCGTCCACCAAAAAATCAACTATGCGCAACCGCCCAAGGGGTGGCCCAATGTAAGGATTAAAAATTATGGCGACGCAACCTGATATCATTTCAATGGATAAAATTTGCAAAAGTTTCCCATTAGAGGTCGGTGGGACTCAACAGGTTTTATTCGATATTTCTTTTACAATTAAACCCGGCGAATTTGTTTCCATTATGGGGCCATCGGGGTCGGGGAAATCGACATGTATGAATATCGTTGGTGCGTTGGACAGCGCGACATCGGGAACATATAAACTGTATGGTCGGGATATTTCCACCATGACTGCGGATGAATTGGCAACAATCAGAAATGAATATATCGGTTTTGTTTTCCAGAATTTTAATTTGTTATCTAAACGAAACATTTTGGACAATGTGATGTTGCCGTTGATGTATCGCGGATTGCCGATGGATGAACGCATACGACGCGCGCGCGAAATGCTGAAAATGGTTGGATTGCAAGATTTCGAAACATATTTACCGACGCAATTATCGGGTGGTATGAAGCAACGCGTTGCGATTGCGCGTGCATTGGCCGGAACACCAAAACTGATATTGGCGGACGAACCAACCGGTGCGTTGGATTCCAAAATGGGAAATGAAATTTTACAATTTTTCAAGAAATTAAACAAAGATTTGGGTATAACCATTATTATGATTACACACGAATTTGATATTGCAAAATATTCTGAACGATTGATTCATATTTATGACGGACGCATAACATACGATGGAAAAATACCGGCACGCGAATCTGATTTAATGCCAAAGTCAAAGCGGGGGACAAAATGACCTTTAACGATATACTCAAAGAATCTTGGCTGTCAATCAGTGGAAATAAATTACGGTCTTTTTTAACTGTGTTGGGAATTATTATCGGTGTTATGGCGGTTGTGATTATGGTTGCGGTTGGGGAAACAGTGCAACAATCGATTACTGACCAGTTTTCATCGTTGGGAACAAACACAATTGTTATTCGTGCGGGCGCGGCGCGCATTGGTGGTGTGCGTATGGGAAACAAACAAACATTGACCACCGATGACGCAGAATATATTGCCACATTGCCAGATGTGGCGGCGGTGACCCCAATGCAAAGTTCCGCAGCCCAGGTTGTATATGGAAATAAAAATTGGTCTACATCGATGATTGGGGTGTATCCTGATTATCAAACGGTGCAAAATACCGAAATAGAAAAAGGTGCATTTTTTGACGATGACGCGGTGAAAAATGCCGCAACATATGCGGTGATTGGCCCGGATACCGCATCAGAATTGGGCATGCCACCAAATCCGATTGGGCAAATAATCAGAATACAAAACACTCCGTTCGTTGTTATCGGTGTCACCAAAGCCAAGGGCGATTCCGTTATGGGCAGTGCCGATGATATGGTGATTATTCCAATTACTACATTGAAAAAGCGTCTGTCGGGCAGTCGTTTTCCCAACGCCGTTCAGGCAATCGCATTAAAATTATACCAAGATGCCGATAACAATATCGCAACCGAACAAATTACCGCTATATTGCGGTCACGCCACCGGTTAAAGGAAAATGAAGACGATGATTTCCAAATTACTGATATGAAACAAGTTATGGAAACAATGACAACGGTGACGGGGTATATCAAATTATTATTGGTTGCGATTGCGGCGGTATCGTTATTGGTCGGGTCAATTGGTATTATGAATATGATGTTGGTGTCGGTTGCCGAACGCACGCGTGAAATCGGTGTTCGCAAAGCCATCGGTGCGCGTGAAAAAAATATTATTATTCAATTTTTATCTGAATCTGTTTTGATTTCTTTTATCGGGTCGATGACAGGTTTGGTTCTGGGCGAAGGTTTGGCCCAGGGTGTCGGGCGGTTCGCGTTGGGGTATAATGTGCCACTTAGTATTTGGCCGGTTGTCGTATCGGTGACGGTCGCGATTGTCGTCGGGTTGGCGTCTGGGGTTTTCCCGGCAATCAAGGCCGCAAAATTAAATCCGATTGACAGTTTGCGTTATGAATAAAAAAATCGCACCATAATAAAGGGCAGGGGGATTTTATATGGTTTATTTTATGTTCTGTTTGGGATTGGCATTGTTGGTGTGTGGTGGCGAAATGCTGGTCAGAAACGGCGTAAAATTAGCCAATAAATTGCATATTTCACCATTGTTGGTTGGTATTGTTTTAATGGGATGCGGAACATCGTTGCCTGAATTATCAACAGCGTTGAGTTCGCTGTATTCAACGCCACCAATACCCGGATTGGCATTTGGAAATATTATTGGGTCAAATATATCAAATATTTTGCTGATATTGGGTTTATCGGCAATTATATCACCAATTCATATTGGACACGATGGTTTTCGGCGCGACGGATTGTTTTTAATTATGTCGGTTATACTGTTCGGATTGGTTATGATGTTTGGGTATATGGACCCGGTTATCGGTGCGTTTTTCGTGTTGATGATATTGGGATATTTTTGGATTTGCCATACAAAAGAACCTGAATATTCGCACACGCATATAAACAAGAAAAACGAACATTCTGCATTGGTATTGGCGGGATTAGCAATCGGGGGCATCGCAATTACCGTATATGGCGCAGATTTATTAGTATCGGCGGCATCGGGAATCGCGCGCGCATTTGGTGTATCGGAATCTGTTATCGGATTGACATTGGTTGCGATTGGGACATCATTGCCTGAATTGACGGTGTCCACCGTTGCGGCGATACATAAACACAGTTCGGTTGCGTACGGCAACATAATTGGCAGTAATATCGCCAATATTTTGTTGATTGTTGGAATGATGGGAATTATTCATCCGACATATGTTCCCCAGATGTGGAATACATTTTGGATTATGGTGGCGGCAACGGCGGCATTGTTGGTATGTGGATGGCGCGGCAGAATCCACCGATTGGTTGGGGTGGCGTTTTTATGTGCATACGCAATGTATATCGCGTATTTATTCTGACAATAAAAAAGTGCATTATTTTAATAAAACATTTGCAAATTCAGATTTAGATGTTATAATGCGTGGGCTTTACGCGAGTTTATTGGTAAAAAGCAGAAAGTTTATGGGTGGTTAGCTCAGTTGGCTAGAGCGTCACGTTGACATCGTGGAGGTCGTTGGTTCGAGCCCAATACCACCCACCACGAATTTTATAAAAACACCGGTGGTTATCGGTGTTTTTTCTTATAATGCGATAAAATGCAATTAAAATTTGCATATGTGGATTTTTTGGCTATAATTCATATTCAACTGTGAAAAAGGTGTGTGTATGCCACAAAAATATTTAATTACATCGGCGTTGCCATATGTGAATAACCAATTACACATTGGGCATTTGATTGGCTGTTTATTGCCAAGTGATGTCTATGCGCGGTTTTGTCGCGCAATGGGGCGTGATGTATTATATATCGGTGGGTCGGACGAACATGGCACCCCGTCCGAAGTTGGCGCGTTGCGTGAAAATATGTCGGTCGAAGATTATGTCGATAAATATCGCGCAAAACATTTAGATGCGGTGCGGGATTTTAATTTGTCTTTTGATTTATATGGTCGCACACATACGAAATTACACGAAAAACTGATTCACGAATTATTTGAACGGTTGGATTCTTTGGGCATGATTTATGAAAAATCGTCCATGCAACCATATTCTTTACATGAAAAAAAATTCTTGGCGGACCGTTATGTTATTGGAACATGCCCGCGGTGTGGTTATGAACACGCATATGGGAATGAATGTGATAAATGTGGTGCGTCATTGGACCCCCAAGATTTAATAAACCCACACAGTGCGATTGACCCATCGTCCCCGGTTGAAATGCGCGAAACAAAGCATTTGTATTTCCGGATGAGTGCGATGCAGGATAAACTGCGTGCGTGGATAAATTCGCGCGTTGGTTGGCCAAAAACGGCGATTGCAATCGCAAATAAATGGTTGGACGAAGGATTACGCGATAATTCAATTACTCGCGATTTGAAATGGGGGATTCCGGTCAATAAACCTGGATTCGAGGATAAGGTTTTCTATGTTTGGTTTGATGCGCCATGGGGATATGTTTCGATTTCCCAGGCGGCGCGTGATGATTGGGAATCTTGGTGGAAAAACCCAGATTGCAAATATGTCGAATTTATGGGCAAAGATAATGTTTCATTCCATTCTGTATTTTTCCCAGCGCAAGAATTGGCGATGGACGATGGATGGAAAACGGTCGATGTGTTAAAGGCTGTGAATTTTATGAATTTTAATGGTGCAAAAATTTCTAAATCATCGGGTAATGGTATATTTTTAGATAATGCGTTGGATATTGCCCCGTCGGATGCGTGGCGGTATGCGTTGATTGCATCGGCACCAGAGTCAGACGACACTGATTTTACGGTTGCCCGATTTGCCGAAATCGTGAACAAAGACTTAAATGGTTTGTTGGGAAATTTTGTTTCACGCGTGTGCAAATTGTCGGCAAAAAATTTCGGTTTGGTGGTTCCGAATGCTGGGAAATTTGATACAGATTTGGCAGATAAAATAAATGAAAAATTGAACGAATTGACAAATGCGTTGGACGAATGTGAATTGCGTAAATCTGTGGCGGCACTGCGTTCATTGTATGCCATTGCAAATGAATATATGACGGAAAATGCGCCATGGAATTTGGTCAAAGATAATAAAATGGATGCGGCGGCGACGGTGTTAAACAACTGTTTCCAAATGATTGATTTGTTTGCGCGCGTATCACAACCGTTTATGCCGGATACCGCCAATAAAATCCAAAATATATTTGGTGGCACGCATGATTTGTCGTGGCCAAAACATTTTGAATCCAGAATTATGGATGGCGAAGAATTCACAATCCCGGAAAATTTATTCGAACGGATTGATGATGCACGGGTCGCAGAAATTACGGAAAAATATTCTGCGAAACCCGCAACGGTGAAACCTGTTGTTGCAAAAATCGTGGATGTGAAACCACATCCAACACGCGGGGACCTGCATATTTTAACGGTGGATAATGGTGTTGATAAATTACAGGTCGTGTGTGGCGCGCCAAATGTGCGCCCAGGGATGCGTGGTGTATTTGCGCCGGTGGGATGTGTATTGCCGGGTACATTAAAGCCATTGGCGGCGCGAAATGTTGGTGGTGTTAAATCAAACGGCATGATGTGCAGTGCGCACGAATTGGGCGTGGGTGCGGACACCACAAAAATTATTGAATTAAATGATGATAAAATAATTGGAACAGAATATTAAAAAAGGTAGATTATTATGATAAGACACAACAAAACAATTAGTTATACCGCTAATATATCAATTGCAGATGGTGCAACTGTTTATGCTAATATAAACTGCATGGATGATTTGATTTTATTAGCAAAATCTAACCCGTGGTACATCATTGAACTGGTTAGGCATACATATATTTCTGAACCTGGGCGTATCAAAAAACCTGTGAAAAATTCAACTATATCACAGAAAACAGCTTCGATTGTGCTTGTTTGTCCTGAAAATTTAACACCAGATGATACAAATATGTCTGCAAATTGGTCAGAATACAAAAGAACCAATGTTTCCAGCGATTTGACCAAGGGGGGTAAAATTCCGCAAAATGTATGTGCGTTTTTTGGTATAAATAATGATAAAGAACGGTAAAAATTTTAATGGCAGGCGAGAGTGTGGTTTTATAAAAAAAAGGATTTATTATGGAAATTTCAGTAAGAGTTTGTTTTGAATTAAGTTGCAAAATAAATGGATTAAAACAAGAAACTAAAATTTACCCAACAAATTTGGAAAAAAACGAATATTTTTATGTTCCAAATTCTAGTTTGTTGAAACAAATTCAGAATTTTTATGTAAAATTACAAAAAACAAACCAACCATTAAATATGCATTTGGTTAGAGTTGTAAATGTTGTTGTCAACGGCACCGATGCCGAGGTTGCGCCATCTATGCGTATAGTCGATAATAATTCTGTTTTTGATTTTACTATTGTACAAGATAAAAATTCGCAACATACACAAAGTGGCATTGTTGTTGATTCGGAATTAAATCAGATTTGGCCACCAAAACAGCATGAAATTGGTCCAAAAAACTATGATAATTTCCAAAACAAACCTGCAGCATTGATGAATATTTTAACTAAAAAAACCGCTAATATCCAAATCAGATAAAAATGCGATTGGTTTTAATGTCTTGCTGTGCGCCGTGCAGCGCGGGCGCGATAAAACAGTTGGCGGATAAACAAATCCCCAATGTGGATGATTTTATCGTTTTATTTTATAATCCGAATATTTTCCCAAATGACGAATATCAACGCCGTTTGGCCGAGCAGGTTAAATACTGTGAAAAATTGGGTGTAAAATACGCCGTTGGCGATTATAACCACGATGCATGGCGCGAATTTGTGCGTGGCTTAGAAGATGCCCCAGAACGCGGGGCGCGGTGCAGTAAATGTTTTGCATATCGATTTTGCCGTGCGCGTGAATTTGCGATTCAACATGGGTATGACGCGATTGCGTCTGTGTTTGGTGTGTCGCGATTCAAAGACCAAAACCAGGTTGACCAGGCGGCGCAATCCGCATGTGGTGAAATTCAATATTTGCCGGTTAAATGGGATGAAAATCTGCGCATTAAAATCAACCGAGAATCTGAATTTTATCGGCAAAAATATTGCGGGTGTGAATTTTCATTACGAAAACAGCAGTAAAATATAGACAAAATTATTTTGTGTATAAAAATTTGCTTTTTGATTTATTTGTTCTATAATGCGTTGGCAAAGAATAAATAAAAAGGATTAAAAATGAAATTAAATAACCCACAACAATACCATGATACATTTGGTGATATTGTTGTTAGAAATACCGATGCAGGATATTATGACAGAGTTTATAGTATTGCGCAAGAAAGCCAATCGGCGATTGGGCCGGTGTATGTGTTTTTGCAAAAACACCCAGAATATCATAAACACACCATAGGTTGCCAGGGTCGATATACAATGTCTTGTTCGATTGAACCATCAAAGCAACCGGGGGTTGTGCGTTTTTATACCGATGTTGTTATTTTTTTAGCAAATGAATGTGATAAAAACCAACATTTTGTCCAAGAATATGCCAAATTTATTGAAAATTCACAAAATTCATTTGGTGAGAAAATTTCTGTCCATTATTTATTGCGTGGCGATGAAACAAATTTCAAAACAATTCAAAAAATGTTTCCTTTTGATATTAAACGCGGCACAATGGATGACTATGCGAACGCTGAAAAAGTATGTGCATTATGCAGAATAAATGATATACTGTCGGTTGTGCCGGTGCAAGTTCCGCAACAACAATGGACAATCGAACAATTGCGTGCCGCGGCGGCACAATTGGCCGCACAACGCGCAGCGGCGCAACACTAAAAAAAAGGATAAACCAATGTCATCAATATTTTTATTCCCTGGCCAGGGCGCACAAATTGTTGGTATGGGCGCAGAACTGTATAAAAATAATGCGGCGGCACGCGCGGTATTTGATGTCGTTGATGATGCGTTGGGGGAAAAATTATCTGATGTTATTTTTAATGGCCCAATGGAAGAATTGACATTGACCCGCAATGTGCAACCGGCGATTATGGCAACATCGGTTGCCCAGTTTCGCGCGTCGGGGTTATCGGTGCCGGAATATGTTGCGGGGCATAGTTTAGGCGAATATACCGCGTTGTGTGTGGCGGGCGCAATTGATTTGGCGGACGCGGCGCGGTTATTACGCACACGCGGGGACGCAATGCAAACGGCGGTCCCCGTTGGCGCGGGTTTAACATCTGTGGTTTTGGGATTAGATTCCGATGTCGTGCGTGATATTTGTGCACAATGCGGATGCGATTTGGCAAACGATAATTGCCCCGGCCAGGTCGTGATTTCTGGATTAAAAGAAAATGTCGAAGCAGCAAGTGAAAAATTAAAGGCGGCGGGTGCGCGGCGGGTTATGCCGTTAAATTTATCTGCGCCGGTGCATTGTAAACCCCAAGAATCCGCCGCCGATGCGATGCGTGATGCGTTTGCGCGCGTGCAAATTAAAACACCAAACGCAAAATGGATTTCGAATAAAACCGCAAATGTTATTTCAAATCCTGATGATATTCGCGACGCACTGATTTATCAAATGACACACACTGTGCGGTGGCGCGAAAGTGTTTTGGAAATGGTGAATATGGGAATAAATTCCGCAACCGAAATCGGCCCAGGAAATGTGCTGTCTGGATTGGTTTCGCGCACCACAGATAAAATAAATGTTGAAAAATTAGAGGTCTAGGTCATGGAAATTTTTTTAGATTCGCAAAAAATGAATAATCGCGGTTTCGTATATTCGGTCAAAGAAAGATATGCAAAAAGCAAACCATTAGGTAAAATTATTTTTCCAAACAAAAATTTAGATAGCAATTATAACGCATACGAAATCGAAACGCCGATTGTGTTTGATATTACATCTGGGAATATTAGTTTACAGATGGCAAAAAATATTGCATGTGTTTTATATCAAAAATTCAAACGACCAATCAGCATAAAACGGTTATATGATACATTTGAATGCGACAGAATGTTTTTAATATCTGGTAAAGATGTTAAAGATATTGATTTTGTATTTAAACCAGAAACTATTTTTAACAAAAAAAATATATATATGGGAAAAACACAATTAAACATCGCAGAAAATGGTTTGCCGTATATAAAATATCGTTTTGTAAAAACGATTACCCCAGAAAAACTGTTTGAAATAGTGCGCGGATTGTTTGATGAATTTCCCGCAGTCAATGTTTCACAAATGAAAAAATTTTCACAACCAGTTATGTTTTATAAAAATATGCCTGATAAAACATTAATGATGGCATTGTCAGATTTATTGCGTATTGAATCATTGATAGCCACCCCAACCCCCCGGCAATCCCCCGAGCCACAAATTCATATCGTCAACCCGTTGTCGGTTGCAACACAAATTAAACCACAGAAAACCCCGACGGTTGTTATTGAATCAGCACCAGAACCCAATATTATAACCGAAAAACCCGATGGGTTGGACGTGGCCGTTTTAAACAAAACAACACATATGACACTGAAACCAAATGCAAATATAAAAAACGCAAAACAGACTGCTCAAAAAATGGCAGACAATGGTTATTGCTGTGTTAAAATATTAGACAATAAGGGTGTTTGGATTTGCACGGTTTATCCGCACAACGACAAAAAACGTCTGGCAGATATACGCAATTTGGCACATCAGATTTTAAATAATTATCAACACTAAAACACGGGGGGAATAAAATGTTTGATTTAACAAATAAAGTTGTTTTGATAACTGGGGCAACGGGCGGCATTGGTGGCGCGATTGCGCGTGCCATGAAAAATGCGGGCGCAACGGTTGTGGTGTCTGGGCGACGCGAAGAAAAACTGAATCAAGAATTTGATGATTCGTTTATTAAAATTGTTGCCGATTTATCAAAAGACGATGCCGCAAATAATTTAATCACAGACACAATCGCGCGCGCTGGGAAAATCGATGTGTTGATAAACAACGCGGGAATTACCATGGATACTTTGATGATGCGTATGACCGATGCACAATTTGACGATGTTATAAATACTAATTTGCGCGCCGCGTTCAAAACATGTCGTGCGGTGTTGATGCCAATGATGAAACAAAAATGGGGTCGTATTATAAATATGGCTTCTATTGTTGGGTGCGTTGGTGGCGCGGGTCAGGCGAACTATGCCGCATCCAAAGGCGCGTTGATTGCGATGACAAAATCTATCGCCGCCGAGGTTGCATCGCGTGGTATTACCGCGAATGCAATCGCACCGGGATTTATTAAAACACCGATGACCGATGTTTTGCCGGACGCGTTGAAAGAAAAATATTTGGCGCAAATTCCCGCCGGACGTTTTGGCGAACCCGATGATATTGCGTCCGTTTGTGTGTTTTTGGCATCAAACGAGGCATCGTATATCAACGGGCAAACAATTCATGTAAATGGTGGTATGGGGCGGTTTTAATTCATGCAAAATTTTGATGTGATTGTTATTGGTGGGGGACATGCCGGTGTTGATGCCGCCGCGGGCGCGGCGCGACGCGGTGCAAAAACTTTACTGATAACAATGCGTGAATCGGACATTGGCGCGATGAGTTGTAATCCGTCAATTGGTGGCCCGGGCAAATCACAAATGGTCGCAGAAATCGCCGCATTGGGCGGTGTTATGCCACGCGCGGCGGACGCCGCGGGAATTCATTTTCGTATGTTAAATGCCACGCATGGTGCGGCAACACGCGCACTGCGGGCGCAAATTGACCGCGATTTATATCACAATGCGGTTATGCAAATTTTGGTTGATACAAAAAATTTAACAATTTTATTTGATAAAGTTGTGTCTGTGGATTTTCAGAAAAAGACCGTAAACAATGCGTATAGCGCGCGCGCAATTGTTTTAACAACGGGGACTTTTTTGGGTGGCGTGGTGACGCGTGGCGATGAAAAAATTCCATCTGGGCGGTTGATGGATAATGGTGAATACCAAGAAAATGATTCGTATATTTCACGCGTGTTGCAAAATTCTGGGTTTGATTTAATGCGATTGAAAACAGGGACACCGGCGCGAATTTATCGGGACAGTATAGATTTTTCGGTATGTGAAATTCAACCGGGCGACACGCCACACGATTGGTTTATGTTTGGCGATGATAACAACACATATAATGAAAGTTGCTTTATCACGCACACCACCGAAAAAACGCACGAAATAATTCGTGAAAACATATCGTCTGCGCCGATGTATAACGGTGATATTCGTGGCACCGGTCCGCGGTATTGCCCGAGCCTGGAAGATAAAGTTATGCGTTTTCCAGAACACACATCGCACCATGTGTTTTTAGAACCCGAGGGATTAAATAGTGATTTAATTTATCCAAATGGTATTTCAACATCGTTTGGCGCAGATATTCAAGACGCATGGATTCGCACAATTCCGGGATTGGAACATGCACGCGTTGCCCGTTTCGGATATGCGATTGAATACGACGCAATTGACGCACGAAAATTAAAATCAACATTGGAATCCAAAGATATACCGGGATTGTTCTTTGCTGGGCAAATCAATGGGACATCGGGTTATGAAGAGGCCGCCGCCCAGGGTATTGTTGCGGGCGCAAATGCGGCGGCGTTTGCATTAAATATCGCGCCGTTGGAATTAAATCGCACAAATTCCATGATTGGGGTTTTAATCGACGACATTACAACATTGGGTGTGGACGAACCATATCGTATGTTCACATCGCGCGCGGAATACAGGTTAAACCTGCGTGCGGATAACGCGATTGCGCGTCTTGGTAAAACCGGTGTTGATTTGGGATTATTATCACATGCCGATTATGAAAAAATTTATTCCCGTCGCGCAGACGAAATAAAAGAAAACGATAAAATGTATGCAGGATATATCGAACGCAATGCACGGGAAATGGAATCGGTGATGCGTGATATGAATATGAAAATTCCGGCAAATATGGATTATACAAATATGCCGGGGTTGACGAATGAACTGATTGAAAAATTAAACAAAACACGACCTGAAAATATTGCGACATTGTCGCGCATACCGGGTATGACACCGGCGGGAATTATGGTTGTGTTGCGTAAAATTAAACAAGGGGACAAAAAATGACACAAGAACAAATTCAAGAAATTTATAATATTTTAAAAAACACAAAATTAAATCGGGTTGTTTTACCAAAAAATAATAATTTTATTTTGGGGTATAAACAAACCACCGGAATACGGCTGGGACAATTTGTGGTTTTAATATGCAATTATTATGTTGATAACGATAAAATCCCCAGCCATTTAGAAACCAAAATTTCCAAGGGTGGCAAAACGATTGGCAAACACAATATAACACAATCGGATTTAACCGTTTATAAAATTGGACGTGCGGTATTGGATAAATTAGCCGAACAAAACAAACAAAATAACAAATAACTTGAAAATTGTTGTTTTGTCGCGCATACTGGGTATGACACCGGCGGGAATTATGGTTGTGTTGCGTAAAATTAAATCACATAAGCAAGGAAATACAAATGACAGAATCTGATAAAAAGAAAATTTATTACGATTTGCGTAATAACGATGTTCACAAAAAAGAATACACAACACATACCGAATATAGATTTGGGCGTTATAAGGTTGAAGATTATGTCACCTTTGTGGAAATTAAACAAATGTATCCACAATTTAGAGAAATTGTTGACTGGAACGTCCGTGAACAAGATGCATATGATATAGGTGTTGCTGTCCGATTCAAATGTGCAGGAACCCCTTATAACGATCCATATAAAGATATACCAATCGATGTTGAAATACGCGATTTAACAAAAATGTTTGGTAAAAATATGTTGCGTAATGCTGACGAATTTTTACCGGTTGATATGTCAAAGTATCAAGCATTACGAACAATCGCTAAATTAAGACAACAATTAACCCAGCAATTAAAAGAATATTACATAAAATAAAAACGCTTGAAAATTGCGATTTTGTTGGTTATGATAACCGCATGCGCCGGAATAGCTCAGTTGGTAGAGCATCTCATTCGTAATGAGGGGGTCGCAGGTTCGAATCCTGTTTCCGGCACCACCCTTCGCGTCTTTGACGCTACGGGTGGCAGGCCACCCAAGCGGAAAAGGTATGCGAAGGAGTGTCGCCCATAGCCCAAAGGGCGAAGGGGGACAGAGTATAAATGTTTTATGTGTATCTGATAAAAAGTATTTCCAGTCCAGAACAAAAATATATTGGTATGACATCCGATTTAAAAAAACGGTTTAATGACCATAATTCTGGTCGTTCTGTGCATACATCAAAATACATACCTTGGCAATTAGTAAATTATGTTGCTTTTTTGTCCAAAGATGCCGCCATAGAATTTGAACAATACTTAAAATCTGGGTCTGGCTTGGCTTTTGCAAATAGACATTTTTGGAAATAATATTCGCGTCGATGACGCTACGGGTGGCAGGCCACCCAAGCGAAAAAGGTATGCAAAAGGTCATATACATATTCAAATATTTACCGCACGATATGTGCGGTTTTTTATTTAGAATTAAATCATTCCCATTCGTTTGCGCCACATTGGTGCAACAATTTCGGTTATTTTCTTGAAATTTTCTTTATCAGATTTTCTTGTTGATTTGTGTGATAAATCCGTCGCACTTACCAGAATTTGCATCAATATACTATTGGTTAAATTCGTCATTGGCGATACAAAATTATCAAAATGAAACATAACATGATACATAACATTTCGTTCAACATGCGATTGATATTTTAATAATTCAGGGGGTAATTTTTTTTGGATATCGTTTAATATTTTTCTGATATGGCGCATATATTTTCGGATGTCGGTTGATTTGTATGTCAATAACGAATGAACATCGGCAACCAAATCATTTGAAACAACACCAAAATCCAAATTAAAGAAATCTTTGATAATAATCGTCATTTTTTTACCCCATTTTACAAAAAAAACAACCGCCCAAAAGGAGCGGTCGGGGAGTTGCTAAAATCACTTCATCATTGATTTCGCGGTTTTTGGGTTGCCCCTGTTGTATAACCAACGAACCCCCGACCATAAAAAGCCAGGGATGATAACGGTGCAAAAAACACCGAAACATCATTTTAACGATGCTTTCGCACCGAATGAAGTGGGCTTAGCATGCCCCAAACCTAGTCTTAGGCTCGACAGAATTTTACCCATAAACATCAAAAAAGTCAAACAATAAAGGGATTTGGCGTTTAAGTATATAAAAATACCACCAAATGAATTTTTGGTGGTTGGTTTTTTTATCTTTGATTTTGGTTCAGACGGTGTCCCAGATAATTTTGCATTCCTTCTATTCCATCAATGATCATTTCAGACAACATCAAAACACATTCATTGTGGTGATTCATATATGCTGTTGAAAATTTAGATTTGTTATTGCGTGCCGCATTATGGGCATAAACCGCACTTTTTATCGGGATACCCGTGGCGAAAATTGTTGCCAAAATAGTATAACCGGTTGTTGCCAATGACATAATTAAAAAGTTTTCTATTTTGATAACATTTTTACTTTTTTTCATATTATTTTTTCCTTTTGTTATTTTTACAATATCACACCCATCATAAATGTCAATTTGTTATAAAAAAAACTGGAAATTTGTATAAATATGTTCTATGATTTGTGATATGAACAAAAAACAAATAATTATTATTAAATAAACGGCACTGCGCTTTGGCGGTGGCCCGGGCGCATATGCGCCCGTTTTTTAATATAAAAACAAAAGGCAAAAAACAATGGCATACCCAAAAACAGAACCCAAGGCTGACTTTGTTGCGACAGAACACAAAATCATGGATTTTTGGCGCAATGACGATACTTTCCATAAATCATTAAATAAAACAAAAATGGGGCATCCGTTTTCGTTCTATGACGGGCCACCGTTTGCAAATGGTTTGCCACATTGGGGACATTTGGGTGTATCGGCGGTCAAAGATATGGTTTGCCGTTTCCACACTATGCGTGGCGAGTATGTTGAACGCGCGTTGGGTTGGGATTGTCACGGGCTTCCAGCAGAGGCATCTGTTGAGAAAAAACAAGGTCGCACAGCCAAAGATATTGTGGCATTGGACGGTATTACACATTTTTGTGATTTATGCCGCCAGGATGTTATGACATATTCTAATGAGTGGTTAAAGTTTATTGAACGCGTCGGTCGTTGGGTTGATGGTGGCGACGAATTTGGATATCGCACCATGGACAGAAACTTTATGGAATCTGTGATGTGGGCAATGAAGGAATTGCATAAGAAAGGTTTGTTATACAAAGATTTCAAAGTTAATCCATACGATTGGAAATTGGGTACCGTATTATCAAACAGTGAAGCATCAAG
>DFGC01000002.1 GCA_002371155.1 Alphaproteobacteria bacterium UBA3760 | reverse complement strand
AAAACAACCTGTTTAACGCGCGTGTTCAATTAAACGGATCCAGCACATCATTTATGGACGCATGCGAGGCGAAATATAACGAAATCATGGCGGGCGAAAATGGTACAAACGGCGAACCTGGCGCAGACGGTGACGATGGTGAAACCATATGGCATGCATATTGCGAAGCCGAAAGCGATATTTATCCTGGACAAATAAATCTGGATGCTATTATCAAACCGTTATATGGCGCAGATGTCGTCCCAGATTGTAATGCATTTAATGCAAAACAATACCATGCGATTTTAGGTGGTGCCAGTGCTTACTGCCTGTCGTTGGCAACCAGTTTGAGCAAAGGTTCACTGGATTTGACCCGTGGTGTCGGTGCCAGATTATCTGCAAGCCTTGGTCAAACCGCGGTCGCGGCGGCACAAAACAAATCATTGGATGTCATATTGGATAACGACAGCACTGCATATAACGGCAAACCGTTCGTCCGTTCATGCGAAGAAAAATACAACGAAATCATGGCGGGCGAAAACGGTGCAAATGGCCAAAACGGTCAATCTGCCAAAGATATTTACTGCAATGCCACCAGTGATATTGACCCCGACAAAACAAACCTGTTGGCAATAATCCAACCATTATATGGCAGCAACAAAACATGCGCTAACTTTACCGAACAAGAATACAACGCAATTTTGGGTGGTGCGCGTGCCTACTGTCTGTCATTGGTGAACAGATTGACCACATCTGATTTGACAAGTGGTATCGGATTGAAATTATCCAACATGTTTGGTGCCCAAAAAATGCAATCGGTCGTCAATGCATCAACATTGAATGCAAAATTGGAGGTCACTGGATTTAACGGTGTGGCACCAAACCTGAACATTGTATCCGCATGTGAACAGAAATACATGGATGTCATGGCGGGCATCGACGGTGCGGATGGCGATGATGCCGAAACCGCATGGCATGCATACTGTAATGATAATAACCAGGCCAATTTGAACAATATAATCGTTCCATTATATGGCGACGCGGTTAAAACAAATGGCGTTGGCGATTGCGCTAAATTCACCGCGGCACAATACAATGCAATAATGGGTGGTGCACGTGCATACTGCCTGTCATTGGCGCAAAATCTGCAATCGTTGGATTTTACAACCGGTTTTGGTGCCAGATTGGCAACAAAAATGCAGGCAACCAGTGGTGGCAAATCGTTGCAGACATTAAAGGCAACTGGTGCCAGCATGCCAACAATATTAAATTCAACATTTAATGGCGGGTTGAAATTTATCCCTGCGTGCGAGGCAAAATACAACGAAATCATGGCAGGTGAAGACGGCGCCGATGCAGACAATGATGTCATTACAAGAAATGTTGTTGCAACATTGAAAACCGACTCAACATTCAAAGCAGAACTCAAGGGTGCCGATGGTAAAAGTTTTACCTATAAAGGTATGGTAGACAATTATACGGATTTAGCCGGACTGACCAATGTATCCGAAGGTGACGCATATTATGTCAAAGAGACCAGAAAATTGTATATATATACCTGCAATAATGGCAATTGCGCATTTCCACCAATTGAGGAAGGCGTCGATTTCAAGGGTGACCCCGGTGAAAACGGTCGAGATGGTGAAACCGTGTGGCATGCATATTGCGAAGCCTACAGCGATATCGATTCATCCAGAAAGAATTTATTTGCGATAATTCAACCATTATATACTGCAAGTGTTGTCCCAGATTGTAATGCATTTAATGCAAAACAATACCATGCAATTTTGGGTGGCCCATCGGCATACTGCCTGTCATTGGCGACCAGTTTAAGCAAAGGCATGTCATTGACAACCGGTATCGGTGCCAAATTATCAAACGAACTTGGTGCTGAACAAATTGCTGCGGTCAATGGTAGCGACGATTTAGATAGTGTATTAAACACAACATACGCACCAAATAAACCGTTCATCCGTTCATGCGAAGAAAAATACAACGAAATCATGGGTGGAACAAACGGTAAATCCGCGGCACAATTATATTGCGAGGCCGACGCAGAAAATTATCCAAACAAAAAGAATCTGTTTGTAATCCAAAAATTGTTCCCGAACGACAACATAACCGATTGTTCGCAATTTACCGACACTCAATACGCCCGTATTTTGGGTGGGGCCAGTGCATACTGTTCAACATTGACCGCGACATTTAATACTGTTGCATTGGACAATGGTTTGGGGCTGAAATTGACAAAGATGTTTGCGCAAAAATACAACAAGACAGAAAGTCAAGTAGAATCACAATTATCAAGCCTGAAACAAGATAGTGCTGAAAATCGTTTGTCTGCAAATCTATTTGGTACCACATCTAACCCAATAACATTGTATAAATCATGTGTCGATAACTTTAACGACATAATGGCGGGTATTGATGGTGCGGATGGTGATGATGGTAAATCTGCAGCAAGAATCTGGTGTGAAAAACACACATCTGGATTTGCCCGTGCCGTCCGTATATCACCGGCACAAATGATGTCAACAGCCCAGGAATTGTCAACTGTCCAATTTACTTCGAACAACATGTTCAGAACAATTGACGAATGTGAGAATGCTGTTGCGGCGAACCCGGCTTTGATGGGTGGTGAATCCGCATCCGACCAGGCATACAACAAAGACCGCACAAACAAGACGTTCGCTGAGTTAAAAACTGAAAATCAATATGCCACATTAAAAGCAAACTTTGTCGCATCATTAAAAGGCGATAAAGGCGACAAGGGCGACAAGGGTGATACCGGTACCGATGGTCCAACACTTGATGCAGTTATCACTGATTTGCGAACAAATCATTTGGCGGAAATCCGTGGTGCAACGGGTCAAACTGCATGGTACGGATACTGCATGGAAAACGATAACTTGAACAACATTATCAAAAAACTGTATCCAACCGTCGCCAGTTGCGATGACTTTACCGCAACCCAATATTCAGAAATCATGGGTGGTGCATCGGTATATTGTCGGAATCTGAATACAACATTCGGCACACTGACATTTAATAGCGGTGTTGGTCTCAGAATCAAAAACCTGTATATGAATGTTAACAATGCATCCGCAACCGCGGCAGACAACGACTTGGCAAGTTTGCAATCATTGTCCGCGGACGACCGTTTGAATCCAAATAACACATCTGCCAAGATATTCAATGGTAAAACATTATATCAATCATGCGTTGACAACTTTAACAGCATTGTATCCGGCACAGATGGTCAAAACGGTACAAACGGCACCAGTGTCACCGTGGATGATGTTCGTGAGACATTGGCGGCTGATTTGAGTGCTGACAACACATTTATTGGTAATGTTGCCCGTGTTGTTCCCGAGGGTAAATCTGCGGCTGAAATCTGGTGTGAATCGCATACCGTTAACCTGGGTAATATACAACTGACCCCGGCACAAATGATGTCCACCGTCAGTGTGTTTAGCACCGCACAAATCGACAGCACACGCAATTTATTCGTAAGTTTGCAGGCTTGTTTGGATGCTGTTGCGGCAAACCCAGGTTTGATGTCTGGTGAATCCGCGGCTGACCAAGACTTTAACAAGAAAAATGCAGGTAAAAATTTCAATCAACTGACTGCAACGGCATATACCACACATCTAAATGGTTTTGTCGCGTCATTAAAAGGAGACAAGGGCGACACCGGTGACACCGGTCCCCAGGGACCTGCGGGTACCAATGGCCCAACACTTGATGCGGTTATCACTGATTTGCGGACAAATCATTTGGCGGAAATCCGTGGTGCAACAGGTCAAACCGCATGGTATGGATACTGCATGGAAAACAATAATTTGAACAACATTATCAAAAAACTGTATCCAACCGTCACCAGTTGTGATGACTTTACCGCAACCCAATATTCAGAAATCATGGGTGGTGCATCGGCATATTGTCGGAACCTGAATACAACATTCGGCACACTGACATTTAATAGCGGTGTTGGTCTCAGAATTAAAAATCTGTATATGACCGTCAACGGCGCAGACGCATCCGCGGCAGACACCGCATTGTCAAGTTTGCAATCCTTGTCCGCGGACGACCGTTTGAATGCGTCGAACGACAGTGTCAAAGTGTTTAGTGGTAAAACATTGTATCAATCATGCGTTGACAACTTTAACAGCATTGTATCCGGCACAGATGGTGAAAACGGTACAAACGGCACCAGCGTCACCGTGGATGATGTTCGTGAAACATTGGCGGCTGATTTGAGTGCTGACAACACATTTATTGGTAATGTTGCCCGTGTTGTTCCCGAGGGTAAATCAGCGGCTGAAATCTGGTGTGAATCGCGTATAATTGGTGCCGATGTTACGCGCGTATTGACGCCGGCACAAATGATGTCCACCGTCAGTGTGTTTAGCACCGCAGAAATCGACAGCACACGCAATTTATTCGTGAGTTTGCAGGCTTGTTTGGATGCTGTTGCGGCAAACCCGGCTTTGATGTCTGGTGAATCTGCGGCTGACCAAGACTTTAACAAGAAAAATGCAGGTAAAAATTTCAATCAACTGACCGCAACGGCATATACCACACATCTAAATGGTTTTGTCGCGTCATTAAAAGGTGCCGACGGCAGAAACGGCAACGATGGTGCATCTGCAGCCGAAATTTGGTGTCGTGCACACACGCAAGAAAACGGAGGTTTTGATGTTGAACGTGTTCAATTAAATCCTGCACAAATAATGCGTGTAATCACCGATGATAATGCAAAAATCGATATCAGCAATTTTAATAGCAACATGTTCATTAATATGCAGGCATGTATGGCGGCGGTCGAGGCGAATCCAAATTTGATGTCTGGCGAATCCGTAGCCGACCAAGAGTTTAATGCCAAGGTTGAAAAAGAAGGGTTGTCCGTTAACGAAATCGACCCTGGTGAATTTACTTCACATCAGATAGGCTTTATAGACAACATGAAGGCCGAGTTAAAGGGTGCCGATGGGAAAACATTTGTTCCATCAATCAATGCCGCAAATGGCACACTCAGTTGGGCGGCTGTGACCGGTGACCCAACCAACCCAGCATCATTCAATTTGAATGAAAACGCGGTAAACGCGGTCAAAGCAGATCTGAATGTTGCCAGTGGCACAAGCCTGTCTGATGCGTTGAATACAAATGCGGTTGCGGCAGTCAAGGATTCTATCGACGCATCTGCATCCAGTTTGACTGCGGCTGTCAATAATGCGGTTCTGGGTTCGGTGAACACAACGGGTTCAACATTGCAATCGGCAATTGATGCACGCGCAACCGCCAAGGCCAACACTCAAATCAACAGTTTGTCCAGCAGATTGTTGACTGCCCAAGATTTGATAAACTTAATCAACTCTGGTGCATTAACAATTGCAAACAATCAGGTTTCACTCAGCAGCGTATCATTGAATCCGGGCGATGAAAATGCCGCAAGTGTTGCCAGTTCATTACGCAAAATGGATGTCACTTATACCTGTTCCGGAACTGGGGCACAACAATGTCCAGCAGGAGGGGCGCCGGCATTGATTAGCAACAACCCGTAAAAAAATCCCCAGTAAATCTGGGGGTTTTTAATATGTAAAAAAATGTATGATTATGCTTGCACGAATCGTTGAAAATATACAATATAGCCTTAGTTATAAAATATAAATTATAACCAAGGGAGAAAAAATCAGTGATTATTGGAATTGGTATTGATTTGGTTGAATGCAATCGATTCTTGGATTGGTCTGCATTCAAAAAACAGCGCATATTTACCAAAAACGAATTGGAATATGCCGATAACGATAACGCAAACGCAGAAAAACATTTGGCGAATTTCTGGGCCGCGCGCGAGGCTTGTATCAAGGCGTTGCACACCGGATTTGGCGACAACATCAGTTTTTCTGATGTGTCGGTTGTTCATAATGATGCGGGTGCCCCAGAATTATTATTAAATGGCGGTGCAAAATCTGTATTAAAAGAATTGTCAAATGGCAAACCGGTTAAATTGCATTTGTCTATAACCGACCAATCTGATTATTCTGCCGCAATGGTTGTTATCGAAACGGTTGAAAAATAACATTAAAACAAGTAAAAAAAAAACCTGGATTTCTTATTCCAGGTTTTTTATACACGCAAATTTATTAAAACAATGGCGGAAAACAATCGCCACCGACATCTGGGCAACAAACCCGTTGATTATTCACCAATGAATATGTTTCCCCGGGACAACAACCATTTGCATCCGGGGCGACATCACCATCACACAAATTTCCATTTACCCCACCACCAGAGCCAACAAAAACATTTTCCTGACTGACTTTGTATTCAGGCTTGTTCACAACGGTTGGCTGTGGTTCAACAATTTCCTGGGGTTCGACATATGGTTCGGGTTCCGCAACAACGGGTTCCGGTTCAGGTTCAACAACCACGGGTTCTGGTTCAATATCCGCCGCCGCAACAATTTTGTTCAATGAGTTTTCAACCGCACCCTCAATAACCGCCGCATCAATCGTTTTTGCCTCGTCCCCAATGGCAACAAATGGATTTTCATCCGCCACATCTGTGTTTTCGATTTCATCTTGACTCATCACAACCGGCGCATTATCCGCCACCAATTCAGGCACCGCATCCGGCGACACATTTGACCGCTGATACAACCATAATGTAAATACAGACAACGCAATCAACACCAACAACAAAACATAATACAGCAAACTGGGGCGTTGATTATTATCACGTGCAACCGGTGTTGCGGCAACAACCGGACGCGCGCCCGGCGACATTGGTCGCACAACATTATCGGCATGACGGTTATCCAGCACCGGCGCAGGAATCACGATATTATTATCGACTTTATTTTCATCATTATTATTGTCATTCGGTTCATTTACATCCGCAATCACAGACATATCTGGCACAACAACATCATTGTCCGCGTTATCCATATTATTCGTATTTTCAGGCACCATATAATTCGTTGGTGAAATCATATCATCAACCGGCCTGGGCGAAACATCAACCGCCGTATCCGTCGTCGGCACAGGTGCATCGTCAACATTTGTCAAAGAATCCAAAACCGGCGCATTACCAGATTTATTTTCATCCGAAACCGCATCCGTTGCCACCGGCGCACCATAATCAATGGTATCATTCACAGATTCTGAAAACACACTGTCCAATTTTTCCTGGGGCTCTGTATCATAACCATCCGGCACACGCACAACATCCATAATTGGTTTTGGTGGCACCAATGCAGATTTTTCATCCGCCGCCGATTTATCATCACGCGGATTTTCATCCGCCACAGGCGTATCCTCATATAAATCTTGATCGTCAAAATTCGTCACCGACGCATCATTATTTTCAATATTATTGTCCCGAACAACCGCCGCATCCGTCGTCGATGCCGCCGTTCCCCAAGATTCGTCAAAATTTATTGGTTTGAACGCGATTTTTTCATCCATAATATTCGGATCTTTATCAAACAACGGTTTGACATCGCTATTTGATTCACCCGCCACATTGTCATCATCGTCATCAACAATCCAATTATCATCATCATCAAATTCATCATCGGCCGCATCGTTATCCCGTGCGTTTTCCGCCGTTTCATCATCTGGCGCAACCACAGGCAACTTTTTCTGTGGGGCGGGGCGGTTTGTTTCAACCGTCTTGAACTTTCTATCCATATTCCCATTATCCGGAATCAAATCCAAAACACGTTGTGCCCCCGCCATATCATCATTTGCCGCATCCAACCGTTTTGTTGCATTTTCCAACCGTCGTTTTGCGCGATTTAATTTAGAATTTAACATTTCCAATCGGGCCTCGGTCTTTAATATTTTTGCCGCAGATTGCTTGGTCGGTTCGCGTCCAATGTTGCGCCGCAAAGATTGCAATTTTGCACGCGTTGTTTTTATTTTCGCCTGTAATTCAACAATAGAATCCCCCGCACGATCGATTGTTTCACGTGCATTTTCGGCAACCGCCCGCGCAACATCCAACCGTTCCATTGCCACCCGCCGACACGACGCAGTTCTAAATTCATCCAAATCGCGCAATGCCGCATCAACATCGCCATTATCGTCATATGCCCGTATCAGATTGTCATACACAACCAACCCATCGTATTCGACATCCAACTTTTGATATTTATTGTCTTTCTTGGGGCGCACTGTTTCCAAATCGACACCATATTCATTTGCCAAAACATCGTCCCATTTACGGTCACCGTGCGATGTCATAACCAACAAAACATTAGGTTTAATATCACTGATATAATAATCCAAGACAAACACCAATTTGCCACGCGCATCATAGAAAGCCCGCAACGTATTGCCGCCAATTTCGTAATCTTGTGATTTTAATACAGGTTTTTCTTTCTCGCTTGGCATATTATCCCCCAATTGTTATTATTTCTTTTTCGGTGGTGTTGTGAATTGGTATGCTTGTCTGCAATGTTCATAACAATACGGTTTACCAACAAACACCGTTTTTCCGCAGAAATGGAAATTTTCAGAATCCGGATCCCCAATTGGCCAACGACATTGATTTGTTTTCAATGACGCCAATTCCAACGAATGTTGAATAATGCGTTGATGCATCGCCAAAACGGTTGATTCTTTTTTTCTGGAACGCGTTGCGCGTGGCAATTGTTTCTTTTCAGATTTTGTAGTTTTTGTTTTTTTTGCTACATTCGCCTTTTTTTTGGTGCCCCCTTTGGCGACCTTTGTAGCCTTGGGCATAACAACGGGTTTCACCGGCGCAATTTTTTTAGACACCGGCAATTTAGTTTTTTTCGCAGGTTTATCATCGGCCTTGGTCGCCACGATTTTTGTATGTCCCGTTGTTGCCTTTAAATTCCAGCCCATGCGATTCAATTTGCCAATGATGGCGTTCTTGCTCATCCCCAGGCATTTACCAATTTCTGCCGAAGACAATCCTTTGTCTGCCAAAGTTTTCAATCTTTTAAGTCTTACATTATCCCAACCAGCCATTATAAAAATCCTTGTTTTATATACCAATACAAGTGTATCATACAACCGAATCGAAAGGCAAGGGGGAAATCATGTTTTTTTACATTTTTTTTATTGGGCTGTTATTGGGCGCAATATTTTGCGTTTGGCGCATATCCGTGGCGGATTTCCGGCGCAGAATCATCCCCGACGCATATCTGTGGCCATTGTTATTGATGGGATTGACCGTCGTTCATTTTTTCCCATGGATATGCAGTATCGGCGAATCGGTCATCGGTGGCGTTATGGGATATGCATTGGCGGCGACAATCGGGTTTATATTTGAAAAGTATTCACATGATAAATTAAACACCCCCATTGGCATGGGCGATATAAAACTGATTGGCACCGGTGGCATATGGTTGGGCACGACCGGATTGGCGATTGCATTGGTGCTTTCGTGCATTTTTGGTGCGATTTGGGGATACAAAAAACACCAAAAATTTATTCCGTTTGCACCTTTTTTCTTCATCGGTGCTTTTTTGTCTTTTATTGCAATTATGTTTTTGATATAATGAACATATAACACAGGGACAGGGAATGTTTTTATCGCGTAAAAAATCGCTGAAATTTGGGATTTTCTTCGCAATTATATTTGCGTCGGGGGTATCGGTATCCGCGCCATTTTCGCAATATGGAATGATACAAAATGTCCAAAATTATTCTGCAAATCCATTTTATAATCCGCAAACCGGAACAATTACCGCCCCGAACATAGTTTATGCCACCGGCCCAAAATTACAGGCATCCGATTGCCAACGGGCGGTTGCATCGGTCGTTGAAAATGTATGTGCATCACGCAATAATTGCCAAGGCACCGTTTTAACCGATATTCGTCCCGCCGTCATGGTGCAATTATCGGTATTACCAAACTATAACTATGCATCGTCATGTGGCGGATATATCGACGCAGCATACGAAAATTATATGCGTAATTTCTCTGGTATTCATACCGGTCCGTCTGTGACATCATTTCCAAGCGCGCCCACAAAAACAAACACCGCATCGAATTTACCACAATGGCAGCAAGATTATAACGCACGCGCGGCGGAATTGCGCGAATTACAAAGTGAAAACGGTGGCACGGGCGACACAATCACAAAAACGGCATTTCCAAAAACATTTAACGATTTAACCATGGCCCAGCAAAATGAAATCAAACGCCAAGGCTATGCACCATACAAAGATGCCCATGTATATGTACCAATCGAAATTGAAACAAAAAAACAAACCAGCACAACAACAAACAGCAATCAAAGCCCGCTGTGTATTGCCGCGCGCGGTGATGTTCGTGCGTGTATAACAAATTTTGATAAAGCCGAAAAATCCGCAGAGACAAACTTTTTCCATAATAAAAACGATATCAATAAGGCAAACCTGAAATCTGCGATTGTTGATGCGATTATGTCTGCATGTAAATGTACCGAAGGCAACCGTTTACAAAATCAATTGCGACAAATGTTTGGTGTTACATGCACCGCCACCGATCAAACCAATGCCGAAACCACGGCACAAACATACATAGACAGTTTATAACAGGGATACAAATGAAAAAAATATTATTTGTTTTTCTAATTACCCAATTCGGATTTATATCACATGTGTGGGCAACCGCCGGGACAGAAATTCCTGCATCAAAATTTGTTGATTTAACAACGCCAGAATTTGATAATTCTGATATTTATATGCAAGACGGTAAATGCAAATATAAAGATTTACCCGGGCAAAACCGACGGTCAAACGAATATTTATATTTATCAAACACAAATTCTGGCAATGGGTACGAGGCGGACAATTCAAGGTGTGGAAATAACATCCAGGTATGTGTTTTGGGGTATTCAACGGTTTCAACAAAAACACAACGAAACCAATGTTGGGTGGCTGATGTTCCACGTACGGGTGGTGATTCATGGAAACCTAAATTATCCATCCCTGAATGCACACCAACACCGTCATCACCGTGGACAGGTCAAAGTTCCGAAAAAACGCCCGTATTTGTAAGTAAACGTCAAAAAATAATGACACATAACAACAATATAATAAAAACCATTGTTGGAATCGACCCACAATCAGAATATGATTTAGATTGTGTCGCTTTTGTTTGCCAAAATAGCGATAATAAATTTTCTTATGGATGTCAAGACGGTTCTTGCACCGACGGCTGTCCTAATGACACTACTGTGGATCCTACCCCAACACCTGATCCAACACCATCACCAACTGACCCAAATGTCACAAACAGAAACAGTGCAAAACCATACCTGGATGCCATAGATAGTAAATGTCCATGATAAAAAAATTTTTATTTTTTATGTCTTTGTTTTGTATGGGGGCGGGGGCACATGCGGCAAATGACATTTATTCGGCAACCCGGGTTTTGGAACGCAATGCCGATAACACACCGTGCGCGCGGGCGGTGTTTGCAAACGCACTGGCCAGCACCGCAAAAAAAATGATAGAAAACCAAACATTAAATCCCGACGATGCCGATGCAACCGAAATAAACACATTCGCACACGCCGCGTTTTATGATATGGAAACCTTGAACGCGGTATTAAAATGTCCCGAATTGCAATCTGCGCCCGATGACGACCCAATTATTTTCGAAACAATATCTTATACTTTTCCGAACGGTCGTTTAATCGACATAAATTATGAAACAACGAAAAAGTTATTAAAACAAAAGTTATCTTTGGCACAAAAACATAAATCTGACCCAAATGCGATAAATCCAGACATCGCATTGGATGTGCGCGACGGAAACATTTGGACAAATGTTGATCCAGCATGGTATGCGATTTTGGTTGCTGAACACGGCACATTAGATGAATTTGTTGGACCCGACAAGAATAATATATTGTCCGTTCAATATTTAACCGATAATATCAAAAATTTATATCCCAAAAATCATGGTGCCGCATGCACATCACGCACCGCGATTGCGGGCGATGGCGATATGATAAATATTGCGGCAACACGTACCGTGGGTGGTGCGGGACCTAAATATATTCCTGAATCAGATGCAGAACAAGAACAATCAAAATTGGCACGCAGTAATGATTATTATGTATTGGGCGACAGGGATTTGCGTTTTATTTCTGGATTGGAAATTGCCGCTGAGGTTGTTTTAACCGTTGTCACATACGGCGGATATGAAATTGTTCGTGGCGCATTGACGGCGGCGCGGGGTGCACGCGCATTTTCACGCGCACAAAACGCAATTCGTGCATTGCGTACATCACGCAATGTTGCGCGATATACAAAAACAACACAACGCGCATCCGATATAACCCGCGCAATAAATACCATTGACAATATCGATGATTCTTTTACATCTGTATCAAAAACATATCGTGCGGCGACACAAAATGTCCAAAGTTTAACCCGCAAACGCGACCTGTTGCGGGCACGCAATGCCGATCCAAAAATAATTCAATCGGTGGAATCCGAATTGGAAATCGCCATAAAACAATCAGACCATGCAAAATCTGCAACCCAAACCGCCACGCAATTACGCAACGCCGAACAAACATTAAAAAACAATAAACAACTAAATCCAAAACAAACCGAACAATTAAAAAGCCAAATTTCTGAATTAAAGCAAAAATACACCAACGAATTAAACGAATTGAAAAACACACACGCGTCTGAAATTGCCACATTGGAAAAAACATCCGATGTTCAACAATATCGCGATTTAATAAAATCCCATCAAGAATTGGCACACAGTTTATACTTACTGCGCCAGGGTAAAATTGCATTTCGTGCAAATCGCGGACTGTTGCCGGTGCGCGCATATCGTGCCGTCCGGGCAACCCGTTCCGGGTTAAAGAACGCCAAAACAATCGACCGGGCGGCAAAAACTGTTCGTGCGAACACTGGAAACCTGTCATCAAAAATAAATGATTGGTTATTCCACAACACATTAAAAAACATAAACGCAATTGCGCGTGTTCCCGCCACACTCAGTTTATTACACTTGGGCGTAAAAATCGCGGGCGATATGTATGATGTCACCGATATATCCAGTGGCGAATACACAAACAACCTGGAATTAAAACCATATTTATTATTGGCGGCGGACAATTTACCCGGGTATGAAAATGTTGTAAATTATGGCATGTGGTTATTCTGGGCGGGTTCATCCACCACCCCCGCCGATGATGACGCCGCATTTTTACAGGCCATGAGTTTCGCTGAAAAATTCCACCAAGATTTAACCGAATTACAATCCGACCGCGGTATCAACGCATGCGACATCGACATATATGTCGTTCGCCCAATTATTCGCAACCCCGGCACCGATAATGCCGAATTATATTATCTGTTTATGAACGATGTGCCATGGACAACACACGATAACGAAATAACATCCGCGCAACAATCCCCCGCCACCACACAAAGTGCCCAACAATCACAACCGCAATCCGTCCCACCAATCGGGCAATCTGTATCCGGAAACGCACATGGATTACGATATACCGAACCGCCATACGATGGCACAAAAATCGGTGGCACATGCACGAAACCATCGACATCCGGTGGCAAATTCACAAACGAAATTTTAACAACCGGACGGTATAAAAAATATCCGGCATTTGAAAAGGCGATGATTACAAAATTCCGAACCGAGGGCGGCTGTGTTGACCACCCGGCGGACAGTGGCGGATACACATGCTATGGTGTATCATCAAAATATTTTCCCGCTGTAAAAAATAAAAACTTTTCACGCGCCGATGCCGAAGACATCGCATACAACAGTTTCTTTCACAAATATCATATTGACCAATTACCCGACGCAATCAGTGGCGATGTATTTATGGCATTATGGGGCACCGGCAGCAAACCTGCATCCATCGGATTGTTGCAAAAAATATTAGGTGTTCCACAAACAAATATTGTTGATGATGCGACAATAAACGCCGCAAAAAATTATCATGGCAACCTGCGCAAACAATTTTTAGATGCACGTGAAAGTGCGTTTCGCGCCGGACAACGCGAATTTCGTGATGGATGGTTAAACGCATTGAATTTATATCGCGCAAACGGATGCCACACAATCGCAGAATAAAATGCCTATTGATTTTATTTTGTGATTTTGATTTAATAAAACCCAGAACAGGTCAGGGGGCAAATTATGAAAAAAATATTTTTATTTATATGCACAATGGTTATATCGGGCACATCCGCATTTGGGTATCAAAAATTATCATCAAATGAACTGGGGTCGGGCGATGCAAAAAATCAAAATATCGTTGTTAAATGCACCACCCCCACCGGCCAGGTTTCCAATCAAACATGTTCACTGCGCCGATATGTAAAATGCACACCCGACGGGAAATGCAACGGATGGGAAAATTGGCGCGATTTACGCAACACAACCGACACATACACAACATGGCAATCCGCAGCGGACGCATGTTGCCGCAAAATGGGTTTACGGTAAAAAAACACCCGCCATCGGCGGGAATTTTTCAATTCTACATTGCCACATATTTATTATTGAATACCAGACCGTGCACCATACAAAAACACGACAAATGTCTCGCGACCAGCCACCCGTAGCCTTGTGCGAAGTTTTTGTGGCCTGCCACCCGTAGCCTTGTGCGAAGGGTGGTGGATGAGAGCGGACTCGAACCGCTGACCTCTTCGATGTGAACGAAGCGCTCTAACCAACTGAGCTACACATCCAAATCTTTACTTTTATAAAATTTTAATTTCTCAAATCGGGCACAACGGCACACGACAACGAAATTTTATAATCCGCCATCCATAGCCTTGTGCGAATTTTTTGTGGCCTGCACCCCAATGCTTTGGCAAAGGTTTTGTGGCCTGCCACCCATAGCCTTGGCGAAGGGTGGTGGGGATAGTGGGACTTGAACCCACACGGTCGCAATGACCAAAGGATTTTAAGTCCTCAGCGTCTACCATTCCGCCATATCCCCCGGACTTGTAAAACGCGCACATCTGTGCACGCCAAACCAACAACTTTGGTGGAGCTGATGGGACTCAAACCCACGACCTCTACGATGCGAACGTAGCGCTCTATCAACTGAGCTACAACCCCAAAACTTTCTTTAACTACCGCGACTTTGCCTAACACAAAGACAAAGACCTGCCACCCGTAGCCTTGTGCAAAGGTTTTGTGGCCTGCCACCCGTAGCCTTGTGCGAAGGGTGGTGGGCATAAGAAGACTCGAACTTCCATGGGTCGCCCCACCAGTACCTGAAACTGGCGCGTCTACCAATTCCGCCATATGCCCATTATGCCCCAAGGCGGTGTTTATAATAACCTAAACGAATATAAATTGCAACAGTTTTTTATCACAAAAACATAAAAAATTTACAAATTTCATATTTATAATTCGCATTATTTGCTTGCCCGGGAAAACCAAAATTTGCTAACATTTATATCAGAAATGAAAAGGATTGGATTTATCTTGGTTTTCTGCACGTTTTTCGCGTCGGGCGGATTTGCCGCATCGCGCACAACAACCGTTGCATCAACATCCATCCGAAACGGCACACCAACACAACGCGTTCGCACAACCGATACACCAAAATCAACATCACGCGTTGCCGTGTCTAACAACAAAACAACGAAACGCAATACCGCACAAACCGGGCGCGCGGCAACAAATCGTAATGTATCTGCGCGGGGCGGGGCGGTTGTCGCACGCGCGGCATCCGCAACCGAAACGCAAATCGGTGCGGAATACGAAAATTGCAAAACGGCATATTTTTCATGTATGGATCAATTTTGCCAATTAAAAAGCGACGAATATCGCCGCTGTTCATGCAGTGACAGAATTTCAACACTGCAATCTGCGAAAAACAATTTAACCCAGGCGGGTGAACAATTAAATGAATTTAATGAAAATCTGGAAATCGTCGGCAAAACCGCCGCCCAGGCCGCGGCAATGAACACCGCATCCGACGGCGAATTGGCATTGACACGGGATAAATCCGCGTCCCATGCATTATTGACGGCGATTATGAATTCTATCCGCGGCAACGATGCACGCGTTGAAAACACACGACTGTCCGATTTGAACAGTATTGATTTATCTTTTGATACGGCAAATTCATTTGGCACAACCGACATTGGTCAAACAATCGCATCATATAATGGTGGGTCACTGTATACCGCCGTATATCCACAATGTCGCAACGCGGTAAAAACAAATTGCAATAATGCATCACTGCAACGCGCGGTGAACGCATATTTGATGGCAATTGAACAAGATTGCAATACGGTCCAAACCGCAATCATAAAAAAACAACGCGAAACACATGCGGCAATCCGTGAAAGTAGTTCGTTGTTGGATTTGGCACGCGCAGAAAATCACCAAAATCATAATTCTGACGATATTGCGACATGTATCGCAAATATCGAAACCGCAATTCTTAGCGAGGATGCATGTGGTGCAAATTATCATAAATGTTTGGACAATGGTGAATACATTGATGTTTCAACCGGCGCACCGATTGCCGGGGTGGTTGATTTTTACAAACTGGGAACAATGCTGACATTTACAAATGGTCGCACAAACGACGAACAAAGATTGGCACAAAATCCCAACAACCGCAACTTTGTCAACGCATTTGAAAAACGCGTTAAAAAATTTGCAGAACCCGCATTGGACAAATGCTATGATGACGCGGATACCGTTTGGACAAATTATCTGAACAAGGCTTTGTTGGATATTTACTATGCCCAACAATCCAAAGTCGCCGAAATAAAGCAAGGATGTTTTGATTTTGTATCCGCCTGTTATATGAATGGCAGCACCGCCATGACAACCGCAATGCAGGGACTGGTTGCCGCACAAACAACAACATTGACACCAAATGTTTTAACATTAAACAAATCATTATGTTCTGATTATATCAATTCGTGCAACAATATGTTTGACGGTCAAATTGTCGCGCAATACATAAACAATCGCCACGAAACAGATTCTTTGACGGCATGCCGGGCGGTGGTGAAACAATGCTTTGACAATTATGGTGGAACAAATTATGAAAACTTTTATTATCCATCCAGTGGACTATTTGAAACTGGGCACGCCCCCGATTGGTTTGCGTTATATGAATGTTCCGATCCAGATTGCACAAACCCGGTATTAAAATCTGAATGTGCAAAACAGTTGGCATCGATTGACGCGTGCAGCGATACCGAAATGATAGAGGCCGCATTCGGCGGATTTAACTATTATCCAAACGAAACAAACATTTATAATAAATACGCAACAAATAACCCACAAACCGGTCAACGGCAAAACCGTCTGTTGCGGACATCGGGGGTTGCAACCGAAATATACAACCAAATTATTGACATTTTACAGACCGGCTGTTCCAATTTGGATGGTCAATTCATGAATGTTCAAAACCTGGCTTTATACAGTAATAATTATAATCCATCTGCATTTTGCGAGGCAACATTCCATAAATCCACCAGTCGATATAACCAAATATATCAACCATACAGTGTCGGCAAACGCGGTTATCTGTACACCATAAACCAAGGTGGCATATCATATATTCCAACCATACAATCGACCCAAATATCATCTTTGCCAACATCGGTAGCAATTGGAACCGGAAACACAAAGTATTTCTATGAAAACATGTGTCCACGCGATTATAACGAAACCGTTGATGTTCAATCATGGGGCGCATGCCTGTGTTGGGAAAACGGTGGCCGACGCAGCAACGATGGAACAACCACACGATGCACGGCATCTTTCCCAGTACGACCAATGACCACATACAATGTTTCGTGTGATGGAAATTCTTGTTCGGCACAACAAATTGCAACACACGGATTAAACCATCGGTGTTATATGACACCCGAAAATTATTTCACCATCGGCATAAACCAAGATTCATCCAACGCATCCACACCGTTGAATGCACCAACCGCAACATCAACATTTTCAATATGGGAATACGACATCGGAAATTCTTCATTTATACCAACCGAACAAGATTGGTGTACCGCCGAAATAAATAATAAAAACCAAGTCTGCCCATTTGGTGTTGGAACAACAAACGGCGAATGCAACGATTGCCCATTTGATTGGGTAATCGTAAATCCATCTGAATCACCCGAAAATCAAAAATGTTGTCCACAAAATTATACACTGAATACAACAACAAACAAATGTCAAAACAGCAATGAATCATTAACGACACCACCGGCGCCAATATCATCTGCGGCAATGACCACCAGTTTTCCCGCAGGCTAGGGCGAAATAATATAAAAACATAAAAATTATTTCAATGCGTTTGCGATACGTTTTGCAACATTTTGCGAATCCGGTCGCCATAATTTATCCGCCATCGCCAATGTATCAATCATTTCATGACGCACATCGTTATTATTTGCAATTTTATTAAATTCCCGCAAAATATTTTTTGGTGTTGCCGCCGCCCCCAACAATTCAGGATACACCGACCGATTTAATAAAATATTCACCAATGACACCCATTTAACATTTATCAAAATATGCCCAATCACAGATGTCAGCCAATTCATCCGATACACAATTATTGCCGGCACATGCATCATCGCCAATTCTGCCGACACCGTTCCACTGGCGGCAACGGCAACAAACACCCGTTCATACAACAAATACCGGTCTTTTGATGATATAATTTCGGGTTTAGTTTTCCAATTTTTTACAAAATTTCGCACAAACGCATCTGTGGTTTCAACCGTCGGAATAACAAATTTATAACCCGCCGGCACCAGCGACACAAAATCACGAAATATCGGCATCAACTTTTTAACCTCGGTTTTACGACTGCCCGGCATCAACGCGATAATTTTATTTCGGCCAATTTTTTTTCGCGAATAGTGCCCCATAATATTATCAGCAATCGGATGACCCACCGCCACAGTTTCCAATCCGTATTTTGTAAAATAAGGAACCTCGAAATCAAAAAAGGCATATAATTTATCAAACGCACGCGCATATTTTTTCGCACGACCCGGCCGCCATGCCCAAACCTGGGGGGCAACAACATGATGAAACCGCAAACCGTTTGCAATCAGTTTTTTTCCAACCTCGGACTTTTTTACCCCATCAACCACCGCACGCGCAAAACCCGGCGAATCTATAGTCAAAACCAAATCAGGTTTTTCATCCAAAATTGCATGAATTGTTTGCTTTATACGTTTTTTTAATGTCCGGGCATGCATTAAAACCTCGACAATACCCATAACCGACAAATCAGACATTGGAAATATGGATTTCAATCCCGCATTACACATATTTTGCCCGCCAACACCAACAAATTGCACACGTGGCATGGCGCGCATAATATTCGCGCCCAAAACATCACCTGATACTTCGCCTGCAATAATAAATATTTTATTCGGCATGTTTCGATGTTCCAATCCCGCGTTTTGAACGATTTTCAATAAAATCGATTGCGTCCATTGCATATTTATTATTTTTAACATCACGCCGGACACGATTTAATCTTTCCTCGACTGTGCCATCTGTTTCACGAAACACCGCAGAATAGACCGTATGAATCGCGTGCATATCTTCATTGGTAAAACCATGCCGCATCAAACCGACACGATTTATCGTCCGATATACCGCGCGTCCACCCATACCCTCGTAAATTGCGTATGGCAACACATCGTTTCCAACACCCGACATACCGGCAATAAAAGCATTTCGTCCAATACGCACAAATTGTAAAACCATTGCACCACCCGACAAAATCGCAAAATCTTCGATTTCGACATGACCGGCGACCTGAACCAGGTTAGACATAACAACACTATTTCCAACTTTGCAATCATGTCCAACATGTGCGTTCACCATAATTTGACAATCGTCCCCAATTTCAGTTCCATCCGATGCAGGTGTTCCAGAATGAATTGTCACATATTCGCGAATTTTGCAACGTTTTCCAATACGCAACCCCGTCATTGTTGATTCATCTTGCCATTTTAAATCCTGGCTCATCACGCCCAGCACCGCAAACGGATAAACAATAGAATCATCGCCAATTGATGTTTTCCCGTCAATCACGACATTGGACACCAATTCGACCCTGTCGCCCAAAACAACATTTTCGCCAATAATGCAATATGGCCCGATTTTGCAATCCGCGCCAATAACCGCACCCGGTTTTATAATTGCAGTTGGATGTATATCACTCATAACGCTACCTTTATAATTATCACGGAACAAATGATACAACAAATAAAACAAATTGTGTATTCAAGAAATATAACAAATTATAACAACGCCCGTATTTCTTGTCTGAAATCGCCATGTGGGATTGACATCCATCCCAAAATCGCCAAACAAGAAATAACCGGCATAACGGTTATCAACCCGAACCAGAAAATTCCCAACATTAACAATCTGTCCGCCAAATGTTCCGGCACAGTTTTCGCATGAATAACCTTTAACCAAAATAACCCCATTGCCATCGCACATGTTCCAATAAACACCGGCACAGATTCCGTCATAACAAACAAACATCCCGCCAATGCAACCATGCACCGCATCAGCCACTTTAATTTTACATACGCACTGTGATAAATTTTGCCGCGTGGCGCAACATTACGCAACACAACCGACCCCGCCAACGGTATTCCCACACACACAACACCAAACAAATGCAACAAAGTCAAATTTCCCAATTGTGCAAATCTGAAATATTCAGGTTGCATCAAAATGGCAATCGTGAACAAAAATATAAACGCCGTCACAAATGGCACATTGCGAATCTTATACTTCATTTTGCGTCCCATATATCCACCACCGACAAATGCCAAAATTTGTAAAATCGGCCCCCACCATGTATGCAAATCGGTCAATCCGACAATTGCCAATATTGCCATATAGAACAATATATATTTACATCTTTCCCACCGTTTCATTTTTCGCAATTCAGGCAGTTTTATATCGCGTGTCATATTCCCAACAAACACCATTCCCATAAACACAATCGCCGCCGTCACAAATGGCAACAAAGTCATAGAATCACGCAAAACATCATAATTTCCACCAAACAAAATAATCCAAACGACCGACATTGCAACGGTCCATTTTATAACGCGCGTTTGCATATCAAACCGATTCCAGCCAATTAAATCCATGAACTGGTTGCCGTATTTATACACAACCCAAAACAACGGCAACATCAACAACCCCAGCCAAAAAAAAGCCGGTGTCGCCAATGCCGCATTATTAAACGCACTAACCGCACTTTGCACAATCAAAGATTCATCAAACATAAACTTGCCTTTTTGTTTTCAGGTATTATGATACATATATGCACGAAAAACAAGAATTTTTTACTCTGTTGGGCGGTGCGGTCAAAATGCGCCGGTCAAAATATAATCCAACATCTGATGCTGTATGGCTGGCGGCATTTGCGCCTGACGACGCAAAAACAATACTGGATGTCGGCATTGGAACGGGCGGGGTGGCACTGTGCGTGCATGCACATAACAAAAACGCAAAAATCACCGGAATTGACATCGACCCAGAAATGCTGAACATATGTCAACAAAATGCAGAATTAAATAACACACAAATTGAAACTGTTCTCCAAGACATTACAACATGGTCAACACCGCGCACTTTTGACCTGGTTATAACAAATCCACCGTATTTTCGTGGAACACCAACAACCAAATCGCCGGCGGCGCATCACAATATAAATATGCCACAATGGATTCGTCGATCGATTGCACGCGTTCGCCCACATGGATATTTTTGCACAATTATTGATGCGGCACGCCTGGGCGAATGTATGTCGGCGATTGGAAAAAACTGTGGTTCTATAACAATAATACCGTTATTTGGTGCAAACCCGGAAATTGCCGAACGCGTTCTTGTTCGGTGCAGAATCTGCGACCATGGTCCAACCGTATTACACCGCGGATTACAAATGAATAACGACGCAATTTTACGCGACGGCTTGACTATCAATAAAATCTTGTCTAAAATGGGCACATAATGTTAAATTTCATTGCTCGATATTTTTCGTCCCTGTGGTCATTTATAACATGGCCATTTCGCGCATTATGGAAAATAATTGTCCAGATTTTTCCCCCACGCGAATTCACGGTTATGGACACCCCAAATGGCAATGTATACAGTTTTAACCAGAGCAGTTTTTGGCGTTTCACTAAATTTTTCGGTAAAATTGGACTTATTGTGTGGGCATCATGGTCAACATATGTATTTATGTATCACCGCCCAATGCTGCAAAAACGCACAATTCAATTACAGCAAGAACGCGAACGTCACGACCGACAACTGATTGATTTACAGGTTTATCTGACAAAATTCAACGACTTAACCCGCCAATTAAATGTTATCGACGACAAAATATTGAACTATAAAAAATTATCAGATACCGAACGCGAGGCATTAACCAATTCGCGGGTAAAAATATGGGGCGAATTAGATTTCTTGAAAACCCGCGTGACTGAAATTTTTGCCGACCGTGAATACGACCCAGAATACACAAAAATCGCGGATTTATCGGTTGCATACGACATGGTTCGGGCTGAAAACACAACGATTCAGCAACAAAACGAACAAATGTTGGAAACGATGAACATGATTGCCGAGGCTGACACCGAAATCGTCACCGCGGTATCAAACATGACAAACGATAATATCAAAGAATTGCGTCAAAAATTAAACAAGATAAATTCAACATTATTATCATTGGGCATCCAAGAACAACAATTAATAACCAAGGCAAATCAGTATTCCAATCCTATTGTAAATGTTGTATTTTCACCAATATCATTTGATTCAAACGTCGATACAAAATACAAAAAAATCGCAAACGATTTGGAAATGTGGGCGGGGCTTTCCAAATTGGCCCAGGTTTTACCCCTGGGGGCACCGGTAAAAAACACGCGTGTGACATCCAGTTTTGGTGTCCGCAAAGACCCATTTACCCATAAACCCAAACAACACAAAGGTATCGATTTCGCCGGCAAAATCGGCACAGAATTATCGGCGGTTGCACCCGGGCGGGTAATATCTGTGGGTGAACGCAGTGGTTATGGTTTAACGGTTGAAATCGACCACGGATTGGGATTTTCAACACTATACGCCCATCTGTCCAAAATTTTGGTATCGCGTGGCGATTGGATTCGTGCGGGAACGGTTGTGGGACTGGGCGGGTCATCGGGTCGGTCAACGGGCGCGCACCTGCATTACGAAATAAAATATAAAGGCAACCAATTTAATCCGGCAAAATTTGTCCAGGAATAGAAATAATAAAAAGGAAGGAAACAATGCTGGCATTTACAAACGCAGATGAAAAACAATCACCAACCGTCATCGGGGCGGGGTGCCAAATCAAGGGCAACATACATTCTGACCTGACGGTGCAAATACATGGAACGGTTCGTGGCGATATAACCGCAACGGTTGTCGTTATCGGGCGGGGCGGTCATGTTATTGGCGACATCAAAACCGATGCATTATTTTTGCATGGGGATTTGACGGGTTCTGCATTGGTTGACACGGCAAATATTTTCACCCAAGCGCGCATGACTGGGACATTGACATACCGCACATTAAACATAACAAACAATACTGAATTGGAATGCAAATTGGCAAAACGCAAGGACAAAGACGATGAATAAACAAATATCTAAAATTTTCTTGGCGGCAGATCACCGTGGTGTGGCATTAAAATTATATTTAGTCGAAATGTTAAACGCGGCGGGATACCAAACGGTTGATTTGGGCACATCCGACCCACGAACACCTGTTGATTTTCCAGATATCGCGGCAAAATTGGCGGACGCCATGTTGGGCGACAACGCATCACGCGGAATTTTAATCTGTGGAACGGGTGCCGGCATGGAAATCGCGGCGAATCGTTATCGCCACATTCGCGCATCGCGTTGCGAACGCCCGTCCCAGGCACGCGACGACCGTTTTCACGACGACATAAATGTATTGGCATTGGCGGCCGACGATATTGATATCGAGGTTGCATACCTGTGTGCCCAGGCATTTTTGGAAAGCCCATTTGACGACATCGAACGCCGTCGCAAAAGAATTGAAAAAATATCATAAAAAAATGGTGCCATTTTGACACTATTTTTTATGTCCAAACCAATCGCGCATTTTCTTATTTACTGCCGGATTATACTTAAAAAACTTTGCTGTTCCTGGAATAATATAATCACGCAAGTCTGCGCCATCGGGCAATTCATCTTCGGATATAGTATTTCCAAAATCTATATTTGGGCGGGTTAAATTGTTCGGTGCAACAAACCGTTTCACATACGGACAAAACCCCGGCACAACATAATCATTACACAGGGTATCAAAATTTACCGGCGAACCATTACTTTTGAAACAACTGTCAAAATTTCCATCGTTGCGCGCAGAAAAATTCATATTATAACAATCACACAAACGATTCTTGCCCAAATGTCGACAACGCACACGAGTCAAACACACCCGACCGTATTCATCAACCGTTTTCAGCAAACAACATAACCCGCATTGTTCACAGATGCGTTCCCACGCATCAGTTCCTGGTAAAATTTGATTTTTCTGACTCATATTGACCAGTGTAGTATAAAAATACATTCTGTCAATATTTTAGTAGAGCGGGGCAAAATAACAGGAAAATATCCGAACTGTGGTTGGCGTGTACCGAATGGTGTCATCTCATCGCCAGCAAGGTTGGAAAAGCAGCCATATTCGTCATACCGCGGTATCGGGCCCCGCCGCGGCGCAACATGCGACGGGTGGGTGATTTCGCGCGGTATCCAGTTGATACACAGTATCAACTTGTGTCATTTGGCATAATTACGCAAGTTTGCTTTCGCAAACTGGATCCCGGCCTGCGCCGGGATGACGAAAGGAATAAAGCTGGGATGACGACATGGCGGATTCCCCTCCATCGGGCCCCGCGAAACGCGGATGCGTTTTGTGGGCGATTATCGGAGGGGGGGGACCACGGAGTGGTGGGGAGGGTCAAAATCGATTCGTGTAAAAATTGCAAAGGCGCGCACACAGTGGAATAGCCCCCAATTTTGCCCGTTGCAAGAAAACCAAGGTTTT
>DFGC01000009.1 GCA_002371155.1 Alphaproteobacteria bacterium UBA3760 | reverse complement strand
CGCCCCAAACGCGTTGCAAAAAAACCTTGGTTTTTTTATCATGACCATGAATAAAAAATAAAAAGTCAAGGATTTTTTGAGAGAGAACGGGGGAAAATCATGAAAAAATTACGCTTTTTCGATTCGTTAAAATTTGTGTTGGCGACCGTTGCGTGCATGTTCGCGATTATGCCTGCGCACGCAGCGACACTCCCCGCCGGATACACTGAATTGGAATATTTGGAATCCACTGCTATTCCATCGCAAGCCTATATCAATACGGGATTAAATTTTAACAGTAATTACATTTATGAAATCAATTTTCTTCAAAGCAATGTATACAACTGGATAATGGGTGCCGCCATCGAGGCATATAATAAAAAAGGTGCTTTTATACTAACATACTGTAATGATAAAGTATGTTTTTATTCCAGCACAACATCAGCATCATCACCATCTATATATAGTGGTTTGACTTTACCAAACAATGTTAGGCATACAGCAAAATATCAGCAAAGCACAAAAACGGCTTTACTTGACGATAGAAATGTTTGGGCTGCTTCTTGGATTACGGATGAAAATATTCCGTATAATGTATTTTTATTTGCTTACAACATAGCGGGAAATGTTGATGGGAGACGAAGCGGATATTTACGAATTTATTCATATCGTGTGAAAGATGCAGATGGTGTTTTAATACAAAATTTTGTCCCAGCTCGTCGTGATTCGGATGGGATGTTGGGTATGTATGATTTGGAGGATTCAAATCCGGAAACCGCATTTCATACCAATGCCGGGACGGGTGAATTTGTCGCGGGGGAATATCAAATCAAAATAGCAACAACAAAATATTCCGAGGCTCAATTTGCACCGGTGGAAACGCGGTTGGACGCGGCGGTTGCGGCGGTGGATACGGTCGTGACCCAGACTATGTCCCAGGCACAGCAAATAGACCAAATTGCGACGAATAAGCAAACCCGCCCGGACGAAACATGTCCGCCGTTCAAAAAATGTTTATTGGTCGAGGATGAAGACGGCACGCCGCATTGGTATGAAATATACGACCCGATAAACGATTTCCTAAATCCGATTTTGGCGGCGGCGGGGCTGTCGGGTAACCAAGGCGCACCAACGCAAACGACACATACCGAAAACGGGAGCACACTTTATGACACATCAAATGTATTCTATAACGGCAGTGGCGCATTTCGGAAAAAATATATAGATAACAAGCAATTGGCGGTTGATCGTCCGTTTGGTCCGACAACATTGGCACGATGCGCGGACAACGCAACCCGAACAACATCAACGGTAAATGCGGGGATATGCTATGATACGGGCGGAATGTTCCGGGAACTTACCGAGGGTTCGGACGACGATTCCGGTGAATGGGCGGTTGTATATAATGGTAATGAGGGTGGCGCCAGCCTGGGCATAACCCCGGGTGTGGTATATGGCGTTGCGAAATGCACAACGGTTGGTCGACACACGACGGAAATGACCGGTGATGTTGCGGATGGTTCCAATTATTGGTGGCCGAAAAAATTGACGGCATACAGTGGTGATGGAATAACATTGGCGAGTTTGATAAGTGACTATCCGAATTCGAATGTTGAAACCGTATTTAATACATTACCGAGTGAATATGGAACGGATGAAAAACCGGGATACCCACGCGATAATTTTCAGAATTGTTGGTGTAAAATGACGGCGATAGGTGTGCCGGGTTCTGGTGAAAACGACGACCAAAGATACGCCAATGGCACGATAATGAGTGTATCGGGCGGTTGGGTCTTTGGCAGCGCGTTCGCGTCTGTGGCGGATTGTGTGTACAACTGTGCGTACTACTGCGGGCTCAACGTTCAGAGGTTCGCCATAGTCCGTCGAAATGTTTTAACGGTGAAATAAAAAAACACCACCAATTTGGTGGTGTTTTTCGTTATATTTATCACAATTATTTTGCAAACGAATAATCCATTTTCAAATGGTCTGGATTATATGTGCCGTTCATAATTGCAATTGTATCTTCGACAATAACCAATTCTTCATTTGTGGCGACCATGATAATTTTAATCGGACTGTCGTCGGTGCTGATAATTGCAGATTCAACACCTTTGCGTGCCAATGCCGCCGCATTTTTTTCTGGGTCTAATTTAATTCCCAACGGTTCCAATCCGCGACAGAACTGTGCGCGTAAATAATCGTCATTTTCGCCAACGCCCGCGGTGAATACAATCGCGTCAACATGACCCAATTCTGCCAAGAACGCGCCGATATATTTGCGGACGGCGTGTGCCTCCATTTCAATCGCCAATTGGCATTCGGGTTTTGTTTCACGATTCGCCTCGACATCGCGTCGGTCGGCAAAACATTCGGTGACACCCAATAATCCAGAATCTTTATTCAAATGTTTTTGCATTTGTTCCGGTGTCAAACCCAACCGTTGCATTACATACAAAACAACCCCGGCATCCAAATCGCCCGGACGTGTTCCCATAACCAAACCCGCAACCGGTGTCATTCCCAATGATGTATCAACCGCAACACCACCGCGAATCGCCGCCGCAGATGCACCCGAACCAATGTGCAATGTAATCAAATTGCATTCCGATGCGGGTTTGCCTAAAATTGCCGCCGCACGTTTAGAAACATATAAATGTGATGTTCCGTGAAAACCATAACGGCGCACACCCAATTCACGATACCACGCCGCAGGGACCGCATAACGATATGCGTATTCAGGCAGTGTGTTATAAAATGCCGTATCAAACACCGCAACCTGGCGCGCGTTTGGTAATAAACTTTTTGCCGCCATAATACCAACCAACGCCGCCGGATTATGTAATGGTGCAATCATTGATAATTCGTCAATTTTCTTGATAACTTCATCAGTAATTTCGACCGAATTTGCGAACTTTTCACCACCCAGCACAACGCGATGACCAACACCGCCAATGTTGTTGATGTCAATAGATGCCTCGCGCAATAAACCGATAACGACATTTAATGCCTGGTTATGATCCGCCATCGAAACATCGCGACGAACCTTGTTCCCATCGGGATATTTTTGTGTGACAAAAGAATCCGGCAATCCGATTTTCTCGACATTGCCACTGACCAATGGTTTTTTTGTGTCCGCGTCAAAAACCTGATATTTTAATGAAGATGAACCGCAGTTCAATGCAAGTATATACATGTTTCAATCCTTTTTTCCATAGACAAAAAAATATTAGCACCCCGAAAATAAAAAATCAACGACCACGAATCAATATTCTGATTTTTATAGACTTAGCGTTTTTTTTTGCTATTCTGGGATTATGTTGAACGGAATCAGAATTTATTCAACGAATCCTGTGTGGCGTCATATATTGGGCGAATTGGGTGCGACGGTTGTCGATGCGAAAAATGTTTTGGATATAGATTTTGATGAAATTGAACCAACAACAATTGTGTCGTTAAACGAATTAAAATCACTGATTGTGAACCGTCCCATTGTTATATTGCAAAACGTATTTGGTGAAAATATTCCACAGTTATCAGATGTCCAAAAAAATATAATTATATCCCTGTGGCGCAGTGGCGGAATGACCGGCGAAGAATTGAAAAACGCACTGGGGTATATGCCAAATGTTGCAACGCACACGATTGATACGGCGATTTACAATATGCGAAAATTATATGGGCACGATTTTATAAAACTGGAAAATGGGGTATATAAAATTGGCACTGTATAAAATTTTTTCTTATGATAAAATCCCCAGTACACAAACAACCGCCCAAGAATTGATTGCGTCGCGTCGCGCGGGCGACCACTGTGTGGTGGTGGCATCGGCGCAAAGTGCGGGGCGGGGGCGTTTTCGTCGCACATGGGTGTCGCATCATGGTAATTTATATGCCAGTTTCATTTATGCCGCCCCAGAACGCGATGCGCGTCTGTCTTATGCGGTGGCGATTGCGGTGGCGGACACATTGTTATCGTTTGGAATCAGTCCCACAATCAAGTGGCCAAATGATATTTTGGTTGATGGGAAAAAAATATCTGGGATTTTAATTGAATACTATGGACGATTCGTTGTTGTTGGTATTGGTATAAATATCGCAACAAATCCCACCGTCCCAGAATATAAAACCACAAAAATAAATGATTGGGTTGCGGTGTCTGAATCAGATGTGTTGTCGCGACTGATGCGTTTTTTGGATAAATGGATAAAATCTGATTTTGCAAATGTTCGCACGCGTTGGATGTCAATGGCAACGGGGCTGAACACAACTGTTAAATATCGTGGCGCGGCGGCAGAATTGATTGGTATAAACGAAAATGGCGCATTGGTTTTGCGATGTGGAACACGATATGTTTTGGCATATGGTGATGAAATTTTAATATAAAACACTTGACTTGCACATCGATTTATGATATAATACAAAACATCAAGAGCAGAAATAATACACGTCACCAGATGACGTGATTTTTTTATTCGGCGCACATTTTTTGTGCGCCGTTTTTTGTTTAACCAAACAAAAAAAGGGCATAACAACGATGCAATTAAATTTAATCAAACATTCGGACGATGTGTTCGCGCGCGATGTGTATAAAATCGCGCGTGTTATTTATGCAGAAACATGTGCGCAATCTTTGCGTGTGGTCGAAGCGTTGGCATCTATGATTTCAAATGGCGCACGCGCATCGGGAGAATCAGAATTAGATTTCGTAATGAAATCTGGATTGTTTGAATGTTTGGATAAAAAATCATCGCATCATGATTTATTAAATGTCAATCCAAATGCACGAACATTTCAAATGTGTCTGCGTGTGACTGATAAAATGTTGAAACATAATTTGATGGATTGTTGTTTTGGTGCAACAAAATTTCATCGCACCGAATTAAATCCATCTTGGTCAATCGCACGCGGATACATTTTGGATATGGATGGATTGTTGTTTTACACATAAATGGAAAAAAATGAAAATACAAAAAATAATTCATGGCGGTTTCTTATCTGGACACCGAACATACATATTATCCGGTGTTGGAATATTATCTGCGATTGCAGCATATTTGGTTGGCGATTCAGATTTATTCACCGCGATGCAATCCATATTCACACTTGGTGGAATTTATTTTTTAAGAAAATCAAGTGAAACCAAAAGGAAAAATTATGCAAAAAATACCAGAAAAATTTCAAAACCCCGACGGAACGGTAAATGTTGATGCGCTGTTAAAATCATATTCTGAATTGGAAAAGAAAATGGGAAATATGATTTCAATCCCAAACAATAACACAGATGATGCAACACGCGAAAAATTTAATCGTGCAATCGGTGTTCCTGAAAATGCCGATGATTATCCAACGAATGAATTGTTCGATGACGAATCGATTAAACAAAAATTTCATGAAATTGGTTTAACAAAATCCCAAGTTGAAAAAATTTATTCTATTGCCGAAGAATTTTTATCACCGGTGTTATCGGATTTATTTTCTGTAAAAAATGAAACAAACGAAATGTTAAAATTAGAAAAATTTTTCGGTTCGCGTGAAAAAATGAACGACGCATTAAATGCAATAAATACATTCGGTGAAAAATTTTTACCACACGATGCGTTTGATGCATTATGCGCCAGCGCCAGCGGAATCCAAGGCGTTTATCAAATGATGCAATCAATGGAACCACGTGTTGAAACCAATTTTAATGAACAAGAAAATTTAACTGATGCAGATTTGCGACGCATGATGCGTGATCCAAAATATTGGCGTGATGCGGATCCAGAATATGTTCGTAAAATTGAAAATGGTTTCAAAAAATTATATTCAGAATAAAAAAATATGATATAAAAAGTAAATTTTTCTTTACTATTAATTTCTTTTCAGATAAAATGTAATCAAGAACAAAAAAATTTGTTCTATCCAAAACATTAAAAAGGAGAGAAGAATGGCATTTTTATTCTCAGCGAAAAAAACTGCTAAACCAGCTGCGAAGAAAGTCGCTGCTAAACCTGCTGCCAAAAAACCAGCTGCAAAAAAACCAGTTGCTAAAAAAGTTGCTGCAAAAAAACCAGTTGCTAAAAAAGTAGTTGCGAAAAAAACGACTGTGAAAAAAGTCGCTGCAAAAAAACCTGCTGCGAAAAAACCAGTCGCTAAAAAAGTTGCTGCAAAAAAACCGGCAGTAAAAAAAGTTGCTGTAAAAAAACCAGCTGCTAAAAAAGCACCTGCGAAAAAAGTTTGCGCATGCAAAAAAACAGCGGCAAAAAGAAAATAATATTTTCTTTTAACCAAATTTAACCCGCAAGAAATTGCGGGTTTTTTAATAATTTTAGTCAGATGTTTTATTATAGTCTGACTAAAACTATTGCAGGAAAATCTATTTACATGGGACCCCGCATTTTATTGTCGTATGACGCAAACTGTTCTGTTTGCATAATCAAAAAACAATTTTATGGTCTGTGCAATTTAACATTGCGCTTGTTTTTCATATCTAACAAACCAAAGGAATAAATATGTCTGTTTCTATAGATCAAGTTTTCGTTAAACAATTTGAAGCAGATGTCCATCTTGCGTATCAGCAAATGGGCACAAAATTGCGTTCCACCATCCGCAGCAAATCTGGGGTTGTGGGACAATCTACAACATTTCAAACGATTGGTCGTGGCACCGCCAGTACCAAATCGCGTCATGGCATTGTGCCGGTTATGAATTTGAATCATCAACCGGTTGAATGTGTTTTGCAAGATTATTATGCCGGTGATTGGGTTGACAGTTTGGATGAATTAAAAACAAATATCGATGAACGTCGTGTTGTCGCGTCGGCTGGGGCGTATGCATTGGGTCGCAAAACAGATGAATTGATTATATCGGCGATGGATGCTGCGACATCGTATGTCGGTGATTTTACAACTGGTTTGACCAAAGCCTTGATTTTGGAAGCCGTCGAAAAAATCAACGAAAAAGATGTTCCCGATGACGGGCGCAGATTCGCCGTTGTTGGCGTGCATCAATGGAACGAATTGTTGGGCATCAACGAATTTGTATCGGCGGAATATGTCGGTAATTCTAACCCGTTGGTCAATGGATTCGAGGCCAGAAAATGGTTGGGCATTACATGGGTTTTGCACAACGATTTGCCGTTATCAAACACAACCGAACGCAGTTGTTTTATATATCACGCATCGTCGGTTGGCCATGCATGCGGTCAAGAAGTTAAAACCGACATCACATGGCATGGCGAACGTGCAGCGCACTTTATCAGCAACAGCATGTCCCAAGGTGCGGTCTTGATTGATCAAGACGGTATTGTCCGTATCAAATGCAAAGATAACGCATAATTTCACAACAAAAAAAAACAAAAAGGAAAAACAGATGGCATTTCAAAATAAAAAATTATCTGTAATTGCGTATGCAAATGGCTTTACATTGTGGCATTATTCTGCAAATGAAACCATGACGGCAATCAGCACATCCGGATATTTCAACAATGTATCAACATTGATGAATACCGGTGATATCATCATAATCAACGCATCGGATGAAACATCCATTAAATCAATCACGGTGACACCTGAAACGGTCAGTGTTGCTGCATTAGCATAATTTTTTATCTCATGCATTGTGGGACATTTATTGTCCCACAATTTTTTTATTCACAACCAAAGAGGTTTAATATGCTTACCAAACAAGATTTATGTTCTATGGCGTTGTTGAAATTGGGCGAACAACCATTGACATCGTTAAATGCAGATACCGCATCGGCACAATTGGCACGAACATTATATGACACAACAATAGACGCGTTATTATCTGGACACCCATGGCGTTTTGCAACCAGTGGTTTTATTATTGAAAAAAACCAAGATGATGAATTTGTGATTCCAGAAAATGTTTTGCGTATATTGCGGTGTTCTGGGCATATTTGCGGAAATAAAATTTTCACAAATGAAAATAACGCGAAATTATTGGCGATAACGCGTGTTGCACCGGAATCTTTCCCCAGTTATTTTGTGTCATTGGCGGCAACAAAATTGGCAATGGAATTTTGTGTGCCACTAACCGGCAGTCAGCAAACCATGCGTATGTTGATAAGTTTATACGAATCAGAATTCCAAACTGCAAAATTTATAGATTCCACAACCGATGCAAATCCTGTTGTTGAACAATTTTCTTTGATAAATTCCAGATTCTAAAAAACAAAGGTATTTAATATGACAGAATTTATTCATACGCAAAATTCATTTGCGTCGGGCGAAATTGCCCCAGAATTTTATTTAACAAAAAATATAAATGGCGTGGCATATCTGGAAAATATGGATGTGTTGTCGGGCGGGGGACTGGCGCGTCGCCCGGGTTTGACGGATGTTGCAAATTTATTGGGACGCGCACGATTGATTTCGTTTGATGCGTCTGACCAAGAAAACTATATTTTGGCACTTACCAATTTTACGATACAGATTTTCAATAATGACACACTTGTTGGGTCATTGTCATCGCCGTGGTCAGAAAACATTGTGCCAAATTTGCAATTTGCAATTCACAATAACACAATTGTATTCACGAACCCCGATGTGTGTCCATATGTGCTGACCAAACAAGATAATATTTTCACATTGGAAAAATTCAAATTTTATGACACAACTGGCACACACAACCAAATCCCATTTATGAAATATGACGATATGTATGGCGTATCTATTGCGGTATCGTCGGGACCAAACGGTGTGAAATCTGCAACAATTACCGCATCCCAAGATTATTGGACATCAAACAGTGTTGGCACCGCGTTGTATTTCAATAATCAACAATGGGAAATCACAGAATATGTCAGCCCAACCGTGGTTTATGCGCGCAGTACATTGGAATATTCATTACCATCGGGCGCAATATCTGATTGGACCGAAAGTGCATTTGATAATCGACACGGTTGGCCACGCGCAATCACATTTCACCAAGACCGATTGGTGTTTGCATGTACGCGCGCAACACCGGGCGGAATATGGATGTCGCGTGTTGGCGAATACAGAAATTTTGATGTCGGCACAGGATTGGATGACGAAGCCATATCAACAACATTATTATCCAAAGAACGCCATCAAATCTGTAATTTAATCAGCAGCGATAAATTGCAAATTTTAACATCGTATGGCGAATGGTCAATTTCGGATAAACCATTGACACCGTCAAACATAAACATAGTCCAACAAACATCGGTTGGTTGCGCGACATTGGCATCATTGACACCACAAAAAATCGAGGGCGAAACCGTGTTTATATCAAACACATTGACCGACATCCGTAAATTATCATTGGACGCATTGGGCGACCGGTATAACGCCGATGATTTGTGCGCGTATTCTAAACATTTGATAAACAATCCAATCGATATCACATATAACAAAGTATTGAAACAGTTATATGTTGTAAATAACGACGGGACAATGGCGGTTTTGCACCAAGACACCGTCCATGGAATTTCTGCATGGACCAGATATAAATCATACGGAAATTTTGTATCCATTGCGACCGCAGGTCCAGAAATTTATGTTGTATTAGAACACGAAAGTACATACAAATTATCAAAATTTGTTGATTCTGCATTGACCGATTCTGGGATTCATAACATAGAATTTCGTGTGTCGGGATTGCCAATGAATTTTTCCGGACATCGCCCAAAGCATTTGCGATTGCGAAAAATAAATCTGCGTTTATGGAAAACCAAGGCGGCATTTATAAACAACATGCGTGTTGAATTGCCAAATGAAATTTATGCACCGTATGCCGATGGATTTTCCGGCGATATATCTATGAATTTTCTGGGCTCGCAAATAGATGAATCAACATCGCCATGGACGATACATGGTCATGAACCGGCGCCAATTACTGTGTTATCGGTCAGTGTTTATGGTCGATATGAAATATAAAAATAACAAAAAGGATAAAAAATGGGTCAAATTGTATCAGATGTAAACGATATTCTGAATTATCAAAAATCAAAAAAGGAAACATCCAGCAAACGTCAGCAGGTTTTGCAACAAATTGCCAAAGACGAACAAACAAAAACAAATCTGGTTAAAAAGGCATTGGCCGCGCAACGCGCAAAATATGGTGCCGGTGGCATGACCGAACGCAGCACCACTGCCGGCGCAGTATTGGACCGTATGCGTGGCGAAGTGTCCGAACCATATAATGAAAAAAAGCAAACAAATTTGGAAAAATTAAAAAGTATAAAAACAACGAAACCAAATTTGTTGAAAAATTTATTGTCGCGCTTTGATAAAATTGTCGGATAAAATCATGAATCAAAATGTTTATCTGTTTGCAGACGCGTGGAATAAAATATTGGGATATGATACCCCCACACATCATAAAAATATGTTAGATTTTTTGTATGATGTTTGGCAATCCCCATCACACAAAGGTTTGTTGATGGCGTTTCGGCATTCGGGTAAATCAACCGTTGTTGGAATATTTGCTGCATTTGTTTTATACATGCAACCCACAACGCGAATTTTGGTTTTATCGGCGCATCAAACATTAGCATCGCGTATGGTGTCGCATATAAAAAACATTTTGGAAAATCATCCGTTTTGCACAGATTTGATTCCAAAATCTAAAAAAGAATGGGCATCAGATAAACTGACCATAAATCGACCAATCGGTATTCGTGAACCATCGGTTGTATGCCAAGGCATACATGGCAATATTACCGGCATGCGCGCAGATTTGATAATATGTGATGATGTCGAGGTTCCAAATACCGCCAACACACAACAAAAAAGGGAGGCTTTGCGGGAAAGATTGCGCGAATTGGATTTTATTCTATCACCGTCCGGGACAATGATTTACATTGGGACACCGCACACAATGGATACAATATATCGCACCGAACAAGACCAAGACTAATCTTCATCGCGTTTTGGGTGTTTTGTATCTTTCATAAAATTGCGTAAATGCGCCAACAGTTTTTGCCCCGCGTCACCAAACATAGGCAAAAATGTTTCGTATTCGGGCATATCTGCCTGGATTTGTGCGCGCACCCGTTCGGTCAACGGCTGGGACACAACCTGGGTTGCCATATCCCACAAATGATATGCGCGCTGTGTTTGTGTCACCAATTTCCATTTTTGTAATAATTCTGGGCGTTCTGATAAAACATTTTTTATCCCCACCAACCATTCATCACCGAATTTTTTTACAACATCCAAATTTTGTAAATCAACCAGTCCTTGATGCGTTGGGGTAAATTTGTTTAACGCATTTTCCAATTCAGCCCACTGTTCATCGGTCAATGGCGTTGTCGCCCCAGATTCCGCCATTTGCCCACCATACGGCAATAAATTTCTGTCAATAGAATCCATCGGTGTTTTGCCCGATTTCAGGTTTTGAATATGCTGAACCAAAAAACGTCCAGTCGGCAAATCGGCTATTTCGTTCAAAACATCATCGGTGGCCTCGTCCACAAAAATTGGATTTAACGTCGCCCATCCGCCAACAATAACATGTTCTTGGCGATACAGGTTTACCAATTTTTGTGCAACCAGACTGGATTTTGATTTCATATCTCCCCCCGTTATGAAATTATTCAACCGAAATCAACACGACACGGTGCATTGTTTTTGCAACAATTTTTTCTTGGGGATCAACTATTGTGCCATACAGTTTACCCTTGGAATCCGCATGCACCGCCGCAATTTGCGCATGGGCAACGGTTTGTGTGTCTAATTTGTCAAAATCGACATCCAAACACAACGCCAAATCACCCGCCGCCGCAGGTTGTGCCGCATCAACAAACACATAGGATTTTTCTGGAATAAATCCACCAACGCGTTTTGTGTTTGGAATAACCGCATATATAGATTTACGACCAACCAATGATGCCGGCGCAACAATCATAACCGTATCATCGCGTTTGAATGAAATCGCGCGACCATCAGGATTGCCAAATACCGGGACTAATTTTCTGCGTGCGCTGTCATATAATTTTGCGCCATACAAACCATCTTGGATATCAATGCCGGATACCGGACTATCTGGGACCAGAACAGATTTGATTCGTTCTTTGACCTTGTTCATTTGTTTTGCCAAATCGCCAGATTTATATAAATTTGCAATTTGGTCGAACATCGCATCGGTGGTCAATGCAAAAGATTTTGCCAACGGTTCAATTTCATCTTGGTAAATTTCGCGTTGCCCAATTTCGATTTTATGATATACCGATAAAGTCATACCGGCGTCTTTGGCCGCCTGGGCAATGGTTTTGCCATGATTTTGGCGAATTTTACGCAATCCCAAACCAAACACTTTTAATCCACGATGTTCATTGTCGGACAATCTGCGTTTGATTTCAGTTTGCCATTTGTTTGCCACATCATCAGATTCTTTGATGAAAATATCAGACAATTTGCAATGCAAAATTTTGCAGATATTTAACAACTGTTTTTGGTTCAAACGACGAACGCCTTTTTCGATTTTTGATACCGCGGACAAACTCAATCCCGTTTGACGCGCCAATTCGGTCATTTTCATACCGCGCCCCAAACGAATAGTTCTGATATTATTTGGAAAAATGATTTCTTCTTGTGCCATATATGGACTCCTTGGAATACTTGACAAAAGTTTAGTCAATTTTTGTGAATTTGGCAAGTGAAATTTATTTTCGTCTATAGCGGCATATCATCAGGAATCGCCGATACATCAATACCAACGGGTTCTGGGGCATCCGTTGCGACATTGTTTGTTGGCATGTTATCACCGAAATCGCCCGGCAACGGTGCCATATTGCGCGATGCCATTTCATCCAAATTATCGAACAGGCAATAATCGCCCAAAAATGCCAAATGAACGGTTTCAGGCCGCCCATGACGGTTTTTCCCGATAATAATATCGGCCTTGCCACGGGCGCGTTCCAAACGTTTTTGCCATGTTTCAACACTGTTTTGTGATGTTGTGTTTGAAATGCGTTGTGATGGGTCGCGATTGTCCAAATAATATTCTTCACGATATGTGAACATAACAATATCCGCGTCCTGTTCAATGGACCCAGATTCACGCAAATCAGCCAACTGGGGCCGTTTATCATCACGCATTTCGACACTGCGCGACAACTGGGACAATGCGATAACCGGCACATCTAATTCCTTGGCCAGCATTTTTAATCCGCGGGTAATTTCAGATAATTCTTGGACACGATTATCGTTTCGTTTACCGCCCGCCGACATCATCAACTGTAAATAATCGATAACAATCAGTGCGATTCCGCCATATTTTCGTGCCAAACGACGCGCGCGTGTTCGAATCATCGGAACCGACATCCCCGGTGTATCATCAATAACCAACGGCATCTGCGATATGACCTTGGAATACTGGGCCATTTTCAAGAAATCTTCGTCAGTCAAACTTTTACCATCGCGCATGGCGGTTGCCGGAATTTTTGTTTGCGACGATAAAACACGCGCCGCCAATTGCAACGCAGACATTTCCAACGAGAAAAACGCAACTGCGCCCCGGTATTTACTATTTGCACGGCCCGAAAATATCGCATTTGCGGCATTGAACGCAATATTCATCGCCAATGTTGTTTTACCCATTGCCGGACGTCCCGCGATAATTATCAAATCAGAATGGTGCAACCCACTGATAGATTTATCCAATTCGGTCAATCCGGTTGTCAATCCCGACAATGACCCGTCGGCCTGGTATGCGATTTGTGCTTCTTCCATTGCGCCCTTTAATGCGTCGGCGATTGTTGTTGGTTCGTGTTCCGATACCCCGGTTGATGCCATGTCGAATAATTTTTGTTCGGCAACCTCTAACTGGTGCGCGACGGGATTATCCAGGTTTTCAACAAATGCATCATCCATAATAGATTGTCCAACCGAAATCAGTTGTCGCCGCATTGCATTTTCATAAACGATGCGCCCATATTGTTCGACATTTACAACCGTTGCGCCCGCCGAAGACAATTCTGTTAAATAATCAATTCCGCCGACCGATTCCAATGTTCCCTGTTGTTGCAGATAATCTTTGGCGGTAATGATATCGAACGGAACACCCGCCGCAAATCGGTGCAACGCCAATTTATATATTTCTTGGTGCGCAGGATGCGAAAAATGTTCGGGTTTCAGAAAGTCCGATACCCGTTCCAATGCGCGATTATTCATCAACACCGCCGCCAACACCGCCTGTTCGGCCTCTAAATTCGTAGGTAAAGTTTTGGGAGTAAAGTCCATGTCGATTATAGTAAATAAAAAATTTAATTTTTCAACGCCTTTTTTATACGGGTATAAAAAATTTTCATTACCGATAATATCGCCCGACGGAAAATCGGCATGGCCTGAACTGTTTCCGATTGAAAAAATTTCAGAATTGCGGAAAACGGTTGGCGAACACTACTTTATGGCGCAAATGATGTTGGAATTTACGCCACCCGATAAAATCAGATTGGATCCCGGGATGATTCAACTGTATGATGCCGATTTTGATTATATAAATTGCAAAATTGACCAATGGCGTATAACGGGTGCGGCGATGTATTGGGACCCAGCATTGGGACATAAAAATACAGATTCCAGTGTTTGTGCTATAATTTTCCGTGACGATAAATCACACAACATATTTCTGCACGATATGTTATATATGGTTGTGCCAAACGAATGTCCACAACCATTGACATACCAATGCGATTTGGTATTGGATTTTATGTCAAAATATAAATTGCATCGAATATCGGTTGAAACAAATGGCTTGGGAAACGCATTGCCAGAAATCTTGGGCGACAAAATTGCATCGCGCGGTGGTGGAATATCGGTTCAGAAAATTTTCAACAACACAAAAAAAGAAACCAGAATTCTGAACACATTTGAACCATTACTGGGGGCGGGGCGTATGTTTGCGCACACCCGTATACAAAAAACACCTTTCTTTTCAGAAATGTTGGGTTGGTCGCCGATTGGTGGCATTGGACACGATGATGGATTGGATGCGGTGGCGGGCGCAATAAACATAAATCCAATTCCAACCAGACCATTTGGCAATCAAATTCATACATATCGCGCAAACACAAATTTCAAAATATAAAAACAACAACCAAAAGGATAAAAAATGAATATACAAAAATTACAAAAAATGTACACACGTGCGCTGGATATTCGTGCGCCATGGTTAAAACGTTGGGACGATGCGCGCCGCTATACGGTGCCAACAACCGACACAGAATTGGCAACATTATTTGATGGCACCGCCGCAGACGCGGTTGATAACCTGGCGGCATCGATTTACACATTATTGACACCACCGGAATCATTGTGGATAAACCTGGTTCGTGAAACCGATTTATCCCCAGACCCCGAAATTGCGACATCTGCACTGCGTGCGAATTTGAATGATTCTAATTTTTATACAACGGTGCATCAATGTTATATGGATTTATGCATTTATGGGACGGCATGTTTGTTTATGGCGGAAAACCCAATTGGATGCGACAGTGCGTTTTCATTTACATCAATTCCGATGACTGACATTGCGATTTTGCCAAACGCAGTTTTTCATACAACGACAATGACGGCATCAGATGTATTAAACACATATCCACAATGGACACCAACCGATGAAATTCGTAAAAAAATGGAATCAGACCCCGATACACCATTGCGGTTGGTCCAAAGTCTGATTGATTTAGATTTTGTTGCGTGGTTGGACGTTGGTGGTGATATAGAAAATAATATTGTTGCAACGGGGAAATTTGAAACAAATCCATATTTGATTTTCCGTTGGAATTTGTGCAGTGGCGAATTATACGGGCGCAGCCCGGTATTGCGTGCATTACCCGACATAAAAACCGCAAACAAAGTTGTCGAATTGGTATTGAAAAACGCAACCATCGCCGTCAGTGGCATTTGGCAGGCCGATGATGACGGTGTTATAAACCTGCACAATATAAATTTAACCCCGGGCGCAATAATTCCCAAAGCCGTAGGCAGTTCTGGCCTGACCCCATTATCCAGTGGCGCCGATTTCGATGTGTCGCAATTGGTTTTATCTGATTTACGCGACAGAATCCGTCACACCATGTTGGCAGACCGCCTGGGGCTGATATCTGACCGCGATATGACCGCGACCGAGGTTTTGGCGCGCAATGCCGATATGATGCGTGTGTTGGGTGCGACATATGGGCGGCTGTTGCATGAATTTATACGACCGTTGTGTGAACGCGGATTACAGATTTTATCGCGTCGTGGTGTGATTGAACCAATATCATTACATTCTGATGCAGAATTAAAATATCTGGCACCAATCGCGATTGCAACCCAAGACACCGTTTTATAACCATGGGGGCAAATCATGCAAGAAATAGAAAAACAATACGCGCGCACATTCCAAACTCCATCGGGCAGGGCGGTTTTATCGCACCTGCGTAAAATAACAATTGAACGGACATTGGGGCCAAATGCGACCGATAATGAATTGCGCTGGGTTGAATCCCAACGCGCATTTGTTCGGCACATTGAATCCATGATTGCGCGCGCAACCAATGGGGGTCAAAATGCGACCGAAACAAAATTTTAATAACATATTGGAAACATTACACAACGGTTGGTTTTTATTGGTATTTGCCGTGGGTGTGGTATATTGGGTTGCGCGCCAAGATTCATCATTGACGGAACTAGAACGCGCCGATACGCGAATAACCGCATTGGAAAATCGCACAACGATTTTGGAATCAGGCATCGGACAATTACAATTAAAAATCGACGGTATCAAAGAAGATGTGACGCTAATAAAATCCGCAGTTATAAAATAATAACAAACAATGAATTATTTACCGGGGAAAATTCCCCGGTTTTTTTTTATATCAAAACATTGACAATTTTTGTTTTTTGACTATAATAAAAACAAAAAGGATAAATAATGTTTTTGGATAAAAAATATAATCATTACATAAAACCGGTTTTGGCGAATATGGATGCCAACACGCGCAAGTATTTTTTGTATAATTTTTGGGTTGATTATGGTTGGAATCCGCGCACAATGTTGCGCATGCAATCCAAAGATACCCGTGATGTCCGTATACAATCTTTTTATTGGGCATTGTTGCAATTATATTCGGCAAAATACAGAAATATAAATGTTGTATATCATGGTCGGGCGGCCCAGGATACCGTTCGTGATACCATTCGCGAATTATCAGATTTAAGAAAACCGTTGGCTGAAAATGATGAAATATTATCGAAATTTTTGCCGTTGATGTCGCGTTGTCATTTAACAACATCGGTTGATGTGCCAAAAATTCCGAATAATTTAGGTCGCGAATTGCATAAAATGGTTCGTTAAATTATATCCGCCATTTGGCGGATTTTTTATTGCAAGGTTTAATAAATATATTACCATATACCACATGATAAAATACATAGATTCACATTGCCATTTACCAAAAAATTCTGATTTTTCAGATGTGTTGGCACGCGCAAAAATGTCGGGTGTTATGGGTTGTGTTATAAATGCGGTGGACGCGTCTGAATGGAACCAGATTTGCGATATTGCATCAAAAAATAAAAATGTTCGTGGTGCGATTGGAATTCATCCATGGGCGATAAATACCGCGCATGGAAATTGGGCGAATGATATGGATTTTATTTTGTCGTCCAATCCCAATTTGATGTTGGGCGAGGTTGGAATCGACAAAACCCGCGATGATATTTTAACCCAAGAACGAATTTTTACGCGCCAAATTGAAATTGCAATAAAACATCGACGCACAATCTGTTTGCACTGTGTTCACGCGTGGGACATTGTTTTGCGTGTATTCAAAACATATCGACGCGAATTACCAACGGTTATTGCGCACGCATTTGACGGCACGCAAAATGCCATTGATTTTGATACAAATATATATTTTTCATATTCGCCAAATGTTGCCATGAAAAATTTCCAAAAAATGCGAATCGGCGCAATAAATACACCGCGCGATAAAATCTTAATCGAAAGCGACAGTTGTGTTTTATCCGATGTTTCTAAATCTGCACGCGGTGTATTAAAAATGCGCGCAGACATAACCGCAAACGACATATTTAACAATTCATTGGGGGTATTTTTCAATGGCCAGATTGCATAGAATTCGCCTGTTGCTGGGCGATGAAAATATAAATAAATTGCGTGGCAAAACCGTTATGGTTGTTGGATGTGGTGCGGTTGGTTCGTTTGCGATTGAATCGTTGGCGCGTTGTGGGGTGGGGCGACTGATTCTGATTGATTTTGATAAAATCGAAGAATCGAATATAAATCGTCAAATTTTCGCACTGCATACGACAATCGGCCGACCTAAGGTTGATGTGGCATGTGCGCGAATCCATGATATATCCCCGGACATCGAAACGATTGGTGTAAATATGTTTTGGGATGAAAAATCTGACATTGATACGCGACCCGATTTTGTGATTGATGCGATTGATTCTGTGCCATCAAAAATTGCGTTATACCGTTGGTGCACATCGCACAATATCCCGTTTATTGCCAGTATGGGCGCGGCGCAAAAGACCGACGCGTCGCAAATAAAATTATCAACGATTTCTAAAACGACGGTGTGTCCATTGGCGGCCAAGATTCGCAAATTGGTGCGCGATGAAAATTTACCTGACTTTCCGGTTGTGTATTCAACGCAAACACCGATAAAAAATTCGACGGGAACATTGGGGTCGATAATAACAATCACAGGCGCGTTTGGGTTGCGAATTGCGGGATATGTGATTGAAAACCTGATTAAATAAACGCGGCAATATGTGCGGGGATATATGAATAAAATCATATGTTTGCACTTATTCCTAAATGCGTATTGTTGATTGAAAAAATCATGCCAATATCATATAATAGTAATATCAAAAAGGAAACTTTTTGATGTTTCTAATCAAGGGAGAAAAAATAGATGAGAGGACTCACAACTTACGTCTTAGAACCACTAACTTTTATTGGTGCCTTGAATTGGGGCCTGGTCGGGTTATTTGGTTTTGATTTGGTCGCATGGATATTTGGTCCGGCGACATTTGCAGCAAATATCGTATATTCAATTATCGGTGTTGCGGCATTGCTGTGGTTGGTGTGGCTGTTCATAGACAAGCCTGTCAACAACCGTTAAAGCAAAACACGTGTCGATAAAAAATCCCGCAAACGCGGGATTTTATTTTTAATATAAAATGTTTTTATAACTCTACATATCCGGCCCGGCGGTAAATGTTCCAGTCCCGGCATTGGTAAAGAATTGCCCGCTGACCATATCATACATTCCAACCACACCGGACGCGTTTTTTGCCGGGATAAAATCGCGAACCATTGTGTTATTAAGATATATCGATACAATACCCAATCTTATGTGTGTAGCGGGTTTATAACTTTCAGATCCTCTAAACAATACTATTGGAGATGAATTGTATTGTCCAGTTCGTGAGGCTGACACAGTTGTGCCATCATATGTTAATATCATTTGATTGCTATTTGTGAATTCGCCAATGTATTTTTGCCAAGAATTTTGTTTTACTCTTGGAACATTTACATTTGATGGTGCAGAATATAAAAATGTTATATTTGTTGTAAATCCACCAACGAACCCAGTAGAAAGACTTGCCCCTGTAAAATTACCTATAAAATCTTCTTCTGTCGAAATATTGCTGGTTGTATAAACATCAGCTTCAAATTTTAAACTGCCGGAATCAAAAACAACCCCCGTGTTGATATACTGCTTCCCCGTACTTTCAATGTATTGCAATTCCGTGTATCCCGCGGGTAAATTGTGCGCGACGCCGTTCGCGCCGGCGATGGGGTACCAATGCGGCGTGCCATCCTCGTCCTCGACCAACAGGCAATATTTAGCCGTGCACCCCTCGTCCGGGCGGGTTTGCTTGCTTGTGGCGATAGTGTCAATCGCCTGCGCCTGGGACATCGTCTGGGTCACGACCGTATCCACCGCCGCAACCGCCGCATCTAAACGCGTTTCCACCGGCGCAAAACTTTCTTCGTTGTATTTAGTTGTCGCAATGGTTATCATGTCGCGCACCCACTCGCGCGTTCCGTCACCCAGAACAACCTCTATCGGCATGCCCAGAATACTGCCCGCCGTCTGACGCACCGGCGCGGTTGTCATGGTCTGTGTCGCGACATTTCCCGTCGTCTCCGTCGCCAACGGATAGACAACAATCACCGGCGTGCCGTTCGCATACTGTTCCGCCAGCCATGCTTTGAATTGTTCAGCGGTTGTTATATTACTAGAACTTCCCAATATAAAATTCATTCCCTGACCAAGAAAAACTCCATCTAAATTTGTACTGGTAACATTTGGAAAATGGGTGCAATATGAAACCTTGGATTGAGGCACAAAATCTAAACTACTAGTAGAAAATGCATTTCTTGTGTCTGCCAACGAAACATTTTTCATCCATTTCTCCGTTCCGTCCAACACCTTTACCCCGACGCGGCGGGTAATTGCGCCGGTTGTGATATTTTGCTCATCTTTGTAGTCACCAACCGACAACAACATCTGCGCGGTCGCAGTATGTCCCGCCGAATCGCGAATCGTTTCGGTCAGTCCGTTGGTAACGACACCCGTTGTCGCAGTTGAACCCTCTTCAATACGCATATTACTGACCGTTATCGTGCCACCCGTCAAACGTTGAGTTCTGTTCCAAATTCTTATTTCAGAAACAGTTTTACCAACCGCCGTTTTTATAACAACTCGTCCGTTTTGATAATTTGCACTCGTAACACCAGGATAGTTAATAGTCCCATCCGTGTATTCAATAACAAGATACAACAAATTTCCTGATTCTGAATATGTTACATTATCCGCAACAACATCAAATGATATAGTATATTGCGTATTTTGTTTGAATGGATATCCAGAAGGCGTGAATAACCCAGCATACAAATTAGCCTTCGTTCCATTTCCAGTTGCAGTTAAACTTTGATTCCAGGTGCAAATGTTCGGACTTACCTTTAACTCTCCGTTATTCGTCATGATTGGCACGGGGTTCGTTGGGGTCGGGGTCGCGGATTGTTCCGTTTTGCCATACGCAATAACCGATTGAATTGCGGTCGTGTCGGCATGCGCAACATTTAATATGAACATGCATGCGACGGTCGCCAACACAAATTTTAACGAATCGAAAAGGCGCAATTTTTTCATGATTTTCCCCA
>DFGC01000008.1:310-20761 GCA_002371155.1 Alphaproteobacteria bacterium UBA3760 | reverse complement strand
AGGCTTGGTTGGCGGAGCAATATGCGAACGGCACGCCTGTAATCGTTCTTTATCCATTGGCGACGGAGACGACGGAAAATGTGGCGACGCAAACTTTGACCACCGCGCCGGTGCGTCAAACGGCGGGCAGTATATTGGGCATGCCGATAGAGGTTGTGTTTGGTGATGGAACCCGCGAGTGGGTGCGCGACATGATAACCATTGCGACGACAAGATATAACGAACAACAGTTCGAGCCGGTGGAATCACGGTTAGATGCGGCGGTTGCGGCGGTGGATACGGTCGTGACCCAGACGATGTCCCAGGCGCAGGCGATTGACACTATCGCCACAAGCAAGCAAACCCGCCCGGATGAGGGGTGCACGGCGAAATACTGCCTGTTGGTCGAGGACGAGGACGGCACCCCGCATTGGTATCCAATCGCCGGCGCAAACGGCGTCGCACACAACCTGCCCACGGGATACACGGAATTACAGTATACCTATATGACGAGTGGGTCGTATTTATTGACAGATATTGTGCCAACATACGACGGCAAGGTTGTTTTTGAGTTCACAACAACAACGCCACCTGTGTCTGGTGCATATTTTTTGGGTGGAAGAACAGCGACTTATGGTGGTTTGTTTTTTGGAAAAAGTTCTGGCGGCGTATTTATAGTTGATGCTTTTGGGTCGGCATCAAATGACCGTTATACTTCCAGTGTGATACCAACAGACAATACTCGTTATAAATTTACATTTGATAACAAGGTGGCAACATTAGAGTCAGGTGGTTCAACATTATTCACAGAAACATTTACAGGCGCAAACGCAAACGGTGCGAATCTGGCAATAAATACATTGAATAATAACGGAACAACTATGGGGTATTCTGATGGAATTTATGTCCACTCGCTTAAAGTATGGAACGCACAGGGCGAATTAGTGGCGAATTATATACCTGCAAAACAGAATAACCCATTGACAGTTGGTTTTTATGATACGGTGAGCGAAACATTTAAGACAGCAACAGCAGGTACATTTACCGCGGGTCCGGATATGTAATAATGGTAAAATAAAAAACCGGCGAAATGCCGGTTTTTTTATTCGTCTGAATCCGGTGTGTCGCCACCATCATCATCGTCGACATCAACCGCGTTTAAATCGATTTCTTTGGGAACACCCAATATATTTTCAATTTTTTCAGATGCCGCGTCCACATCCATTTTATGTAATATTGCAAATTCTTGGGCCATACGTTCCAATGCGCGCAGGTATAATTGGCGCGCCGAAAATGTCATGGTATCCGCCGGACTGCGCCGTTGCAGGTCACGAACAACCTCGGCAATTTTCATTGGATCGCCAGAGTTTATGTTTTCTTCGTATTGGGCGGCACGACGCGACCAAATCATGCGTTTGGAACCCGCGCGACCCTTGGCAGATGCGATAGCCTCGTCCATTTTTTTTGCCGTTGTCAATGGACGCAATCCCGAAATTTCCGCACGTTCCAACGGGACACGCAATGTCATGTGGGATGCTTCGAATTCTATGACCAATAATTTTACCGGTTGGCCCGCGATAACCTGTTCTTCGATGCGTTGCAAACGACCAACCCCCTGGGTTGGATATACAACATATTGACCAGTTTTGAAATCTAACTTTTTATTACTTGGCATCAAGACACCTTTACAGTTGCCATTCTCCCTCGGGCTGTTTCAATGCTGATTATATCATAAAAGTTTTAGAAATACAAATTTTTGTTTGTTTTTTGTATTTTATTGCCCCATTCCCGCCGGCGAGAATCGACCAACATTATTAAACAATTCTTGCAACGCGTTTAATTCAATCGCCGCGGGGATTTCCGTTTCGTCATCGTCCATCGCGATTTTTGGTAAATCTTGGTCGTGTAATATCTGGGTTTTTGTCACGCGATTGCCGTCAACCCATGCCAACAACACCGTTTTATTATCGTATGTGTGCGGCAGGGGCCCGCGATAGTTTTCGTCCATCCCGTAATACACCCATACCGGTGTGCCGTATATTGTTTTTGCCAATGGATCACCGATTTTTTCCTGTAATTCAGATGTGGTTTTTACGTTCGCAACCCGCGATTCCAGGTCATCTGGGAATACATAACCGCGGTGCTTGGTTTGGAATGCGCATGCCGCGCAAATTAAAATCATTGGTATTATCGCAATTCTTTTCATTGTTCGTCACCCCCAGAATTTTTCATCGCAAAATGCGCAATATATTTTTTCAGATCGTTTTTATATTTGTTGTTTGCCACCGCGCGTTCTATCAATTTATCGAAATTCGGATTTGCCGACCGTGCCGCCCCAAACCGAGTTTCGGTTTTGATAAATTCTTGCAATGGTAAAACATTATCGACATCGGAATCCATTGTCAATGGGTAATGTCCGTCGGCAATTAAACGCGGGTCAAAACGATATAATGGCCATGCACCGGTTTTGACCAGGTTTTGTTGATGTTCGGGCCCATTTTGCAATGCAAAGCCGTGCGCGATACATGGCGCGTATGCCAATATTATTGACGGGCCATTGAAAGAGGCGGCCTCTTGAAATGCGCGCATGGATTGTGCCGGATTTGCACCCAGTGCAATTTGTGCAACATATGCCCCCGACATCATTGCAATCATCCCTAAGTCTTTTTTCGCGTGTTCTTTGCCACCAATTGCGAATTTCATGGATGCACCAAATGGTGTTGATTTTGATTGCTGGCCACCGGTGTTGGAATATCCCTCGGTATCTAAAATCAATATGTTCACATTTTCGCCACTGTGCAAAATATGATCCAAACCGCCGTATCCAATATCGTATGCCCAACCGTCGCCACCAATTATCCACAGCGATTTTTCAACAATACTGTCCGCCAGACTTTCCGCCAAACGCGCGCGCGGGGACGGATTTTTTGCCAAAATTTCCCGTACAGATTTTTCGTGTTTGCGTTGCGTGTCAATGTCGCGTTCTGTGAAAATTTCATCCACATTTGGTATGCCCAATTCGCATAATAATCCATACAGGTTTTCGCGACGCTGGTTCAATGCAATTCGCATCCCCAGTCCGTATTCGGCATTGTCTTCGAACAAAGAATTTGACCATGCCGGTCCGCGCCCGGTGGCATCTGTTGTCCATGGTGTCGTGGGCAGGTTTGCCCCATAAATTGACGAACACCCTGTTGCATTTGCAACAATCATGCGGTCGCCAAACAGGTGCGCCAATAATTTTATATATGGTGTTTCGCCACATCCGGCGCATGCGCCCGGAAATTCGAAATAATGTGGCAATAATTCAATATGCTTTGGAATATTCAGGTTTAATTTAGACCGCGCGATGTCTGGGATTTTTATCGCCGCATTAAATTGCGATTGCGCGCCCGCGGCATCTTGGGCGGAAATCATAGATAATGCATGCACAGGACAATTTTTCACGCATACCCCGCACCCAGTGCAATCGGCCGGTGAAATATTTAATGTGTAATACATATTTTGTCCCAATTCAGGCGTTTTCATCGGAACGACAATCACGCCGTCTGCGCGGGCGCGTTCGGCATCAGATGCCGTCATAACCTTGATACGAATCGCGGCATGTGGACATAACATAGAACATTTTCCGCACTGTGCGCACAGATTCAAATCGACATGTGCCACGCGTTCGGAAATTGCCCGCTTTTCATATTTTGATGTTCCCAATGGATATTCGCCGGCGGAAAAATCGCCAGCGGGACGAAATCGTGATACCGGAATTTCGTCACCGCGTCCCGCCGCCATTTCACCCAATGTGCCCGCAATATATGCCGGTGCGTCCGCCGTCATAGGTGGAATAAAATCAGGCGCAGATGCGGAAACATGTCCCGGTAATTTATATTCATGCAAATAATTTGCCGCCGTATCAATCGCCGCCCAGTTTGCCTGAACAACATCCATACCTTTTTTATGGTATGTTTTTTCAATCGCGTCGCGTGCAGATTTTGCCGCAACAGACGGGTCAATAATTCGCATTAAATTGAAAAAGTTTATCATTATAAATGTGTTGATACGATTGCCCAATCCCAATTCGTGCGCCGCCGTCGTTGCGTCCAAGAAATACACCCGTGCCCGCATCCGTATCAATTGTTCTTGGGCATCACGCGGTAATGTTGCAAATGCCACATCGGGTGCCAGGGTTGTATTTATCATTACAATTCCACCCGCACGCAGACCGCGAAATACATCAAAACGCTGGGCAATCATAAAATTGGACACACCGATAAAATCCGCCGATTCAACCAAGTATTGACTTTTAATCGGGTGGGGCGAAAAACGGATGTGCGATGTGGTCAGGCCGCCTGACTTTTTCGAATCATATACGGCGTATGATTGGGGGTATAAATCAGAATTTTCCCCAACGATTTTGACAATGTTTTTTACCGCGCCGACCGTTCCATCCGACCCGATTCCATATAATACAGCCGTTTTTACATCCGGGTTTTCAATCGAAAACATTGGGTCAGATTTTAATGAAGTGCCAGATAAATCGTCATCAATTCCGACGGTAAAATTATGGTGCAATTTGCCCATTATCATATTTTCATAAATTGCCTTGACGTCCCTGGGGGCGAATTCTTTACTGCCCAGGCCGTATCGTCCGCCGAATACCGAAACGCCATTTGGTGCGATACTGGCAATGTCGGTGTATAATGGTTCGCCGATACTGCCGGGTTCCTTGGTTCGGTCCAAAACGGCAATTTGTTTTACGGTTTTTGGCAGGGCGGATAAAAACGCATCAACTGGAAATGGGCGGTATAAATGAATTTTAACCAATCCACATTTTTTCGGCATGTATTCCAATGTTTCTTCGATTGTTTCGCATGCAGAACCCATCGCAACGATGATAAATTCAGCATTTTTATCGCCGACATATTCCACCAAATGATATGCGCGCCCCGTGAGTGTTGCCAATTCATCCATACAATTTTGGACAATTTCGGGTAAATCTTTGTATAATGGATTTACGGCCTCGCGTCCTTGGAAATAAACATCGGGGTTTTGTGCCGTTCCGCGAATTGTTGGATGGTCGGGCGACATCCCCATCGCGCGATTTTTCAATACCAAATCATCAGGTATCATTTTGCGCAAAACATCGTCGGGGATGCGTTCCAAACGGGATTCTTCGTGGGATGTGCGAAACCCGTCAAAGAAATGCAAAAATGGCACATGTGCGCGCAAAGTTGCCGCGTGCGCAACCGCCGCCAAATCATGCGATTGTTGCACATTGTGTGATGATAACATCGCAAAACCCGTCCCACGCACAGACATAACATCGCTGTGGTCGCCAAATATAGATAATGCATGCGTTGCCAATGCGCGCGCGGCAACATGCATAACAAACGGCCGTTGTTCACCGGCGATTTTATACATGTTTGGAATCATTAATAATAATCCCTGGGACGCGGTAAATGTCGTCGCCAAAGACCCCATTTGTAATGCGCCATGCATTGCGCCCGCCGCGCCACCTTCGGATTCCATTTCGATAATTTCAGGAATTGCACCCCAGATGTTTTTCTTGTGCTGAAACGCCCACGCATCCGCCAATTCGCCCATGGTGCTGCTGGGGGTGATGGGATAAATTGCCGCAAAGTCCACACAACGATACGCAACATCAGATGCCGCCCAATTTCCATCAACAATTAAATTAGCCATTTTTCATTTCCCCCAAATTTATGTGTTTTCCGATATATCATAGACACTTTTATATTTAATGGCAAGCCAATAAAAGAAATATATTTGTGTGTTTTATGGTTTGGTAAAATAAGCATATAAAATTAAACAATATAAAAAAAACACCCCGGAAAACCGGGGTATTTTGCTTTCAAGGAAAAACTGAAACTTAAATACTGTCGGCGTTGACCCAACGACCGTCTTTTAACAATCCGGGTGCCATGCCTTCATTTGTGCGCAGTGCGTTGATGACATTACGCGCGCGCGTCGCATCCAGGTTGATAATGCGAACTTTATACATGCCGCCTTCGTTCACGACAACCGCGTCGCCGTATGTTTTCATGCGTTGCACCATTGTGTCGGCACTGTCTTCGGCATAGAATGCCGCCAACTGAACCGCGTATTCACCTGTTGCCGCCGGTTGTGGTGCAGGTTGCGGTGCGGGCTGGGGTTGTGGTGCGGGTGCAACATCAACCGTTGTTGTTTCAACAACCGCCGGTGCCGTCGATACAGTTGTCATACCAATTGTTGCATTTTTTACCGCCAACGATGGTTCGGTTAAAACTTGGACCTGGACCTTGGCCTGGGAATTCATACCAATTTTTTGTGCCGCCGCCGCAGATAAATCCATAATGCGCGTGTTCACAAATGGACCACGATTATTCACACGAACAACCACCGATTGACCGTTGTCCAGATTTGTGACCTTGGCAATTGTGGGCAATGGTAATGTTTTACTGGTTGCCAACATTTGCGACGATTCGAAAACTTCGCCGTTGGTGGTTTTTTGCCCATTTAATTCAGTTGGAATAATTCCGGCAATTCCCGTTTGGTTATATGTTAAATCTTCGGATGGAATGTATTGGACATCTTCGACCTTGTATGCATTACCGATATAATAGCGCGGTGCCGCCGCCAATAAATACGAATCGTTTAATTCGGTTGTGTCTGTGCCCAGGCTTTCTTCGGCCATGGATTCGGAACCGTACAGATTGGCATCTTCGCCGATTGTGCATCCCGTCAATACCGCCGCCAATGCCGCAAATGATATCAGTTTTTTCATAGTTTCTCCTTTTCAAGCATGTGTTAAAAGGGAGTTTAATAGATAATTTGGGAACTCCCTACATTCTCGTGATGTATTTTATCATAAATCAAAGGCGGTTTCAACTTTTTTATTTATGCCTTTTTATCGATTATGTATGCCACCGGTAAATACAGTATTCCAAACACAGCGATTGCAATGCACATCGATAGCAATCCGTCAATTGGTGCAAACCATAATCCAACCCCCAGTAAGCAAGACAAAATCGTAAATCCGATACCGCAACGGATTGTTTTGCCATCTAATTTTATCAGACCGCGTTTTTTGCATGCGCGTGCCAACAGTATATTTTTTACATACCCCGATATCACAACACCAACCGGTATTGCCAAATATCCCAAATGATAGAACAGACCGACATATAATACCGTTGCAACACCCAATGAAATTATACTGGTTTTAACAGGCGTTTTAACGTCCATGGATGCATAGAGTGTTTTGCTGTAAATCTGGCTGGTCAACATGGCGGGTAAAACCATGCATTGAATCATAATTGCCACCGCCACCGCGTGTGTTGATTCGGATGTCCATGCGCCATATTGAAACAGGTTTTTTATAATGGGTTCTGCCAATACGAACAGCCCAATAACGCATGGTATAATCAACATCAGTGAACGACGCAACGATGAATTTTGTTGGATATAAACACTGCGCATATTTTTTTCGGAAATAGCATTAGAAATCGAAGACATCAAAACCGTTCCAACCGCCAAACCAATCATGGCAAATGGTAATTGAACAATTCTGTCGGCATAATATAACCATGATACCGCCCCAGATTGGAAACTGGCGACCAATGTGCCAACGACGATGGTGATTTGGTAAAAACCGCTGCCAATTAAACTCACCCCAAATCGTTTCAGCATAGATTTTATTTTCCCGTTCCATTTGGGGACTATTAAACGCAGACCAAAATTGCCACGGCGAATACGCGCCCATAAAACCGCACACTGGATAATACCCGATGCCACAACCGTTGCCGCCATGATGTATAAAATCGTTGTTGGGGCAAACCATGCAGACATCAATAATGCACATATCAGCATGATGTTTAACATCACTGGCATAAATGCCGCCAATATAAATCGTGAAAATGCGTTTAATATGGCAGATAAAAATGCGGCACTGCAAATAAATATAACATACCAGAACATAATGCGTGAAATAACAACCGTCATTTCCAGTTTCCCGGGGTCATCACTGAATCCGGGTGCCAAAATTGTAATAAATGCCGGCATAAATATTTCAAATATAATCGTTATGCCCAATAACACCACGACCAGCCAGGAAAATACATTGTTGGCAAAATTCTTGTCGTGTTTGGAATCGGCGAACATCGGGATAAATATCGCGGACAGGGCACCTTCGCCCAGCAGGTCGCGAAACAGGTTTGGTAATTTGAATGCCGCCAAGAATATATCGGACAGGCGTCCCGCGCCCAATACACGTGCAATCAGCATGTCGCGCACAAAACCAAATATACGACTGATACCGGTCATTGCACCAACCCCGAAAATATTCCGCCCCAGTTTCATAATAATTGCCTTTATTTTATATAAAAAATTTCTTTTATTTTTAACGAATATATTATAATGTGTATGCATAAGGAATTTCAAGCATGAAAAAATTTATTATATTGATTGGTGTCTGTGGATTGTTTGCGGGGTGTGCCGGGGGGCGGGTTGAACCCGAAGAACGGTCTATGGTCGAAATCTATGCGGCGGCATATGATGAATTAAATGACGGTAATTATGCCGATGCAGGCGAATTATTTATGGCGGCGGAATCTGAACACGCAACCGATGCGTTTGCACCGGATGCGCTGGTTATGGCGGCATATTCGAAATATATGGATGATGATTTTTCGGGCGCATTGATTGCAACAGACAGATTTTTGCGTTTTCACCCCGGACACAGGGACGCGCCATATGTTTTATACCTGCGCGGGATGTGCTATTATCGCCAGGTCAGCGATGTTCGGCGTGAACCGGGAATGTCGGTGTATGCGTTGCAACAATTTGAACAATTACGCGACAGGTTCCCATCGTCTGAATACGCGAAAAATGCCGAAAATAAAATCAATATATTGAAAAACTATATCGCGGGCAAGGTTATGTATGCGGCACGAACCGATATGCGGCGCGAAAATTGGACATCGGCAATAACACATTTTCAATCGATTGTGTCTGGGGCAAATGATACCGTCATGGTGCCCGAGGCCCTGTATCGTTTAACACAATGCTATACCGCGATTGGGTTGCCCGAACAGGCCGCCGGATATGCCGACATGTTGCGTAAAAATTTCCCAGATAACCAATGGACAAAAAAGTTGGATGAATAAAAAAATCGCCCAATCGGGCGTTTTTTATTTTGTATTCATCATTTGTTTGTTTCTGATTGCGTCCAACTGGGCCTTGGTGAACAAGTATTTTTTTGAAATTGCTTTGTTCGGTATACCGACCTCGTTGAACATATCAAAAGAAATAGCCAACTTTTCGCGCCAACCTGGAACATTTTTTTTGCTGTTATCTAAATTAATATACAAGATTTCATGAATGCCTGCCTGGATAATCATTTTTGCACAATCATAGCACGGTGGTGCTGTCACAAACAAAATTCCACCATCAATTTTTGCGCCATTTCGACCTGCGTTAATAACAGCATTTGCTTCGGCATGCACGACGCGTGGATATTTTAAATCCCGGTCGTGTAATCTTTCATATGTATCGGCAATGCCATGTGGAAATCCATTATAACCTTCGGATAAAACAAATCGTTCTGGGGAAACGATGATACAACCAACGCGCGTACTGGGGTCTTTGGACCACGTAGAAATTATTTGCGCCTGTTGCATAAATCTGATATTCCACTTATCATCAAATGTGAAAGGGTTCGACATTGTGTTGTGTCCTTTGTGTTGTTCTCTCTCGGTCGAATATTGCCACAAAATATTATTTTTTCAAGATTTTTATTCACTTTTGGAAATGGTGTGCTATGGTTTTTGGTATGACAAAGACTTATTCTGGATTTATTGCAATTTTGGGACCGACAAATGCCGGCAAAAGCACACTGGTCAACCAAATCATGGGGCGCAAGGTTTCAATCGTTTCGCACAAGGTGCAAACAACGCGAACAAACCTGCGCGCGGTGAAAATGGTGGGGGCGCGTCAATTGATTTTTGTCGATACGCCGGGGGTGTTTCGCCCGAAACGCCGGTTGGATCGCGCCATGGTTGGGGCGGCGATGGACGCGTTTTCTGATGCGGATGCGGTGTTGTTGGTGGTTGATGCGACGCATGGCATAACCGACACAATTCGCGGATTGGTCGATAAAATAAAAAATCATAAAAACCTGTTTGTGGCATTGAACAAGGTTGATGCCGTTCGCAAGGATAAATTGTTGCCTATGGTGGCGGAATTGTCCAATATGGCGGATTTTAGCGAAATATTTATGATTTCTGCATTGAAAAATGACGGTATAAATGAAATGTTAAACGCGTTGGCGGCGGTTATGCCCGAATCCCCATATTTGTTTGATGCGGCGGACGCGGTGGATGTGCCGGATAATCTGTATTTGGCGGAATTGACCCGTGAAAAGATTTATAAATATATTCACCAAGAATTACCATATCATATCAATGTCGTGACCGAACGGGTTGATGTGGATGCGGACGGTGTTTTGGATATATATCAAAAAATAGTTGTCGCAAATGATGCGCATAAAAAAATAGTAATCGGTCGTGGTGGCGAACAATTAAAGAAAATTGGCACCGATGCGCGACATGATATCCAAGACCAATGGGGGGTAAATGCGCGATTGCATTTATTTGTGCGGGTCGAAGAAAATTGGGAAGAAATGGCGGAAAACTATACCGACCAAGGATTAGAGTTCAAGAAATAATGCTGCATACATCGGATTTTGATTTTGAATTGCCAACTGAACTGATTGCGTCGCACCCATTGGCGCGTCGCGATGCGTCGCGTATGTTGGTGGTTGTGCCACATGGCACCGCAAATATTCAACCCCGCCCTTGCGGCGGGGTCGCAGAGCATGCACAATCGTGCAATGCGATGCGGGGGCGGGTTAATAACGAAATTCATCATCAATATCGAAGTGGAAATATTAAAGAGTTAGCGTCAAATATGCGAAAAAATATGACTGACGCAGAAAAAAAATTATGGTATTGTATAAATAATAAACAATTGGGTGTTCAGTTTCGTCGTCAGTATGTTATTGATAATAAATATATTGCTGATTTCGTGTGTTTAGAAAAAAAACTGATAATAGAGGTTGATGGCAGTCAACACATTGAAAACAAGAAAGACGAAACAAGAACGCAATATCTGAATCAATCTGGATTTAATGTAATACGATTTTGGAATTGGGATATTTTAGAAAATGTTGCCGGGTGTTTGGATATAATAATTGATGTGTTGAATAATGACTCTTTTGAAAAACGACTTGCAAAATTCAAAGAACAATTTGTACCCGCCCCCGGCTCGACAAATGTTGCACATTGTCTTGCCGACCCCGCCGCAAGGGCGGGGTTGGATGTGACGCATCGGGTCAAATTATATTATGCCAACGGAGGGGAACCTGGGGTGGTGCTTGCTGATAAACATATTCGTGATTTTTTGGATTATCTGCGTCCGGGTGATGTGGTTGTGTTTAATAATTCGCGCGTGATTCCAGCGCGTTTTAATGCGTCCGGCCATGAAATCACATTACACACCGCCAAAAATGACCATGATTGGTGGGGACTGTGCAAAAAATTCAATAAAATAAACATTGGCGATACATTGACTATGGACGATGGCACGAAAATTCGTGTTGTTGATAAAGACGATGAAAGCGGTCTGTTGTTGCACTTTGATTGTGATAATGTTTTCGATGTGTTAAATGCGGTTGGTAAAATGCCATTACCGCCATATATGAAACGCGATGAAGAAATTGCCGACCGTGAACGTTATCAAACCGTGTATGCCGACCCCATGGGGTCAATGGCGGCCCCGACGGCGGGATTGCATTTTACACCGGAATTGATGAGTGAAATTGAAAAACGCGGTGCAAAAATTGTAAAAATTACTTTGCATGTTGGCGCGGGGACATGGATGCCGGTTAAAACCGAAAATTTGAACGAACATAAAATGCACAGCGAATGGTGCTGTATCACGCCCGAACAGGCGGATATAATAAACAATGCAACGCGTGTAATTGCGGTTGGAACGACATCTATGCGAACATTGGAAAGTGCACACCAGTTAGCACTAAAAACACTGGATGTGGCAAAGTTCCCCTCCTCGGAGGGGTGCCCGCAGGGCGGGGTGGGGGTAAATAGTAAAAAAGATAAATGTCTCAGTTTGCCACAAAACCCAAATTTAAAACAACGTGCTGTGGAACTTCGTAAATCTGGCAGCTTGCCAGAGGCGTTATTATGGAAAGAATTAAAATGTAAACAAATAAACGGACTTGATTTTGATAGACAAAAAGTTATTGGTAATTATATTGTTGATTTTTTCTGTCCAGCAATAAATTTTGTTATAGAAATAGATGATAAAACACACGATTTTAAAGAAGATTATGATATAAAACGTGATGAGTATTTGCAAGGTTTGGGGTTAAAAGTGATGCATATCCCTGCAAGCGATGTTTTGAAAAATCCTGGTAATGTTGCGCAATGGATAAAAAATATTGTATCATTAACCCCCACCCCGTCGTTTCACGCCACCCCTCCGGTGGAGGGGAACTTTGTTGACGGCGAGAACAAAATTGAATTCCCCTCATCGGAGGGGTGCCCGCAGGGCGGGGGGGGGATTCCTCGTGTTATGCCGATTTGTCAATCGACAAATATTTTTATCACGCCGGGGTATAAATTTGGGGCGGTGGATATATTGCTGACCAATTTCCATTTGCCAAAATCGACACTGTTTATGTTGGTGTCCGCATTTGCCGGATTAGATGAAATGAAGGCGGCCTATGCCCATGCCGTTGCCGAAAAATACAGATTTTTCAGTTATGGTGATTGTTGTTTGCTGTTCAAAAAGGACGTAAAATGATAAATGATAAAAAATATCTAATTGATTATAGAGCTGGCAGTCTAGATTGTCCAAATATAGAACAACGCATTGGTAAAATGCTGTCATCCTATATGTTTAAATTTGGATCTGGGTTTGGACTCGATGGGTTTTATGAATCTGATATACAATGGCTGGAAAATAATATAACAAAAAATTCAAAAAACAATATTCGTGATATATTCTGGAAACAAGATAGTTATACACATAAAACACATACAAACATATATTTTTTAGATTACACGGCAACATTTTTGGAACAATTTATGGATACACCGGGTATCCCACAAAATGTAAATAGTTTGTTATGGTTTGCCGTTGGGAAAATGCGTGCATGGTATGATATAAAAGTGGAGTCGGCACCATATCAACATTTTTTAGTAGAAAGGTGGATGGACAAAACCCGCGGGGGGTAGAAAATACATTAAAAACAATGGGTTATATAAAATATAGTGTTGCTGGATAAAGGAAAATAAAAATGCAATTTAGACCAACATTACATAAGTTATCAAATGGTGTGACTGTAATTCTGGATCCAATGGATTTGGAAACTGTCGCGGTAAAAATTCGTTTTAATACAGGTTCGCGTGATGAAACACCGGATGTTTACGGAATTACACATTTTTGTGAACATATGTTGGTAAAGGGAACAAAAAAATTTCCAACACGCAAAGAATTAAAAGATTTCGTCGAATATAATGGTGGCACATTTAATGCATCAACATCAGATGCATTTCTACGAATTTATGGACGTATAATTGCCGAAAATACGGATAAATTATTGAGTGTTTTTGCGGATATATTACAAAATTCTGTGTTTGATGAACATAAAATTGATATAGAACGCAATGTTATATTGGATGAATTGCGCCGTGCACGTGGAAATAATTCCAGAAAATTTGCTGATTTAATTTATACAAATTTGTTGGGATTTTCTGCGTATCGAACACTGGGAACGGATGAAAATATAAAATCATTTACAAAAAATCAAATGATGGAATGGTTGCATCAACGATTATCTGCGAAAAATTGCATAATTGGTATATCTGGGCGTATAGATAATAAAGATGAATTATTACAAAAATTGGAAAGTTTATTTGCGTTTTTGCCAACACATGATGTGACCAATAATACAGAACTAAAATATACACCATGTGATAAATTTTTGCCAGGGGGCGGTCTGAAAAATGTGTGGTTAAATATTTTGTTCCCATATATTCGACCGGATACATATGAAAATATGCGTGATAATTTGGCAGAATCCAAATTTCGTAAATATCTAGTCCAAGAATTAGGCGAAGTTGTGCGCCAACAAAATGGTTTGGTATATGGTTTGGGTATGGCTGGATATGGTAATGAATATTGGGGTGTTCGTGGTATAGATACTGAAACCAGCCCAGAAAACTTGGAACGTGCGGTTGCGTTGATTGCAAAAACCGCATATCGTGTATACAATATCGATAAAATAACACAACCGGTTGTGACACGATTTTATAACATTCATAAATTGGTTGATGCAGATTTTTTGGAATCTGCAACGCGGCGTTGTGATGTATTGATTGGACATTATGGTGATTTTGGTAAATTATATGATTTAGAAATGGTTCAAGATTTTGATAAATCTATAACTGCCGATGAAGTTATAAAATGTTCAAATGGTTTCTTTGGGGGACAAATGTCAATAATGACGTTTGGTGCAGAATACGGTAATATCGATTTGCGTAAAATATGGATTGATAACTTTAAGTAAAATCAGATAACAAAGGGATAAGTGTATGTCGTTGAAATTTGATTTGATTAAAACGGATGGCGCGGCGCGGCGCGGACGCGTGCATACGGCGCATGGGGATTTTGAAACCCCGGCATTTATGGCGGTGGGAACGGCGGCAACGGTCAAGGCCCTGACAATGGACCAGGTGGCAAGCACCGGAACCCAGGTGATACTGGGCAATACATATCATTTAATGATGCGCCCGGGCGGCGATTTGGTGGAACGCATGGGCGGTCTGCACCGGTTCAGTGGCTGGACGGGGCCGATTTTAACCGATTCTGGCGGGTTCCAGGTTATGTCGCTGTCTAACCTGGTTAAAATGCGCGCCGATGGTGTTGAATTTACATCGCATATTGACGGCGGTATTAAACATTTTATGCGACCCGAGGATTCTGTTCATATTCAACATCAGTTGGATTCTAATATTACCATGGTGTTGGACGAATGTCTGCACCTGCCAACAACGCGTGCGCGTGCGGAAAAAAATGTCGATATGGTGACGGATTGGGCGCGGCGCAGTAAAGATGCGTTTATCGACCGTCCGGGATATGGTATATTTGGCATTGTCCAGGGGGCCGATTTCCCAGATTTGCGTGAAAAATCGGCACGCGAACTTATCAAAATTGGTTTTGATGGTTATGCGATTGGTGGATTGGCGGTTGGTGAACCACAAAATGTTATGTTTGATATGATAGGGACCGTTGCGCCAATGTTGCCAACGGATAAACCACGCTATTTAATGGGTGTTGGAACGCCACTGGATATATTGGGCGCGGTTGAACGCGGCGTTGATATGTTCGATTGTGTTATGCCAACACGCGCCGGTCGAACCGCCCAGGCGTTTACCAGACACGGCACAATGAATATGCGTAATGCAAAATTCAGAGATGATGCGGCGCCACTGGATGACAAATGCGGTTGCCCGGCATGCAAATTATCGCGTGCATATATTCATCATTTGGTTAAATGCAACGAGGTTTTGGGTGCAACATTATTGACGCAACATAATTTGTGGTTCTATCAAGATTTAATGCGTGATATCAGAAGTGCCATAGAGCAGGGCAAATTCGCAGAATTCAAAAATGAATTCATAAAAAATTATACCGGTGAATAAAAAATACTTGAATTAAAATGCGATAATTTAATACCATAACCCCCAAAGGAGAATTCGTTATGCAAAAAAAATCTAAAGAGGTCGAGGTTATCGACATGCATGGCGCGAAAACCGTCGCCAAGAAAAAATCTGTAATCACCGCCGCGAAACGGACATTTGCAATTGTGTCGGTTATTTGGTTGGCGTTTGTTATATCGTTTCCGTTGTATGTGAAACATCACTATGCGGGGCCGATTAAAAAGTCTATGGTTGTGTCAATGTTCTTTGATTTACAAAGAAATATTGCCGAACAATATGAACGGTTGTTGGCGGGTATCAAGGATTCTATCAATTTGGAAAAGCCGGTTGCAATGGCAATTGACAAGGTTAAATTGGTCCAAGATAAAGTGGACAAGGTGTCTGATACAACGGCACGCGCCAAAGAAACCACAGCCAAAGCCTCCGAGACAACGGGCAGTGTTAAAAAATTGACCGGTATTGCAAATATGTTTGGTGTTAAAACCGATGCGGTCGATAATGTCGTGAAACAGGCGGACGCCGGCATCGCCCAGGCAAACAAGGGTATCGCCCAGGTTGATAATACGGTTGCAATGGTAAATAAACAGTTGGACAAGGTTCAAACGGAATTGGTTAAAATTACCCAGTTAGAGGTTGATAAAATGATTGATGCCGCGATTAAACAGCAACTGGATAAACATTCGGGTGGATTGGGAACAACATTGTTGACCAATTACGGCATTAAACATGTGTATCCATGGCGTCCGTCCAGCTGGCCGGTTGGTGTAAAAATCTATAACGATTTGGAAAAATCTGATTTGGGTGTTGTCCAGATTTTAACCCGCACGGTTGATTCATACTTTGCGTATGTTGCATGGGGATTGGTTATTGCGGCATGGGCGATTGGATTTTATATCTGGTCATTGATATATAAAAAATACAAGGCGGTTATCGCGCCGTTCTTGGTATGCCCGCGTTGTGGTCATACATTTGCCGACAAACGCACCGCAATGAGTATATTGAGTGTTTTCCAGCCATGGAAATGGTTTTAATAAAAAGGCCCCCATTGGGGGCTTTTTTCAGAGTTCAAAGTTCAAATAATGAATAAACCCCGCCCAGATGGGCGGTGTGTTTTATTCGGCTAAATTTCCGACCGACATCGTTATTCGGCGGATGCCCGATGCCACAGATTTTTCCTTGTTAATATGCGCGCGCATAATTTCGCCGGTGTGATAAACATGCGTTCCGCCACACAGTTCGCATGATACATCGCCCGCGGTAATAACGCGCACAACATCACCATATTTTTCACCAAACAATGCCATTGCACCACGTGATTTAGCATCATCAATATTCATTTCTTCGTGTTTAACGGGCAAATCTTGTTTAATCCAATCGTTTACCAAATTTTCAACCTGAATTTTTTCATTGTCTGTCATTGCGCGTCCAAATGAAAAATCGAATCGCACAGAATCCGGTGCGACGCGTGAACCGCGTTGTTCGACATCGGTATTCAGAACGCGCCGTAATGCCGCCTGTAACAAATGGGTCGCGGTGTGGGCGCGCGCGGTTTGTTCACGCACAGATGAATTTATAACGGGATTTACCACATCGCCAACATGAATTGGGGCGACAACGGTGCCTTTGTGAATAACAATGTTGTTGGCGCGTGCGGCCTCGGTCACGGTGACGGCGGTATTTGTGCCAATGCGTAATTCGCCGGTATCGCCGACCTGGCCACCTTGGGTGCCATAAAAATTGGTTTTATCCAGCGCAATTTCAACCGCGTCGCCCGGGGCGGCATCGTTCACAAATTCGCCGTTCCGCAAAATTGCCAAAACACGCGATTGCATGTTTTCATCGGGTGCATATTTTGCCGAATCAATTGTTGCCGGCAATTCACGCGATTCCCACAATATTTTTGTGCCACGTGTGTCGGCGCGACTGCGTTCGCGTTGTTCGGTCATACATTTTTCAAATCCATTGACATCGACATCGATTCCACGGTCGCGCAGAATCATTTGTGTTAAATCCAGCGGGAAACCGTATGTATCAAACAATTTGAATGCAACCGCCCCCGGTAGTGTTTTTGTCTGTAATTTTGGTAATTCAGATTCCAATAATTTCATACCACTTTGCAGCATGTCCGCAAATGCGTTTTCTTCATTTTTGATAATTTCAACGACATGCTTTTCTTCGCGTGCCAATTCAGGATATGCCGCGCCCATTTCACGAACCAATGCGGGATACAGTGCGCTTAGTAATGGACCATGATGTCCCAATAATTGACCGTGGCGCATTGCACGACGCAAAATGCGGCGAATAACATAACCGCGGTCTGTATTGCTTGGTATAACCCCATCGGCAATCGCAAATCCAACCGCACGCAAATGGTCGGCAATAACCTTGAACGATGGTGTGTTTTCAGATGTTTTTGCAACATGTGTCACATCTTGGATTGCGGACATCAAATGTTGAAATAAATCTGTGTCGTAATTGTCGCGTTTGCCTTGCAGTATAGATGCCCATCTTTCCAAACCGGCACCGGTATCAACATTTTTTTTCGGCAATGGGGTCAGATTCCCGTTTGCATCGCGGTCATATTGCATAAAAACATCGTTCCATATTTCAACAAAACGTCCACCGTCTTGGTCGGGCGTGCCCGGTAATCCGCCCGGCAAATCAGCCCCCAAATCATAGTGCATTTCGGTACATGGACCGCATGGGCCGGTGTCACCCGCCGACCACCAATTATCGCCATCTAAGCGAATCGCATCCTTGCCCGCGATTTTTTTCCATAAAATTGTCGCATCGTCATCGGATATATGTGTTGTGACCACAATGCGATTCGGGTCTAATTTCAGAACATTGGTCAATAAATCCCATGACATTTTGATTGCTTCTTCTTTGAAATAATCGCCAAAAGACCAATTCCCCAACATTTCGAAAAATGTGTGATGACGACCATCGAATCCAACCTCGTCCAGGTCATTGTGTTTCCCGCCCGCACGGATACATTTTTGTACATCGGCAACGCGCGGATAGGTTGGGGCAGCGCGACCCTGTAAAATCTCTTTCCATGGGACCATTCCCGCAACGGTGAATAATAATGTCGGGTCATTTGGTATCAGTGATGCCGATGGAACAATTTTGTGTCCATGTTGTTCAAAATAGCCTAAAAATAATTTTCTGATTTCATCGTATGTCATATTAAATTCCTTGGGCAATAAAAAACTCAGAAATTATTTTATAGGCAAATATTATGTTTTTCAATCATTTTTGTATTTTTTATGAAACATCAACGCATTTTTGTGATATAATAGAACAGAATAGGGCGCATATAAAATGAAACCAATGATGATTTTCGTTTTGGCAATGATGACATTGATTATTTTAATGTCGTTTTTTGATGTGCATTTGGGGAATATGACACCAACGGTTGTGGTGCCTGAAAATATGTTGGGTGATGTGTTATATGTGTGTCCGGCGGCGTCCGACGGATGGGACGCGGCATCTGAAATATTAAAATCGATTAAGACACCGTTGCTGATTGGGGTGTTTTTTGCGGTGATGATGTTGCTGTTTAATTGGGGTTGGGCATTGTATCAGAATTTATTAAAGGATAAATTTAACCGCAATATGTTTCTGAAACCATGGGGATTTACCAAGATTTTGTTTTGGGCGATTGTTGTGTTGCTGTTGGCGGTAAATACCCCGAATCATTACCGGCGGGTGCATGTTCGTGGGTATTCGGGTGATTTGGTTTTGTGTGATAATAATACGCCAAACACGTGGAAAAATGTCGGCGATGGTCGTTGGCCCAAGGCCGCATTGTATAAAAATGTGCAAAAATAACTACTTATTATATATACCGAATAAAAAAAGCACGAAAAACCGAAAGTTTTTTAATTTGGACTTGACTTGAAATGCGGGATTCTCTATGATTCGGTTGAACAGAACGAGCAATGTCCTTGGAATTGGGCGCATTGGTGATAAATAAGAAAATAAAAAACGCCAAAACGGGGACTGATTTCAAAGACATTGCTCGACAACTGTCAAGTACCTTAGAAAAATCTATGAAAGGAGAAACATATGAACAAACAACAACTGATTGAAGCAATTGCAAACGATGTCGAAGTTACCAAGGCAACTGCGGCGGCATGCTTGGATTCTTTTGTTACCAATGTTACAAAAGTTTTGAAAAAGAAAGGCGAGGTTCGTTTGGTTGGTTTTGGCACATTTACATCTGCAAAACGCAAAGCGACAACTGGTCGTAATCCACAAACAGGTGCGGCGATTAAAATCCCTGCATCTGTGCAACCAAAATTCAAACCTGGCAAGGCTTTGAAGGATGCTTTAAACTAAACCGAATTATGGTTTTGAAAATGTAAAAAGTTCCCTGTCGATGACGGGGAATTTTTTTTACCCAGATTGGTGATAAATGAAAAATCCGTCGACCCCGATTGGGGGGATTCCTCCCCAATCGGGCCCCGCCGCGGCGCAACCTGCGACGGGTGGGTGGTGCCTGGGGAGGGGAACCCGCAGGGTGGAGGGGGGTGAATAAAAGACCACCCCGGCTTTCAGCCACCCCTCCACAGGAGGGGAACTAACCACACCGCCCGTCATCCCGGCGTATCGGGCCCCACGAAATTGCAAAATTTCGTGGGTGATTTCGGCCGGGATCCAGTTGACGCATTGC
>DFGC01000008.1:0-175 GCA_002371155.1 Alphaproteobacteria bacterium UBA3760 | reverse complement strand
ACCGCGCGTCCGCGGTATGACGACAGCGCGCCATTCCCCGTCTTTTACCGCACCCGCGGAAAAGAAGGGGTGGATTGTGAGCAAAGCGAACAAGACGGGGCAGTTCAGTATAATCACAACCACACCAGATGTTCGGGCAATTCACAACTACCCCACCGTCTACGACGGTCCCCCC
>DFGC01000003.1 GCA_002371155.1 Alphaproteobacteria bacterium UBA3760 | reverse complement strand
AGCTGGTCACAAGATAAGATATCCCCATGAGTTCAGTTCTAGACTAGGACATTGATAGGATGGCGGTGTAAGCCCTGCGAGGGGTTTAGCTTACCATTACTAATCGAACCATTGACTTTTTATCTTATCGTTTGTTTAATTACAAACGATATGCTTGAAGAGAATGTTGATTTATTATGAATTTACGATGTACTGGATTTAATTCTGGTGATTATAGAGCGGAAGTCACCCTCTGTTCCATCCCGAACCAGACAGGGAAACTCCGTATCGCCGATGGTACTTTGGCTTAAGCCACGGAAGAGTAGGTCGTCGCCAGAATTAAGTCCAGTTGACCCGTCGGTATGTTATACCGCCGCGGCTGATGTAAAAACCGAATTTCACCGCCCGTGTGGCGGTTTTTTTGTTTATTGCAAAACAATTGACGAATCAAAGTTATGTAGTATTATACTTGAACATAACAAAAGGGTAAAATAATATAACAATGCAAAATGGTTGAATAACACAATTAAAAAGAAAATCCCTGCAGAATATCGGGGCAGATAAGGTTGATATGAAATTTAATAAAAAGTTTTTAATTGTTGCCGTGTATGTATTTATATTTGGATATATTGGGGCGGCTGTTATCATATCAAACAAAAAGGATAAATTACGTCAAGAAATCAACAGCACCAAACAAGATTTGCAAGATTTACCGCACGAATTGCAAAAACAAGAACGTGACAGTATCGCAAATTTTAATAAAACATCGCCGAATGCACTGGTGTTAAATAAAATGAAACAGCAAAGATTGAATTGGCAAACACGAATTGCGCAAATTGCAGAAATTTCTTGGCGCGAATATTGGAATGAAAATTTTCCAAAGTATAAAAATTATATAGATTCGTCATTTACAAAATCAGAAAAACTTTATTTGGCGCAATATGTTGGTCGGTCACATTTTACATTAACATGCGATGTTGATACGAATTATTACACATGTATAGATGATATTTTATATGGGCCATATTGGTTGGATTTTTCTGATATTTTAGGCAAACATCAAAAAAAATTGCAACAAAAATACATCCGTGTTCGAACGGATGCGATGAACAGATTTCCATATATATTTACACAAAATGTATTTTATGATGGTGCAAAAATCACAACCATGCACCCAACGCAAGAAGATACGATATTCACATCTGCAATAAAATATGGTCGCGATGAAATGGTATTAAAAAATGTAAATATGCCTAATGCACATATTATGCAAAGTTTTAATATGTTGCGCAACAAATCTAAAATTTTCACATCGGATTTACAATTTTTGATACAGACAATTCATATTGATGATTTTTACGACGAATCAAGTGAATATTTAGATTTATCATCAGAAATATTTAACAACCATGCCCAGGAAATATTACTGTATATAAATCAAATTATGCGATTAAATCCACGGATATTGGATTGTGAATCAAATTACAAACGCGATATAAATCAAATCCATCGATATTATGAGGCGGTATCGCATCATGCGCAATATGAAAAATCAGAACGGATTGCAAAATTAGATTCGTTATTAAATCAACGATGACGCATATAAAAAACCGCCCACGCGTCTTACTTTCGCAAAGTTTTGAAAGCAAGATAGATTTTATGGGCGGTTTTACAACGCCACCAATACTTTTGGGTTAATGGGGCATTGCCGGTCTCGGATGACCCCCGTGCCCTTTGATTTATCGCTGGGTCGGCTGTGCTATCATCAAGACACCCATATTATGCATTATTTTGATTTACTATGCCACAGGGACGATTTCCTGGGATTTTTATATTCCGAACATTTGATGTGCAATTTCGCCAATTATAAACGCGACGATGGATACAATGGTGCATATTGCCAACATTTCCCAGAAATGTTTATAAAACCCGCGCCCACGATAGAAAAACAGGTTAAACGCCAATATTATGGCAACCGCAATCGCGACAATCGATATAAATGTTATCACGCGTCCGCGCAATATAAAAAACGGCAATATCAACAAAACACAGGTTGTCATATATGCTGCGCTGGTGCAGATTGCCGATTTTAACGCGTCATCTGGGTGTGTTGATTTTACCGCCAAATAATTCGCCGCCCCCATGGATAAACTAGCCGAAATAGACGAAATCACGCATGAAATCACGATGATATTTGTGTCGGTAAATGCAAAAAACAACCCGGCGATTAAACCGGTCAGCGATACGATTGCATCATGCATACCTAAAATAATTGCGCTTTTATATTCCGACATAGCATAAATTATACCACCAATGGCGAATAATAACAATCGGTAAAAATTCTATAAAAAACTTGCAAGTCCGAAAATATCTTATACAATACCACACACAGGTTACGAGAGAGAACAGACCAAAAAGGTAAAATTATGAAAAAAATCGTTTTGTTATCTCTTGTTTTCGGATTGTTATCTGGTTCGGCATATGCCACATATTATGAAACATTCAGTCCAAATTGCGCCGACGCGGCAATGTTGGCGGATTTAGACCGTGCGGTTGCGACGCATCGTGCGGTTATCACAAAAACATCGTGTGAATATGCGGCGCCCCGTCCGGCACCGCGCGTTATGCCAACGCGTTATGTCGCCGCGAAACGTTATGTAAATCGTGTTCAACGCGTATATCAACCGGTTGTTGTCTATCGTCCTGTGATGACAGTGGTCAGTGTCGCGGAAACATGCACATGCTGTAATTGCGGATGTGGATGCTAAATAAAAATAAAGGTAAAAAAAATGGATAAACAAAAATCTAAAAAGATTGTATTGAATACATTGAAATTTGCTGGGGCAACGGGTGTTATTTTGGCGGGTATGGTGTTTATTGTTGTGTCATTTAAAACATTCGTGAATGAACAACATATGCGTTTTGAACAAGATGCCGAACGCGCATTCAAACGTGCGTTGCAACAACACAAAAATCCATCTGATACAATTGCGTATAAAGCGCAAAAATCACGATAAAAAAATCGTAAAAATTTATGTTTATAAAAATGCCGGCATTTGCCGGTATTTTTTTACAAAAACGAATCGAAATTCCCGGCAAAAACGAACCAAAAAAAGCCGGGAAAAAATTTACATTTGCGATAAAAAAATACTTGCAAAAACGCGATTTGACCTGCATAATTTTCTGGCAAAAATAATCAAGTTTAACAATAAACAAAGAAGGAGCAACCATGAGTCAAAAATGGGTTTATACTTTCGGTAATGGTGCGGCCGAAGGTCGCGCCGATATGCGTAATTTGCTGGGTGGCAAGGGCGCAAATTTGGCTGAAATGAATTTGGTTGGTTTGCCGGTGCCTGCGGGATTTACCGTCACAACCGATGTTTGCACATATTATTATGAAAACGGCCAAACATATCCGTCTGATTTGATGGACCAGGTGCGTGCCGGTATCGCGCATATTGAAAAAATTATGGGTAAAAAATTTGCCGATATGGAAAATCCATTGTTGGTGTCGGTGCGTTCGGGTGCGCGCGTTTCTATGCCGGGCATGATGGACACTGTTCTGAATTTGGGTTTGAACGATGAAACCGTCAAAGCGTTGGCCAAAGCATCAAATAACGAAAGATTTGCGTATGATTCATATCGTCGTTTTATCATGATGTTTTCTGATGTTGTGTTGGGCGCGGATATAAATTTGTTCGAACACAAATTGGAAGAAATGAAAAATGCCAAGGGTTACAAGGTTGACACCGAACTGACCGCCGACGATTTGAAAGAATTGGTTGAACAATTCAAAAAAATCGGCAACGAAATTGGCAAAGTTTTCCCCCAAGACCCATGGGAACAATTAAAATTGGGTATTGGCGCGGTGTTTGGTTCATGGATGAGCAAAAAGGCAATCACATATCGTAAATTAAACAATATTCCGGGTGATTGGGGAACCGCCGTCAATGTCCAGGCAATGGTGTTTGGAAATTCTGGCGATGATTCTGCCACCGGTGTGTGTTTTTCGCGCGACCCGGCAACCGGCGAAAATAAATACTATGGTGAATATCTGATAAATGCCCAGGGCGAAGATGTTGTCGCGGGTATTCGCACCCCACAACCAATGAGCCGCGATGATTCCGGTCGTGTGTCATTAGAAGAAGCCATGCCAAATGTATATCGTGAATTGTGCGATGTTCGTGAAAAATTGGAAAAACATTACAAAGATATGCAAGACATGGAATTCACAATCGAACACGGAAAATTATGGATGTTGCAATGCCGTAATGGAAAACGGACTGCGGCGGCGGCGGTTCGTATGGCTGTTGAAATGGTGAACGAAGGATTGTTGACCAAAGAAGAGGCAATTTTGCGCGTTGGTGCCGACCAATTAAATCACTTGTTGCACCCAATGTTGGACCCCAAGGCAGAAAAAAGGGTTATCGCAACGGGTTTGCCGGCGTCCCCGGGTGCCGCGGTGGGTATGGCGGTATTTAATGCCGAAGATGCTGAAAAATGGGCGTCCGATGGCAAAAAGGTTATGTTGATTCGCGTTGAAACATCACCCGAAGATATTGCCGGTATGAATGCTGCCCAGGGTGTGATTACGGCACGCGGCGGTATGACATCACACGCGGCGGTGGTTGCACGTGGTATGGGAACACCATGTGTATCGGGTTCAAACGATATCAAAATCGATTATGCAACAAAAACAATGACATGTGCGTGTGGTGTTGTGATCCACGAAGGTGATTGGCTGTCAATCGATGGTGCACGCGGTGAAATTATATTGGGCGCAATCCCAACGGTATCTGCACAATTGACGGGTAATTTTGGGACATTGATGCAATGGGTCGATGAAATCAAAGATTTGGCGGTCAAGGCAAATGCCGAAACACCCAAAGACGCAAAACAGGCACGCGATTTCGGTGCCCAAGGTATCGGTTTGGCGCGCACAGAACACATGTTCTTTGACCCGTCCAGAATCCAAGATATGCGTGAAATGATTTTGGCTGATGACGAGGCCGGCCGTCGTGCGGCATTGGATAAATTATTGCCATATCAACGCGCAGACTTTGTTGAATTGTTCAAAATTATGGACGGTTTGCCGGTCACAATTCGTTTGATTGACCCACCACTACATGAATTCTTGCCACATACCGAACCAGAAATGCAAGAATTGGCAAATCACATCGGCAAATCTTTGGAATTTGTAAAGGCGCGTTCCGAGGCTTTGCGTGAATCCAACCCAATGTTGGGTCATCGTGGATGCCGTTTGGCAATTACATACCCAGAAATCTGCGAAATGCAAACACGCGCGATTTTGTCTGCGGCAATTGAGTGCAAACGTGCGGGTGTTCGTGTGTTCCCAGAAATCGAGGTTCCACTGGTTGGTTCGAAAAAGGAAGTCGATATTGTTAAATCGGTTATTGATGCAACTGCTGCGGCTTTGTTTGCGGAAATCGGTGACAGTGTCGAATACACCGTTGGTTCCATGATTGAATTGCCACGTGCGGCGGTTTTGGCTGACGAAATCGCAGAAAGTTGCGAATTCTTTGAATTTGGAACAAACGATTTGACCCAAACAACATTGGGTATGTCGCGTGATGACACGGGCAAGATTTTGGACGAATATCGCGCACGCGGTGTTTATGTTGCCGACCCATTTGCGTCTGTTGATCAATTGGGTGTTGGTTTGTTGATACGCGACGCGGTTGAAAAAGCCCGCAAAACCAAGGGCGACAAAATCCACCTGGGCGTTTGTGGTGAACACGGTGGCGACCCTGCATCTATCGAATTTTTCCATAAATGTGGATTTAATTCGGTTTCGTGCAGTCCGTTCCGTGTGCCAATCGCACGTTTGGCAGCGGCCCAGGCGGCGGTCAAATTCCCACGCAAAAAATAAAATTGCGCTGGAAAACGGACACCGCGAAATTGTGAAATTTCGTGGGCAATCCAAAAAACTCTCCATTTCTGGAGAGTTTTTTGTTGTTATAAAAATCCTTTTGTTGTATAAATGTTTTTTGTAATCGCAAAGGAAATACAAAATGACACAAAAACAAATTTTACCTACATCACTTTGGAAATTTTATTTAAAATATGCGTTTCCTGGGTACGGTTGGATAATATTTTTCTGGGCAATAATATCATTGATTATGCAGTTTGATAATGTGTTGTTTCCTTTTTATCAAAAATGGTTGGTCCAAGCACTAGAAACCCCGATTCCTGATGGCATGACATGGTTGCAACATATATTACCAACAATTATTTTGATTGTGGTATTGGATGTATCTTTGATGCTATGTTTAATAATGCGATGGTTTTTATACAATCGTTGGGGACCGTATGTTGTTCAAAAAATATCAACACAATTAACAAATTATACCCAATCGCAAAGTATGTCTTGGTGGGTGTCGCGTTTGCCTGGCAAGGTAAATCAGCAAATAACATATGTTCAACATTTACCTGAAATTATAAATATTTTATGGTGGTCTTTTTGTGTGCTGGTAATGATAGTTATAAATTCAGGTATGTTATTCAAAGTTAATTTATATGTCGCAATAATGTTTTTGTGTGCGTTTGCGTTTCGCGTATTGTTCGCGTGGGGTATGCGTAAAAAATTAAAAACAGCATCGGAAAACAGTGCAAATGCACAAAGTACATTATCCGGTAAATTAGTGGATAGTTTATCAAATTATTCGATTGTTAAATCTTTTTCAGGTGCGCGCCGCGAAGAAAAATATTTGGAATCGCATCGTAAAAAGAAAATTGATACATCAATTAAATTTGCTTTTTTAAACAGATTGTTTTGGGGAATACCTGGAACATTATGGAGTGTATTTTTTGGCGGAACTTTGTTTTTCTGTTCGGTATTGTATTACCGTGGTGAAATGACCATTGCAGATATCGTATTTACGATTGGTGTGTTTTTCTCGGTCATGGGTGCGATTGGTGGCCTGATAAATCAAATTCCTGATATTATCGATAAAGTCAGCAGTGCGTCAAAATCGTATAAAGAATTGGTTGGTGCGATTGATGTTGCCGATATTGATAACGCACCCGATATAAATGTCCCGCATGGCGCAATCGAATTTAGAAATATATCATTCAAATACAGAAAGAAATATGTCTTGCGTGATTTTAATCTGAAAATAAAGCCTGGCGAACGCGTTGGAATTGTTGGATTATCCGGCGCGGGTAAAACGACATTGGTAAATTTGTTGATGCGTTTTTACGACCCGAATTCCGGTGCGGTTTTAATTGATAATCAAGATATTGCAAAGGTTTCCCAGGATTCTTTGCGTGAAAATATTTCGTATATTCCCCAAGAACCAACAATGTTCAATCGCACAATACGCGAAAATATTGAATATGGTCGCCCAGGTGCAACATTAAAAGAAATAAAAGAAGCGGCAACCGAGGCATCTGCGGACGAATTTATAAAAACAACCGATAAAAAATATGATTCCATTGTTGGTGACCGCGGAATAAAATTGTCGGGTGGTCAACGGCAAAGAATTGCAATCGCGCGTGCTTTTCTGAAAAATGCCCCAATCTTGATTTTGGACGAGGCTACATCTGCGCTGGACAGTGAAACCGAAATCGCAATCCAAAAATCGTTTGATAAATTGTCAGCGAATCACACGACATTGGTTGTCGCACATCGGTTGTCAACATTGCGTAATATGGACCGGATTATTGTCCTGGACCAAGGGCGCGTTATTGAATCTGGTACGCATAATTCGCTGTTGCGTAAAAAGGGTTTATATGCAAAATTATGGAAAATGCAATCCGGCGGATTTTTACAATAAATTCCGCCCCAAGCGATAGCGTGGGTAAAAAATCATTGACCGCCATGGATAAATTTTACAATAATAATCGCATAGGAAAATAATCTAACCAAAAGGAAAAATTATGAAAAAAATCGTTTTATTCGGATTGGTATGCACAATGGGTGTATCGACGGCAAACGCGGGATGGTTTGGTGATTTGTTCAAAAAATCTGCGGAACCACAAACTTTGAGTGAGGCCTGCAACACCGATGAAATTACATCTGTTTGTCCAGAAGTCGCGTTGGGTCAAAAAACATTGACGGAATGTTTGTCTGAAAATATAAAATCTTTATCGAAAAAATGTTCCAAATATGTGAAAAAATCAATCAAAGAAAACAAAGAATTGATTTTGGAAAATAAAGATGAGGCTGCAAACGCGGTAAATGACCAAGTCACCGATGTGAAATCTGCAATCGCAGAAAAAAAGGCGGCGACCGCGGATGCAAAAAAATCATTTAAAAACAAAAAATCTGAAATCAAAGCCAATGCACGCGCTGCGGGCAAAGAATTAAAAGACGCGGCGACGGCTGTAAAAACGGATGCAATCGAAACCGGTAAATCTGCCGCAGAAATTGTGAAATAAAAAAATGCCCGTTTGGGCATTTTTTTATTTGTGTTTCATTTTATAATCTTCGGCGCGCATACGGACTGGATTCGGGTTGATTACAGAATCTGCGCTGAAAAGAATCCCATAATATGTATCTTGTATTTTATCAAATACAGATGATAAACATTCAGGTGATATTTTGTATTCTGTGGCCAATTCAGCAATTTTATTATATGTTAAAAAATAAGAGCTTTTCAAATCTTTTAAAAATCGTTCGACATTTTTGGTTTGGTTTTTTATGGTCGATTTATCAGAAATTATATGTGATAATTTTTGATTATTTTGGTTTCTAAAATTTTCTATAACAGTATCTGTGATGTTTTTGAATTCATTGAAATTATCGCGTGATGTTTGATTGTTGGTTTTATATTGTTGTGTTTTATTAGTTTGTGATTTTGCACAATTTGGTAACATTGTAAAAAATCCCATCGATGCAACCAATGCGGCCGCGCGTATAAAATGTTTTGTGTTTGTTTTCATGTTTAATCCTTTGGTTAAATTATAAACAAAATATACTACACAAAAATAATTTGTCAAGTTTTTATGTCGAATAATTTATTAGGTGGTTTTTCATGCTGTTTTTTACACTTTACAAGGCTAAATCAAAAATGCTAAAATAAAAACAAGTGAAGGTTTAAATGTATAAAAATGGCTGAAATATGCCGTTTTAGGAGAGCTCTATGAAAAACCAAAAAATTACAAATGCATACAAAAATGCGATGGGGACCGTGTTCCTGTTGGCGGGTGCGTTCTTTATTTGTTCGACATTGTTGTCTATGCGGGCGGTTTTGGCGGACCCAATCGCGCCGGCACAAAACAATCCTGCGCGTGCAAACACACCACGGACGGCACCTGGACGGACGGTGGCAAATACGCGGACGGCTGCGCGCACAACCACGACGCGCGCCACGACGAACATGGCATCACGCACAACCGCAAACACGGCGTCGCGCACAACTGCGCCATCGCGTAATGTTTCCACACGCAGTGTCAGTATTCGTAATTCAAATGGTGAATCAACCGATGTAAAAACTGCGGTTCGCAACAATGCGGCATCGCGGTCAATTGCGTCGCGCACAACGGCAAACAATAATACAACAATGCGTGGAATTTCCGCGCGTGCATCGGCCCAACGTGTTGTGGCACGAACGGCAACAACCCCATCGCGGGTCAGTCTTGTTGGTGCCGGTATGCGCGCGTCAACCGGTGGTGTCACGGTTTCGTATTTAACCAATAAATTATATACCGGGAATTATTCAAATATCATTGATTCTTCAACTGGGCTGATTTCTGCCGACGCATACAGCACATGTTTGGAATCGTATTATACATGTATGGATGAAATTTGCACCGCGCGCAGTGATGCCAAGGGGCGTTGCTCGTGCGCGGGTCGTGCAACAAATTTCTTGGCGGCGGAATCTGCGTTGGAAAAGGCAAACGAAGAACTTATCAGTTTATCTGGTCAATTGGCGTTGTTGATTTCAACCAAGGGCAAAGATGTGAGCCAGGCCTTCAAATTGACTGATGCTGAAAAGGTTATGAATTGCGTATCGTGGAAAGATTTGGTTGCCGAATACGATTCTAATTATTCTACGCCCGAAGTGCAATCGTGGTGCAATGCGCACGGTATGTTCAGCGCGTCTGATTGTAAACAACCAGATTATTGCTCGGAAAAGGGGAATGATTTCGGATTTGACATATCAAATGTCGATGGTTCGTCATCTGATATATTGGCATCGTTAAAGGCATGGGCAGATGCCAAGGATTTGGCAAAACAATATACGGATGACAATACAACAAATTTGATAAACCAATATGCGACAATCGGTGGTGTGATAAACGGGTTGTCCGGTATCACCCAAGATGTTGACACGTCCAAGGCTGCATTGGATACATTGGCAAACAAATGGGGATATGAATTGTTCGAATATGCCCATAACAATGTTTGTGGTCGCGTGTTGGATTCGTGCTTTAACGGAATATACGAGGCGTGTGGCACCCCACCGTCGGGTACAGATTCTGCGGGCAATAAAATCGGTAAATGTGCAAATGGCGCATCAACATCGTGCCCATATAATTATAACAGTGCGATTTCTGTCACGACATCTGGTAATGGTGCCGGCGAGGTTGTATTAAACGAACGCGGTTCGTCAAACGCGACAACATCAACATCGGCAACATGCTTTGGTTATTCGTCATCATCGGGTGACCCATATGCAACATTGCGTGGCCCGGTTGCGGATGCGCGTCGTTCAATTATGCAGAAATATTTGCTGGATGCGAACGCGGCATGTGATACATACGGCACGGCATTGAAAAATACGGCGCAAAATATCAACTATCAAAAAATTGCCGCAGAACAGGCATTGCGTCAAAAACGTATGGAATTCTATAACGAAGAAGAGGCCAAAATTGAAAATGACGCAATTGTCGCAGTCACAAATTTCAACGAATGCATATCTGAAATCTGGGATTGCTATAACGAAAATGTGGACGAAGAAAATTGGTCAACGGCACGTATAAAAACATACTGTGCCCAGGTTGCAAATGTTCCACATTGCTATGAACCAATGATTTGTCCGGGCAAGGTTCAATTCCGTAAAGTCATAGATGTTGCGGATAGTAATAATTGCACATTCAGTGTGAATCGCGACGAAAATACATGCCGTAATGTTGTAACATTAAACGAAATATTGTATAGCGCGGCACCTACGAACGGTTATGTTTCAGATTCGAACCTGGACGAGATTTTAAATGGTGATATAACAACCAGTTCGTCTGAAATCCGCGAAGCATGCCTGTTGCAGGCGTTGGGTTGCGGTAATACAAACGATGAAAATGACGCATCCCAGGGTTGTTTGCGTGATTTCAAAAAGTCGGATTATGTGACCACGAATAAGTAAAAATCAAACCCCGGCAAAGGGGACCCAAAAAATAAAAAAATTTTGGGTTCCCATGCCAGGGGGTATTTTTTTTTGTTTTTTATTGAACCTTGGCGGGTAATATTGCATAAATTTTTCGACAAAATGCTTGACATAGATGTAAAAAATGTTAAACTTTGCATAAGTTTTTCGACAAAACTGTTGAAACGAAACAAAAGTAAATAATGTAAAGGTTAAAAAATGGCAAATTTCGCAATCTTTCAAACCGGTGGAAAACAATACCGTGTCCAAAACGGCGACACAATCAAGGTTGAAAAAATCGATGTCGAATCTGGCAAAGAAATTGAATTTGATAAAATCTTGATGTTGGGCGACCGTGTTGGCAATCCATATGTTGATGGTGCACGTGTTGTTGCAACGGTTGTTGAACAAAAACGCGATGACAAGGTTTTGGTGTTCAAGAAAAAACGGCGTCAAAACTATCGTCGCACACGTGGACATCGTCAATACATCACTGTATTGAAAATCAAAGAAATCAAGGCTTAAGGAGTTTGAACTATGGCACATAAGAAAGGTGGCGGCAGTACGTCAAATGGACGCGATTCTGCGGGACGCAGATTGGGCGTTAAAAAATCTGGTGGTGCACATGTGATTCCGGGCAATATTATTATTCGCCAACGTGGAACCGCGGTTCATCCTGGGTTAAATGTCGGTATGGGCAAAGACCACACATTGTTTGCAAAAATTGCGGGTGTTGTGAAATTCAAACGCGGCCTGCGTGATCGCAAAACGGTATCGGTTGTCCCCGAAGACAAATAAAAAAATGCGCCATTGGCGCATTTTTTTCAAAGCCCAAAGTTCAGAGTTCTGAACTTTGGGCTTTTATGTGATTCAATTTTGTGGTATAATTATATCACAAAACATGAGAAATATTTTTTTGTGCTTTTTTGCGCTTTTCTTGTTCGCACCGGAAATGGCGGGCGCGGCGGGGCGCACTGTGCAAAAAAATGATTCTAATACGGATTCTGCGCGTGTGACAAATTCTGTGCGAACAACCGCATCGCGTGCCACAACAAATACAGCATCGCGCACAAAATCAACGCAAACGGGGCGCACATCGGATGCGCAATCACGCAATATTGCAACGCGCACAAATACAAACGCAACCGTATCACGCACGGCGACAATCGCACCGCGTCAATCGACGGTTGTGTCGCGTATGGCGGAAAAAATTCGTAATAATATATCTGCGCCACAATCGCGTATAACCCAAACAAATATGTCGCGGATTATCCCCGCGCGTGGCGTGAATACAGATGACCGCAGTGTTGCAAATCGCGCGGCAACGATAAAAATAAACACAAAAACAAATACAAAACCCGTGTCTGCGGCGGATGTGTCTGCGGCCAAAGATTTATTGGAACAAACGGCATCGTTGAATAAATCATGCCAAGAACAATACAACGAATGTATGGACCAATTTTGCGCGGTTGTGGATGCAAATCAAAAGCGGTGCAGTTGTTCGGCAAATTTATCAAAATATGCATCGGTTCAAGACGCGGTGACGCGTGCGAACGATGAATTAAATACGGTTGCGCAACGAATTCGGTATGTTGGATTATCTGCGGATGAAATTCGTGCAATTATGTCTGAAACCGAGGCCGAGGCCGAATTAGACGGCACCCGCGATACATCTGAAACGCGCAGTATGTTATCCAAAATAGAATCTTTAATCAAAGATCCAACAACGCACACAACAAATGTTGGTGATAATGACGATTTCTTTGGTTTGGATATAGATTTGGATTTTACCGACGAAAACAATGCGGATATATTCAGTTTGGATTTCTTGAACAACGAAAACGATTCTATTTCCAGCAAGCGCGGAACGGCATTGTATAACGCGGCAAAACGCCGTTGCAAAACAATTCTGAATAATTGTACAGATGTCGGCGCAACAACGAATCAAATCACTGGAAATTATGATTTGGCGATTGATAAAGATTGTATCGCGTATGAACAGGGATTGAAAAAAATGAACCAAACATTGCAATCCAATGTTCGCAGTGCGGGTTTAATGTTGCAAAAGGCGCGCTTGGCGGTGTTGCAAAATAAAAATCAATATGATGCCAAGGGCTGTATTGGTGCATTGGAATCGTGTATGACCGATGATATGGTGTGTGGTTCTGATTATGCAAAATGTTTGGACCCAACCAAAAAATATATCGACGAAAATGGGTCTGTCGTTTTGGGCACAGACATCACCAACATCACCGATTTTATGGAAAATTTCAACAATGCGGCAATAAATGGCGAAAAATTGGCATCGGCGACATCTGTCACCATGAACGAAGATTCGTGTAAATCTGCCAGTAATAACGATGGCACATGCGTGATAAAATATTTGCTTACCAAAATCGGAACGGGCGCAACCGTCAAAGACGGCGGATTGTGTCGCGCGGTATTGGATAAATGTCAACAATACACATATAACGCATCTGGCGACAAATATAACCCATACAATGATATTGTTGTAAATTATGTTCAACGCGCGATGGTGAATATAAAATCATCACAGCAACAAATTATTTCTAATTATGCGTCATCTTGCATGACCGATGTCGCCGCATGTTATAATCAACAGGTCACCCAGGTAAATTCTTGGTCATCGGTTGCGTCCGTATCCAGTATCAAAGGTGTCATGACCGGTGCGTGCCGCAATGTTGCATTGACATGCGCATACGCGGTGTTTGCCAATATGTGCTCGGTCGGCGAACAAAATGCAATAAATTGGGTATTACAGGGTGAAACACCAACCACAACCGCCAATAATCAAGAATGTGTTCCATGCGATTCGACATCTGCGGAAAATCAGTCCAGATGTATCGAGGGCATTTCTGAAATATTCTATCAATCATTATTGTGCCCAGAAAATTCTACATACAGTTCAACTTGCAGCACAGCGAACGCATCAACGGGAAATCGTGCGATTGGTGGTTGCGTAAATACACAATGCACATGCAACGCGGGATACACATCATGGAATGGTTCATGCGTAGAATCATGTGGTGCATCAGAATATCGCAACGCATATGGATTGTGTTTAACATGCGATGCGGGACTTGTTCCGAGTGGTGCCAGCGCCACTACCGAGGCCGCATTTTGTTCGACATCATCGGGTTCGGGTTCTGGGACTGGTGGTGAAAATAATACATGTCCTGCAAATGCCGATGCCAACACAACATGCACCGCGGCCGAATCCGATGGTGGCGCAACCGGTTGTGTCAGTGTTGGTTGTATGTGTCAAACGGGTTTTGATGCGGATAATGGTTCGTGTGTTGCGTCCGGCGGCACGGGTGGCAATACCAATATTTGTCCGGCAAATTCCTATGCTGATACGGCATGCACCGCGTATGCTGGGGATAATTTGTCGGGTGCCTGTGTCAGTTCCGGCTGCAAATGTTCATATGGATATTATACCAGTGGTGGTGAATGTGTTGATGTAAGTACGGCATCGTGTGCGGCATATCCGAATTCCAGACCAACCGCAATATGTACGGCGGGACGCAGCAACGATGGCACCGATGAGGGCTGTGTCAGTTCATTATGCAAATGCAACGATGGATACGCGGTCAGTGGTAATTCATGTGTATCGTATTGCCCAACGGATTCTGTATATGATTCTGCATGCACAACAACCAGTATATCATCGGGCTGTGTTCGTTATCATTGTCGGTGTTCGGACACAACCGTTCCCGATGGTAATGGGCATTGTGTCGCGCCAACATCAACCACATGCCCAGATTATTCATACAGTGATAACACATGCACTGAGGCGAGTCCTGATGGTACATCCAGGGGCTGTGTACTCGCGGGTTGTCGTTGCAACAGTGGTTTCCAGAATGTTGTTATTCCAGCTTTTGGTGGTACATCAATACAATTTTGTTCGCCAACAAATTCTACCCGGGATACAAGTTGCACTGCCCCCAGCCCCAACGGCAGAAAAGATGGTTGTGTAATGGCAAATTTTAAATGTAATACAGGATTTACTGTATGGAATAGTACTTGCAAAATAACATGTTCATCAAATCAGTATCGCAACAGTAATGGTGTCTGCACCAGTTGTATCGGAACACTGTCAATATCCAATCCATCACAGCGTCCTGCAGATTATGAATATGACACTTGCATTGCCGGAACGGCGGGCGGTGGGGACACACCAGAAGTTCCTTTGGATCCGACATTTCCCTAATCTTGCATTATTTTTTCCATAAATGCGTTGTGATTATCCAATTCTTCCTGGGACGCGGGGAAATGTCTTTGTGGAAAATCTGCGCCGATTTTTGGGTGATTTAACATCGCCTGGTGCTGTTTTGCGATAACATCATGAATATCCGGCGCAGGCGCAGTGTTTTCTAATTCCAAAAAAACCTTGGCCAAAATTTCCGCGTCAATCAACGCGCCGTGTGCATCGGCACGCGCGGTCAATGACACACCAAACCATTTTGCCAATGCGTCCAAAGTATATGCCTTGGGACCAAAAACACGATTGCGCGCAATAACAATAGAATCCATTTGTTGTGCGCGGGAAATTTGTGGCAATCCCAGTTTTGCAAATTCATAATTTATAAACGGAAAGTCAAAATCAAAACCATTGTGTGCGACGATTGGACTGTCGCCGATAAATTCCAAAAACTTTGGTGCAACCTCACTCATTTTCGGTTTGTCTTCCAAAAATGCGTTTGAAATTTTATGCACCATATATGTTTCCGGCGGAATAATTTTACCTTCGGGATTTATGTATTCGTGAAAAGTATTTTCGGTAAGTTTCCCATCAACCAATTCAACCGCGCCAATTTCAATACACCGGTCGCCACGCGTCCATTCAAATCCAGTCGTTTCAATATCAAAACAAATAATTCGTGCCATAATTTTTCCTTAAAAAATGTGATTGAGATAAATTGTTTTTTTGTATTATAATAAACTCGTGAAATTAAATCTAGAAAATCTTAACGATGCCCAAATTATGGCTGTGCGGCACACTGACGGGCCATTATTGGTCTTGGCGGGGGCGGGAACCGGCAAAACGCGTGTTTTAACGACGCGTATTGGTTATATTTTATCAATGCATTTGGCGATGCCGTGGCAAATTTTGGCGTTGACATTTACGAACAAGGCGGCAAATGAAATGAAAAATCGCCTGGATGCGATGTCGGATGGCGAATTTATCGCGCGCGATGTTTGGTGTGGAACATTTCATTCAATATGCCTGCGGATTTTGCGTTCGAATTATGCGACGGCGGGATTGCGGCATGACTTTTTAATTTATGGCGAAGATGACCAAAAATCTGTAATAAAAAAAGTCTTGGCGGATATGAACATAACAACCACGAAAAAGCCGTCAGAATACGTCGAAGATTTTTCCAGGATAAAGGACCGCGGAATAACCGAAAACGCATCCAATGACAGGATTTTTAACGCATATAATGCCGAATTGGCGCGTATGGGTGCCATAGATTTTGGCGACATTATTTTGCATACTTTGCGATTATTAAAAAACAATCCTGCGATTTTGGAACGGTATCAAAATCAGTTTCGTTATATCTTGGTTGATGAATTCCAAGACACAAATGCCGCACAAATGCAATTATTATTATTGTTGACATCGCATAGCGACGCGCCGAACATTTGTTGTGTCGGTGATGACGACCAATCGATTTATTCTTGGCGTGGCGCAGAAATCAAAAACATACTGGATTTCGAGAAAAATTTTCGCAATGCAAAAATCATTCGTTTGGAAACCAATTATCGCAGTACGGCAAATATATTGGGTGCGGCAAATTCTTTGATACGGCACAACGCGGGGCGTTTGGGCAAAGATTTGAAAACCGCTGATGAAAATTATTCTGGTGAACGGGTGTATGTTTTTACATTGCCAACCGATTTAGACGAGGCTAAATTTATCGCTGATGCAATTATGCGCGACGGCACCACATACAGCAATAAAACGATTTTGATTCGTTCGGGAAATCTGTCTCGATTATTTGAAGAAGAATTCGCGCGTCGTCAAATTCCATATCGTTTAATTGGTGCGACAAAATTCTATGACCGGATGGAGGTTCGCGATGCAATCGCGTATATTCGGTTGATGGTGCATCCGTTTGATGATATGTCGTTTATGCGAATAATTGGAAAACCACGACGCGGATTTGGGCCATCGGCGATTGAAAAATTTCGCATGGCGGGCGAAAATTTAATGGCGGGGTTGCGGGCAACTAAATTGACCGGCAAACAACAACAATCCGCCCAAGATTTTTTATCGTGCTTTGATTTTGATTGGGAAAATATGCCGCCACGCGATGCAGTGCAAAAATTATTGGATTCATCCGGATACATAAAAATGTGGCAAGAATCCAAAGATACCGACGCACACGACCGATTGGAAAATATTCGCGAATTGATAAATTCTGTGGTGGCAAAATACGATAATTTGAACGATTTCTTGGAACAGGCGTCCCTGATGATGACCGATGATAACGATGATATAAATGTGTTAAATAATAACACTGTGAACATAATGACGATACATGCCGCCAAAGGTTTGGAATTCGATAATGTGTTTTTGCCCGCATGGGAAGAAAACATTTTCCCAAATGAAAAATCTGTGAACGAAGGCAGTGACGAAGAAGAACGTCGTCTGGCATATGTTGCATTGACACGCGCGCGAAAATTTGCGGTTATTACAAATGCGGCGGTTCGCGTAATGTATGGCACACGCCAATATAACGCCCCCAGTCGATTTATATCTGAAATAGATTCGCAATTTTTATCATTCGGAAACGATACACCACGCGAAACATATCGCCGTCAAAACGAAACATATAATCGCCCCAGTTATGTTAAAAAACATATAAATCACACACCGCGTGAAACATTGGTTGGCCGCATGGCGAAACATTCTGAATATGGCACGGGTGTTATTATTGAATCTGGTACTGGAATTTTAACAATCGCATTTGGTTCGCGTGGGATAAAGAAAATCGCGCGTGATTTTGTTGAAATAATATAATTATTTACCTTTAACAATTTTAGAAAATTTTTTCCAATTTTCTTGTAATAATTTCCATCCCTTTTCGGCATCTTTTTTAACTTTATCGCCGAATTCAGAATCTATTTTTCCACCCCAATCATTTGCCAAACTGGTTGTTTTATCCGCCATATATGAAACCAATAACAATGTTAAAATCAACAATATCGCACCATCGAATCCGCCAAATTCAGAATTTAATTGCCCGGTCATTGGGTCAATAACAAATGTCAATAACGACACCGACACACCTGTCGCCACCGCCAAGCATACAAAATACAACGCGGCATTTATTATGCGGGTTATTTGTCTTCCTAATTTTTCAGTTTTGAAAATATCCAAAAATGAATTGAAAATATTGCCCGCCACACCTTTGTAATTTGTTTTGGCGATTGTTTCGGCGATTGCGGTGAACGGCAACAATAATAATGCCAAGAATAAATCAGCAATAACCCCCAACGCAATAAACAAATATTTGAATATGTTTTTCAATGCCAACCAAGTAATGATAATTCCAATTATTGCCGAAAACAAACTGACACCGACACTGGAAATAATCCACCGCCAACCGACACTGATAATCGTCACAAAAAATCCAGACATCTGGGACGGAATACACAACATACCCGCGGCGGCATCGGCGGTTATGGTCAAACCATCGGGGGTGTTTGTTGCAACATAGTTTTTAATTGCCGCGCATGTGTCGGGCAAAGAATATCCTGCCGCAGATGTAATCGATTCCCAAATCAATGTCGCGATATATGTTCCGGCCGAAACAATCGGAACCATAATCATGGTAAATGTTTTTGCAATTCCAAATTCCAACACAATCAACCATACGGAAATCATAATTCCTTTCATAATAATATCTTTGACGATTTTTTTTGCATCCCCACCGGTGCCGATTAAATTATACGCTTCGAACGCGACCCAGAAAGCATACGCAATCAGCATAAACATAATTGCAAATTGCACCAATGTTGAATCCAATATTTCGCCAACGCGCGTCATCCCCCCCATAAATGCCAGACCTAATTTTGCCTCAATCGGGACATATGCGTTATTCACATCTGTTTGGGTTGGACCAAAATTTTTCAATTCATGGACAATATTGCTGACCACAATTTCGCGATTTTCTGGGGTTGACCACCGACCAAAATCGCCGATTTCACCAAACAAATTTGATTCGGCGGCAAAAGACGAAGTGGCAATAAACACCGCAACAACTGCGATTAAAATTTTCTTAAAAAATTTATATACATTTATCATCATGAAATAAATCCGCCATCTTTCAATTTTTTAACCGCGCCATCAAACCATTTGCGTGGTGCATGCCAAGCCTTGTTCCCTAAATCGTATGCCCATTTACCAATATCAAATTCTTCACCGGTGCCGACATCGGTGTCTTCGTTGTGCACAACCGGCAATTTAACTTTGCCTGCCGGAATCAGTTTATCGATTTTCGGACTCAACACATAATAATACATCAAGAACAATCCGAACATAGTTATCAAAAATTCCCACCCATCACGCATAAAATCAAATGCACCGGGGTGTTCGGCTTCGACAATTTGTTTTTGTTCCATAAAGCATTCGCGAAACGCATCGCGTTCAACCAATCCATCGGCGTCCCGCGCCACCGATTCGCATGTTGCAAACGCGTTCATCACAGATTCCGTCCCCGGTGTTGTGTTATGCATGATTCGCGTTTCGAATATTGGTGGCAACACCGATGTATATCCATCAACGGGACCAGGAAACATCGCGTCGGCACAATAAAAAACAATTCCGAACAATAACGCAATTTTCAACGAAATAGATATAATTGAAATCGCCGCCTTGATAACAATTTCCAAAGATTTTCTGAATAAATTCGATGCCGCCTTCCACACGGTTTCATATGCAAATGCAGCAATTAAAATCGGCAAGAATATAATGACAAATACAACCTTGAACAACACAGAAAATATTTGGAAAAACAAATCAAATCCAACAACCAAAAATGCCAACACCAACAACAATCCAGAAATCCACGTCATCATACCGCCGCCCAAACCCAACCAAGCATAATTCATCAACGCGAATCCGCCCGCGGCACCTGCCAACATCACAGAATACAAATTTCCAATAACGCACATAAACGCGCCCGACAATGCACCCATTGCGCCTGACAATTCGGTTGCACCCAATATTGTATTACATTCGGTTGCGGAATTTACACCGGTTGCAACCATGGACAAAGCCGACCCGATATACAATATCGGTGAAATTAAAATTTCAGAAACAACCTTTAACGCATCGGTGCCACCCATACTCAATGTCCCGATTGCAACGCCGGCAATTAAAATCCGCAGACCTAATTTCCACACTGGATCAAACCAAGTTTTGAAATCCATATCATTTGCACTTGTTGAATAAGATGCGTTTTTCGTTGCCTTTTCCCATACATATTTTATCGCCGAAATAAACATATAAATCGCAAACCCGGCAATCATCAACACCCATAAATTATCAACAATTCCATCCCAGAAAATTTCAGATGCCTGACCCAACATATTTAATAATTCGATAATATATTTACCCAAAAACGCGCCACCCAATGAATCCAAATTATCATTTGCACCAATCGCATTCAAGAAATTATCAACCGATGTGTATGTCAACGACGCGCCACCAATCGATGATGACAAATACCAAATCCCCAACCCCAAGGCGATGATTATCCCCAATATTTTTAATCCCAACGAAATCCAATTTAATGTTTTCATATTTTACGCCTTGCCACCATGTATAATATCCTTTGCAGAATTTTTTGCCAAATCAATAAATCCCTTGGTTGCCTGCATTAAACTATCGCCCATTTTTTCGCCAACATCGTTTTTGCCGGCGGATACTTCGAACATACCCAAAATCATTTTTGTGACATTTGGTATATTATCGTATATATAACCCAAAACATAGACCAAAACAACGACACTGGTTATGGTCAAATCATTCATACCCGATGTATTCAAATCTGTTTCGAAAATTTCGCCGTTCATAATTGCATCCATCAACAAATCAAAGTTATTTATATTGCCATTTGGATCAGCAAAAAACTTAGCAATAATAACCAATATCACAGTATATGTTATCACCGCCACACCCAACGATATAATTGCACCAACCATATTTTTTATTTGTTCGACACCAACACCTTTGCCGATTTTTTTTATCCAACTCAGCCAATATGGCACATCGCCGGCATCACTGAACGCGGCGGTTATCATCGACAATGGAAAGAAAAATGCAAACATCGCCATCGCGATAATAACATCTGCGAAATAACACAGGAATTTGAAAAACATTTTGAAAAAGTTCCAAAACAAATAAACGCCAATAATCGCCAAAATAAAATGTTTTATAAACGCCCCAATTCCCAAAAACATAGACCACGAAAACGCGGTGTCCAACATCGCAATTCCCAAATTCATAAACGATTGAAACATGGTAATTGTGACCTTGGCGGTATCAATTATAGAATCGCGTAATTCTTGGCGGAAAATACCACCGGTATCATCCATTTCTGTGGGTTGATATACAACATGTTCATCGATTTTTTCAGGTGTCAATTTAACCATGGCGGTTGCATATGTTTGTGTGACATACGCGACGGGTTCAAATGTCACCATTGTTATAAATCGCGGCAACATTGTCCCCATGCCCAGAAATGCCAACGCGAACAAAGAATTTATAAACACCGGCCGCACAGATTTAGCAAACCAACCATCTTGGAATCCATTTGTCATATTTTTCCAAACCGCACCAAATACATAAAACGCAAACACCGCACAGAACAATATTGTGCAAATCACAACAAATTTTGGATACGCCACCGCCGCGGCATTTGAAACAATTTGGAACATACGGTCAAATATTGGGCAAGACCAACATTGCACCGTATTCGATATCAAAGATGATGCCAATTCGTTCATTATCTTTTGCCCCAAACCTTTTTAACAATACCCGGAACCTTTTTAACCGATTCCCACCGGTTGGTTGCATCGGTTTTAACTTTGTCATACAATTTTGTTGCATCTTTGCCAACATATTCTTTCAATTTATCGCGTGTGATTTCGAACATACGATTCATTAAAAAGAATGTCAATATGCACGACAACCAAACCATAGAATGTCCACCAAATCCGGTTGTACCAACCGATGGTAAATTGGAATATGCCGTGCCCCCCGCCGCCGACACGAATATGGCACTGTTCCATTGAAACAATGCGTGCACCAATGCCAAATTTACGCACAATATAAATGCGCATGCAATCATTGTGATAACAATTTTCTTTAACGCGTCAATAATTCCCGAAAACGCCGGCCACAAATCCAACCATTTATCGTTCTTTTTTGCAACCCATGCAGCAACATTAAACGGGTATAATATCAACGCAATACCAAAATCAAATATTGCCTGGATAACCAACAACGCCATAAAAATATTGCAACCGGTAAATGTTATAATCAACAAAATCCCGGTAATAATATTCATGAAACCCTGGCCACTGTTATGCAACATCAGTGTCGTCAATGATTGCAATCCAGACGCCAAATAATGAAAACCGCGTTTAATCACCGTATTATTCGCATGCGACAACACATGCACAGGTTGAATTAAATATTCGCACGATTCATTATCCAACCAACCTTGATTTAATAAATCAGATGGACATGTTGGTGCGTTTGTTGAAATGCCAACGCCCGATGAAATTTTAATAATTTCAGATGTGTATATCGAACCAAAATTCAGAACCGGATTTATCACCATTTTCGTCATGATTTCGGGTCGCAACGGCAATAACACAATTACCGCAATCAACGCACGCAAACCCGGTTTTAATATGTTTTCTGCGATTTTCATACCGCCGACTTTGTCAATAGTATCCCCCGATTTGAATCCAAATGTTTTCAACCAAAATTGCGGAATGTATAACTTTATCAAATATGTCGCAATATAGAACGCCAAAAATCCCCACACCAACAAATAGATAATACCATCACCATTTCCAACAAAATAATCATATGTTCCATTTGCAACGAACATAAATGAATCAACAACGATTGGTACCAGTCCCGATATGTCCAACGAATCAATATCTATGATTCCCCATGCCAACACATCACTTGGCGCAAATGCACCAAATATCAACGCCAATCCGCACAAAAATTTTTTTATATATTTCATATTTGATAATTGTTATTGTAATTATAACATAATTCGATAAAAATATGTTATAATTAAAATATGAATTGGTTAAAAAAATTTTGGATAACATTTATATCGTTTCTGCCTATATCGGCGGGCGCATTTATGCCATTGGCCATTGGCGGAATTGTGTTTGGTGGCGGCATTATTGGCTATTCTATTTATCGTTCATCATCCCCGGTCAGTATGTCCGACGCATTATCTTTCTTTTCAACATGTTGGTCGTGCCAGTTGTTTTCAGACATCATCGCAACAATGTCGAACATTTTACCGCGAACATATAACGCGTTGTCTGATGTTATAATTCCATTTGCGATTGCATTGACGGCGATATGGTTTGCGTGGCAAATTCTGCAAATTTATATCAACCCCGGCGCGGGCCAGGCGGACGGTTGGAATATCGCCGGAAAATTTGGAACACATATCATCAAGGTTTTATTTGTTGCGGCATTATTGGCGGTGCCGTTGCCGCGTATGATATCATCCATTGTCATAGAACCTGTTTTTAATGTTGGATTGTCAATGAATTATACAATGTCTATGACCGATGCGCGCAAAAATTACGCAAATTGTATAATTGCAACCGCCGTCGCCGATGCAAACACAAACGAATCGAATGACGGGGCGTTCACACCGCGTTTCCGGCATAATTTAACATGCCAAATTGCAAATGTTCATCAAATGACGGGTTTGGGCATGACAATCGGATGGACTATGTTGAATATGGCGTTTAATAACGAATATATGCACAAAATATTCTGGGGTGTGCCAATCTTTCCAAATGTGCCACTGTTTTTAACAGGTTTGTTGATATTGGTATTATATTTTACGGCATTATTGCCGATACCACTGTATTTCTTGGAAATATTTGTAAAATTATCCATAGATTTCATATTGTTGCCATTGACATTGTTGGGTTGGCTGTTTTCGGGGTGGAAAATTTTCCCATCGGGCGGTGGCAATGTAAAACAAATCGTGGACGATGTTATATCCGGAACATTAGGATTGGCGATGACGGGTATATTCATCACATTTTCGATAATGGTGTTAAATTCAGCCTTTGGAAATTGGTCGGGGGCATATGCGCTGGCGGATGCGATTGCCCAAAACGATTCGAAAATTTTAATCGATGGGATAATGACAACGGCAAACAATAAATCGTTGATAACCTTGATATTGCTGGGAATATTCATGACAATGTTCATGAATATGATACCGGCACTGATAAAAAGCCTGTTTAATGTGTCCGTGTCCGATAAATACTATCAAACGGCGAAAAAAGACCTGGAAAAAATTTGGTCTGGGGCGAAAAAGTGGTGGAATTCTGGAAAAAAATAAAAATCAAGTGCTTTATTTGCATTTGCCCCCTTTTTTATGCCCTCCGAATCTGATATACTGTGTATCGTGATGAAAAAGTTTCCGATTCTTTATTGGCCACGAAAAACAACCAATGATTCCGAATATCGCTTGGCGCGCAAGGTTATAAATGGTGAAACCGGGGCAATGCCGTCGGTTATAACCGATAACCTGGACTTGGACGCGATAATGGCGGAAAATCCCGATGCAGTGGTTTATTATCCGGTATTTTGCGGATCAACCGGGTGGTGGGGCGAATTATTGGGCGCGGGCGCGGTTGTCGTTGATAAAATGATAATTTCGCCTGAATGTCAATTGATGGTCATACAATCGGATAAAAACGCGAATTCCAAGGGTACGAATCAGTTGTTGGCGGCGGAAATTTACCCCAGCAGTGGTTTTTTCAAGAAAATGAATTCATCTATTGCGACGGTGGCCGATATGTTGGCAACCGATGCGGGAACGATTTTGGCATTGTTTTCCGGGTCTAACCAGGGTAAATTTATAAATATTTTGGAATCGACCGGAAATTCATACCTGGGGTGCATCGGGCGATATTAAAAAATCAAGATTTGGGGGCATTTAGCCCATTTTTTATTAAAATATTGCAAGCCCCAAAAAATCCCGATAATATTATCACAAAAGGCTTTTATAAATGTTGAAACATGAAAATATAGTTGTGTTCGATTTTGATGGCACATTATCGGCATCTGATTCGAATTTGGAATTTGGCCGGTATTGTTTTCGGAATTCATACCGCCCGTGGTTGTTTTTACCGTCATTTTTAATCGGTGTAATCATTTATATGTTTAATAAACATAGTATTTTTTCGCGTGAATCTATGCGTCGATTTTTAACCCCAAAAATGGTTAAAAAATTCGCGCCCACCGTTATTCGCGAACATAAAAAAAACAGATTTGGTTGGGCGGCGGATGTTATCGCATCAGAACGTGCGGCGGGAAATATTTGTGTGTTGGTGTCGGCTGGGCCTGATTATTTGGTGCCTAAATTGGTGCGCGACATGAAATTTGACGCGATTATAACATCAAAAATGAATAAATCGCGCCCATGGAAATATGATTTTATGTGCTGGGGGCCAAATAAAGTGGTCGCATTTGACGCATGGGCCAAGGAAAACAAAATAATCCCACATGTCGTGCGCAGTTATGGCGACAGTCCGTCCGATAAATACATAATGGAATTGGCGGATACACCCGTTTGGATAAACCGTAAAACCGGCATGCCGAAATAAAAATGCCCGTTTGGGCATTTTTTAATCTTCGCCGAAATCCATATCGCGCAATTTTTCGGCGCGCGGCGAAATTTTTCCAATCGATGTTTTTATTTGTTCAATATCACCAACCGTTTGTGCAAAATGTCGACCTAAATTTTCGCTGCGGTCGGAAAGCCTTGATAAATCGGTCAATAACAAATCCAATTCGCGTTTAATTTGCGTTGCTACGCGTTTAATTTTTATATCTGATAAAACGGCACGAATAGTATTTAATGTCGCCCACAATGTCGCCGGCGACACGATAAAGACTTTTTTTCGTGCGGCATAATCGATTGTGTTTGGAAAATTTTTATGAATTTCTTCGAATATAGATTCCGATGCGATAAACATCATCGCGCTTTCCGCGGTGACACCTGGAATAATATATTTTTCTGCGATTGCGTCAATGTGTTTCCGGACATCTAATTCAAATTGTTTTTTTGCACCAATATCATTTTTATCATTCAAAATGCGGTTATAACTTTCCAATGGAAATTTACTGTCGATAATCATGTCGCCGGGCGGATAGGGCAGTCGAATAATGCAATCCGGTCGCACCCCGGTTGATAATACCGTTTGAAAAGAATATGTTTCCGGTGGCATAATATCCGCCACCAAATCCGCCAATTGGCGTTCGCCAAATGTTCCGCGGGCCTGTTTGTTGCCCATTAAAATATCTTTGAAATTGGCGATGTCGGCACTGATATTTTTCAATTCATTTGCATTTTGACTCAACACACCCAACCGTTCCGCCAACCGTTCGCGCAACCGTATGTTATCTTCGCGCAGGGGTGAAAAATCAACCGTATTTTTGCGAAAAACCAGTACCAATAATAAACATACCGTAATAACCAATAATGCAAAAATATAAGTTGTCATTTCCAAATCCTTTGCTAAAATCAAAATATATTATGAATTATAAAGGATTTTATATATGTTGCAAATGAAACTTTGTGGTGACCCAATTTTGCGGACGACATGCACGCCGGTTGAAAAAATCGACGATAAATTATTGCAAACCATGAATGAAATGGTTGCAATGATGCGCGAACAAAGTGGTGTTGGACTTGCCGCACCCCAGGTTGGAATTACACAACGTTTTTTGGTTATGATGACACCTGATGATGAAAAAATTTATAAAATGATAAACCCGCGAATTTTATCATACGGTGATAAAACATGCATTATGGAAGAGGGCTGCTTGTCTGTTCTGGGGGGCGATAATTTGCCGGTTTATGCAAATGTTTCGCGTCCGGATTCGGTTGTTGTTGAATGGACGGATGAAAATGGCGAACAAATGTCGGCGCAAATGTCGGGCGTGCCGGCGCGAATTGTGCAACATGAAACGGACCATTTGGATGGAAAATTATTTATAGATTATCTGTCGGGGGCGCGTCGCGAAATGGTTATGCGCCGTGTGCGGAGGCATAAAAAATGAAACTGATTTTAATGGGAACAAACGATTTTGTTGTGCCGATATTTGACGCGTTGCGCGAACGCCATGAAATAGTATCTGTGTTCACGCGTGCACCAAAACCTGTGGGGCGCAAACATATTCTGACCCCGTCGCCTGTGCATGTTTGGGCGGCGAATCACAATATTCCGGTGCATCATAAAATTCGCGAATATGAAAATGCGGGGGCTGATTTTGTTGTTGTTATATCGTATGGCGTAATTATCCCCGATGATATTTTGGCGCGCGGCAATTTTATAAATATTCACCCCAGTGATTTGCCGAAATATCGTGGGCCATCGCCAATACGGACGGCAATAAAAAATGGCGATAACATGTCGGCGGTATGTTTAATGAAAATGACACACGAATGTGATGCCGGCGATATTTATATGCGTCGTGAATTTGATATAGATTTGGACGACACAAATAAAACTGTGGAAAACCGCGTGGCACAAATTTCAATCCAAATGTTAGATGATTTTTTCACAAATCCCGATAAATATAAACCAACACCTCAAATTGGTACACCAACATATACAAAAAAATTCACAGGTGCCGATGAAATAATTGATTGGAAAAAATCGCCCGTTGAAATCCATAACTTGGTGCGCAGCCTGGGGGCGGGGCGGACGAAAATAAATGGCGTGGATGTCAAAATATTAAAAACAGAAATTGAAAACGGTGAATTAAAAATTTTGGAAATTCAACCCGCTGGTAAAAAACCAATGGATTGGCGCAGTTTTACAAATGGTTTACATTGTGCGGAAATAAAATTTGGGGAATAATTTTATGCCGAGAGAGAATAGCATAAAAGGCAAAGGAAATGGATGTAAAAAATTTTGGAACAAATGCAACATGTGGCATAACGGGATATGAAGTTCGGGTTGGGGAAAATAATTGTTTATGTCAATGCCTGAATTGTGATGGGTGCAACGAAAACAATAAATTGCCATGCAAATGGCGGTATGTTTTGGAAACAAACCCATGTGATGACCAAGATATTACCGCAATAATGTGCAACGCATGTCGCAATGCAACACAAAACAAAAGATAGAAAATGACACGATATAAAATAAATATTGAATATGATGGAACAAATTTAATCGGTTGGCAAGAAAACCTGGACGGGCCATCTGTGCAATCTTTGCTGATGAATGCGATTGAAAAATTTTGTGGTGTGCGTCCAACAATATTTGGGGCGGGGCGAACCGATGCTGGTGTGCATGCGGTTTGTATGACGGCACATTTCGATTTAGAAAAATATTTTGACGCAAATACGGTTATGCGCGCATTAAATTTTTATTTAATAAATGAACCGGTATCGGTGTTGGGTTGCGAAATTGTGTCCGACGATTTTAACGCGCGTTTTTCATGCACGGCGCGTCATTATAAATATGTTGTGTTAAATCGCGGGGCATCGCCCGTATTGGAAAAAAATCGTGTTTGGTGGGTGCCACAAAAATTGGATGTTGATGCAATGCGTGTGGCGGCACAAAAATTGATTGGCAATCACGATTTTACATCTTTTCGTGCATCCGAATGCCAGGCTAAAAGCCCGATAAAGACATTGGATAAAATTGAAATCACAACCGACGGCAATCACATTGTTTTTGAATTATCGGCGCGTTCGTTTTTACACCATATGGTGCGAAACATTGTTGGAACACTGGTGGAAATAGGATTACATAAACCATACGATATTGAAAAAATTTTGTCGGTAAAAAATCGTTCTGCGGCGGGTCCGACTGCGCCGGCATCGGGATTGTATTTTATTCGCGCGGATTATGCCACCACCGATTAAACGGGGTGTGTTTTACGCGACCTGATTTATAAATTACAAATCCATTATGCAAAATTTTATGGTTGCATTTTGGCCCAGATATATCGAAATAAGACACAATATATTTTATATCATCATCACGACATAACGACACCAAATGCTCCTGCAAAGGCTTGAATTTCTGAATATACGCAACCGAAAATTTTTCAGATTTATAAATGCACACACCACCGGGACATTTTCGCCGTATGTTTTCATCGCTTGGTTTTTCACCATTTAATTCACGAAATGCATTAAACGCAAAATAATGATTTGCCGCACGCGCCTTGTTAAATTCTAATTTATCATCATACACCATACCAATCAGTTCGTGGTCATTTGTTGCATAAAATACAGGTCGCGATTGTGTTGCAACAATAAATATCCCACACAATATAAATATTCCACACAACAAACAATTTATACGCCGTAAAATCCACCGCCCAGAATCAGATATGGGTTTTATTAAAATCAAACACATCAATCCAATAACAAAAATTATAAAAGCCATATTGGAAATATGTGGCATCGCCAAATTTGACATAGGCAAATCAACAATCGTTTGTGCAATACGCAACGAAAAATCATAAATATTCGTCGCCCAATCCAAAAACAAATGCCCGCCAAACATGGCGCAAATTGTACCGATTATAACTAATGGTAAAATCAAAACAGAAAACATCGGCAACAAAATTAAATTACCAATCAAACTATATACCGGAATATAATTAAAATGTGTGGCGATAAACGGCAATGTAAAAAATGTCGCAACCAACGAAGTCATTGTTGCAACATAAATTCCGGATTTTACTTTTTGGAACCATGATATATTTTTACTAAAACTTTTATCGCCAAAAAACCAAATCAAACCATAAATCGCAGCAAAAGATAATTGAAACCCAGCATGCATAACAAAGTGCGGATTTATCAAAAATAAAATTAAAAATGCAATAGATATATTTCGCATAGATATCGCATTACGCCCAACCAATAACGCAATAAACAATAAAGATGTCATCAAAAACGCGCGCATTGTTGCAACCGCCGCCCCTGATATACAAACATAACCGAACAATACTGACCATGCGCAAACGCATGCGACAATTCGTGCCGGCACGCGTCGGGTGATAAATCCGATACTGCGACAAATTAAATAGAAAAATGCAAACAGCCACCCGCCAATCAGCGTCATATGAAAACCACTGATTGACCAAATGTGTCCAACACCAACTGTGCTCCAAATATCTTTATCATTTTTCGGAACAGAATTTTTATAACCCAACACCAAACCGTCGGTTAAAAAAGAATTCGATTTTTCATGAATTTTATGTCGTATATGATTTATCGCATGAATATCATTATGATTCAAAACATTATATTCGGTTATGTATCCGGTCCCCGTTAAATTATTGAAAAAAGACCATCGTGCATAATCAAATGTTTCGGGTGCCTCCATCGGTGATGGTGAAAACACAGATGCCTTGGCCTGAATTACATCGCCAATTTGTGGTGGTGGCATATCGTTTGTGATTGTCATTTTAATATTTGCGCGCCGTTCGGATTCAATTCGTAAATCCGTGGCGGGTATATTCAGAATAATTTTTACTTTATCATCGGTAAAGTCAATATCATGAACCACGCCGATAATTTCTTGGTCGCGCATGTCGTATTTCATCACCGGTGTTTTAACCATGTAATGCGTATAAAATGCCGCATACAGAAAACCACCAATGAATAACGTCGCACAAAATAAAACAAAATTATGTTTACGGAAAACCAGTCCCGCGCCACACGCAATAAACGCAATAAACCAAAATAATATATTCGGTGCAAATGGCAACGCGAAATATAAACCTGCGCCAAATGCCATGATAAAAGGCACCCACAAAAACTTATCATCAAATTGTTTTGCCAAAAAATCGCGCATATCTTGATTATAGGGGCAAAATCCCAATCTGCAACAATAATTGAAAAATTTTATGCTTGCACTGGGGTAAATTTTTTTTATACGATAATATCACATAAGGAGAAAAACTTATGTCGAAATATATCTTTGTCACCGGTGGTGTGGTTTCCAGTTTAGGCAAGGGCGTTTCAGCGGCATCGTTGGGCGCCCTTCTTCAATCCCGTGGATATACTGTCCATGTTCGTAAATTTGACCCATATTTGAATGTTGACCCCGGGACCATGTCCCCACTTCAACATGGCGAGGTTTATGTGACCAACGATGGTCATGAAACAGACCTGGATTTGGGGTATTATGAACGTTTCCTGAATATCAAATTATCGCGCAATGATTCTGTGTCGGGTGGGCGCATATATTGGGATGTGTTGAACGCAGAAAGACGTGGGGAATATTTGGGGTCAACTGTTCAAATGATTCCGCATGTCAGTAATAAAATCAAAGAATACATCGGCGCGCCAACCAATACAGATTTTGTAATATGTGAAATTGGCGGAACGGTTGGCGATATCGAAGGAAAAATATTTTTGGAATCTATTCGTCAATTCGCAAATGACATTGGTCGTCGTAATGTTTTGTTCGCGCATTTAACATTGGCACCATATTTGGAACAAAGTGGCGAATTAAAAACCAAACCAACACAAATGTCTGTGCGACGTTTGTTGGAAAATGGAATCCAAGCAGATGTTTTGTTCGTTCGTTCACCCCGTATGTTGACCGATGATGAACGTGCCAAGATAGGCATGTTCTGTAATTTACCTGCAAAAAATGTTATAACCAGTATGGATGTCGATAATATTTATAAAATACCGTTATGCTATGATGCACAACACGTATTCGACATTATGGCGGAACATTTTGGATTGCCAAACGCCACAGGCAACATGTCAAAATTTATCAAAATTAAACATTATCTGGAATCTGATTTGCCGGTATGTACAATCGGTGTTGTTGGAAAATATTTTGATATTGCGGACGCATATAAATCATTGACCGAGGCTTTATTCCATGCGGGTATGCAAAACAATGTGCAATTAAAAATAAAGAAAATAAATGCAGAAAATTTTTCACCCGATGATTGTGCCGATGTTGATGGGATTTTAATTCCGGGTGGTTTTGGAACCCGTGGGGTTGATGGCAAAATTGCGGCCGCATGTTTTGCACGCGAACATAATATCCCATTTATGGGAATATGCCTGGGGATGCAGGTCGCGGTGATTGAATTCATGCGCAATGTTGTTGGCGAACAAAATGCAAATTCCACAGAATTTGCCAAAGATTGCACACCGGTTGTTTATATTATGCCTGATTGTAATCGGGATAATATGGGTGGAACATTGCGATTGGGTGCATATCCATGCAACATAAAACCTGGGACTTTGGCGGCGCGCATTTATAATATGACAAATATTTCTGAACGCCATCGCCATCGGTACGAAGTCAACATGGAATATCGTGATATATTGGAAAAAAACGGCATGATAATATCTGGGGTGTCGCCCGATGGTCGATTGCCAGAAATTGTTGAAATCCCAAATCATAAATTTTTTATCGCGGGACAATTTCACCCAGAATTCCAAAGCAACCCATATACGGGGCATCCGATGTTTAACGCATTTGTTGCGGCCGCGATAAAAAAATAATATAAAACCCAGTTATTAAAAAATGCGCCATAACTTGGCGCGTTTTTTATTGATTAAATTCCCAATGCATCACGATACATTTTCGTTAATTCGTCGGCCTCGTCCAATTCATCTGGATCCAATTTGCGCAAACGAATCATTTGGCGGATATATTTTGGGTCATATCCGGCGGATTTAGCCTCGGAATAAATTTCCTTGATATCGGCGGCAATGTTCGCGGTATCCTCGTTCAATTTTTCAATTCGTTCAATAATAGATAATAATTGTTGATTATCAAACGCACCATGATTTGCATTTTTCATATTTGTTTTCCCCTTGTCTAAAATATAATAATATTCTATATTATTTAATATAAAAATCAAGTATGTTGGGGGGAATTATTTATGTTCAAATATACAAAAATAACGGCGTCTGTTGGCCCAAAGTCTGAAAATCTGGCGATTTTAACAAAAATGGTGCGCGCGGGCGCGAATATGTTTCGCATAAATTTCAGTCATGATACGGGTGCGGTTCAGGGTAAAAAAATCGATGCGATTCGGCGCGTCGCACGCGAATTAAAAAGTCCCGTCGGAATAATTGTTGATTTGCAAGGCCCCAAACACAGAATTGGAAATTTTGCAACCGAAGATAAATATAAATTGACCGTCGGCCAACGGTTTGTTTTTGATACCGACGAAACGCCGGGTGATGGAACGCGTGTATGTTTGCCACACCCCGATGTTATCGCGTCTATGCGTCCCGGTAACCGAATTTTATTAAATGATGGAAAAATCGAAATGCGCGTGGACAGTGTTCAACCAACAAAAATAATCGCAACCGTTGTTCGCGGAAATGAAATCTGGTCGCGTCGCGGATTTAATTTGCCGGATACATTTGTCGATACAAATATTTTAACCGATAAAGATAAATCAGACCTGGAATACGCAATAACAAAAAATCCTGATTTTGTTGCGGTGTCTTTTGTGCAATCTGCCACAGACATCGAATATGTTCGTGATTTTATAACCGAACGCACATCGCACAAAATAAAAATAATCGCAAAAATCGAACGCCCGCACGCGGTGCATGATATTGATAATATTGTATCGGTGTCTGATGGAATAATGATTGCGCGTGGCGATTTGGCGGTTGAAATGCCGTTCGAACAAGTCCCCGCAATTTCGCGTCATATTATTCGCACATGTCGTCAAATGAATAAACCGGTTATTATGGCGACGCAAATGTTGGGTTCTATGGTTGATAACGAATTTCCAACGCGTGCCGAAATCAGTGATGTCGCCAATGCGGCATACCTGCGTGCGGACGCATGTATGACATCCGAAGAAACCACAATCGGAATAAATCCGGTGCATACGGTTGAAACAATGTCGCGCATTTTGTCATACGCCGATATGGATACGATTGCGAATCCATATGATTGGTCGCGCATAGATAATATTCCTGAAAACAATTGGTCGCGTTCGGTGGCATCTATGGCACATTTGAATAATGCATCGGCAATAATTGTATTTGACCGTGATGGTGTTGCCACAACCCAAATTTCATGTCGTCGTCCCGATATGCCGATTATCGCGGTATGTAATGATGAAACGGTTGCAAATCAATTATGCTTGTCGCGCGGTGTCTATCCAATATTTGACCCAGAAATATTTGGCCACAGGGATGAAAAAATGGCGGCCCAGATATTAAAGATTAAATTGGGTTCGGTTGTGATTGTCGATGACGGCACAATCAGTTTGCGTGATTTAGATTAAAATTGTTGACCGGGGTGTGCAAATTTTACTAACATCCAAACATGACAAAGATGAAAAAGTTTTTATTTATTTTACCCGTATTGTTTTTATGCAATTTTGCATACGGGGCATCATATCGTGCGGCGTTGGTTGCCGATATGGATTCTGGGCGCGTGTTGTATTCTGAAAATGCAAATGTCGCGAATTACCCGGCGAGTTTAACCAAGATTATGACATTGTATTTGACTTTCAATGCGCTGGAACACGGGCGGCTTCATTTGGATGATTATTTAATTGTATCGAACAGTGCCGCCGCCGCCGAACCGGTGAAATTGGGTCTGCCCGCGGGTTCCAAGATCAAGGTCGAAGATGCGATAAAGGCTGTGGCGGTGCACAGTGCGAACGATGTCGCGCGCGTGCTGGCGGAAAATCTAAAGGGTGGCAAAGAGGGAAATTTCGCGTCACTCATGACCCAGGTTGCAACCGAAATCGGATTATCAAATACAAATTTCGAAAATTCGTCTGGTCTGCCCGATGATGACCATTTATCAACGGCGCGCGATATTGCATTGTTGTCTGTTGCGATATATAAACATTTTCCGCAGTATTGGAAATATTTTGGAATTAAAACATGGACATATAACGGTCAAACATATACAAATGGAAATCGCTTGTTGACATCGTACCCGGGGTGCGACGGGATGAAAACCGGATTTACAAACAAATCGAAATATTCACTTGTTGCGACCGCATCGCGCGATGGACATCATTTAATCGCGGTTGTATTGGGCGCAGATAACAAAGATATTCGCGCGTCTGTCGCAACCAGTTTGTTAAACCGCGGATTCAAAATGTTGGAAAATGGCACAGAACCGGTTATCATAAACAATCAAAATTCAACCGCCAATACAACATACGCTGCACCGACGAATACAACGACACAACCGACGCAAACCAATACAAAGAAAATGTCTGCGGGGGCGGCGGGTGTTCAATTTGGTGCGTTTTCATCATATGATGCCGCCGCGCGCCAGGTTAAAAATGTCGAACAAACATTATTTGTTCGCCCGGACATAGAACGCGCGTCGGGCGGATTGTATCGTGTGCGTTTGAATAACATATCGGAATCTGCGGCCCAAGATTTACGAAATTCTGCGACCGCCGCCGGTATTGACAGTTATGTGTTTCATTGATAATGTATTTGTGAAATGAATCCAAAAATCGAAAAGTTAGTTAAACAATTTGCGCGATTGCCCCGTGTTGGAAATCGTGCGGCAACGCGTATTGTTTTGTCGTTGCTGATGGATAAAACCGGACGCGCCACCGCATTGGCAGAATGTTTATTGGATACCGCATTGACAATTCATCCATGTCGAAATTGTGGAATTTTAACCGATGCCGACATTTGCGAATTTTGTCGCGACCCATCGCGCGAAAACGGGACATTGTGCATTGTCCGTGATATGAGTGATGTTTGGACATTTGAAAAATCGTCTGCATTTCATGGCCGTTATCATATTATCGGCGGGGTGTTGTCTGGGGTTGCGGGAATCACACCAATGGATTTGAATATAGAAAATTTATCTGAACGCATATCAAATGAAAAAATATCCGAGGTTATTTTCGCGTTGCCCAACACGATTGAGGGTAAAACAACATCAAACTATATAATGTCGGTTGTTGGTGAAAACGAAAATATAACTTTTTCAGAATTGGCATCGGGTGTTCCATTGGGCGGGGAATTGGATTATATCGATGACGGCACATTAACATTGGCTTTACGGGGGCGCAAAAAATTATGACAGATAAAATTTCATCTTTGCCACCGGTGTCCCAAATGATGCGCGATTGTGGTATGGCGCCAAAGAAAAAATTCGGACAAAATTTTTTGTTTGATTTGAATCTGACGGGGCGTATCGCACGCAGTGTTCCAAATATAGAATCAATCCCCGTGGTCGAGGTTGGGCCGGGCCCGGGCGGATTGACACGCGCATTGTTATTGGCGGGTGCGGGCAAAGTTGTTGCGGTTGAAATGGATAAAACCACCGCGCCGATTTTATCGCAAATTGTCGATGCATCGGGCGGACGATTAAATGTAATTTTCGATGATGCGCTGCGCGTTGATTTTTCTAAATTTGGATTTGATGAATATGCAATTTGTTCCAATTTGCCATATAATGTCGGCACAGAACTTTTAATTCAATGGGTGCATAAAATCGCAACCGGCGAACCAATAAAATCACTGACATTGATGTTCCAGCGCGAGGTTGCCGACCGTATCGTTGCGCGCGTTGGTGATGATGCGTATGGGCGATTGTCGGTGTTGGTGCAGTTGATTGCGGATGCAAAGATTTTATTTAATGTTCCGCGCACTGCGTTCACGCCTATGCCGCGCGTTCAATCGGCGGTTGTGCAAATAATTCCGAATGAAAATAAAATAAAATCGTTGGGGAATATTGAAAACATCGAAAAATTGACGGCGAAATTATTCGGCATGCGTCGCAAAATGATACGCGGAATAATGCCCGATGTTGATTGGAAATCGTTTGGATTGGTTGGTACCGAACGCGCAGAAAATATATCCCCAGAAAAATTTTGCGAAATTGCAAAAAATATATTGCTATAACTTTCATTGTTTTTGTATAGTGTAATTATCCAGAGGAGAGGTGGACCCGTATGATATCGATAGAAGTTTTATCATTCTTGGCGATTGTATTTTGTTTGTTATTTTTCTTGCGCATGGCGCGCGTTGGCGCATTGGTTGCGTTTTTATTCGCCGGTATTTTATCGGGTCCATACATGTTAAATTTATTTGAATTGACCGGCACATGGCAAATCTTGGGCGATATAGGCATTTTGTTTTTATGGTTTTCAATCGGTCTGGAAATCAGTTTTTCGCGTCTGTGGAATTTGCGCAACACAATATTCGGTTTTGGTGCCGCCCAGGTTTTAATGGTTGCGGTAATGTTATTTCCATTTTTATTTGAATTTTCAACATGGTCAATCACGGGCGCGCTAATGGTATCGTTGCTGTTGGCTATGTCATCTACATCCGCAGATTTGCAATTATTGGGCGACCGGAACCAGTTAAATTCAAATGTTGGCCGTCAAATATTTTCTGTATTGTTATTCCAAGATTTACTATCAATTCCATTATTGGCGATGTTGCCAGTTTTATCGGGCAAATCATTTAACCTGGGGGCAACATTGATTGATGTTGCGGTGTTGTCGGTTTTGTTGATTGCGGGCGTTTTAATTATATCGCGTTGCGTGATGAATCCATTGTTGCGTGCGGTATCAAAATTAAAATCCAAAGAATTATTTTTATTGGTCATAATGTTGAACATAGTATTATGGGCGGTATTATTTGATTTAATGGGATTGCCATCGGGATTGGGCGGATTTTTAAGTGGTATGTTGATGAGTGAAACAATATACCGCCATCAAATAACCGCAGAAATCAGTCCATACGCAACATTATTCTTGGCGATATTCTTTATTGTTTTGGGTATGGGATTAAATCTGGATTTGTTGTATTCTAAATGGTATTTGGTATTGGGCGGATTGGCGTGTTTAATGATAATAAAATTCTTTGCGATATATATGGTTTCGCGCGTTCGCAAAAATCCCGCCCCCGAATCAACATTTATTTCACTGTTGTTATCCCAAGGTGGCGAATTCGGATTATTGGTTTTGCAAATGATGCGCAACAATGGCATGGAAATAGTACCATATGCCGACCAAGAAATTTTAATCGCAGTGATTGTGTTATCTATTATGATGACACCATTGTTATTGGCATTGTATGATAAATTGCGCCACATGGGCAAAATAACACAAATGAACACAAAAAATTTACAGGTTAAAAATACAGATGTCGAACCAACTGTGGTAATTTGTGGATTTGGACGCGTTGGTCAAATAATCGCAAAAATATTGCGTGAACAAGGCGTTCCATATATCGCGATTGGTATGAATGTCAATTCGATAATGGAGGGTCGCGAACATGGATTCAACGCGGTGTATGGTGATGTGTCAAATACATCGGTGTTGCGTGAATTTGGATTATCACGTCGCAATACGCGTGCGGTCGTGTTGGCACTGGATAACACCGAAACTGCGCGTCGCACGATTTGGGCGGTGCGTTCAATTTCGCCACGGGTTAAAATTTTTGCCCGCGCCCGCAATTTGCCAGATTCCAAAATATTATTGCGTTCTGGTGTGTTCCAGGCGTTCCCAGAAACAATCGAATCATCGTTTTTCTTGGGCTATGGATTATTGGAATTTTTGGGTGTATCAGAAAATAAAATCGAAGAAATGTTATACGAATTGCGCGCAAACAATTATGAAAAACTGGATTCCGACATGACATCCAACGAAAAATAAAAAAACAAAAAATCAAAATAAAAAAATGCCCAATCGGGCATTTTTTTACCGCCGGAATGACGCGTGGTGTGGTATTCCTCCCCTGTGGGGAGGGGTGGTCGAACTTGGATATTCTCCTTCTTTATGAAAGAAGGAGTACCCCGCGCCAGCGGGGGGAGGTAGTTGTGAAAGGCTCGGGCATCCGGTGTGTATGGGATTGTGTCAAATTACCCCGTCAGCCTGCGGCTGCCACCCCTTCTTTGGGAAAGAAGGGGACGCCCGGGGGCGGAATACCCCCACCACTTCGTGGTCCACCCCCTCCATGGGAGGGGAATTATGGCGGGATATTCCCCTTCTTTATGACTACGAGTAGATTTTGCAAAGCAAAATCGTCAGGAGTGCCGCACAGGGCGACAAGCCCGAGCGAAACAAGGGGGGGACCGTCGTAGACGGTGGGGTAGTTGTGAAATGTTCGAA
>DFGC01000010.1 GCA_002371155.1 Alphaproteobacteria bacterium UBA3760 | reverse complement strand
TTTCATAAAGAAGGAGAATATCCAAGTTCGACCATTTCATATTCCCCGTCTTATACCGCCCCCGCGGAAAAGACGGGGTGGATTGTGAGCAAAGCGAACAAGACGGGGCAGTTTAGTATAATCACAACCACACCAGATGCCCGAGCCTTTCACAACTACCTCCCCCCGCTGGCGCGGGGTACTCCTTCTTTCATAAAGAAGGAGAATATCCAAGTGCGACCTCCCCGTCGCTTCGCGCCACCCCTCCAAGTATCACCCACGAAACACAAATGTGTTTCGTGGGGCCCGATGGGAGGGGAACTAACCCACCGCTCGTCATCCCGGCGCAGGCCGGGATCCAGTTTTGCGTTCCGCAAAACTTGCGTTATTTTGCTTTATTACACAGGTTGACGACAAATGTCGTCAACTGGATACCGCGCGTCCGCGGTATGACGGAACAGTGCGCTATTTCTCTGCCGTGGGGCCCGATGGGAGGGGAACTAACCCACCACACTGCCATCATATGTATGTTTGGGCAAATGATAAAAGCGAATCGTTTTTTGACAAAATTACCGATTTTTTCATGAACATACACCCATAACGAAAAATTTAGGAAAAATTCCCGCATTAGTTTTTTTATAAAAATATATAGAATTTTATAAAAACTCCCTGTTTTCTGCACTTTTAATATTTAGTTGTTTTTATTTTTGTTTTATCGTATTCCGTTATTATACATTGAATTTTTCCCTATTTTTATGTAAAATATATATTATATAAAAAGGAGATATCATGCTTTCAAATGATAATTTATGGCGTGCAATAGACCGTTTGGCACGTGATAATAACCTGAGCTGTAGCGCAATGGCACGCATCAGTGGTTTGGACCCGACGACTTTTAATAAATCGAAACGCGCATCAAAATATGGTCAACCGCGATGGCCATCTATTGAAACAATTGCCAAAGTATTGAACGCAACACACACAACATTTTCGCAATTCGCAAAATATACCGAAGAAAAATAATCCGCCATATCATTTGGCGCAATTTATTTTACATAAACAAATGATTGCGGTGCATGCGATATACCGAAATCATCTAGATTTTTATATGGTGTGAATTTTGTTATATTGCCTAATTTATATGCAAACGCAACATCGGCATCGCGATAGTATGCGTCAAAAAAGTCCCGGCTTATTCCGGAATATTTATGCGTTTTTTTCCATACAACACTGGGGCGCCCCGACACAATATCTAAAACGCGCACAGTCGCCACAACCCGCATAACTGGACGCGTCGCGTATATTATTATCGTGTCAACATCCGCACGGCAACGCGTTTTTCGATATTCGAACTTTTTTACGCCCGTCAAAATTTTTTCAACAAATTCAGGTTTAATCGATAATAATATCGCAGACATTTTCCACCCCGTTGGTTAAACATTCATCTAAATTTTTTTGACCGGAACGTTTGGTCAAAATGTAAACGCCCTCGTTCCGTCCGTTGGTATTTTTGGTTCCAACCCGGACGAATCCAAATCGTGTTATTAAATTTATCAGCGCATGATATTTATCGAAAATTGTAAAATAAATTTCATCAAAATCATTTAATTTTTGCCAATATTGCAATATTAATGTTAAAACACGTTTGCCTATATTATGACCAGATAATCGTCTATCAAATTTGAAACTGCCGATTTTTATGCGATTGGTGGGTGGCAATATTGTATTATTCGTCAAAATTATACTTTCGGAATATTCTTTTTTTATATACACAAATGCGCCAATCCCATATTCATCAAAAAACACAAATGCATAATCCCCAGAATCTGATTTTTTTTGGAACCATGTTGAAAATTCAATGTAATCATTTTTCAGACTGTCAAAAAAACCATCTGACAAATCAATATCACTAAATTTTTTTCGTAAAAAAACACCTGACATATTACAGAAACCTTGATTACATTTTCGTTTTGAATGCTATCAACTCAACACATTATTTGCAATTGTATTTTTGATATACACGGAACATGATGCGTTTGTTATCCCAACAAAAACATATTGTTTTTTTCGATATTTTATGATATAATACTTTGCAACACGGGGCGCATTATTGCGCCATTTTTATTGTTATTGCCCGGCATATCACCCACAAAATTTTGCAATTTTTTGGGGTCCGCAATATTGAAGTTTTCTATTTATTGTCAGATATGTATGGTTTCAGAATATTATTTAACTGTAATTTACAGAATTTATGCGTCCAATCCGATGGATTAAATTCACCATCCGACATACACCAACACAGCATCATTCCATACATTTGTGTCATAATAATATGGGTTAAGGTTTCTGTTGGGGTGTTTTTCTTTAATTCACCGTTTTTAACCGCAAAATTCAACATATCCAGTAAAGTTTTTGTATCGTATTGCCATTTTTGCGTGTCTTTGGCATCGGTCACATTGGCGGGCGTTATAACATCACGCAACCATTCGCGACAAATATTTATTCCATAACGTTGCACCTCGGTCATGAAATCATTGAAATATACAGCCAACTTTTTTTCAATGCTTGGTTCTTTGCTTTCGCGAAAACACTTTGCAATATCAGCGAATGGTTCACGACAAATTTCACAAACAATATCTTCTTTGCGTTTGAAATATGTATAAAAAGTTCCCTTAGCCACGCCCGCAGCATTAGTAATATCTTCGACCGACACATTAGACAGGCCTTTTTTCATAATAAGTTTTTGGCCTGTCTTTAATAACTTTTTTCGTGTTTCTGCCGCTGCTTTTTCGCGCAAATTCATTTTATTTACCTATTTTTTCCAGCCAAGATTTTACTGTTTCGCTTTGGTCTTCGGTTGTGTTGCTTCCATACACCGACAAGCCATCTACAATTGTTGCATTTGGTTCCAATCGCACAATTTCGCCATGACTATCGCCGGCACCCGAACCTTCGTGGGTATTAAATGGCGCGATTGTTTTATTCGACAAATCATATTTATCAAAGAAAGTATAAACCGCCATTGGCATTGAACCCCACCAAATTGGATAACCAACAAATATTGTATCGTATTCGTCCAGATTTATATCAATATCTTTGATTTCAGGACGCGTGCCATCTGTTTTTTCTTGTTGTGCAAGGTCTGTAAAACTTTTGTTGTGATAATCATCAACCGGATATGGATTCACCGGTTCAATACGAATAATGTCGCCACCGGCATTTTCATGAATTGCATTTGCCAATCTTTCTGTATTACCAGAAACCGAAAAATACACTGTTAAATTTTTCGCATCGGCACCAGTTATTGCCGCCAAACACATCGCTATACTAACAAATAATTTTTTCATATAAATCTCCTTTCTTTTTTTTATTTTAAATTATTTTTTATCCATTTTTCAACATCTGATTTAGCAGACGCAACCGACGAACCATAAATTGCCAAACCCGGTTTTACATTTGTGCCAACGCACAACTTTTTTATATCGCGTTCAACATTACCCAGACCAGAACCCTCGTGCGTAGAAAAAGGCATAACTGTTTTATTCGTCCAATCTATTTTTTCCAGAACAGTAAACATTGGCATCGGATATGTTCCCCACCAAATGGGTCCACCAATAAATATTGTATCATATTCTGATAAATCACCAGGCATTTGACGAACGGCGGGACGCGCGTTATTACGCAATTCATCTTTGGCAACATCGGTACATTCATAATAATCATCGGGATAATCATGAATAGGTTCAATTTCGAATAAATCAGCCCCCACAATATCACGAATATATTCCGATACAACCGCCGTATTTCCCTTGGTTAAACTAACAACCGAACCGCCAGAATAATTTTGCCCAGATTTAGAAAAATATAAAACGATAGATTTCATTTAAAACTCCTTTGACCAGAACATTATATATTTTTATTGACCGGCGGTCAATAATTTTATTGACCACCGGTCAGCAAAATATTATTATAGAACCACAACCCAAGGAGATAAAGAAGCACGTTATTTTAATATGCCATACACAGACCAAGTAAAATGGTTCACACAATGGAATCCCGAAGATTAAAATATCTGGTTTCACACAAAACACCGCCCTGCCCGGCGGTGTTTTTTTTGCAAATTCCACGCACAAAAACCGAACAAATAACCGGACAAGTGGTGAAACATTATGCCATAGGCACATTCCCACACATCATTACAGAACTGAAATTTTAGGCTGGAATCCGCCACAGTTTTGGCAATGTGTTACATACGATTCCCTGCTCTAACACCCCACCCCCCCAATAAACGAATAAAAAGTTATACACGTGTTACACATTTGCAGTTATATATTTGTTATATACGACACTTTTGCTTTAACAACAAACATCTTGATTTTGTGAATTTGTGCGGTAATATCAATATGAACAACCCACAGGAGAGCAAAATGGCGGAATTCAAGGTTGCACTGAAAGCGATTATACAAAAAGATGGCAAAATTTTAGTTTTGATTTGGGGGGAGAAGTGAAGTTGTCGAACGAACACACAGATTATAAATGGATATATCCGTCTGAATTTGCAGATATGTCCGCAGACCCCAGTTTAAAGAATGAAATCGCAAAATACGCAGAACAATTATAAAACAATGACACAGAATCAAAAACCCATACCTGATATTCCATATCAATTCACGATGAGTGTTCGGCATAAGTATTTTGAATTGATAAAATCAGGACAAAAAGATATTGAATTACGCGCATACGATGAAAAACGCAGAAAGATGAAAACTGGCGATAAATTCTTGCTTTATGATGCAGAAAATCCAGACCAATCTATTATCTGTGAAATTCTTAACATGCATGTTGCGCCCGATTTTGAATCTTTGTTTAAAAAGATTGATATAAAACGTTCGGGGTTTAAAGATATAGCCGAACTTATGGATACAATTACTAAGTTTGTAGCACGCGAAGAACTGGCGCGAGAACAGGTTGTTGGCATAGAAATCAAACGCATAAGATAAATTCGTTCAATTCCAACATATCAGTTTCTTTGAAATCTGATTTTATATCTTTGAAAAATTCACTATGAATGCGTTGCCAGTATGCAAGAGATAAATCTCCTTCGCCTTCTAATCTTGCCCAGTTTTTATCAACATCACAAAAACGACATTTGCTGACTTTTGTTATACGTATTTTGATTTGTTCGTTTTTAGAATTATAAATTATGTTTATATCACCAATTTTTGATAATTGGTCATCGCCACTATACAAAGAACACGTGCCGCGTTTTTTGCCACACGCAACTAAATCAAATAATTCATCATTATCAAAAGTCCATGTACTGGTCATATCATATCCCACTTTTTCCATAAACAATTTTAAAATTCCAACGTTTCTTTTTGTGAACGGCAAAATGTGGCTTATCAGAATCAATAACCACAACGATTTTACCAATCCAAACACGAAAGTATCTCGCATATATCTTTTTAAATTTCATAGGTTTATGAGTTCGCATCTCGCTTCCGTCTGTGTACTCATACTCAGTACTATGACCAAAACCATATTTGTTATTGTCAAAATCCAAACCATATTCACTAAAAATTTTCTTCACTTTCGGCATGATTTATTTTGTCTTGTTTTTTCACTGAAATACTGTTTTTATCTCGCTGCATATGTGTTTTATGATAATCAAATTTTCTTCTTTTTTCAACCAAGAAATAAAATTGCCTAAATCACACGCCCATCCGCCCGTGCCAGTTTTTGCCCTACTTTTTCGTCATTATTTTCTTCCATTCCTTGAATTCGTTTTTAAGGCAGTCATAATGCAATAATTCTAACTGTTCCGATAATTGCTTAATCGTATAGTTGGAATAAGAACGTTCACCCTCACTGCCCCTACTTTGCCAACCGATAATTTTATCTATATAAGACCGTATTATTCCACACTTTTCCATCGTGATATTTGCATTTTTGCGAAACGAATGGAAATCATAGCGACCTGTGCTTTCGTCTCTGACACCGATATCTTCCAAGAACCAAAAGAACTTTCGTGTCATATGTGCGCTCAAATTACCCGTGGATGTAAGACATGTTTTTTTGAATATAAAATCTTCTGGATTGACACGAGATTTTCGATGAATATAGTCCAAGAACCCCATTTTGATTAGCGTTGAATGGATTGGCACAACACGCTGGGAATCTTCGGTTTTCAGTCGCTTAATTCCCGGACAATCTTCGATAAAGTTTATGCACCAAATGCCGTCCTTTTGTATAATGTCTTTATATTGCAGTGTAAACACCGCATTTTTGCGTGAACCTGTGAACAATGCAATCATACACCCCCAGAACATTTCTGGATATTTACGAAAGAACCGCCTGTTTGGGTCAAACATTCGTTTTAACTGGGATTCTGAATACGGTGTATGTGGCCGTTTTGCACTTTTAGGCGTTCGTCTGATTTGTGGTTGACTGACCAGCACATCGGTCTTATAACTGTCCGGATATGCAAATACCGCAAACTTTACCAACTCGTTAAGCCAGCGCACATGACGAACCTTTTGATCACCTTTGATATCTGTTCTATCGGCAATATTAGCAACAATTTTTAACAGTGTTTGTTCATTATGAAGCTGGACATACTTGTCTTTTATACTTAATCCAACTGCATTTATATAACGCAGCAAAGCATTATATTTACGGTGTGTTTCTTCGCTATCTTTACCTTTCTTGGTAACAAAACGTTCTAAAACTTGCTCTATGGTTGGCGAATATTTACGCTTTGCAGATTGTTGCTTGGTTATTTTCCGCATCATTTGGATTAACATTTGCTGTTGCTGACACAACGTTTGTTCCATAACGGCAATTCGTTGTTCTCTCTCATTCAGTTCAATTTCCCGTTGTTTGATTGATTTTGCTTTTGTCATATTTACCTCTTTGTTAAGCAAATACAACCATAACAACCAAAAACATCCAGTCTAAAAGAAAGATATAAAGTTTATTATTTTGTTATCTTTTTTAAGCTTTTCGCATTGCGACCGGTCAAAACCGGTTTACCAGTCTTGGATTCAATTTTCTTGCGGGCATCACCGGCAACACTTGCACCCTCGCGTGCAACACGAATGTTCGCAGATAATCCCTGCGGTTTTTCTTTTTTCGCAATTTCTGTGGTCGTTGCTTCCGCCAGCATATTCAGCACCAGTTCCAGGTTGCTCATATTATCGCGCAGGTTTTCTTTGTGCAAACCTTTCAACTTTTTATATTCACGACTGTTCATGCCAGCCCAACCCTTATAAATCTCATTCGTCAAAATTGCATATTCCAGACCTTTCTTGATACCACCTTTGTCCCATTCATCAGTCATCAATTTACGAACTTCGATTGTTTTCAACCGTTGATTTATCCAATCCAGCGAATACCCTTTGCGTGCATAAGTTTCCAGCGCACGATTGATTGCCAATTCTGGATCTGCGATTTCATCTAATCTTTCAGAACCGACACGCGCCAGCCATAACTTAAAAGGTTCTGCTTTCTTACTTGGGATTGATTGAACAAGGCGCAACAATTGTTCGGTGGTCGCGACATCTGTTTCGCGCATCTTGCCGTCTGGCGCAACCATTTTCAACTGGTTACAATTTGTAACCGTTTCGTTTCCTTCTGATTTAAGGCGATTTTTCAATACTTTCCAATAATTACGTGCATGCTGATAATCGGAATCAGTAAGAACGCCGATAACATCAACAACCGAAAAATACCATTGTTCTTGGTCTTCATCCCAAAGTGTCCGGATGTTTTTGTCTTCGAATAATTTTATACTTGTCGATTGTGTCATTTCTTTTTTCCTTTGCCAAAATTATAGCCAACACAGCCCAAAATAGCCAGTAAAAAGAAATAACTGGACAAGTGGTGAAAGATTATGCCAAATACGACAACCTTAAAAAGGATTGTCTATGAAATATACGCATTTTGACGATATTCGTCCTAACCATCGCACAGATTTTGTGATGTTGTACTTTGCCGCCTGTCGGTCTTTACGCGAGTTACAAGCCGCTATTCGCCGAACAAACGGTGGTAAATTGACTTGTCGCCAGGCATGGTTGCTACGTCGCATACAAAACAAGTTTGTGCAAATGGTGGCTCAATGAAAAAAACACAATTCATAACAGCCAAAAATGCGTAAAAAATCATTAAAATATTGCTAAATTCCTAATCATCTGCTACCATTATAGCAATAAATACAGGAGTTTATTATGTATGGTGTTGCGGAATATTTGGTTGATATAGACAGAGAGTTCAAAACTGGCGTGGCCAAAGAACATTCTTATCGTCCGGCATTAAAGAAATTATTCGAATCAATAAGCACCTCTAAACCTATTACCGCCATCAATGAACCGCAACGGGGAACTTTTGGGGCTCCTGATTTTATGATTAAATCTGGTGATGCCGTCATCGGTTTTGCCGAGGCCAAAGATATTGGGGTTAATCGTCTTGATAATCTGTTCGACCGTGAAATAGAACAAAAAGAACGTTATCTTGGTGGATTGCCAAATTTAATTTATACAGATTATTTGGAATTCAGATTTTATCGTGAAGGTAATGAAACCGCCAGAGTGCGCATAGCCGATTTTGATGGTAAGACAATCACACCATTACCAGAAAAATTTCAAACATTAGTTGATTTGATAAAAGATTTTTATACAGTAAAAACGGCAACTATAAAATCACCGTTAAAATTGGCTGAATTGATGGCCGGTAAAGCGCGTTTGATTGCAGATGTGATAAAAGGTGCACTGACCGAACAATCAGAAAACAAATCGTTGTACGAACAACTGGAATCATTCAGAAAGATTCTTATTCGCACAATGACCGAACAAGAATTTGCGGACATTTATGCTCAAACGGTTGCATATGGCATGTTTGTTGCCCGTTTACATGATAAAACCCTGCATGATTTTACACGACAGGAAGCCGCCACCCTGATACCAAAGACCGTCCCATTTTTGCGTAAAATGTTTGATTATATCGCCGGGAACGACATTGATGAACGCATTGTATGGTCTGTTGATAGTTTGGCAAGTATTTTCAGTTATACCGATGTTGCCGATATTTTGAAAGATTTTGGACGCAAAACCAAAACAACAGATCCAATTATTCATTTCTATGAAACGTTTTTAAGCAAATATGATAAATCTTTGCGTAAAATGCGCGGCGTTTATTACACCCCACAGCCGGTTGTTGACTACATAGTTCGTGCGATGGACGATATATTAAAAACGGACTTTGAATTACCAGATGGATTGGCGGATAAATCAAAAATTACTAAAAAAATTCAAATACAGGGCGCGTCAAAACCAGTTGAAAAAGAATTCCACCGTGTGCAACTACTGGACCCAGCAACCGGGACCGGGACATTTTTGGCAACCGCAGTAAATTACATTCATGAGAAGTTCAAGAATAACGCCGGCATTTGGCCGAATTACGTTGAAAATGATCTGTTGCCACGCATGCATGGATTTGAAATCATGATGTCATCTTATACCATGGCGCACTTGAAACTGGATTTAGTATTACGTGAAACGGGTTATATTCAAGATGACGCGCGTATAAATGATAAAATATTCCGTCAAGACAACCTGTTTGATGGGGATTTGGCACGGGTCGCACGTAATTCCAGCATATTGAACAGCAATAATCGCGTGGGGATTTATTTAACAAATTCTTTGGAAGAAGCCGACCCAGACACACAAACACTTTGGGCGGCACAATGGTTATCAGACGAAGCCAAAGAAGCCAATAATATCAAACAAAATGTTCCTGTTATGTGTGTATTGGGGAATCCGCCATATAATAGTAAATCTGTGAATACAGGAGAGTATATAAAAAAATTGGTTCAAGACTACAAAAAAGAACCAGGTGGGAAAACAACACTACAAGAAAAAAAGCATTGGCTTGATGATGATTATGTCAAATTTATTAGATATGCAGAATCTTTTATTGAAAAAAACTTATCTGGGATTGTCGCATATGTGACAAACAATGGTTTTTTAGATAATATTACTTTTAGAGGCATGAGATGGCATTTAATGCAAACCTTTGATAAAATTTATATATTAAATTTACATGGCGATTCACAAAAGCACGAAAAAACTCCAGATGGACAAAAAGATGAAAATATTTTTGATATAAAAAAGGGTGTTGCAATAGTTATATTTATAAAAACACCCAAACAAAAACAGCAATGTCAGTGCTTTTATAAGGATGTATGGGGCACAAGAGACTTTAAAAATACTTTTCTCGAAACAACCAATTTAATTAGCAGCCAATATAATAAAATTATTCCGGATAAAACACATTACTTCTTTGTTCCAAAAATCTTTGAAGATCAAACACGTTATAAAAAGGGGTTTGAAGTTACGAATATTTTCAACACAAATTTTTCTGGCATGGTCAGTGCAGGCGATAACTTTATAATAGATTTTGACTGCAAAACTCTCAAAGATAAAATTCTTGATTTTATTTCTAAACCTTATACCAATACGGAATTTAAAAACAAATACGGGCTTGGTAAAAATTACCCAGATTATGTCTTATTAAATAAACCAAAATTAACTTTTGATGACCATAAATTAATAAAAATTGCTTATAGACCATTTGATAATAGAAATGTGTATTACGATCACAATGTCTTATTTAGGTCAAAGAGCACCCCTATGCAAAACATAATCAACCATCCCGACAATTGGGTACTTATGCTTTGTAAACAAACAAAAAGTTTCACAGATTGGCATCATGTATTGATCACAAACAAGTTGTTTGATTCTTGTTTGGTATCAGACAAAACAAGTGAAACTAGTTATGGTTTCCCCCTTAATGTATACTTTAACGGTCAAAAACAGTCAAACCTAAATCCAGATATTGTACATGAAATAGAATCCAAGGTTGGGCAAACAACACCGGAATCTATATTTGATTACATTTATGGTGTTTTGCACAGTCCATCGTATCGTGAAAAATATCGTGAATTCTTAAAAATTGATTTTCCACGCATACCATACCCAGAAACCAAAGACAAATTTGAACACTATCGTAAATATGGTGAACAATTACGCAAATTGCATTTAATGACCGACATTCCACAATCAAATGTTTCATTCCCTATGGGCGGCAATTGTGTTGTTGATAAGCCGACATATAAAGACGATCGTGTTTATATCAATAAAACACAATATTTTGACAATGTGCCACAAACGGCGTGGGAATTCTATATCGGCGGTTATCAACCGGCACAAAAGTATCTGAAAGACCGCAAAGGCCGTGTACTAACTCAGGAAGAAGTAATGCATTATGAAAACATCATAACCGTATTACAGGAAACAGATAGGATTATGAAAGAAATTGGGTAAAAAACATTTTCAAAACATGATCTCTAGCTTCGCCTTGTAATTCCCTGCAAATGATGTATGCAGGTATCCTTTCTGTTATGTGTTTCAATTTTTTTGGTATATTATTGTCTGGTATTGCGATTGGTTGTTGTACAACAACCATGCCGGTCTTGCCAGATAAAGCGTTTATTTGTTTCTTGTATTTTTCAATGCTTTCATTGTATTGATGCTTTATCCACACCAAATCCCCGCTATTCAGCGCGGCTATATTTTCTTGCTGTAATTGTTTATCCTCCGAAATGTCGTATGAGGATTTCGCTTTTTTTAATACTTCTTCAACAAAATCAAAATTATTCATAAATGTTACCTCTTGGTCTTACTATATATGCATGAAATTTACGATTTTGTAAAGGCATAAAAAGTAAATAAATATGGTTTTGTTATAAAAAAGGTTTTGTCTTGCTCAACCAGGAAATGAATCTATCAAAACAACAGAATAATCGCTTATAGATTCTACATTTTTTCTATTTTTGATTGAACAAGCCCAGATAAATCCAGCCATTATTCAATACACCCATCTTTTTTTACCTTTTCCTAGAACAACAGAATGGCCGTTCTATGAACCAACAAAGACGAATTGTAAAATATATTAGTTTGTAGCAAAACTGTATGTGAATATATCTATAGAGACATTTTGACTTTCAGATATTTTTAACAACGTTTTACACATTGTCTACACCGGGGCTTTTTTTGCCCGAAATGGCGGATTTTTGGGACACACAAGTTTTATTTATAAAATGTTTAGAAAGTCCTTGACTTGTGCGGATTTTAGAGTTATTATAGGCGCAGTTATTCGGGCATAGTTCAGTCGGTAGAACAACGGACTGTTAATCCGTATGTCACTGGTTCGAGTCCAGTTGCCCGAGCCAAGATTTCCGCAGATTTCTGCGGTTTTTCTTTACTTTTGCTGCGGCAACTTGTTCCGGCATAAAGAGCCAAAAATCGTCAAAAAACACCTATTTTTTATACATTTTATATACAAAATTATACATTTGTTATACGGAAAAAATTTTATATATTTTATCAACAAGCGCCACACCAATACCAGCAAGGCTTTCAGAAGATTCGTAACACCCCTGACACACGGAATTTTCGTCCGTGTGTCACCAGTCAAAAATGGCTTTTTTGACACAAAAATCAACACGTTATATAAAAAAACGCCAAAAACACTAGTCCGTGTGTCGCTTCGTAAAAAAATCGCAGATTTCCGGGATTTTTATTTTTAACTGACATACGGAATTTTACATTTTTTATACAATTTTGTTTATATCAGATAAAATTGATGCATTTTTGGGACACATTATGGGATACAAAAACTGATTTTTTTGTTTATACATTTTTATACGCCGCAGAAATCCAGCTCTTTCAGCACACTATTTTCTAAATGACATACAGAATGCTACTCCGTATGTCATTTTTTGAACAAATGACTGGACAATCTTTGAAAGATATTGATGAATGCAACAACCTTAAAAGGATTGTCTATGAAGTACAAACATTTTCGGGAAATTGAGCCCAGTAACAAAACCGATTTTATTATGCTTTATTTCGCAGCATGCAGATCATTGCATGAGTTAGAGAACGCTATACGCAGAACCAACAACGGTAATCTAACCTGCCGGCAGGCATGGTTGCTCCGCCGTATCCAGCGCAAATTATTTCAAATGGCTGCATTATGGAAAAAGAGAATCTAATTATACCACACAGTATGACCGACATACAGAATGCCACTCCGCATGTCATATTTATAATAAGACAATTACTTACTAACTTGTAATATCAGCTAAAAGTTAAATGAACATTGCTTGAAAGATTTGCCTTGTTTTACATCTTCGTCAGCACAACTAAAATACTTTTCTAATTCTTGAATTTCTTTAGATTGGTATGTATATATCTTACCCTTAATTGCTTCATCTATCATATGTTTAACATTTTTTATTACAGCTTTTTTGTTTTCTCGTGAGACCCAAACAGGGTAAGGCAACCTCTCAAAATCTTTGGATTGTATATTTCTTGTATGGTTAATAACCGTTTTTAGAATCGTATTGCAACTCTTTGTCAAGCACCAACCCATAATGAAATAAAGTTCATCCTTGGCCACACCTTCCCTTAAAAAGGCACATGGAGCACCTGAATCAAGTATATAACCAGCCGGTAAATATCTCATATTGAGTCTTGACGATATCAATTGCCAGGTAAGCCCCTCTTTCTTGAAAAACGGTTTGCCACCTACTCCATGTAAATACCACGGTCCAGATTTTTTATACGCGTATACTGCCTCGCCATCATTGCGCCAATAAATGACCCAAGCCGTAGGAGAATAAATTATTTGATTGGTTGCTTTATTATACGGTGCATAGTCTGTACATGGATATTTAATCTTTACTGGGACGACGAGCTTTTCAACTGCAACTGCTTTTTCTGTTAAACCGTCTTTCTCCATTTGCTTTATTTTAGCTATTTTCGCCTCACCTATTTTACCTAAACGCGCTTTTTCCAATTCTCTTTCCAAAGTAATTTTTCGTTGAACAATTTCTATTTTATAAGGTTCAACAATATTGTTATTTTGCAATTTTCTTAAGAAATATTCGTTTTTTCCTACGGTCATACCAGAAGTGGCAACCATATAATTTCCAAGAACATCACCCGAAAAATACCTGGCGCATTCATGATTGATCATCCAACTAGAATTTGCTGTCTTGTTTACAATATCTACATCTTTCTTTTCGCCAAAAACGGCTAATCCATGTCCACCCTTTGTTAATGTTAAAACTACCATAGGCTGTTTTGTTTCGTAAAATTCTCCTGGCAACCTATCAACAACAACTTCGCACGTATCCATAAGATATCGTCGCAACCCAGCCATCGTATTTATTGATAACAATGTATCGCTACATATAAACACTAATTTGCCGCCAGTTTTCAATAAATCCAAACATTTAACAATAAAGAACGCGTATGTTTCTTTTTTTATTTTTTGACCATTTCGAAGACCGAAAATTGAATCTAACTCATCTTGAATTGCGGCATCTATGGTTCCACCAAAAGGAGGGTTCCCAATAATCAAATCAAAACATCCTTCAACAGATGAAAAATACTTCTGGCGTGAAAAAGACGACATTTTGTATCTAAAAAAATCCCCCAGGAAAAAGTTATCTGGTAGAGTTCCATATTTCCACGCACTTTTAAATTCATTAAACATGCTTTCGTCTAATTCGCATCCATAGAGGTGTTTCTCTGCCCAATTGTTAATGTCTATGCCCTTTTGGGCTAATTTACTTATATATGCATATATAAATGACCCATTTCCAAACGATGGTTCCAACACAACAGAATCAACATCAATGGTCAGTTTATCCAGAATCTTAGTTGCTACATCTGGCGGGGTTAAAAATTGTCCTAACTGCTTCTTTTGTTCTCGCTTATTCTTCGTGGTACTCATAACTCAATTCCAAATTTACGTTGCTTTTCTTTATCAATTGTAAATACCGCATTATCCCCAACTAATGCAAATCGCTTATAACACAATTCAAACTTTCGCAGATCCCTAGCTCTATTTTCTCTCAATCTTCTTTCGCCGTCACGGTATAAATCCATAAGCAAATCCATTTTTTTCCACACGGTTAATTTCTTTGGTTCCACACCATTCGATAATAAGTCAAAAAAATGTTTTGCTTTAAGCATTGTTTGACCTGGACCAGAATCAAAAGTGACAACAGAATCATCATCAGGCAAAGAAAGCCAATTTAATATATCTGTTAAATGTACACTATGTGAAATCTTTTTAGCGACTGGATCTACCTGAAATTTTACCAACAGTATATAATAAGAGTCCATAGTATGATCCATTATTGATGTCATAACTCTTTTCAATGACACAATATTCGGTTGACCTTCGGATCCTATAAGCCCTGTCTTCACGTTAATCGGGTTCCATTCGTCCTGTTCGTTTTTAAACCAAATGTCCCCCATACTACGAGAACTTATTTTGCCTTTGCTTTTTTGATAACCACTTCGCAACGGATAAGTGGTACTGATAAATTCTGTTGATAATTGATCGACCCTATCACTTAATTGGTGACCGCCCTCTTTTCCTGTAGCAATATTATAAAAAGTTCTGTTTCCTTCTTCTGTGGAAAGCACATCAGTCCAATATTTATCAACTGCTTTCTCCAAAGATAAAATGTCTTTATCGCTAATCATATTCGTCCTTCCCTTTATTTATGTAAAAGGTAGCCCAAAACAAGGGATAAAGTCAAGGGAACAATTAAACATCTTGTATATTACACTTGAAACAATTCTTGTTTTACAGTACTCTAAATCTAGAGGTTTTATATGATAGCAACAGACATTATTTCTTGTACAGCATCCGTCGCCACAGCCATTATTGCCGGCATGGCTTTGTATGCTTGGAAACGTGAATTTATTGGTAAAAAGAAAATTGAACTTGCCGCAGAAATTATGGAAGCGGTATACGAAATACAAGATGCGTTTATATATGCTAGATGTCCTGCGATAGCTCAACCAGAAATAGATGAAGCACTTAGGTGGATAAATGCAGAAAAAGCAAAACATCCAGAAAATACAGATGTATATCCACAAAGGATAACTTATTTAATTCCACACAGACGATTAGAAGAAAAACAAGACGTTATCAACAAATTTCGCACATTACAGAATAAAGCTTACATGTATTGGGGGAAAGATATGTATGTCGCTTTCGTCAAATTAACAGACTTTAACCAAAAAATTATGAGAGCATCTAAAAATTTGTATTATGGCGAAGACACTCCTGAATATAAGCCACTGTATGACCTTATATTTTGCGAGATGAAAGACGGCAAAATTATACCTGATGATAAAGTTAACAAAGAAATCAACGAAATTGTCGAAGAATTCAGACGCAACCTGGAACCATTATACACAGATAAGCAATCAAAATGGGTGGTATAAAAACCACCCTATAATTGATTTGCACAACACTACTTGCTCAAATATTGCACCAGCAATGTTAATAATGTTCCGCCAAATATAGCCAACAACCCATATACAAGCAAACCGAACTTCTTCAAAGAGGCCCATAACTCTTCTTTTTCAAATTCTTTTATTATTTTTTTCGTTTCCGACCTAGTTTCGTGATCGCACGAAATCGCTTGCAAGATCAGCTTATTGATAGAATGTTGAATTAAACGTTGCGTTTCGTCAGCATTAAACGTTTGCGAAAATTTTACATAATCTTCGGACGTCAAAGATTTCTGATATTGCTCTTGAGTAACATAATTATCTTTATTTGCAACCATCGCCTTCCACCTTTTCCTCTGCTGCATCTTTTAACAAATGCGTTGCTGGAGATACTTTGACTATTCCGCTATCCGTTTTCAAATACATAGAATTATCTTGTGTATCCAATAAAATACTTGATATAAACCGCAAAAAACTTTGATGATCTTTAAATTTCCACTTTGTCATAACATCATCTATTTTTTGTTTATCATCGCCATCTATTTCTAGAACAAGCTTATCGTTTTCTTGTTTTTTTACAACAGCCATACGTATACTCCTAGGAAGTTTTTTATATATAATAGATAAATAAATCATTTACCTGGCGCAGATTATAACACAAAACACAAAAAAAATCAATTGAAAATAAATCACCTCCCACATTTTTGCACCACGAACCACCAAACCATATTTATAAAAATTTTCAAACTAAGACATCAAAATTATACATTCGTTATATTTGCAATTTTGCATGAATTTATACATGGCATATATATTTTTGGATTATACAGTTGCTATACGTGCTGTTATATGGATTTGGCGAATTTTTATACAACCATGAAATTTTTATGTTGTTATACAAGAGTATAAAAATGTATCGCACAGTATCCCAATTTTTCGGGTTTTATCCAAAATTCATACAAGGCAAAAAATCGCATAAAAATCAAACGGAAAAATTCAAAACAAAATTACGGAAAATTCCGCCAAAACCCACGGAAAACATTGGATATATTTGCATTATGTTCCAACAAAATACAATCGCAAAATTATACATTTGTTATACCGCTATTTTTACTTATACAAAAATTATACGAAAAATCGGCTGTAAGCCACGCTCACCGCGGACTTAAAAAATACACTATATTCAACTACTTATCTCTGTTAATCCGTATGTCGCTGGTTCGAGTCCAGCTGCCCGAGCCAAGATTTCCGCAGATTTCTGCGGATTTTTTAATGTTTCATAAGTGTTAAGATTTTTAACAAATCTATACTGAAATGGCTCTAAATGGCAATTTATTGATTATAAAATCATATATTTTCATACGCGGTATGTCCATAACTACCAATTTTACACCCTTGATTATTTCTGAGATATGTGTATAATATAAAACATTAAAGGTGGATTTAACCTGACTTGTCCTACCTCTAAATGGACTAAACAAGGAGTTGTTATATGCAATTTTTCCTATATTTTATGCCGCATTTTGCACAGTGCAATTCTGCCTGTGTTGGTAGCTACATGAATCCACCTTTGGTTCTTATTGCAAAAACCAAAGGAGTGAATAATGCAAAGAACAGCAGAAGCGGTGTCGCTTGGACACCCAGATAAAGTTGCCGATTACATTTCCAGTTATATTTTGGATCGTTTAATCGAGCAAGATCCACAGGTCAAATATGCCGTTGAAGTCTTGATAAAGGACAACAATGTCGTCCTTGGGGGCGAAGTTACCACATCTGCCCCACTTGGTGATTTGACCGCCTATGTTAAGGCCGCCCTTGCCGAAATCGGCTATGATGATCGCTATTCCAAGATATGGGGAGAATATACTATTGATCCGGATAAACTCAAAGTTATCAACATGATCGGGGTTCAGTCCGCTGATATTTCCCAGGGGGTTGATGCTGATGGCTGGGGCGATCAAGGGGTATTTGTTGGCTATGCCTGCCAAGGCGAAGGCAAGATAAATAGGGAATTATATTTGGCCCGAAAGCTGAACAAAGCCCTGTACGAAAAAGCACGCACATCGGATAATCTTGGCATAGATATCAAGACACAAATCACGTTGAACGACGATAAAATAGAAACCGCTATTGTGGCAATACCTATGTTGCACGATGAGGATCTAACGGAATTTGTGATTTCTGTCCTAGGCGAAAAGCCAGCGCACATTATCATAAATGGTACTGGACGTTATACATATCATGGTTCCATAGCAGACTGTGGCATTACAGGGCGAAAATTGGCGTGTGACTTTTATTCTACCGCCTGTCCGATTGGTGGTGGCAGCCCATGGACAAAGGACCCCAGCAAGGCAGATTTAACCCTTAATGTGTATGCTCGTATCCTGGCGTGCGAAAATCTAGCCGACAATGACGAATGTTTTATCTTTCTCTCTTCGTGCATCGGGCGTGCCGAACTGCCCAGTGGCCTGATTAAAACGATTAAAAACGGGGTTGTTTCCTTTTCTAATCTCTGGTGCAATCAAAAACCCAGCGTACTGATAAAGGCATACGGTTTGGACAAGCCGATTTATACCAAACTCTGCCGGCGGGGAATCTGTGGAATACAGAATTAAAAAAGGTGCCGTTTGGCACCTTGGTTTTAATACACCTTAACAAACCTCGGCATCGGCAAATGCGAATTGCGTCAACGAATTTTCTTTTGCCTGGACACATATATATTGCATTTCAGTTGTGCCTGTATTTTCCATCGCACGTTTCGCCCCAGTTGCAACACGAATAGCAGTTCCCGGTTTAATTTCAATCTTGTCATCATCGACCGTAAATGTGCCGTTACCAGTTAAAAAGATATAGATTTCTTCGTTTTGTTTGTGAATATGATTAAACGGCGATTTTGCACCAGCAGGCATAACACTAACCGAAATTTCCGCCGATGTTAAGCCAAGCGCATCGTGCAGAAAAGCCTTACCATATTCTGTCTTTGCAACATCTGCCATTGTTCCAAAATTTGTTGATGAATATTTTGCCATAAAATTCTCCTTTATTTCTATGCGCATTTATTTTATACTGTTATAAACATTTTGTAAAGTAGGCACATTTTTATAACATAGTATCATAAAAGAAACTATTGTGTAAAACAAAGGAAAAGACAATGAAAAAATCTGATTTGCCGGAATGCCCAGTAGCGACAGTTTTAACACTGATTGGTAATAAGTGGAATGTTTTGATTATACGCGACCTGTTAGTTGGTGTAAAAAGATTCGGTGAATTACAACGCAGCATCGGTTGCAGTCAAAAGGTTTTGACAGATAACCTGCGTGAATTAGAAAGTAAAGGTTTGGTATCCAGAAAAGTTTATCCAGAAGTTCCACCACGCGTTGAATACAGCATGACAAAGTTGGGCGCAACATTATCACCTGTGTTGAATGCCATGGCTGCATGGGGCGATGAATACAAGAAAAATATTAAATAATAATTGTTAAAAAATATACCAACAAACGCGGGGACGATTGGCACCTTGGTTTATTTTAAAGCATTCTGTATCACATCAAGCAACCGAACCATTGCCATTGTGTCTTGTCCGCAGTATTCGTGCAGGTTTGACATCATCTGTTTGCTTTCTTCTGGTGTCTGCTTTCCTGTCATAAATGCCATGAATTGATCGCTGGCCTCGGTACCATTATGTATGCCCAGGTTCGCATAGGACATTTCCGGAACGAATGCCGGCAAAGTCTGTTTGATTGAAGCACTGCCTTTCTGGCATGGACGATACAGGCCACGTTCCCGGAACGGGATCAACAAATCAACCATGCGGTCATTTATCGCATTCAGTTGTTCTGCATATTCAGGAAAATCACGAGCCATTTCGCTGTTCCGTCCCTGTTCAAATCCCTGGTTATAGACGATAACTGATCCGGAATCGTCGATTGTTTCAATCAGTTTTTTTATCAATCTTGGTCTGGGGTCTGTGCCGGATTCGTTATGCAGGTATTCATAATGTTCCGGTTCGCCACCAGGGATCTGCTGCACATGTAATGAAAATTGAAAACAAATCTGTTGATAGGCCCGAGAATTATCAAACATTGGTACCGCAGACATTATTGATTCATAATCCAAAAAGTATAATGGCCAATGTAATTTCTTCGTAAAGTCACGCAAAATATCTTTATTTATTACATCGATATTACCCAGATAAGCCTCGATGTCGCCTGGGTGCATCTGCTGCTCTCTCAGTTCCACCGGAACATTATGCAGGTCAGCACCATATTCAGCATAGATTTCATCGGCGGCCCGTCCCTTGAACGCATCAAAAACAGAATATTCGGGAACACCACGCCAACAATGGCATTTATAGCCACATTCATAAAACCGATTACACTTCGCCTTGGATATTGCGATACCAAGTTCTGGTCCATCCAAGATTGCACGAATACGCGCAACATTCGCCCTAACTGTATCTAAATCTTGCAGTTCTGCGGTCACATCGTGCATCGCAAAAAGTGCATCTATGTCCAGCGCACCATGGCGACTGTATTCCGGATTCAGGGTCAGTATAAAACAATTTCGTATTTTAATGCCGCACTGTGTAAAAACATATCGTTGGAAAGATGCATCAATGATGTGATAATCCTTGGGCGATGTGGTTGATTTAACCTCTATAATATCCCAGGTGCCATCATTGTTGTTCCGCAGAATATCCACAGCACAATATTCACCTGTATTGGTACTTAATGTTGCTTCATAAATAAATGGCACGTTTTCTGATATTGCTGATTTGGTTTGTGTAATTGCAGCTTCTTCCCATGGTTTAGCGGTAATACGAACACCACCAGGAAATCTATCACAAGCCAATTCACCAACCGCAGTTCCATTATCCAATACTGCCTGATTCTTTTCTGTTTCTATGTCTTTGCGGTATTTCTTGAACCATATTGCATTTGGGCATTTTATTCCAAGCACATAATCTGATTTTGATATTTTCATCATGCGTAATCCATTTGTTTAATCTATTGTTATGATATACTAAATATGATTAAAAATGAAATCCTATTTTTACTTTGTGTTCACGACAATTTTTAACCTGTTGTTCATGACGCAATCTGGATAACAATTCGGATTTATCCGTAATATCCAGTAAATCAGCTTGATTTTTCACCACCGCAAAATCCCCAGGCGCAAGATTCACCAAATCAACAATTTCTTCTTTTGACACGTCTTGTTTGAAAAAATCTTTGAAGGCGGTTATCACTTGATCTGGTTTCAAAAAATCATATTTGACCTTGAAAGAAAATCTGCGCAGAGCTGCTTTATCTATGTTATCCATCAAATTGGTTGTACAAACGAACGGATATTCAGCCGATTCCATTTGGGTTAACATTTCATTAACACTGCTTACTTCCCAAGAATGTCCAGCATGGGTACGATCCATCAAAAAACTGTCCGCTTCATCAAAAACCAACATGGCTTTTTGGGCATGGGCTTCTTGAAATGCTTTTGCAATATTTTGTTCGGTTTCACCAACCCATTTACTATTTATATCGCTTGCACGTTTTTTTATTATATTTAATCCTAACAAGTCCGCCAAATGTTCACAAAAAGCTGTTTTTCCGGTTCCAGGCGCACCATAAAGGCATAACGAAAAATTATGCAATTTCTTGTTATTGATTTGATTTGCTAATTTTTCTAAATCAATATCCGTATTCAACAGTTTTGTATTAAATTTTACACTGTTTGACTTTTTCTGTCTCTTTACTTTGCCAGTCATAGCCATTGTTAAATGTTCCAAAGTATAATCAACGAAATTGATATTGTTCACGATTTTTGCATTTTTGACAGCCGTTTCAATCATAGATATTGGAACCTGATATTTATTTATCAACCCTTTGATATCTTCGTCAGAAATTTCCATATCGTACTTTTGAAACACACGTTTCCACGCATTAATTTTTGCACGTTCATCTGGGTTAGATACTTCCAGCGCAACCGAAAATCTACGAACATATGCTTTATCCATATCTTCCAAAATCTCATTTAAAAAAATATACTTTATCGCCCAGTACAAAAAGACCAAACTACAGAATGTTTAACTATGTAAACATGGACAAATTGCCATATATCACATTGTATAAAAAACAACAATAAACTGAGTAATTGTATCGATATAAAAACGGGCAGATATATCATGAACTTGCCCGTTTTATTATCACAATTTATGTTGTTGATTTATATCCGGAACCGCGCCCCAAAACGCACAGAATCAAAAACATATTTGCCGTCGTCCGTGGTTGGTGCCCAAACGCGACGGAATCCTAAATCGAATGTTGTTATATCGGAATATTTATATGCCATACCCAAATGCAATGCATAAATTATTCCGTCATCTGACCCAGAATCATTGAATTCGCCAAATTCATTTTCCAATGTCACATCTTGGTTGCCAAAACCATATCCAATTCCCGCACCAACATACGGAATAATGTTATCAATATGAAAATCCATATATCCGTTCGTCAATATAAACATTTGATTAAAACTGATTTTTGTTTTATCGGTAACCGCATAAAAATATTTTAGGTCTCCTTTCTCATTATAATGATTGTATCCGATTTCGCCCTCTAACCGCAGATGAAACCAACCATATTTGCTTTTTGTGCCGTATGTATTATTCATGCTCCAATCAATGCCAACCGCCGGAGATATTTCAAATAACAATCCCGACGCATCATAATTAAATCCATCGAGTCCGGTATTATGTTCAGATTCTTGGACCAACCAATCACCCAAATTGGTATCGCCATCCAAATATATTGTTGTGTCCCCCAACCCAAATTTTGCCGACGCGTAATATTCAACCCGGGCATTGGCGGTATTTGTAATAAAAACCATACACAAGAACAAAAGAATTTTTTTCATAAACATCTCCCTATAACCATATGACGAAAATCATTATAATAACCACAAAAAATAAATTCAATAATATTTCGGGGTTTCCAACAAAAAGCCGAAAGTCAAGCATAAAATATTAAAATTATATTTATCGCAACACTATTTTTAAGGCATTTTTATGATATAATACAACACACAAAGGAGTTCATATTGCGTCAAAGCGCGATGTTTTTGATGTTTGTGTCGGTTATTTTGGGTATGTCGGCATCCCAGGTGTTCGCAGCGCCAACAGTAAAAAAATTTGGCATCAACACAACCAATAACACCCAAAATAATATCAACAAAACAAGCCTGACCAAATTACCGGCGAGTCCGCGCGCATCGTCTGTGCGTGCGTTTGGATTGTCAAGCACACCGACAAACACAAACAATTCGATAAGTGTTGCAGAAAAACCGGTCAACAACAATAATTCGATGCGGTTGTCCGCCCTGCATAATAGTGTTATCAAGGGATTGAGTTCCAAGTTATCAACAAGTTCTGCGCAACAGCAACAACAGCAACAACAACCCGTGATTGACAGTCCCGCCACATTGGATTTGGCGCAACGCGTTACGGATTTAGAAACGGAAATATCTACAAAACAAGAAAATTTAGAATCTGGGGACGGTATCGTTTTTGACGGCAAAACAATTAGTTTGACTGATGAAATCATGACTTTGCCAAACGAAATTGACGAAATAAATCAAGAAATCGATAATCTGAACCAAAAAATCAGTCAAATTCCCGGCGCAAATGTCGTGCATAATTTTGACCCAGGATTTTTATTACAATAAAAAAATTAAATGAACAAAAAAATGGAGGAGAAATAGATGAAGAAAAGCGTTTTATGGACTTTGATGGCATCAATATCAGCGGTTTCGGTCGGCGCAGCATACGCAGATGACCCCGTTAGTCAACCGGATGCAACGGCGGCGGCATTGACGACCAAGGGGTATGTAGATGAAGGTTTGCAATATGTGTATAAATCCGCCAAGGATGATGCCAAAGCAATATCCGACAAGGTTGGCGATACCGCAATGGGGACAAAGGCAGAAACCGTCACCGGTGCAATTAGTGAATTGAAAACCGCGATAACTAACATTAACAATGCTCAGGAATACACTGATGGGACAGGTATCGAAATAACCAAAACACAAGACGGAAAAAATGTTGTCGGGCTGAATTTGGGTGAAACCGAAAACAACGCAACATATGTTTTCAAAACCGATGCAAACGGTGTTGGTTCGTGGCAAGCCGTCGAAGTTGAAGACAGTTGGGATTCAGGATTCTTGAAACCATAAAAAAGTAAAAATTTATGCATTATATCGTTTTTTTTAGAACCCGTTTTGTGATATAATGTAGTTAAATAAAAACGGTCAAACAAACAAACAAACAAACAAACAAACAAACAAACAAACGATTGGAGAGAACGAGAATGAAAAAATTTTTGAATATTTCGGTTATTGCGGCTTTGGCGATTTTACCGATGGCGGCAAATGCGGCCGTGGGCGAGATTGTCCCCGGCGCGCCAACCAATATTACCAAGGTCCCAGTGGAACAGGCGGCTGTCCAGACGGCGGATAACGTCACTGCGGGTGATGGTCCAAAATATGCGTTGGCACTCGAGGGTCAAAATGACGGCAATGTCGCAACGGCTGGATATGTCAAGGGTGCATATAACGCGGCAATCCGTGCAATCAATAAAGTTTCGGAAACCGCATCTGGGGCATTGACCGCAGATGGCAAGGCAACATTGACCAACAAAACAATTGATGCGAATGGCACGGGAAATTCTATTACCAATTTGGAAACAGATAATTTCAACAGTGCCGCATTGGCAACATCGGCGGGTATCAAAACCGATACCACTGCATCTGATGAAAAATTGGTGACCGAGAAAGCCGTCGCAACCGCAATCAATGGCATGGTCACAGAAACCGGGACACAGACATTGACAAACAAAAATATTTCCGGTGGCACGGTTCAAAATGCAGCGATTTCTGGTGGGACGGTTTCGGGTGCAACGATTACCGGTGGCACAATCGATGCAGATTCCACAACCATCAGTAATTTAGAGACCGACAATTTCAAGACCGGCACAGTTGTTAATTCAATTGCCGCAGACGCTGCCAACGCGAGTGAAAATAAATTGGTGACCGAAAAAGCGGTTAGAACGGCAATCGACGGTTTGTCTGGCAACTATGCAACAACGACAGGCGCGGCGGCAACTGCTGCGGCGGCGGTAAATGGTGCAACGGTGACATATGACCTTAGCGGATTGGGGGTTCAAACGGGTGCGGTTACCGGCACGGCAAATGCCAAGATTACCGTTATGGACACATGGGGGTCTGATACACCGGCAACAGACAAGATTTTGGCCAATGTTGATTTGACACAAACCCAGGCCGTTACCGGATTGACCGGCAATACATCAGACAAAACAGCCACGATTTCGGCAGGAACGGTCACATACAAGGCAAACTAATAATAAAATATTAATTTTTAATCTGGACAATTTTATCAATATCGTGTATAATGATGTTCGATAAAATTTCCAGATTTTTTTATACGATATGAGAGAGTTGCTTTGTGTTTTTGTTGCAATATTCTTGGTCATCCCGGCGTTTGCCGCGGGCGAAGTGGACAAATCGTCTGTGGTTGCGGCGGCATCATATGTTGATGGTGCATACAACCATATGGACGCAACAAAACAAGACAAATTGACATCAACAAATGTTGTTGAATCTGGGACGGGGGCGATTGTGACCGGGGTCACTGCGAATAACGGAACCGTGACCGTATCAAAAAGCGAGGTGACAATTCCCGTTAAAACATCGTCCGGGACGATATCTGGGGACGATCGTGTTGAAATTTGGTTTGAATAAATCGGAATTTTGTTTAATTTGTATGCCGACTTTCAATCGGCATGTGTGATTTTTTGTTTATGGATCAACCCCATACCCCATTTGACCAGTGCCCGCGGGATAGTATAATTTTTTATCAACAAAATCCCACATCGCATTTGTTGGGACAACAGTTCCGCAAATATCGGTTCCTTTGGCAACTGGTTGGTAATCGTGCAACAATTTACCACTTTTGTTATACATTTTTATAGAGTATAATTTCATACCACCGTTTTCGGTCGGATTTAATCCTACCTTTACATGGTCGCTGTGGAAAACCAAAATTGTGTTTGTTCCCGTGCATTTTGTTGCACCTTTATACCCAACACGTTTGCCATCCTGATAGATATATTTTGCACTTCCACTGGAATTGTTATTTTTTATTTCCCACAAATGTTTCCCTGTTGTCTGTGTCCCAGTATTACCAACACTTGAATATGTGGATGTTCCGATTCTGAAATATACCTCGGACTCGTCATTAATACTCATATCAAAAAAGCACGAACCACCCACGACACCAACCAAACGCGCGTTTTTTCCATCAACAATTTCAGCAGTCAAATCCATCGCAATCGTTGAATCAACCTTGACCTTGGTATCAAAATACTGATTTCCATCCGATAACAAATATGCTTTTGGATTCGTCTGGGTCCATTCGCATGTTGTTGGCAACACAATCGGATCGGGTGGTGTTTCGGGCATAATATATTCACCGCCACCACACGTTCCATCACAACCCGAATATATTATCCCATTATGCCTGATATGTATTGTGTTTGTCAGATATTCCGTTGTCATCGGAATACACATTTTATCATTACCAAGTCTGAACCATAGTTTATGTTCGGTGTCACATGTTGTCTGGGGGGTCAATGTCACATCACCGATATGCAATACATAACCGTGTGCAACACATGCGTATGCCACCAATATAATTGATAACAAAAATATTCTTTTGATTCCATTCATCTTTGTTTTTTATAGTATCTCAATACCATACGTTATTACATCTTAGAAAAAATTGATAAAGTCGCGCAAATGTTTTTATCAAAAAAATATAAATCGTTTAACTATAAAAATACTGCGCGGCGGAAATTGCTGTTTTTTTGGATGTTTCCCATGCAACTGAATACACAATTTGCCATACACGACGACACATCGTCATAGTCATAGGAATAAATCCACATAGTTTGCATTTCGCATTTATCTGTATCATTTTGCGAAAAATAGTTCACCCGACACCAACAATACCGCCCCACCCGTCCACAATGCGACAAACACAGAAACCCGAAAAAATATATTTTCCCAGTTTTTTCATATTCAAATATCCAAAAACAAAAATCTCTTTCCTTGGTACATGGGAAATATATTAAATGGGAAAATTTAATACAAGGGCTTTTTAGAACAAATAAAAATTTATTTGTTTGCCACCATTATTCTTTCATTGCCGGAATAATGGCGATGTCGTTATATTTTGCCAAAAATCTGTCGCCGGTTAAACACAGGATATTACCCAAAGAATCTTCGTATTCGCGAACCGCGGTTGTCCACCGTTCGGTGATTGCAGAATCTGCGCCGGCGGCACCCGCGATTGCACCCAATGCCGCGCCACCGCCCGCACCAACAAGTGTGGATTTTGTGCGCGCACGATTTTCGAAATCAACAACCGCACCATCATCCGCCGATTGCAATGACGGATAAAAACTGTCCGTCGTTAAACCAGTGATTACATTGCCACGGACATCATATACAGCAACATTGCTGTATTTTTCGGTTTTCAATTTTGACCAATCGGCATATTTATATCCGAATAATTTGTCAGGTTCATTGAATACTATCATCGCCGGAGAACGCCGCCCCGCCGGATTTCCTTTGGCAATTTTAATATATTCAGATGAATCTTTAACTTTGCAATCATTGGCCTCCACTTTTTTAACCATTTTTTTATCACAGATTTGATATTTATCAGAATTAGTAAACTGTGTTTCCAAACATTTTTGGCACTCATCTATTTTTATATCATCGTTGCATTTTGTTTCACATTTTTCGTTCTCGAATTTTACATTTGACAACGATATTGAATTGCAAGAGTATGGCTTCTCATCTTTACATTCGACCATATTATGGCTTGTTAAATTATAATACCATGTATAACCTTCGTCGGCTTTATCTTTCATATTGGGGTCGTTGGGCTTTCTTTCAAAAACGCCGTATAAACATTTTTTACCGTTTAATGCGCCGGTATCTGGGCAATCTGCAATTTTTAATACATCATCGCCGGTTGCCGCCAAATTTCCCGCAACTGCGCCCGCCGCCGCATTTACACCCGTTGATAGAATAACAGTTCCGGTTTTATAATCGTTGCTTTGTGTGCTGGCGGTCATTAATGCCGCCGCCGCACCCGCGCCAATCGCGGTTGTTTTTAATTTATCCGCCCCCAGTCCCAACATGGAATCGTTGCCCAATTCGGGCTTGCCCAGTAAATTTCCGCCGATGCCACCGACCAATGCCGCGCCCAATATTTTGAATCCGGCATTTGATTTTTGTTCCTGGGCCATGACAGATTCGACATCTGCGATTGTTGGTGGATTATCCGCAGGATACACAAATTCGCGTCCCGCCAATGTTAAATTGCGAAAATAATCTATGTTGCATTTTACCGAATCACCCGCGGCAACATAATCGTTTGCCAAAACCGTATAGGTGGGACTGTTCGGATTTTTATATGACCGCATTTCAACCAATGCAACGCATGTTGCCCCACCCCCAGATTTCGTTCCCGCGGTTGGGGTTGCCCAATCGAATACACCACCGGGGTAAATTGACGCGCAACGGTCAAATTCTTCGTTTGATACAGATATAGTTTCGCCATTTGCGTTTGTGACTGTGCGCGCAACCTGTGATTGCGTGGCCGATTGCATCATGGCGTTACGCATTGCATTTGCCTGAATCTGGTTTTGCACCGTCGCAGAATTTGTTACGCGCAATGCCGCATGTGCCCCAGAAAATGGAAACATCACCGTCGCCGCCGGTATCGATAAAATTAAAAATTTTAATCTTGATGCTTTCATTCTCTCCCCCCGTACATGCGCAATCATTTTATCAGAATTGCAACCGCAAACGCGCGCCGATGTCAACCGTGCTGATTGGGGCACTTTCGGTCCAATCGACATAATGTGCGACGGTTTGATATGCGCCTTCGCCACCCGCACCATCGGCGAACCATTCGTCTTGGGTTAAAACAATACTGCCCGAAGATTTGGTTTTGCCCATGTGCATATAGCGAACAAATAAATCCAGTTTCATACCATCGCCTAACTCGGTACTGACCCCGCCTTCGACGGCAAATGCCAGTTGTTCATTTGTGCCGCCGTTATGATATGCGTTTATGTTATCAACACCGGTTGGGTCGCCTTCGGAAACACCGGGATCGGATGGGTCGGCCTCGGAATAAAATGTGCCGTCATATACCGTATAGTCCGCGGTTGTGTTCAGTGCAACACCCACACCCGCACCGATATATGGCCGTAATGAACCGCCCGCCAAATATCCAGTATAAGAATCAATATTATAATAAAAATTCAACATTGCAATATTCGATGTTATCGCACCACCCGTTGCCGTCGCCGTCACAAATCCGCCCGAACCGTCCGCAGTTTGGACACTTTGTGGATATGATATATCGGCATAACGCGAATAAGAAAAATCTATGCGCAAATCACTGTTTATTGCGGCACCCAACGATAACTGTAATGGAATCACCGTATCATTTGCCAGTCCACCCGATGAAAACGCACCCGGCACCATATACGCCCCCGGTTCACCCGAATAATCCGCCGAAAATTCGCCCATGATACTGACACTGTATCCAGCGGACAGACCGATATACAGGCCACTGTCGGCAAGTCTGTCAAAATCAGACGGTTGATAATAACGGCGACCTGCGTTTGTCGCAGATGAACCCACGCGTGGCAATGCCCCCGTCACACGCGTCGGACGCGCCGCCGCCACAGAATTTGTTGCAACAACCGCACCCGTTGTTGTTGGTAATAAAACCTGGGGGCCGTTGTTTATCATTGTCGGTTGACCCGAATACACGGGATATGCCGCATGCGCGCCGATTGGTGCACCCGCACATAAAACGGCAAAAATCCCAAAAATTTTGGATTTTTTCATCTTCTTTCCATATTTCTTTTAGTTTATTATATCATAAAATAAAATCATAGAAAAGTATTTATTCAAAATAAAAAAATCCCCATGAAAAATCATGGGGAAATGTCCAATATAAAATTTATCCTTTACAGATTAAAAGCGAACATTCGCGCGAACGCCCAGTTCAACTTTGACATCGGTTCCGTTTTGGGAATTTGGATGCGAAAAATCAAATGTGTATTCGCCAACCAAAGCCAATTGGAACGCATCTGTGATTTGGTTTGCCAAAACCCCAGACACGATGTATTCATGCCATCCGTCGTCCATGTCGTGGGTTTTATCCAACAACATTTTTGCAGTATATAATTCCGCAGGTGTATTCAATTTTGTATGAACAGATTTTACACCATTATCGGAATGTTCAACAAAACGGAATCCGCCACCAAATGACCAACGATCATCAGCCTGGTAAAACGCATTGATTCCAACCGTTGTTTCATTTGTTGATTTCAAATCAACCGAAATTTTATCAACGGTGGTAAATGTTGGAATCATTGTGACATCAATTTCGTTGTTGTGATTGCCAAATGTTTGCAGGTATTCCAAGAACAACGATGTGGTCAGGCGCGACCATTTTTTACCCACGCGCGTTCCAAACACCGCACCCCAACGACCATTCGAAAAATTGTCGTATTTAAATCCGGTTTGCAGATTATAAGAACCCTTCATCGGCGTTACGCCAGACAGATAACCTTCGCCATAGATATCCCAAACCAAATCTTCTAAAGTTTCAATAACGCGATAATTTAATCCCAAACGACCGCGATGCATACCCTTGCGGTCAATATCGCCATTGTGTGTATAACCCAGGGATACATAACCGGTTAAACGGTCGGTAAATCCATACCCAAAATCTTCGGTTGCACGATATACCGGGAATTCTGGGTCGCCCGCGGTGCCCTTGGCACGCATAGCCACCGTGTGGTCGGATTTTTTATACATCAACCCCAGACCCGTTTTAGAATAAAACTCGCCCGATTTTGGTGTAAAAAGTGGATTTTCCATATTTTTTGTGACAGATGCAAAAGCCCCCGTTGTAATCATGGTTGCCGCAGCAATCGCCACAGTTTTCAAAGTTTTTTTCATCTATATCTCCTTAATTTTGTGATGAAATTCCTGACCCCCATTATTGGCAAGACCAGGGTTATTGCCCACACCACCCATTATTGGCAATAGTGTGCTTTGCGGCATAACGGGCATATTATTCTATATAATCGCATAGATGTCAAAAAAATCTTTTGCTTGACAGACTTGAAATATATTTTTTTCGACCTATATATGTATCCTGTGGTGATGGTGCCATGGGGATTACAGCCACAAAGGAGGCAACCATGACAAATGTTAAAATCAATGTAAAACAGACAACTGTTGAAATCAATGTTAAAAAAATGTATGTCGGTTTTGTTTATGTGTATTGGTCCCAAGATAAAATGACATTGGGGCGCGCAAAACAAAAATCACTGGAACAAATGCGGGCGTATTCCAATACAATCGATAAATCAAATCCGGTATCAAATGATGTTAAATCAAATGTCCAAAATTTATCGAAATCTGTGTCAAAACAAATTATGACATCGCCGTCTTCGGAAAATGTTTTGGATAAAAAACAATCGCAAAAATATCGCGCATTTGGCGAACATCAGGTTGCGACGGCAAAACGCGCATTGGATGCAGAATTAAATCGCGGTGTTGTGCAACGCAATCAAAATCAAAATGTTGCGCAAATCAAAAATGCCGCGCAAAAATCCAAAGAACAAAATATGTTGGCGCGTCAAAAATCTATGCAATACAAACCAACAAAAACAAATGTGGCGGAAAAACCGGCACAGGCCACAACATTGCAAAGATTAGACCAAAAGAAATTACTGGAAATGTTTGCATATAACAAATATCAAAAAGCAGCATAATGTAAAAAACACCGCCAATTTGGCGGTGTTTTTATTTATGTTTATATGCCAATATGTATTCTTGCATTTGGGGTAAATATTGTGGTGGGATTATTGCGCACGGTATCAGGCATGCGTTATTTTGTCCCGCCGACATCTTGGGCAATATTTCGCCATTTTTTGCGTTTATGATTTTATCTAATTTTATTGTAAATTTGTCGCGTGGTAATAAAAATGTGATTTCATCGCCTGCACGGATTTCATTTCTTAATTCAAATGTAATATTTTTGTTATCAACCGATGTTATTACGCCAGCGGCATGATACATTGAATCAGATTTTGTTGTGTCAAAATTGTGCGCCGTTGCCGGCAAACCACCATCAAAAAATGCCGTTGTATATCCGCGCGTTTCCAATACATCTAAATCCGCCATAAATGGCGACGGGTCAAAATGCGCCGGGTCGCGCGCCCATGCATCCATTGCGTTACGATACGCGCGCACGACCGACCCCACATAATATTCAGAACGGTTGCGACCCTCTATCTTTAATGAATCCGGGTTAGACGACAACACTTCGGCGATGCGTGGCATTAGACATAAATCTTTACTGTTCAAAATATATGCACCATGTTCATCTTCATCGATTGGCATTTCAACGCCAGATTCTTTTTCCCGTAAAATCACATCGTATTTCCAACGACATAATTGTGCGCACGCACCACGATTTGACGGACGACCCGTTATATAATTTGATAACAGACACCGCCCAGAATACGCCATACACATCGCACCATGAACAAAGATTTCCAATTTAATATCGGGACACTGTTGCCGAATTGAACAAAACTCACTATGCGAAACCTCGCGCGCGAGAACGCAAAGCGATGCCCCCGCCGATTTCCAAAATTTAACAGATGCCGCCGAACAAATATTTGCCTGGGTTGAAACATGAATTGGCATATCTGGGAAATTTTCACGCACCCATGTCATAACACCCGCATCCGCCACAATCAGGGCGTCTGGGCGCAGATATTCGATAATTTCGCGAACGCGTGGCATATTTTGGAAATCCCGGTCGTGCGCAAATAAATTAAACGCCAAATAGACTTTCTTGCCATGCGCATGTGCAAATTCAATCCCCGCACGCACACCGTCAACATCAATTTTTGCACGCGCCCGCATAGAAAAACCCGGCAGTCCCGCATAAATCGCATCCGCCCCATATAAAACCGCCGTTTTGAACGCATCATAAGTTCCCGCCGGTGCCAATAATTCAGGTAATTTTTTCATAAAGCTTATTCTAACAATGATTTTTATGATTTCAATATTAAAAAACGGGCATTACGCCCGTTTGATTATCTGGATTTTTGGGATTTATAAAATATTGTATCTGGGACCACGTGTTTATCCCATGTCCATGATGCAGTGTCATAATGCGGCATTCCATTGCCGTTATCTTCATTTGGTGTATCATTTTCGTCAGAACATGCAACCGCCCCCAAACACATTAATGCCAACAAAGCCAACATTTTTTTATTTTTTTTCATTTTTTACCCCTTTGATACATATAACAAATAGATTACCTGGTTTTTTGATTCACAGAATCTGCATAGCGCATTTCCAAGCCATGCAAGTATACAGAATCCAATTTATTCCATGTTGCACGGTCATAATCAGCAGGACTGTATACACCGCCATTATTGTGCGAATTATTTTCATCAGAACGTGCGCACGCAGCCAAACACATCAAAGCCATTAAAATCAATGTTTTTCTTTTGTTTGCCATTTTTATACCTCTTCGATACGAAGAATAGCACAAAAATTTTAGTCGTCAACACATTTTGTATCTGTTTTTATCCCATCAATTATATTCAAATGTTGACCCGTTGGGCAACGATGGGTATAGCACCACCCCTGGGAATCACCATTGGAATTTACAACCAAATAATACCCAGATTCACATTGTGTTGCCGCACATGAACATGCAACACCATCCGAACAATCGTATTTTTTTGATGCAGATTTTATATAAACACCGTCGGATGCATGTGGGGGCAAATCTGATTCTACACATACAACACCAATTTTGCGAATTGCGGATTGTGAATTATACCGCGTTTTTTTAGATGTTTGTGTTGCATTGCAATTTTTCCTGGAATCATTCAACACATTCATTATTTCATCAGAAAAAATTTGCGATGTTGATATCCCAGAACTTTTATGTTTTTGACCACCAATTGTCGACAGTCCAGAATTATGCAATAGAACAATTTGATTAAATCTGCTTTGTATTGAGCTGCCCGAATCACCCGGCCATGATTGACAATTATGTCGCGCCATTTTGTTGTTGTTATATCGTTCAAATATTGAACAATTATCTATCAATTTTAATGTACCATTATCAAACAAATAATCACGAACAAAATTTTCACCCGTTTGTTTGGCGAATTCTTTTTGGAAATTTAACATGATATTATTTGCTATATTTTGATAATTCACATACAAACCCGTATCATCAAATTGAGCCGTATAATGTGCCGCGATATTATATGCGTTTCTGATATTATCAAAATCTTGGGGTGTCAATTTTCGCAATTGACCAAATCCCGCACGCCACATATTGCCACCAATAGTGGTTATATTATGCCAAAAATAATGCGAACTGCAAAACCCAGGCGTTGTTATTTCCAATATAGCCCAATCATTTCCTGTTCTCATTTGAGATTTATCCCAATCCCTTACCCCGTAAAAGACCGTTTTCGCACTTAATGTTTTGCCATCTGACGTTTGTATGACGCATTCTGGGTTGATACCTAAACCACAACCATGGGCAACATGAACATTGGTTAAAATGTGACGTGGCGATATAAATTCACCCGTAGCACATCTTTTGCCTGAACCAATACACACATAATTATTATATGGTGTGGTATTCCATATATTTCTATATCCGGTTTTATCAACATATTCCGGTTTTTCACCAACCCAACCAATAACCTCGCGATTATCGACATTGCCCGCAACCGTTCCAAACGCAATACTTGGAATCATACACAATAATAAAAACGCAGATTGTTTTATCATAATGTATCCTCGCAATTTTGTGCAGTGCGCATTAAATCGCGCGTCAATGTTATCAATGATATATTTAATCCTGTTCCAACGATTCCAGTGGCGATATTTGTTCCTGCCGCAACATTTGAAATTGTGTTTAATGTTTTTTCTGTTTGTTTACCGGCATCAGAATTATCGTTGCGAATTTTATCAGTATTCGCCACAATCGATGTCCCGGTCCCGACCGCACCAATCGTCGCGCCCGCAATCGATGTTCCAAAAACCGCCGTCATACGTTTTTCTATTTTTTCAACATCAGATATTTGTAATGTTCCACAATTTGTTATAGTCGTCTGGAATGTTTGCATAACCGGATTTTCAATTGGATTTACACCATTTTGCAATGCCGCATTATAATATTCGCGCAATCGTGCCACCGCCACATTGCACGCAGAAATTTGTTGTATCAAATCAGATTGGTTTTTATTTAATCCCGATATTATTGCCGACGCAACATTTGTGCCGACCGTTCCCGCCAATAAACCTGTGCGCCAATTTCCCAGCCGTTTCGATTTTGCAACCATGGCATCCAGTTCAGATTTTTGTGCCATTTTTTCAGCGGCATTTGACTCGGAACGCGATATCATTTCGATCAATGTTGGTAATATTTTATCGAAAAATTCTTGATCAGACATCGCCTCGACTTTGTCTGGGTCGCAACCGCCATCGGCACATAATTGCTTTGCCAATTCGGCGATTTCTTGATCGGTTTCAGATTTTTTTATACCGGCATATAATGCACCACCCGCCGCCACAGTTCCCGTTGCCGTTATCCCGGTATTTATTTTTGATATCCCAGACACAGCCGATATCCGGTCGGATATTCCATCACAAAATTGAGAAGTTGTTTCATATACAGAATACAAATCTGCCAAAGCCATACCCGTATCATCAGCATACGCGTTATGAATACAGGATAGCGCAATAAAACAAGGCAAAATTCGTTTATATATCGACATATGCTAAATTATAGCACATTTTGCCAATTTATCAAAAATCATTTTTAATAATCCCGCGCCTCGTTGTCGCGCCAAGCCTGATAATATGCTCGTTTTATTGAATGCAACACAATAAACAATTCTTGTAAACGTGCCATTTTAATAAGGGAATTTTTGCTATCAGATTGTGCAGATTCTCCTCTGACTTTATACGAAATTTTTAATTGGTGATGCAATTCGCGAAAAATCAAATACTCTACAAAACAAATCATCGCTAAATCCTTTGACTATTTCGCTGTCATTTTACTAAACGTTTCATAAAAAGCAAGTTTCGTATAAAAAATGCTTGATTTTATCAAACAAAAATTATAAGATGATTTCACATTGCCAGTTTAGCTCAGCTGGTAGAGCATCTGATTTGTAATCAGAGGGTCGTTGGTTCAAGTCCGACAACTGGCACCAGGAATAAAAGTCCCGCATGTTGTGTGGGATTTTTTTTATTGCATATATTTTTCATAAAAAAAACACGCCGCGAGATGCGGCGTGGTCGTTTTTGGCAAAACAAAAGGGGATAAATTTTGCGTCGTTTAATTTTATTTTTTGCGACGGTTTGATTTATTTTGATTCGATTTATTTTTGCGGGCGCGATTTTGTTTGGTTTCCGTGTCTTCGTCCAAATCCCATTCGCGGGTTTCGGGGGCTATTTCGTGCAAGACCGCCCTGAACTTTTCATTGTGCGACATATAGTATTTTATGCCATATAATGACGCAACGGTTATATAACGTTCAATATCTTCGCGCGATATTTTTTCAGACAACCGGTCGCGCAATCCGTCCAATATATCAACCAATGCGCCACGCGCACGGCGGAAAAACCTGTTGCGATAGGCATGACATATTGTGTCAACCCACATCCATATCAAAGATACTAATCCCGGGATAACTATACATGCGGCAAAATACCGAAACCAATCTTGGCATGCGGTCATCCCAAGCACAGGCGTGCACATGTTTTGACAATGCAAAAACATTACTGCGACGATTTCATAGATAAATAATACGGTGATATATATTTTTGGTTTTAATAACATTTTTTATCCTTTGGGGCTTTACACTTGTATTTTGACATAAAAATTACGCATGCGCCCCAAGAACATTTGCCCAAGAAAAAATCCCCAATAAATCGGGGATTTTATATATATCATTATTTCTGATTTTTGTCCCGTTCCATATGCGCCCGCGCAGATGTTTCGATTTGCAACAACTGGTTTTCCAATGCGGTCCGTTCAGATGATTTGTATCCGGTATCGGCATCGTTTTTTTGCGTTGCCGGTTTTGTCGCGGCATTTGTTGCAGGATTAGTCGTTTCAGATTTTTTATTTGTATCACGCGAACGCGGTTCACCGTTTTTAATTTCATTCACCGCAGACACCGCCGGGTTTATTAAATTTTTATAAATTTCGTCCGCCTGTTTCGTGCCCGCCACATCACGCGCCAACAATTTATTTTCACCACCCGGTAAAAACCATTCGTCTAATTTCACCGCCGTCAATTGCATCACCGGACGCGTGCGCGCATTTTCAATCCATGCAGGCATATGCGGGATATCTGAAAAATACCACAACATAACCCAATACGCAATTCCCATAACGACAATTCCGCGTATAATTCCAAATATAACCCCCAATGTATGGTCGGTCACATTCATCATGGATTCTTGGATTCTGTCGCGCAACCTTTGGTTCACAAACCCCACCATCAACAATATTACAAAGAACACAACAAAATATGACGCAACCAATGTCACGACGGTGGAATCAGGCAATTTGAACCATGATTGAAAAACACCATCCAACCATGGGGATGCAAAACGCGCCGCAATCGCCGCCGCAATCCACGACAATGTTGCGATTGTTTCATATACACCACCACGAATCGTTGCCCACACCGTTGATGCCAACAGCACGACAATATAAATATAATCCAGACTTGTTAAATCAAACATTATTTAACCCTGTTGTTTTTATTTTTTTGATTTGCGATGCGACATGGCAACACTGAATACCAAAATTACAAATGCCAAAATCGCCAATGTCCACGATGCAAATTTGTTATCAGATGCACTAGTTTTTTTTTCAGTATCCACATCCGCCGTTTGCGCCGTATATTCCACAACCGACGCAACCGGTGTTGGATGTTCATCGCGATATGCGTCCCCGTCCGCCGCGATTGCATTTTTTACATCCAATGCATTTTTCTTTTCCATATCGGACAAGTCAACCTCTATCGCGGCACGCATTTCGTCCGCCATTGTTTCCAAAAATCCCTGGAAACATTTGTCGCCAATTTTAATCACCGGTACACCACCCGATGAAAAATCACAAGCCTTTAATGTATCCATAAACATTGTTCTGTTTTCAGGTAATGTTGCATCAACCAATGTCACCGTTATTGTTGGATATTCATAAATAAAATTGTTGTTTGTGAAATCTTTGACATGATGACAATGCGGGCATGTCGGCGAATAATAAATCGTCATATTGGCGGCGTTCGCCCCACCAATCAAGCATAACCCCATCAATGCCACAAAAAATGTATTTTTCATAAATTCTCCTTTTATCGTGATGGTATTATAGAAAATACTATACAAATCACGCAAGATATTTTTATGAAAAATTTGCATTTATTTTATTGTGCGTTCATCAATCGCACATCATCAAATTCTGGATGTCCGGCAAAAACATTTAAAACAGATGGACATATTGTTAAAACCTTGCGATGTTGGGTGCGGGCCAATTTCACAACACGATTTACCAGGTTAAATGCAATCGGAAAATTTTGATAATTCGATTCTATGAATGTGTGGTCAATCATCAATTTGTCTATACCAATTTTTACGAAAGTTATTTCACCAATATTTTCGCCATGACATTTGGCACAAAAACCACATCCATCTGGCAAAACTTCGTATTCAATATCGTCATGTGTCATATCAGAATTCCTTATGACACAATTATAAATGCAAATTTAATGCAAATAAATACGATTAAAATCCATTAAATATTGTTGTAATTTTTTTTGATGATGCGCGAACTGGCATGTAAAGCCTTGCTTTCTGTGGGGGCCAGGTGTGGTGTCAAAACACGCACTGCACCGGCGGCACCAACAATCGTTGGCATCGACATCGCCAGGTTTGTTTTGGGCGCGCATGTTGATACAGTTAAAATTCTTTTTTCATCGTTTATTATGCAACGCAACAAATCATTTACCGCGGCACCAATACCGTCCCATGTTGCACCACGACCGTTTATAATCTCATAGGCTGCGTTGTGAACCCGATATTCAATCGTGCGACGCGTTGTTTGGGATAAAGGTATTTTTGTCGTGCGACAAAAATCATTTAATGGAATCGCACCAACACATGCCGATTCCCAATTCACAACCGACGAATCGCCATGTTCACCCAAAACATACGCATTTATCGACATTGGGGACACATCCAATGCACGTGCCAATATCGTGCGCAGGCGCGCCGAATCCAACATTGTCCCCGTTCCAATAACCCGCGCGGATGGCAGGCCGGACAAATCACGCGCCAACATCACCATAACATCCAACGGATTGGTGACGATAATTATTTTAATCGTTTTGGGGTCTGTATTTGCCATGACGCGTGGGATAATATCGCGAATGACATTTGCATTTGCCGACAATAAATCTGTGCGTGTTTGTCCCGGTTTTTGATTCGCGCCGGCGGCAATCACCACTATTTCAGAACCACGGATTTCACGATACGAATTTGCAGCCGTTATTTTTACATCAAACGAAAAAGCCGCCGCATGCCCCAAATCCGCCGCGGCCGCTTGACTACGGACCGCATCGCGGTCAAACAAAACCATTTCGTGAACCAGGCCTGTATTTTTAATTGCGGTTGCAACCGCCGAACCAACCGAACCCAAACCAATAATTGCGACTTTCATAAAATCCCCCCTGCTCTTGTTTTTTTTGTTTATTATATCATATTTAACCGGATTTGTTTTAATAAAAAAACAGGGATGAAAATCCCTGATATTTTTTAATATGATTTTGCAACATAGACAAAACTTGGGTCATTCGCATCCAGACACCGGCGACTGATTTTATATTTTTCAATCAATCCGTCAAATTCCGCATTTAATGTTAAATCATATTTAATGCGGAAAAATCCCGTTGTGCCGCGTTCTAATTCTTGTTCCAAATCCGCCAATGTTGCAACATCGTGAATTTGTGATTGCTGGCGCGCCAACGCCCGTTCATACATTTCGCGTTGCATTTGTTTCATCAAATCGGGTGCGGTTTTCAACAATTCGTCCACAGATACCGTTTGTTTGGATTCTTTGCCCAAATCACGACGGGTAATTGTGACAGAATTATTTTCCATTTCACGCGCGCCGATTTCAACACGCAATGGCACACCGCGTTTAATCCATTTCCACATTTTATCAGGTGCGCGCATATCGGTCGTGTCCACCAAAACACGCAAATCCAATTCACGCAATTTTTCGCCCAGATCTTCGGCATATTTATTTAATGCATCTGTGTTTTCTTCGCGAACGATTGGAATAATCACAATTTGATATGGCGCAACGGCCGGTGGTAAAACCAAACCATCATCGTCCGAATGAATCATAAACAGTCCGCCCATCATACGGGTTGATGTTCCCCAAGATGTCGTCCATGCGTATTGTAATTTGCCATCGGTTCCCAGATATTGAATATTAAAAGATTTTGCAAAATGTTGTCCCAAATCGTGTGATGTGCCCGCCTGTAAAGCCTTGCCATCTTGCATAATTTGTTCGACGGTGTATGTGTGGTCGGCACCGGCAAATCTTTCTTCGGGTGTTTTTTCACCGGCAATAACCGGGGCCGCCAAAACATCCCGCATATAGTCCGCATACATTTTGTGCATTTTTTTTGCGTCGGCATTTGCGTCTTCGTGGGTTGCAAAAACATTATGACCTTCTTGCCAATTAAATTCCGATGTGCGCAAAAACATACGCGGCCGCATTTCCCAGCGCATAACATTTACCCACTGATTCAACTTCATCGGCAAATCACGCCAAGATTGCACCCAACGGGACATAGCCTCGCCAATAATGGTTTCGGATGTTGGACGAATAACATAAGGTTCCGTTAATTCTGCATCGGGGTCCGGTTGCAATTTACCGTCAATCATTTTCAAACGATAATGTGTGACAACCGCCGCCTCTTTGGCAAAACCCGCGACATGTTCCGCCTCGCGATTAAAATATGCAATTGGTATCAGTAATGGGAAATTCGCATTTTGAACACCCGCGGCCTTGATGCGTTTGTCCATTTGTTCGCGCATCAGTTCCCAAATTGCCCAACCATATGGCTTTATCGTCATGCAACCACGCACAGGCGCATTTTCCGCCAAATCCGCCGCAACAATTAAATTTTGATACCATTCACTAAAATTTTCAGTTCTGGTTGGTGTTATTGCCGTTTTCATTTTTATATCTCTTTATCTTTTAATTCCATGTATTTGTTTGATACTATATCATGCAAGATTTTTGCAATTTCTTTGCGGTCTTTGCCGGCAACCGATACAGGTTCCAATGCCGTTATATCAACCGTAATTCCGCCCAGTTTTGCAATATGAAATATTTGACCAAACGCACTGCGTTCAACCTCGCAACGGGGGCCGGCGGTTTGTTTCGCGTTGTCAAAATACGCGTAATCGTTTGCCAAAACCTGGTCATTAACACATTTGCCACGACGGGTTTTATATGTTATAACCAATGGTTGAATTGTCAAATCTTTTATTTCTTCGACCATATTAAACATCGCAGATTTGAATTCGCGAACATATGCGCCGTTGGTTGTGGTACCCTCGGGAAAAATGACAACGGGGTATGACGCGGTATGCAATTGTTTTGACATCGCCGCCAAAGCCTCAATCGCGTGGGATGGGCGACGGTCAACAAACACAACACCAAACTTTTTTGCAATCCAACCAACCAATGGATATGATGCAATATCGATTTTTCCCACAAATGAACAACCATATCCGATTGGTATAGAAAATAATTCAAACACCGATATATGATTTGCAACACACATCAGTGGACGTTTTTTTGATAAATTACCATGCGTTCTGACCCGGACACCAACCGGCAGCCCGATTGTCCACATAAAAAACCGCATATATTTCACAGAAAGCCGCCCGCGTGGAATTATCACCAAAATCGGCAAATGCAGAAACACAATTACAACAAAAAATACCGCACGAAACACCGCCGATATATTATCAAAAATATTTGTTTTGCATTTATCAGCCATAACACGCATTTTTATTCCTCTTCTTCGGTTGGTTTGTCTTCTTGGATAAATTCGGCATCCGCCGCATCTTCGCGTAATAAAAACGCGAATACAGAACGCACAACACGCACCGCACCCTTGGCAGGTGTGGTTATAAATTTACCCAATGTTTGGATAAAGTTCGATGGCAATTCGAAATCTTCGCCGTCAAAAGTTTCATCTGTTCCCAAAAAATGTTTTTTATATACCGCATTCATATCACGGGTTCGCAACATGACAAACACATCGTATGTGTTAAACGGTTTGTCGATAAACACACCACGACCAAATGTCGCGTTTATACGCAGATACCCCTTGATTAACGGGGTCATTTCACGACGCGCCATATTTGAATCAACAAAAACAGCCGGCAAAATATTCATGCGGGTCAATTTCGGATTTACCCCATCAACCAATTTTGTTGTATCAACCGTCGCACGCAAACGCAATGGTGATAAATGATTATAATACAAATACGAAATCGCCTGGGCAGATGCCGCCGGATTTGTTCCCGTCCATGACGCAACACCAAAAACAATACCAATTTTATTTCGAACAATATATTCGCCCAACCCCGCCCATAACAGGCGCATAACCAGCGCATTTTCGCGATATTCGGGTGCAACACATGCGCGCGACATTTCCGCAATATTTGCCCCAGATTTTTTTATTTTAGAAATATCAAATTCTGTTTCGGTATAAAAACCGCCCATTTTTTCCGCCGCATCGCGATTTATTATGCGATATGTTCCAACGATTTTCCCATTGTGAAACACGCCCAAATATTCCGCAAACCGGTCATAAGAATCATATTCTTCGCGCAGGTTTTTTTGTTCTTCGGTGGCAGACGCACCCTCTTCTTCGACAAAGACCGCATATCGCAAGGCGCGAACCTGGCGACGTTCTTCTTTGGTGCGGGTTAAACGCACCTCGAAATCACGAACTTTTATAGTCATTTATTTTTTATCCTTTATATATTGTGTAAAAAGAATAGCAAAACAAACCCCATATATCAACAGATTTATTTTAATTACTAAATATCTTTAATTACGTGCACGTGTCAAGCCCGATAAAAAACGTTGTTTGTATTCTGGGTTTATATCGCGTGTTCGCAATACAACAAAAACCTCGTAAGAATTGAACTTCTTATCAATGAATACGCCATCGCCAAATTTTGCATTTAAATTCAAATAACCTTTGATTAATGGGGGCATTTCATTACGTGCCGTTCTTAAATCTAATAAATCAGGGGCCACCAAATTCATTTTAGTAAAATCTTGATTCTTGTTATTTTGCGCTTTTTTAACATTGGCGCGTAAATCTGGGGATGCCAAATGATTATGATACAGATACGACAAAGCCATTGCCGATTTTTCTGGATTTGTTCCCATAAAAGATGCCATACCAAACAATATGTCGATATTGTTATTTTTTATATACTCATCCAATCCCGCCCACAATAATCGCAATATTATTTTCTTGTCGCGATATTCGGGTGCAACACATGCGCGCGACATTTCCGCAATATTTGCCCCAGATTTTTTTATTTTAGAAATATCGAATTCTGTTTCTGTATAAAAACCGCCCATTTTTTCTGCCGCATCACGATTTATTATACGATATGTTCCCACAACATTTCCATTATGCAAAACGATTAAATATTCCGCAAAAACATCATATTTATCCCATTCTTCGCGCAGTTTTTTTTGCTCTGGGGTGGCAGACGCGCCCTCTTCCTGAACAAAACATCTGTATCGCAACGCGCGAACCTGGCGACGTTCTTCTAGACTATTAGCAATTTTTACTTCATAATCGCCTAATTTAAATGCCATATATTTCTCTTTATTTTAATTTTTCAGATAACACACCAATGGCGATGGCATACCAATTAGAATTATTCCATTTTTTTATTCTGTAAAAATTCGGATATGTCAAATATGCAACGCGACCGGCAACAACATCATTGTCCGGGGATGGAACCAAATTTTGGTTTGATGTATCCGCGTCCATATCACCAACAATGCCAACGACCGTTGCATCGCGCGATAATGGCGAACCATCGGTATTCATAACACCCATTTTCGACCAATCAGAAATACTGTATTTTTTTTTGCCGTTTAATAACCCAAAATCAAAATCGTATGGTATTAAAACCGGTTGTATGATTTTCTCGTTCGCGTTCCAGCCCAATTTATTCAGATAGTTTCCGGCACTGAACATCGCATCACTGATATTATTTATAATATCAATTTTTCCGTCGTTATTACCGTCGGCACCGTATGTCGCCAATGTTGTCGGGATAAATTGAAAATGCCCCATGGCGCCCGCCCAACTGCCATAAATATTATTTATATCCAATTTATTTTTATCGGCGATTTTCATCAATGCCAATAATTGGTTTGTAAAAAATTTTTCGCGACGACCATCATACATCAATGTGAAAAACGCGTCCTTTAATTTATATGCAGACTTTGTTGCGCCATAATTTGATTCCATTCCCCAAAACGCCAACATAACATGTTTTGGAACACCGTATTTGTTGTATGTTTTATTTAACAATGTCGGATATTTTTTTGCCATTTCGCGACCAGTTTTAACACGCGTTGCACCCGTCGTGCGATTCAGATATTCAGACATTGTCAATTTGAATTCAGATTGATTTTTATCGTTATAAACAATACGCGGAATAAAAACAGGATTTTTTAATGTTGCATCAATCGTTGTTTGCGACACACCATCCGCCGCCGCAGAACTGCGAATATTTTGCTGGATTTCATCCCAACGGTCAAAATCAAAATCACCGTTTGCGTGCGCCGCCCCAAACATCACAAAAAATACTGCGCCAAAAAAACAAACGCAAAATTTATTCATTCGCCAACCCCGCATATTTTTTATGTTAGAAAGAACACTTTAACCCCAGGCGCAACCCAAATGATTGCCATGTGGCCTCTTTTAATGCATCAGACACATGTTCGGTGTATGCCGGATATGTTGTTGCAATAATGTCTATGTCGCCATCGGCATTTGTTGCATAACTGTATTCCGTATATGGTGCCCAATAAATTTCACCACCAATTTTGCCAACATGGAAATAATTTGTGTCCGCACGCAACGATAATTGCAACCGGTCAGACAATTTTAACTCGTATTCCATTTCCAACGAATATGTCAACGCACTGGCATCGCCTTCGTCCAGGAAACTGGGGTTTTGTTGCCAATCCGTGCGATTTGGCCATATACCTTCGGATGAATATTTCGGCAAACCGATTTGACCATACAAACGCAATTTGTCGTTCCATGTCATTTGCTTTTCAATTTCCAACCCAATAAAAAATCCAGACCATGTTGTATTGTATTCATGCGTTTTCCCAGGTATCACAATCGGACCATCACCACCAATAACAATACATTCATCATATGTCACACCCCATGGCACCGTTGAATTTGGATCCGCCGGTTCTGGCAAATCATTCATAATCAACCCGCCCGACGCATCAACGGATGCAACCTTAATCTCGGCCGGCGACACACAAACCTGGTAATATCCGGAATCAGCATAATCTTGGGCCTGGTCTAGTGGCACAGGAAAATACACACCCGCCGTTTCATCGGCAAAAACATAATCACCATCAACCGTCATCAGCGGTATATATACACCCGGATTTGGATAATAATGGTCGTTCATTTGCAAATTATGCTTGAAAATTTCGTATCCAAATATCGGACTGAATTTCCAACCACCAATATCCCAAATATTATGTGCACCAAACCCAAAACGCATGCGATGCGTATCACCACTTTGTTCACCAACAGATACGGTAAATATCCCCTCGTTCAACAAATTTTCATCATACGGTTTCAAATCATAATCCATAGATAATCCCGCAGATGCCATATTGCCATATGTATATTCACCAAACAATAACATATCAAAATTGCGCAGTGAAAAATTATAACGCGCACCCGCCGTCAATTCGTTGAATATCATATCGTCCCATTCCAAAATCGAATTGACCGATGTGGTAAATTGAAAATCAGCGAATCGACGCGAATACCCACCATAAATTGAAAAACCGTTATCGTCAGACGCCGGTCGCGCAATACCATTTTTGGTTGTCGTGCCGGTGTATGATATTTCAGGTTGAACCGGACGCGGAACCTGGTATGTGCGGGACGATGTCGCGATAACCTGTTTCGGGCCAGATTGTCCGACATAATCGGTATATCCACGATTTTTATATTCAGGATACGCCGCACGATTCATATTTGTTGTTTGTTTTTGATAGTATGCCGGGGCACCTTCGTTGCTGGCCATTGCCGGCATTGACGCGCAAATTCCCAACAAAATTGAAATATAATCCTTCCTCATTTGCAACCATTATGAAACAATTTTTATATCCAATGCAACTAAAAAAAATGATTTACTGGATTTTTTTATTTTGTGTTTTAACATAACATGTATGAGTATCCCACATAATATATATATACATGTCCCATTTTGTATTTCCAAGTGCAATTATTGTGCTTTTTTTTCGCGTGCAATTTCGCCAGATTGGGATTGTTATGCCACACAAATTTTATCCGAGGTTGATTTTTGGGCGCAACGGTTGGGACGCGTTTCGGTGCCAACGATTTTTTTTGGTGGTGGCACCCCCAGTTTAATGCCAACAAAAATTTTTAATAAAATTATAAAACATATTTCTGAAAAATTTGATTTACAAAATTGCTCTGAGATTACATTGGAATCAAACCCGGGAACTTTGGACGAAACGAAATTACGCGAATTTATCGATTGCGGATTGACACGGTTGTCTGTTGGTGTGCAATCGTTTGATGATGATGAATTGAAATTTCTGGGGCGACAACACGATGCCGCAACCGCAATAAAAATTCTGGAATCGGCGCAAAGCATGAATATCAATGTCAGTGCCGATTTTATATATGGACTGCCGGGACATAATGTTAGGCATATAATTTCTGTGTGTGATAAAATAAATCAGATTGGGTTAAAACACGCATCATTATATGAATTGACGATTGAAAAAAATACTCCGTTTGGGCAAATGAATCTTAGCATGCCGAATAACGATGAAATGGCAGACATGTATTTGGCGATTGAAAAAAATCTGAATTTACCCCGATACGAGGTTTCCAATTATGCAACCAATGAAAACATTTGCGTTCATAATAAAAATGTGTGGTTGGGTGGCGCATATATCGGATTGGGACATGGTGCGCGTGGACGCGTGTTTATGAATAACGCATGGTTCGAACAATATGGTGGTGATATAAAATATCAAAAAATTGATGATGATACGCGCGCGTTGGAACGGATAATTACGGGACTAAGGACTATTTACGGCGTTGCGTTGGATGATAAAACAAAAAATATTCTTGATATAGATTTCATAAAAAATAATAATGATTTGGTTCAAATCAAAGACAATCGTTTAATCGCAACCAATAAAGGCATTTTAATCTTGGATGATTTATTGGTAAATTTAACAAGGTAGCAACAATGGAACATAAATTTCTGAACATTATTGGAATTTGCGCAGTGGTGGCAAGTCTGATTATGGTTGGCGTTTTTACAAAGGGGAGACAAATGAGTACAGGAATTAAATTACAAGATATGGATACAACCGTTGTCCCGGGCGATGATTTTTATGATTTTGCAACACGCGGATGGCGTATCGCAAATCCAATACCGGCGGATTATTCGCGTTATGGTATGTTCGATGTTTTGGTAAATACTAACCTGGAACGCGTGCGTGATATTGCCGAACACGATGATGGAAAAATTGGATTATTATATAAAATCGCGATGGATGAAAAAAAGTTAAATGCCGATGGAATAAAACCTGTGCAGAAATATATCGATGAAATTGATGCAATTAAATCACGCGATGAATTGCCCGCATTTTTGGGAAAATTTCACGCATTTGCCGATGGATTTTTTGGCGACGGTGTGGGATTGGATGAAAAAGACAGCGAACACTATTTATATAATATCGGTCAAGACGGCATCGGCCTGGCGCGTGATTATTATTTTGACGATGACGAAAAATCTATTCAGGTGCGTGAAAAATACATCGAATATATTGAAAAAATTATGGCGAATTTTAACATACCGGTCGATGCAAAAAAATTATTTGATTTAGAAAAACGCATGGCAAAATCTTTCTATAAAAAAGAACAGTTGCGCGACCCGATTGCAAATTATCACAAAATGCCAATCGCGCAATTGCGCACAGAATTTCCCGGGTTTGATTGGGATAAATATTTTGCCGCGCGTGGTATTAAACCGACATATGTAAATGTAAATCAAATTGAACCGATTGCGGAATCTGTAAAAATTATGAATACCGTTGATTTGGGTTTATTGAAAACATATCTGAAATTCAGATTGATAAATTCATCAACCGGTGTATTGGACGACAAAACATATGATATTGCGTTTGATTTTTCACGCGTGTTATCGGGACAACCCGAAAAGAAACCACGTTGGAAACGCGCGGTTGCAACATTGGATGCGTCATTGGGCGAAGAAATCGGTCGATTGTATACAAAAAAATATTTTCCGGATGCCGCAAAAAAACGCATGCAAAAATTAGTAAATGATTTGCAATCTGCGTTAAAAATGCGTATTGAAAAATTGGATTGGATGTCGGATGAAACCCGGCACCATGCGTTGGAAAAATTAAATACTTTCCATGCGAAAATCGGATACCCGGATGTGTGGCGCGATTATTCAAATCTGGAAATACGCGACGATTCGTTTTTCGAAAACATGTTGCGTGTTGCACAGTTCGAGGACCGTTTTTGGTTGGATAAAATCGAACAAGAAAAAGACCCAAACATTTGGTTTATGAACGCGCACGAGGTCAACGCATATTATGACCCAACAACAAACGAAATTTGTTTTCCAGCGGGAATTTTGCAATATCCGTTCTTTGATATGACGGCGGATGACGCGTTTAACTATGGCGCGATTGGCGCGGTTATTGGGCATGAAATGACACACGGATTTGATGACAGCGGCCGCCATTTTGACAAAGATGGCAATATGCGCGATTGGTGGGGGGATGCGGACGCGAAATCTTTTAACGCGCGCGCAAATGTTATGCGGGAATTTTTCGATAATATTTTGGTCGCCCCAGGTGTGCACGCAAATGGTGAATTTACACTGGGCGAAAATTTGGCAGACTATGGTGGGGTCACCGTTGCATATACCGCATATGTGAATTTTGGCAATCGCAGTGGCGATGCCGATGGTTTTACAGATATACAACGGTTCTTTATATCATATGCGACAAATTGGGCGGGAAACATTCGCGATGATGCCGCGTTAAAGCAAACAAAAACAAACGAACATTCGTTGGAACGGTGGCGCGTAAATGGCATATTGCCACATATCGACGCATGGTATGACGCGTTTAATGTCGGACCAAAAAATAAATTATATGTTGCCCCAGAAAACAGGGTTAAGATATGGTAAAAATAAATCCCCACAATGTTGTGGGGATTTTTTATTCAATTATTTATTATTGACGCGGGCGCGAAATTCAGTACTGGGGCGGAACGATGTCACGCGGCGTGCGGAAATCACCGCCGGAATCCCCGTTTTTGGGTTGCGCCCAATGCGCGCGGATTTATTCAGAATCTTGAAAGTGCCAAATCCAGAAATTTTTACATCTTCGCCATTGATTAGCGCATCCGATATTTCTTGGAAAATAATTTCAATCATGCGATTGGCATCCGCCGCGGTTAAACCAAATTGTTCCCGCAACCGTCCAGCCAATTCAACACGTGTCAATTTATTCATTTTATCCCCCGGGTTTATGATTTCATTATACAGACACATACCCAAAAATCAACATTTTTCACAATACATAACAATCGGTTGATTTTGTTTTTTATTTTATTAAAATTATTTTATGTGTCCCCATAGTTCAACTGGATAGAACGGGGGTTTCCTAAACCTCTGATGCAGGTTCGATTCCTGCTGGGGATACCATAAATTAAAGTTTCACACCGCAGGTGTGAAAGTTTGATTTATCGTCGCCAGTTTAGGACGCGACACCTTGGCAAACAACAAGTTTGCCTGGTTCGAAAACAAGTAGATTTGATAAACGCAGTGCAATCAAATCGTTACGGTTTCCCCGTAGTGTCGGCATTGCCGACCGAGGGAATCCTGCTGGGGACGCCATAAATTAAAGTTTCACACCGCAGGTGTGAAATTTTGATTTATCGTCGCCAGTTTAGGACGCGGTGCGTTGTGATGAATGCACAATATAAAAGGGTTCAATATGAAAAACAAGGCTGTAAAATTTGGAATTATTGCAACGGTATTACCACATTTGTTTTGCTGTGTATTGCCGATTGTGTTGGGAATCGTTGGGCTGTTTGCGCCCGAGGTTGCGCACACCGAATACATTCCCCACTGGATTGAACCATGGATTTTTGTTTTTTCGAGCCTGATGTTGGGGGTGTCTTGGATTTTTGTCCTGCGTGATTGTCCGTGTTGCCATGATGAACATTGTGATATTGACCACCATAAAACCCAGAAAATAATTTTATCTATTATTACGGTGCTATTTATAACCAGTGTGATTTTGCATATTGTTGCACATCACTAATACCAAAATTCAATACACAAAGTCCAAAGTGCAATTTATGCACTTTATTTTTTATTTGTTTTATGCCCCAATATATGATAAAATAGGGTATAAAGTAGGAAGGAATTTGCCATGAAAAGATTAGTTTTTGTTGTCAGCAGTTTGTTGGTTTTGCCCGCATTTGCCGAGGTTGCACCGTCTTTTGACGATACGGAATTGTTGTTTTCCGATGTCGATGTTGGCGATGTTGATACCGGCGCAATGGAAACAGAGATTGCGACGGACGATACGAATGTAATGCCGGTGCAAAAGAGTGCGCCAACGGTGCGCAGTGCCCGGACAAACACCATGGGGCGTGCAACAACATTACGTTCAGGCGTGGCCCAACCCAGAACGGCGGCAACACGCACAACAACGACACCGTCGCGCAATATTTCTGGGCGTGGGACAACAACCGCAACGCGTTCGGGCGTGATACAGACGCGCAGTGCAAACGGCACCGCGCAATCTGCGCGCGCAACCAGCAATACACCGGGGGTCAAGGCTCGCGTTTCAACAATAACATCGACAACACCGGTATATAATGCAAATCCGGTCGTGCAATCACGCGTATCAACGGTGCGTCCATTGGTCGTTTCGACACGCGGTGCAACAATTCGTTCGGCATCGGTCACACCAACAACGGTTGCAGAAACCGCCGCGGCAACAACCACAGAGTTAGATGCAATGAAATCTTTGACCGAATATTGCCAGGCACAATACGCATCATGTATGGATAATTATTGCAATGTGCTGGACGATAACCAGGGTCGTTGCTCGTGCTCGAAAAACATAGCGAATTATGAAAAAACCGAGGCTGCATTGGCGGCGGCAACCGAGGCATTACAAGATGTCGCACGCAGTATTCAATATATTGGTTTGCCGGCGGATCAAATCACAACATTATTTGCGGAAACCGAGGCTGAATTGGCAATGAAAAATGCCAAGGACAGTTCGGCTATTCGTTCCAGTTTGGATAAAGTTAAACGTATGATTGTTGATGTAAAATCGGGAACGGCAACATCGTCCGAAACAACCAGTTCGATGAATTTCGATTTGTCGGGTTTGTTGGATTTCGATATCAGCAGCACCGGATTTGATTTATCGTCTTTGTTGGCGACAACATCGTCCAACACAAACAGCATTTCCAATCAACGTGGCGAAAGTTTGTATAAAACCGCCGCATCACGGTGCAAGGCATCGGTGTTGAATTCTTGCGTCGCCCAAGGCGTTGATGCCGCGGTCGTCACGAATTCATACGATTTGGAAATCGATAAAGCATGTTTGGCATACGAACGCGCATTGACCGATTCGAATACCCAAATGACACAAACCGTTGCGAACGCCAAAGAAGTATTGAAAAAGGCGCGTTTGATGGTCGCACAAAACAAGAATTCTTATGATTTGCGTGGTTGTGTCAGCGCGTTGGAATCATGTATGCAGGATGATTATGTATGCGGAAATGGATACGAGGGATGCCTGGACCCAACCGGTCAATATATTGTAAATGGCGCGGTTGTTATTGGCAGTATGCCGGGTAATAACACCGATGCCGACGCTGACCCAAGTGCGATTAGTCATACATATTCACATGATAACCTGTTCAGCACATGGAAAATCAACAATCAAACCCCATGGACAGACCCATCAAGAACATCATCGGGGACAAGTACATCAAGTACACCATCTTATATATCGTTGGTAAATTATATTGACAATGGTGTGAATTCAAACGCGGCACAAAATTCATCTGATAAAATGATTGCATATTTGCAAAATAAAATCGGTTGGCACGACAGCAAAACCAATAAAGATTATGGTATGTGCATGTCTGTGTTGAACAAATGCCAAAATTACACATATGATTCCAAGGGTAAATATAAAGCAGATAACGATGTTATCAAACAATTCCTGCAACGGGCATTGGTTCAAATCAAAATGGCCCAGGACGAATTGTTGGCATCCTATGCCGAAGATTGCGTTAGTGATGTATCCAGTTGCCTGACATCGAATAATTACGAGGTCGACAGACCCGAAAGCACAAAATCCAGAACCGCAATCAATTCATGTTATTCACAAATCAAAACATGTATGTCGGTCAACGGGAATGTGTTTGGTTCGGTAAGTCCAGAAGCATTGCGCACATGGGTCACCGGCACATACAGTTCGATTGAAACATTTACATCAAGCGCAGAAATTGTTTCGTATTGCCAAACACTTGATGAAAGTGTCTGTGAAGAAAAACGTGGATATTGCATGGATGCCCAAACAGGTTCCGTTGGTATCATATCGGATTCCTATGGATCTACTCAATTATGTCAGTGGAATGATACTACAAAGTGTACAGCTAAACAAACATGCAACTAAAAATAAAAAACCTTGGGAAACCAAGGTTTTTTATTTTGTTTTATAAATTTATTTTTACCAAAAACTATATAATTAAATTTGGGCGCGACGCACGCAGATTTTCCAATGATTTATTCTGTGCTGCACGAAATGCGTCCGGATTCCATATCTGAAAAGAATTTCCACGACCAACAAATAACGCAGTGTTGGTTATTCCGGCATGCGCCAATAAATCCGCCGGGATTATAATCCGCCCCGTCACATCAAATTGTATGGGACGCGCATCCGCAAACAGCATAGCCGACAAATCGTCCAACGCATTATCAAACACGCCCATTTTATCGGTTGCCGCCGCCAAACTTTCCATGCGCGACATGGATAACCCATCGATACATTTATTTGTAAACGAACGATACAGCACCACACCCGCAAATTTTTCATTGTTTAACGCGGCGCGAAAGGATGCCGGGACAGAAATGCGCCCTTTGGCATCCAAACGATTTTCATAAGATGAGAGAAACAAAGACATTTTATTCCATATTTTTTTGTTTTTTCGTCAGTATCGCCCGCGTTTCGGTGTCAGTTTAGCATTTGTTTTTCACATTGTCAATGACAATTCATAATCAAATTATGGGATTTTATGGTTTTTCAAGACAAATTAAATTTTTTCAAAATATTTTGAAAATAATTATATTTTTCTCTTGACCTGCGAATCGTTTTTGTTCTAAGATGTTTGTATAGACATGGGGAAAGAGTTCTAAACCGCCAGAAAACACTGGTTTTCCGGCAAAAACAAATAAAAACAACCAAACGATGGCCGATGTTTTGTAAATACGCATGTAAATACAGCAAAAGCCATCAAAAAACAATATACACCCATCAAGGAGGGACCCACACAATGCAAAAAAATATCAAACAAATTATGATTGCACTGGACCAGGTTTTGACCACCACCGTTTGGGTAAATCAAGATAGACAAATCATTTCACTAAGTGATGAATTGCATGTTGGCAACAATAATGCACCACGTTCTATCGAAGATTTGCCACGCGCGTCGTTGGTCGGGGCATATGTGTCTTTACAAATCAGAACCGACAATTTCGATGTTGCCGCCGAAACTTTGGAAACACATGATTTGGCATTGAAAGTTAAAGAAATGGTGTTTGCCGAGGCTAAAAAGATTATGGACAGTGATACCGAGTGTTCAGAACGCCATATCAAGGCTGCATAATTTACAGTTTCCGGGAGACCGGAAGGAGAGGAGAAGCCGCCGTCAAGTAATTGCCGGCGGTTTTTTATATCAAAACTCGCCCCACAATGCGATTTTATTGTTATTAGCAATAAGAATATCATTATTATAACAATATTGCAATGTGGGGCGAAATATTTGCAAACAAACACTATTTTATATGTGTAATATTATGCGCGTTGTTCTTTTTTATAACAACCAATCATAACAACACTGGATTCGGGTTGGATGCCGGTTGCCTCTAAAATCTTGACCAATCGGGCGCGGGATTCTATCCAATGGGCTGCTGTTGTGGGCGATTTGGTTTGTTTTTTTGCCGGTTTTGGGGACTTTGTTGTTTTGATGTTTTTCATAAGCTTGGCGTTTTTCGCCGACATCGCGGTTTTTGCATGTGTTTTTGGTTTGACCGATTTAATGTTTTTTATATTTTTTGGGGATTTTGTTGTATTGCGTTTTGTTTTTTCCATAATTCGTTCCTTTGGTTGTATGCCAAATTATTATACCCCGCATTTGCGCGTTTTTGTATCAGGATATCAACCTAGGAAATTTATTATAAAACCAGAATTATTTTGCCAATTTGTCGCGGATGTGTGCGACCGACGCAACCCGTTCGCGAATCACACCATTGAAATCGGCATTACTTAAATCAACCGCGTATCTGATTGCGTTTGCGAATGCCAATGCGTCACTGTTCCCGTGGGTTTTGACCGAAAATCCGTTCAAACCCAAAAATGTCGCACCGGCATATGAACGCGGGTCAATTTTATGCTTTAACCGTTTGAACACATGCACCAAGAAAAATGCACCAACCATTGCCAATATGGATTTCTTGAAATTTTCCATTATGACGCGTTTTATCAATTTCGCCGTTCCTTCGACCGTTTTCAGAACGATATTGCCGGTAAATCCGTCGGTCACGACAACCTGGACCCGGCCGGCACTGATATCGGTGGCCTCGACAAAACCGACATATTCGTATGGCAATTCATCACGGTGTTCGGTCAAAACACGATTTAATTCTTGCAATGTTTCGTTGCCCTTGGTTTCTTCGGTACCGATATTCAGAATACCAACACGCGGGCGCGACATACCACCTATAACATCGGCATAGACAGAACCCAATATCGCAAAATCAAACAAATTTTGGGCATCGCATTGAACATTTGCACCCAAATCCAGCACAACCACACGCGAATCACCACCGCCGGACGGCAACATTGTTGTTATCGCCGGACGCGATATGCCATCAACGGTCTTTAATGCCAATTTTGATAAAGACATTAAAACCCCGGTATTTCCAGCACTGACCACCGCGGACGCATTGCCCGCACGAACATCACGAATTGCCATAAACATGGATGTTCCATCCGCATGGCGCACCACATCGCGAATTTTATCCGTTCCGCGAATTACATCGGGGGCATCTATAATCGTGGAATTGCGCGCAACACGCGGAAATTTCGCCAACAATTTCCTTAATACCGATTGTTTGCCAAAAATACGAAAATGAACATCAGCATCGGCATTTTGGTATAAAAATTGGTTGATACCGCCCAAAACAACCTTGGGTCCTTTGTCACCACCAAACGCGTCAATGGATATAACCTTGGTCATAATTTATCCCCCGCCAAATAAAAAAGCAGATTGATAAACCTATTATGACACAGGATTACCAATTCTGCCACATTTATTTTTTGTTTTATTATTTTGCACCACATGCAGGGCAAACATGATGTGGACGTTTCTTTTCGCCACAAGATTTGCATACACCAACCGGCATAATTTTCAAAGCATCATGTGATTGACGTTGTGCACTGCGTGCCTTACTTGTTTTACTTCTGGGTGTTGCCATTTTATAATCCTTTTTTAATAAACTTGTTATATTTTATTCTATTATTCCCGTTTTGCAAGGAAAAGTTTGTTATTTCCCCGCGTATCGCGGGGAAATAACCTGTTAAATATCCAACAATTGTTGGTGTTCGCCACCTTCGCGGGCAATTTTTTCAGCGCGTTCTTCTTCCTTGGCGATTTCACGCACACGACGAACATATGCACCGGTGCCAATTGGAATCAGACGACCAACAATCAAATTTTCGTTGATACCAACCAATTTGTCGGTTGAACCATTGATTGCCGCGTCCACCAAAACCTTGGTTGTTTGTTGGAACGATGCGTTGGATATGAACGAACGCGATGTCAAAGACGCACGCGTCAAACCAACCAAAACCTGGGACGCTTCGGCTGGGCGACCACCATCGCGTATCACACGCGCATTTTCTTCTTCGAAATCAACACGGTCAACAACCGAACCCATCAAGAATCCAGTATCGCCTGGGTTTGCGATTTCAACACGACGCGTCATTTCACGAATCAAAATTTCGATGTGTTTGTCGTTGATGGTCACACCCTGTAAACGATAAACCTGTTGCACTTGTTCGACCATAAATGTCGCCAATGCCTTTTGTCCCAAAATACGCAAAATATCCTGGGGCACGGGTTCACCGTCAACCAATTTTTCAGCCTTTTTCACGACATCGCCACTGCGAACCAATAAATTTGTTCCCTTGGGCACGGCATATTCCACAGGCGCCGTTCCGTCGGTCGGTTCAATGCGAATAATGATTTTAGATTTCGCATCCTCTAATTCGATTGTTCCGTCAATTTCCGCCAACAAAGCCGGATTTGCAGGACGGCGAACCTCTAACAATTCTTCGACGCGTGGCAAACCACCGGTAATATCGCCCGTCTTTTTCGCCTGGACAGGGATACGCGCCAAAATATCACCCGCAGAAACCTTGTCCCCGTTGGCAACAGTCAATACGGAATACATTGGAACCATATATTCGGCAATTTTTTTGCCGCCCAACGAAATAACCTCGCCATTGGCATCGACCAATGTAATAGATGGATTTAACGGCTTTTTGGTTACGTTTTTCCAATTTGTGACCTTGCGCGAGATGATTCCAGTTGTCGGGTCAACCTCTTCTTGGAAAGACACATTTTCAATCAAATCGTTAAAGCATACCGTGCCGTCTTTTTCCGCGATAATATCGTTGGAATACGGATCCCATTCAGCAACCTTGGCACCCTTGTCCACCATGTCGCCATCAGATACAATCATTTTTGATGCGTATGGCAATGCACAACTGAACAATTTGTTATCTTTGTCATCAACAACCGCAATTTCGCCATTGCGCGACAACACAACAACACGGCCAGCCTTGTTTTTAATGGTATTTACGCCAATCAATTTGATTTTACCCGCAACCGGCATTTCGATAAAGTGGCTTTCCGCACTACTTTCCGCAATACCACCAATGTGGAAGGTCCGCAATGTCAACTGGGTTCCTGGTTCACCAATAGATTGACCCGCGATAACACCAACCGGTTCACCAACATGCACCAGCGCATTTCGCGACAAATCCATACCATAACATTTCGCACACAAACCATCACTTTGACATGTCAAGACACTGCGCACATCAACCGATGGCAAACCACATTCGTTTATCGCCTTGGCCGCGGATTTTGTCACCAATTCGCCAGCCGGCACGATGACCTCTTTGGTCATTGGATTGACGATATCGTGTGCCGCGGTACGGCCTAAAACCACATCGCCCAATGGCACAACCAATGTTGAACCTTGGTACACAGGTTTTGCCGTGATAAATTCGTGTGTGCCACAATCGTGTTCGGTGATAACTGTATTTTGTGCCAATTCAACCAAACGACGAGTCAAATATCCAGCCGATGCGGTTTTCAATGCCGTATCCGACATACCTTTGCGCGCACCGTGGGTGGATGTAAAGTATTCAGACATGGTCAAACCTTCTTTGAAGTTCGAAATAATTGGAACTTCGATAATTGAACCGTCTGGTTTCTGCATCATACCACGCATACCCGCCAACTGTTGAATCTGACCTTTGGAACCACGCGCACCGGACAAAGCCATCATATATACAGAATTCCAATTGTCGCCCGTTGTTTTACCCAATGTGGCGTATGCCAAATCACCCAATTTATCGGTTGTTTTTTGCCACAGGTCAATCAATTTATTGTGACGTTCACCACCGGATAACAAACCGTTTTGATATTGTTCTTCGATTTCTTCGGCTGCCTTGGTTGATTCGGCAATCATTTCTTTCTTTTCTTCTGGAATAACAATATCGTTAAATCCAATTGAAATACCACTGCGTGCAGCCTGTTCAAAACCGGTATCTTTCAATGCGTCCGCCAATAAAATCATTGCCTTGTCCCCGCAACGTTCATATGTTGTTGCCAACAATTTTTTGATTTCTTTGGCCGGCATAACCTTGTTCACCAAATCAAACGGCATATTGTCAGATTTTGGCAACAATTCGCCCAAAATCATACGACCCGCGGTTGTGGCATATGTTTTACCATTTACACGCGCATAAATTGGTGTGTGCAAAGTGATAAGTTTATTTTCCAATGCCAATTTAACCTCGTCCATGCCGGAAAAGCGTGGTGATTTCTTTTCGTCATGTTCGCCATTCATCAGCGATATGTAATACACCCCCAACACCATGTCTTGGGACGGCACAGTCATTGGGTCGCCACTGGCGGGGGACATAACGTTGTTTGTTGATAACATCAATGTGCGTGCCTCTAACTGTGCCTCTAATGAAATTGGCACGTGCACAGACATCTGGTCACCGTCAAAGTCCGCATTGAATCCTTTACAGACCAATGGGTGCAAACGGATTGCCTTGCCTTCGATTAAAACAGGTTCGAACGCAATCAATGACAATCTGTGCAACGATGGCGCACGGTTTAACAACACAGGATGTTGATAAATAACCTTTTCCAAAATTTCCCAAACAATGTCTTCGCCATTTTCAACCATTTTGCGTGCGGTTTTCAATGTGTTTGCATAACCACCCGCCAACAGTTTCGCAAATACAAATGGTTTGAACAATTCCAATGCCATTGTTTTTGGCAATCCAACCTGGTGCATGCGCAGTGTTGGTCCCGGTGTAATAACCGAACGCCCCGAATAATCCACACGTTTACCCAACATATTCATACGGAAACGTCCAGATTTACCACGCAATGAATCAGACAAAGACTTCAATGGACGACGGTTTTGGGAAACCATTGGGCGCGCTTTGTGTCCATTATCGAACAAAGAATCGACCGCCTCTTGCAACATGCGTTTTTCATTACGAATAATGATGTCTGGGGCATGCATTTCCATAAATCTTTTCAAACGATTATTACGAATAATTACGCGACGATACAAATCGTTCAAATCAGATGCCGCGACATGTCCCGCATCCAATGTGACCAATGGGCGCATATCTGGTGGAATAACCGGCAAAACATCCGGCAACATCCATGCAGGTTCTGTTTTAGAATCCAAGAACGATTCAACCAATTTTAATTGTTTAATCAATAATTTGCGTTTTTGTTCAGATTTTGTTTCCGCCAATTCTGCGCGCAGACGAGTGCGTTCATCGCCCATATCCAAATTTGCGATAATGCTGCGCACACCTTCGGCACCGATGCCAACACGGAACGCGTCCGCGCCAAATTCTTCGACCTTGGCCTGGTATTCATCTTCACTGATAACATCGTATAATTTCAGGTTGGTTAAACCCGGTTCAATAACGATATATGCGTCGTATGAAATAACCTGTTCCAATTTCTTTTGTGGCAAATTGTTCAACAAAACAGCAATTTTGCCTTCGCGTAAAAACCAAGTGTGTGCAACCGGCATCGCCAATTTGATGTGCCCCATGCGTTCACGACGAACAGATGATGGTCCAACCTCGACATGGCATTTTTCGCAAATGACACCACGATTTTTAATGCGTTTATATTTTCCGCATGCACATTCGAAATCTTTGACCGGGCCAAAAATTTCCTGGCAAAACAATCCTTCGGGTTCTGGTTTCAAAGAATGATAGTTGATTGTTTCAGGTTTTTTAACCTCGCCATGGGACCAAGACAGAATTTCTTCTGGGCTGGCGATTGTGATACGCAACGCATCAAACTGTTCTTTGGTTTCGATTTGTCCAAATATCTTTTGCAACATATTTGTCATTTATTTTGCTCCTTTAAGTCGCTTTAAAGTTGCCATTGGTGTGCGCCCCGGGCGAAAGCGACGCGCCCGTTCGCACCCCAACAATTAGTCTATTTTTTTCGGTGTCATTGCCAATCCCAAACCACGCAATTCGCGAACAAATACATTGAACGCTTCGGGTGTGCCGGTTTGGATATCGTTACTGCCAGAAATGATGGCTTCGTACATCTTGTTACGGCCGGTAATATCGTCGGATTTAACCGTCAACATTTCGCGCAACAGATGTGCGGCACCGTGGGCCTCTAACGCCCAGACCTCCATTTCACCTAATCTCTGGCCACCCATGTGGGCCTTACCAGACAATGGCTGTTGTGTGACAAGTGAATAACTGCCCACGGAACGCGCGTGAATCTTTTCATCCACAAAGTGATGCAATTTCAACATGTACATAACACCAACGGTCACCGGACGTGCAAATTTTTCACCCGTCATACCGTCATACAATGTGAATTGTCCCGTTTCAGGCAACTTTGCCAATTTCAACATCGATTTAATATCGTCTGGGTTTGCACCGTCGAATGTTGGCGTTGCCATTGGCACACCATCACGCAATAATGCGGCCTCGGCACGGACATCAGTGTCGGTCATCTTTTCCAATTTTTCCGCCACTTCTTTGCCATAGATTTTGCCCATAATATTGCGCAAATCGTCGGTCACAGCACGTTTTTGTTTGACCTCGTCCAGAACCGCGCCAATTTGTTGACCCAATGTGCGCGCCGCCATTCCCAAGTGAGTTTCCAAAATCTGACCAATATTCATACGGGACGGCACACCCAACGGATTCAACACAATATCGACCGGGGTTCCATCTTCCATGTATGGCATATCTTCGATTGGAACAACCTTGGACACGATACCTTTGTTTCCGTGACGACCCGCCATTTTATCACCCGGTTGCAATTTCATTTTGTGCGCGATATAAACCTTGACCTCTTTCAAGACGCCCGCACTCAAAGAATTGCTTTCGGTCACCTTGGCAACCTCGGCATCGGCTTTTTCATTTAATTGGTTCAATTTGATGATGTGTTGTTCGCACAATTCAGCAATTTTCGCCTGGACTTCGGGATTTTTAACAACCAATTTTTTAACATCGGTCGCACGAATACCGTCGAAAACCTCGGCAGTCAATTTTTTACCAATAAATGGTTTTAACGAACCTGTGCCATCTTCGATTGTTTCGTTTTCCGCCAATTGGAAAATTTGATCAGCAAAACCTTTTTCGATGATTGCGATTTCTTCGTTTCTGTCTTTGTTGATTTTGGCGATTTTTTCCAATTCAATCATTTGTGTGCGTTCGTCTTTTTTAACACCATGACGGGTTAAAACATTGACACCGATAACGGTTCCTTCTTCATTTGGACCAACGCGCAAAGATGTATCTTTGACATTTAATGCCTTTTCACCAAAGATGTTGCGCAGCAGTGCCTCTTCGGGGGTCAATAATGTTTCCGATTTTGGGGAAACACGACCGACCAAAATATCGCCCTGCTTTACACGCGCACCAACATAGATGATACCAGATTCGTCCAGGTTTTTAACCGCCTCTTCACTGACATTTGGAATGTCGCGAGTGAAACTTTCTGGGCCCAATTGGGTATCACGAACCTTGAATTCTTTTTCAACGATTTTGACAGATGTGAATGCGTCTTCACGTGAAATGCGTTCGGAAATCACAATCGCGTCTTCATAGTTATAACCACGCCATGGCACGAATGCAACCAACACATTGCGACCCAATGCCAATTCACCATAATTCATTGACGAACCATCGGCAATAACATCGCCCGCCGATACGCGGTCGCCAACCTTGACCAACGGTTTTTGATGAATCAATGTCTCACTGTTGGAACGTTCGAATTTTTCCAAGTTGTAAATATCAACACCGGTCACAACATTGCGTGAATTCATACATTTAACCACGATACGGTTTGCATCCACAGATTCCACAACACCACTGTGTTTTGCAACCTTGCCGGTGCGGGAATCACGTGCAACCTCGCGTTCGATACCGGTTCCGACCAATGGGGCCTGGACCCGCAATAATGGAACGCCTTGGCGTTGCATGTTCGAACCCATCAACGCACGGTTCGCGTCGTCGTTTTCAACGAACGGAATCAATCCGGTTGCAATGGACACCACCTGACGCGGTTCAACGTCAATTAAATCAATTTCTTCGGTTGGAACCATCGTAAATTCGCCATCAACACGCGCAGTCACGACATCGCCAGTCAATTTACCATCTTTATTAGTTGGTGTATTACCCTGGGCGATTTTGTGTCCCATTTCTTCATCAGCCGTCAAATACACGATTTTATCGGTGACTTTGCCGTTTTTAACCTCGTAATATGGGGTTGTGATAAATCCGTATTTGTTCACACGCGCATATGATGCCAAATGGTTTATCAAACCGATGTTGGCACCTTCGGGGGTGTGAATTGGGCATAAACGACCATAGTGTGTTGGATGCACGTCGCGGACATCGATACCCGCGCGTTCACGATTTAACCCGCCAGGCCCCAATGCAGAAATACGACGTTTGTGTTCCAATTCAGACAATGGATTATACGCATCCATAAACTGAGATAATTGTGATGTTCCCAAAAATTCAGAAACCAATGACATCAAAGGTTTAACATTGATAACATCTTGGGGTTGCATATTTGCGATATTCGGCGAAGACAAACTTTCGCGAACCAGACGTTCAATACGCAACATCCCCGTGCGGAAAGTTTGTTCCAACAATTCGCCAACCGCGCGAACACGACGGTTCGACAAATTATCGATATCATCAATTGTATCTTTGTGGTCAATAATATTTGTTAATGTTTTCAATACCGCCAAGAAATCAGCCTTGGTCAATAAACGTTCATCTTCGGGGCGTTTACCAGAATCGATTTTCAAACGTTTGTTCATCTTGAAACGACCAACCGCCGATAAATCATAATATGCCGCGTCGAATCCTTGGCGCAGGAATAATCCCAATGCAGCCTCGACCGTGGGACGTTCACCTGGTCTGATAACATTATAAATTTCAATCAATGCATCATCGCGATTTGTGATTTTGTCCGCCGCCAATGTATTACGCATATGCGCGGTGATTGTTGTGTTATCAATCGCGATAATCGAAATCTTTTTAACACCCATTTTATCCAAATCAGACAAAATTTCTTCGGTGATTTCGGTTCCAGATGGATATACAACTTCGCCCGCAGATGTAATTGGTTCGAACAAAAATTCACCAACCAATGATTCAGGTTTAATACCAAATTGTTTTGCAGATGACATCAATTTCGACAAACGTTTTGCAGACAATCTGTCGCCTTTGTTTGCCAATTCTTTGTCGCCTTTGACCGACAACAAATCGTAATTCAAACGGTATTTATCCAATCCGTCGAATACAGATGTGTCGCCAACCCAAACCTTGCCATCAAATGACAATGGAATTGATTTATAAAATGCCGACAAAATTTCCGTATCAGACATTCCGCGAACATTTGCCTTGCGCGGGTCAGCCGCCCATTTCTTTTCATCTTCGGCACAGGGCAAGCAACGCAACAAAACCGTTGCCGGAATTTTGCGACGACGGTCGATACGAACATAAATCACGCCTTTGGATTCTTCGAAATCAATCCATGACCCATGTTCGGGAATAATACGCGCCGTATATGTTGTTGGATTGCCAGCAATTTTGGCCTCTTTGGTTGTTGCAAAAACGACACCTTGGGCACGATGCATTTGGGAAACGATAACGCGTTCCACACCGGCGGCAATAAAACTGCCACGTTCGGTCATTAACGGAACATCACCCATGAATATTTCTTGGTCTTTGATATCACGCAATGTTTTTTTGCCATCTTCGGCGACATCCCACAAGATAAGTCTTAATTTGACCTTTAATCTGCGCGAATATGTCAAATTGCGCAACATACATTCTTTGACGTTATATACGGGTTTTTCCAGTGTATATTCAACAAATTCCAAATCCGCGATTCCGGCATAATCTTTAATCGGAAACATAGATGTGAAAACGGCCTGCAACCCTTTGTTTTCACGATTTTGTGGGGCAACATCGGCCTGCAAAAAATCTTTGTAAGAGTTGTATTGAATTTCAACCAAATCGGGAAGTGGAGTTTGCAAAAAACTTTTGCCAAAAGATTTTCTAAATTTCTGGATAACTGCCATGGGTATAAATCCTTTTTTTTATGTGCGTTTTGCAAACGAAATTTTTCGTATGTATTTTTCGCCCAACGCCCGCCTGGAAAAAAATTCCGGCGGGCATGGACACGAATCGCAAGTTTGTGCGATTAGCAATTTTTGTAAAAATTATTTCATTTCTACTTTTGCGCCAGCGGCTTCCAAAGTTGCCTTCATTTTTTCGGCTTCTTCTTTGGCAACGCCTTCTTTGACAGCCTTAGGTGCAGATTCAACCAAAGCCTTGGCTTCGCTCAAACCCAAACCTGTGATGTCTTTGACCGCTTTGATAACAGCCAATTTGTTTGCACCGGCCTCGGCCAAAACAACATCAAATTCTGTTTTTTCTTCAGCCGCCGCCGCCGCCGGACCCGCAGCAACCGCAACCGCGGCCGCCGCACTGACGCCCCATGTTTCTTCCAATGCTTTGGACAGTTCAACTGCTTCCATAACAGTCAATTTTGACAATTCTTCAACTAATTTTTGAATGTCTGCCATTTTATTACTCCTTGCTCTGAGTTTTTATTTAATTTTCTTTTTTTCCATACTCTGCGGAAACACGTGCCAAACGCGATGCAGGTTCGACCAATATACGCGCAATTGTTGAACGAATTTCCAACAGGGAAGGAAGCTTGGATAATTGCACGATGTCATCAACACCCAATACATCCGCGTCCATTTTTCCACCAACGATTGTCAAATTCGGATGTTCATCTGCGAATTTTGCCAAAACTTTGGTGACCGCCAATGCGTCTGTTGCAATTGCAACCGCCGTTGGACGTTTCATCATGTCGGATACAGGTGCGAAATCGGTATCAGCCAAAGCCAATTTCATCAAACGGTTTTTGACAACCTTGAACAACGACACCAATGGACGTAATTCATTGCGCAATGTTTCCATTTCACGCACAGTCAAACCGTGGTTTTCAATAACGAAAACACCGTTTGCGGATTTCAATGATGACTGCAACGATGAAATCAAATCTGATTTTTCTTCGCGTCTCATCTATATACCCTTACTTCTTCTGTTTTTTTGTTTAACTTATCCATCCATGTTGCCATGGGTGGGGCTTGTTCTTCCTGCCCCAAAGAATTGTCTTTGTCTATGATGGAAATTAAGTGTTGCCACACCATCAGTCTTGGACAGAAATTTCCATTGCGGACACACAAAACGCGTGCCCGCAAATATTATTTCACATCAACTTTCAGGCCAGCGCCTTGGGTTGTTGCGATGCTGCATCCCAGGATATATTGACCCTTGGACGATGCAGGTTTAACCTTTTTCAATTGGTCAATCAATGCGTTTACGTTTTCAACCAATTTAGATGTTTCGAATGACATTTTGCCAACACCCGCGTGAACAATACCACTTTTATCAGCACGGTATTCAATTTGTCCAGCCTTGGCAGTTTTAACCGCATCGGCAACATTGGTTGTGACCGTTCCTAATTTTGGATTCGGCATCAAGCCCTTGGGACCCAAAACGCGTGCAACTTTCGACATTTTTGGCATCATATCCGGTGTTGCGATAACACGATCAAAATCAATATTACCGTCCAACACACGGGCGATTAAATCTTCGCCACCAACAACATCGGCACCCGCCTTTTTTGCATCGTCTTGGCTGTTTTCAGTAAAGACAGCAACGCGAACGGTTTTGCCGGTTCCGTTTGGTAATGACAACATTCCACGAATATTTTGGTCATTTTTTGTCACATCAATGCCCAAACGCACAGAAATTTCCAATGTTTCATCAAATTTTTTGGAACAATATTCACGCAAAGCGTCAATTGCATCGGCGATGGAATAAACCTTGGTTTTATCCAATGCCATCATTGTTTTTTGTTTTTTTGTCTGTTTCATGATTAATCCTCCACCTTGACGCCCATAGAACGGCACTGACCCGCAACGATATTCATCGCAGATTCAATGGTAGAGCAATTCAAATCAGGCATTTTAAATTCAGCAATTTCTTTGATTTGCGATTTATTCAATGTTCCAATAAATTCACGACCAGGCTTGTGAGAACCAATTTTAGCCTTTAGAGCCTCTTTAATCAAATATGACACAGGTGGCAATTTCATAATAAATTCGAAACTGCGGTCTGTATAAACAGTGATTATACATGGAATCGGCATTCCAGGTTTTTTATCGGCTGTTTTGTCATTAAATTGTTTGCAGAATTCGGCGATATTCACACCCGCCGCACCCAAAGCCGGCCCGATTGGTGGCGCTGGGTTTGCTTGTTTTGCAGGGACAACCAGTTTAACTATCCCTTTGACTTCTTTTTTTGCCATTTTGTTTTACCTCTTTTTTATTTTAAGTAATCCCGTGGTACGATATGGCCATCTACCACGGCGTTTTTTTTAGCCCGATATGTTCGGGTTAAACCCTTTCGACCTGGCTGTAATCCAGTTCCATTCCCGTTTCGCGACCAAACACCAACACGGTCACGTTCATTTTTTGTTTCACATTATCAACCTCGGAAATAATACCATTAAATCCAGAAAACGGACCATCGATAACATGAACCTCTTGCCCGACCTCGTATGTAATATCTTCGGGAACGGTTGAACCTTCTTCGACCTGTTTCAACAGGCGGCGCGCCTCTTCTTCACTGACAGGGATTGGTTTATTTTTTGCACCCAAAAACATAACAACCAACGGCATCAGTTTCACCAAAGAAAAAGTTTCGTTATTCAAAACCATTTGAACAACGATATAGCCAGGAAAAAACTTTTTTTCAGACACAACACGTTTGTTGCCCTTGATTTCTGCAACCTCACGCGTGGGGACCAAAATTTCACCAAAGTAAGCATTCAAACGACGTTTATCAATTTGTTCACGTAATTGACGCGCAACCTTGTCCTCGCATCCGGTATGAACATTTACAACAAACCATTGCATTTTATCTTCCATTTCATGTATCCTTTGGTATTTGTTAGAAAATCCAGTTCATCAACGCGTTCAGAATACTGTCCACGACAAAGAAAAACAGTGCCGCCAACCCGGAAAAAACCAAAATCATTATAGTAGAACGAACAACCGTATCGCGCGACGGCCAAACAATTTTGAACCATTCGGCACGAACAGATTTTATATATTCCAATATTTTTTTCATTCAGCAACCACTTGTTTGTCATGACCACACGGCATATCACAGGTAAAAAAACCCGGGTTCACCCTTGGTTTGCCGGTATTTTGGCAGGGGCTAAAGGAATCGAACCCTTATCCGCGGTTTTGGAGACCGATATTCTACCGTTGAACTAAGCCCCTGAATAGAAACCGATTTTTACGCGCGATACAACCGATATTCTTGACAAGGCTAGCACACGCATAATAAAAATCAAGTGAAAATATTATAAATTTTTAATTATCTTTGCGCAAGTGAAATTTTCGATATTCATTTTCAATATTCAATTAAATATTCGTGTATTTTTTACTTGCGCGGGTATATTTATTTTGTCTACAATCAAAATAATCCAAGGGGGAGAAAAACTGTGCAAGACCGCATAGAACCGCCAATTTTAATATCTCGTCTGATGACGTTTGTCATGGCTGTTGCGTCGGTCGTGCTGTTTGTGTTGGTTTTAACACTGGATAAAATGTTCCCGTTGAATCGCCCCCAGGTGTTTTTCTTGACCACGCAAATGACGGAAAATCGTGAATTGACGCTGACCGAAATGCCAAAACCCCAGGATTTGACAAAATACAAGGTCGATTTCATTCGCGAATATGTGCGCGAAAGAAACGAAATTGTGCCTGATTTGGCGATTATGCGCGCAAAATGGGCAAACAGTCCAACGGGCACGGTCAAAACCCGTTCGTCGGATGCGGTGTTTGGAAAATTTGCCATGACCGATATGGTAAATATCATCCGTCAAGATTTAGACGAGGCGTTTAATATCAAATGCGATGTGGAATTTCCTGAAAAATTCTATGTCGTGCCGCAAACCAATGCCCAAGATACATATACGGTGAATTTTACATATATTTGTCGATATGGGGCATTAAAAAACCAACAGTATATACAACAGTATAAATTGCGGGTAAAATTACAATCGACGGCGGCGGGTGCGGTTAAATGGGCGGATCGTATGGAAAACCCATTGGGAATTCGTGTTATCGAATATGATGTTATTGATAACCAAGGGCGTGTTCTGGACGATGACCCGTTAAATTGGGCATCAAAAGAATAATAAAAGAACAAAGGAAGGAAAGATGCTTAGATTTTTGAGATTGAATGGGTTGATTTGCATGATTGCGTTATCATCTGTGGGGGTGGCGTATGGTGCGGGAATTCAGCGCGCATGGGAAAATCCAAATGCAAATATGGCATCGGGCAGTATTAAACCGGGATATGCGCAACTGGCATGGTCCAAGGGGACTGTTTTACCATTAAAATTGCGTAATGGTATGGTGACCATGGTCACATTGCCAAACGGTGAACAAATTGCCGACGCGGTGGTGGGCGACCAATCTTTGTTCCAAATCGAGGCAACCCAGGGCGACAAAACATTATATATAACCCCGATTGAGGCAACCGAATCGGATACAAATATGATTGTGACGGGACAATCGGGAAATAAATACATATTCTATTTAACCAGTTCTGGTATAGATTCGTCCGAAATTTCTTATTCCCAGGTTGATGTTGTTTTGGATAATGGCGCAACAATATCCAATGGCGGGGCAACATCTGCGCGGACATCGGGCGGAATGAATTCTATATTCAAAAAGGCGGCACCGGCATCGAATACCGTTGGTGTTGATGGCGAAGATTATGCGTGGATTAAATCTATGAAAATTGACCCGTCTGAATTCAGATTTGATTTGGATATTTTTGTTCCAAATCCGGACGATTATGTAATTGCACCTGAACGCGTGTGGCGCGACAAGATTTTCACATATATTGACTTTGGCGACAAAGTTATCGCAATGACACAGCGTCCGGTCGTATCACTTTTAATCGAAGGTGGCGAATCGCCGGTCGGTTTCCGCACCGATGGTCAAGACGGCAGATTGCTGATTGTCGAAGCGGTGGGCGATATGGTTTTGCGTAGTGGTCAACGCATTGTTTGCATTAAAAAACGCGAAAAACCGTTCTTGATTGCCGACACGGCATCGGTTATGGCTTTGGCCGAGGCGAATGTTGCGCAGAGTATGATGTCTGGTCAATCGTTGAACAACATTGCATATGCGGATGATACGGCGGCAATGAATGCGTCGGTTATGGATTACACCGGCACACCAATCTATATGTCAAACACGCAAAATATGTATGGCAATGGTGTTTATATCCCCGCTGGGTATCAGGCCCCCGCACAACCTGCGCGTGCGGCATCGGGTACACCATATATGATTCCAACCAGTCGTGATACCGCCGGGTCATATTTGCCACAAACAAATATACCACTGATTTCATCAAACCAATCGGGGGTGGCGGTTGAATTTGCGTCCGACACATCGGTCAAGGCTTTGGACGATTATTGGTCTGAATTATTGGCAAAATTCAGTGGCGACAATGGTTCGGGTTTGTTGACACCGTATCAAAACAAAGTGTTTTATGCGGTTGATGAACAAGGTGTTGGCGATTTAGGTTCAAACGCATCGGCGGCGCGTTTATACAGATTGCGTATCGGCCCAATCGAAGATATTGATACGGCACAAACATTATGCGATAAACTGATGAAATTCCAGGTTTCCGGATGTCGCGTTGTCAGAATACAGTAATTTGGAATTTATAATAAATGGATTGAGATATGGCGAATAATACTATAACCGGCAAATTCAAGGAAACATTTGATGCAACGCCACGCAATGTCCGTTGGATGTTGTTGGCGGTCGCATTTGTTGTCGTGTTGGTTTTACTGTTTTTACTGATGCACAAGAAAAAAACGCCTGATGTCCAAACGGTGCAACAAAATCGAATCGTTGAATTAAATATTGTTCCGCGTGATGCAGATTTTTCTGATACGGAAATTGGCGAAAAGGCAAAACAGGTTTTCAAAATCAGTGCGTCTGATAATGTGGTTATCGATTCGGTTATGGTGCAAAAAACGGTGCCTGGGTTTTCGGCACAAACATCGGGTTGCAAAAATCAACCTGTGAATCAAGATATTGCGTGCAAAATTGATGTGGCATTTGCCCCAAAAGATACCGATGCGGCGGGTGATGTTATTTTGGTTGTTGAATGGCATGATATGGGTGATTCGCGTGAAATAAACCCACAAAGCACAAGTATCATTATCCCGGTCAGCACCAAGGCCCCCGTTGTTGCGCAACCTGTGCCGGTGGAATCAGAACCGGATATTGATTTTTCAGACATCCCCACACCAAGTCAACCGAACAACAGTGGCGTTATCGGTGCGGGCGACAATATTTTCAGACAAGATTTGCCAGAACCCGAACCGGTATTTCGTCGGGCGGAACGGTGTTCGGATTTTGCCATGCCGGGGTATAATGTGTCGGGTGTGCAAATTGGTTGGATAAAACCAAATGGTGGTCGGTATGAATTCCATCCGTATTCTGATGTTGACTGCAATAATCCAACGGGGATTTATAATCCAGATACCGGGATTATAACCGATGAATCTGGGCGCAAAATCGGAACCGATGCCGACCATATAAAATTGAGTTTTGATGAAAATACTGTGCCGGCATTAAAATCAAAGCCGTCGGCGGTTGCTGTGCGCGGTGCGGCGGTGTCGGGTGGCAAATTAAACGGTATGGGAAATTTAAAGGGAACATTTGTCAAAGAATCCGGTACAGCGGGTATGCATTTCAAAACAAATGAAGTCGACAAAAAAGCATTACAGGGGTCTGCCCAGGGGGCGGAATCCGTGTATTCATCGCGTCCGTATGACCGCACATTTATATTGCGCCAATTCAAACCAATTCCGGCGACAATTGTATCCGAGGTTCGCGCCGACCCATCGATTTATGGTTGCAAAACCGAAAATGGCAAAACCAAATGTGATGGTGGCGGTATTCCGGTTCGTGCAACGGTGGACAGAAATGTTTATTCTGATAATGGGCGCACGATAATTTTGCCGACAGGAACATTGTTGTTGGGGTATCTAAAAGGTGAATTGCCGGGACCATATAAAACAATTGGTCGTATGCAAATAAATTGGTATCAATTTATTCGTCCAGATGGCGTTGAATTTAATTTCGATAAAGACCAAGACCCGTATTCTGGTGATTCCCAGGGTCGTGTTGGTGTTCCCGGATATGGCAGTACCGATTATATCGAACAAATGGTTATGCCGTTGTTGACCGCCATTATACCGGCGGCGGTGAATATGATTGCACCAATTGCGGATACATTTGTAAATCAGATTGATTTGGACAATAATACCGTTGTGCAATCGGGAACGGTGCGTTCGTCTGAATTGGCAAAAAATGAGGTTATTTCTGCATGGAATCAGGTCGCACAAAAACTGATTGTGGATGCGTTGGATAATACCGTGCCACCGTTTTCTATTGCGGCAGGAACGCGTATTACGGTGTATTCGCCGGTCGATTTGATTGCAACATGTGGCGATGAAAACGAGGGTAAAAAATGCGCATTTCACCCATACAATGAACAAACGCGTCGTAAATGGTCCGATGTAAATAACAAAATAGACGTAAATTTAAATGACCCGTCGTGGACCGGTCAGGTGCGTTCGTTTAATCTGGGACAATATTGTGTCCAAGATTCCAAGGGTGTATGGACGGTTGATTCAAACAAGGCGTTGGATATATCAAATGCGGGATATGATTACAGAACAGTTTTGGCGTATTGCCAATCGCAAAATTATCAAGCGATAAACCAGGCCAAATATGATGCGTATTATAACAGTCAACAACAGGCTTTCCAAAACACATATGGAACGGCCGACAACCGCACAGAAGAACAAACCAATGCATACAATAAAGATATTTTGGGATTGCAATATGATGAAAATGGAAATATCAAAAATCCATTTGAAAAAACAAATTCGTCTGTCCAGGAAGTGGCGGTTCCTGGATTGGACTGCGACGGCGTTGCACCCGATCAATACGGATGCTGTCCGGGCGAAACATATACCGATATGGGCGACCAAGGGTTTAATTGTTGCCCGGATAACGGTGGCGATTGTTTTCCCCCATTTGATGTAAACTGATGCGGGGAATACAGTGTAAAAAAAAACACACATCGAAAGATGTGTGTTTTTTTTATTAAATAAACCATATATAAAAACCATGCGTGTTGTCGATTCGCGGTCAAATAGGAAAATATTGCTAATAAACAAGTTTTTCGATTCGACCATCAACCCCGGGTTGTATTATTTGGCAAACACAATCGGTTTTTGTATAAAAAACAACAACTTGAAAAAACAAAGGAGAAATAATATGAATAACGCAATTCAACCAAATGATAATTTGGAAAAATTTCATGATGCCGAACAAATGTGGTTCTGGTTTATTTATTCCAAATATGTTCAATCGGGATTTGTCCAAAATCATCGGTCCGGTTCCAGAAAAATTTGTGAATTATTGGATGTGGAAACATTAATTACAAAACTGTATTTGTCTGGAAATTTAAGCGAAGAACAATTACGCGTTATGAAAAAATATGGCGATAAACGACGCGCACCACATCAATATATATGGCAAGAAAACCATGACGCAAATTTATGGAAATCTGCGATGGATGTTTTGGAAAATGCAGCACGCAAAAAAAATTGGATAGATTAAATATTGGGGGTAAACATGGTCATCATTGGTTTTTCTGATAAAACATCAAAGTTGATACCGCGTATAATTTGCCGGCATTTCAAACACTGTGTTATTATTACAAAGCGCGCAAAAACAATGTCTTTGCATCAATTTGTTCACCGGAATCATGTTGTTCGTATCGCGATTAGTGAACGCGGTATTGCCCAACTGGAATCGCACGGTTGGGTTTTTGTTTTTATGCACCGCACACCACAAAAATTTAACCGCCACGCGTGGACATGTGTGAACTATGTAAAACAATCGGTTGGAATAAAAAAATTTTGGATTCAAACACCCGATGCTTTATATAAATATCTGAAAAAAAATCTGACATAAAAATGTCAGATTTTATAATTTTTGTCCGTTTGATGCGTCAAATGTTTCACGCCCAACGATTATTCTTGTATTATCATATTTTGGTGCCGCAACATTTTTCAATTTTGTTTTCCAATATACCGCGCCATCGGTTAAACGCACCGCATATAACGCGTCATCCATACCAGTTATATATGCCACATTTTTTAATACTACAAATGGAAAACGCGTGCCGATTGAATTGCACCATTTTTTAGAACCGTTCGATGATTTTATTTTACAAAACGCATTGCCAACACCACCGGCGTATAAATATTCGCCATCCAATACAATCGGGGCAACAATATCAACATTTGCCGCGCCACCCATCATATTCGATTCGGCATACACATCCGCCATCCACATAACACGACGCGATTTAGGTGCGATTTTCACAACATTACCCGTATTTAATCCCGCATAAACATAATTATCATCACACACCGGATATGTTTTTATATCTATGTAATTTGACGATGGGAAACCAACAAAAATCTTGTTATTATTACCATCGCGAATCGTATTTGTTCCATCAATTGTAAATTCGCATTTTTTTACAACACGCACAGGTGCCGCGTCCGGCAAATCTGGGACAGATGTATTTAACATATTTACATCATCCGACGAATCAAAAATTGCCGTCCGAACACCCGGCAAAATTGGGTCGTGTTTATCACACGCGCCCAATGCAAAAACACAACAACAAAACAATGCAAATTTACGCATAATGTTTTCCCCCCGGGATTTATTTTAATGTCTGTGCGACACCGGTTATTTCCGCCGGACAATCGTCGTCAGACAAAATTTTATCCAACCATTTATTTGCCGCGTCGGTGTCGCCTTCGGATAAATATTTTTGTGCAATTGTCAACATTGCGGTGTAATAAAATGGCGATGATTTTGTGTTTAATTCAGACAAATATTTTTCAACATCGCGGCCCGTCATTTCATCACCGCGCGCACCAACAACATGCAGACGCGCCAAATCACGAAAATCGCGAGTATTTCCATGTTCCGCCAATGTTTCTAATTTTTTAATATCTTTGTTATCTTTGTCCAATGCGTATGATTGAAACATTGCCAAATCTGCATTTGCACCGCGTCCATTTTCCCCAATAGATGCCAGCGCATTTACATCTGTTTTTTCCAATGCGGTTTCATATTTTACCGCCATTTCCATTTGATTTGCGCGATATGTGCGAACACCGATTTGGTATCCCGCAACAATAATCAGTATTGCCAAAACACCGCCAATCATTTGTTTAGAATATTTCTTGAAAAACGCGATTGTTTTTTCGTTGTTCACATCTTCCCAAACCTCGCGATAAAGTGCATCTTCGGCGTAATCTTCGCGCGTTTTTTTGGGGGTTGCCGGTTTCATATTTTTTTTCCTGTCAAGGATGCTTGCCATTTTTTATCTCCTGTTCTTGATAATTCATAATTTATGATATACTATAAAAGTTATGAAAAAGCAAATCAAGAATACTTTGCCGGCAAATGTAAATAACGGTATTGTCGCCGCCCGCGGGGTCAGTGACGAATCGGGGTTGGCACAATATATACAAAGTATTCAGAAATACCCTATTTTGTCCGCCGAACAAGAATATGAATATGCAAGCCAATGGGTCAAAAATAAAGATTCGGTGGCGGCTGAAAAATTGGTGGCATCACACCTGAGGTTGGTTGTGTCGGTTGCGTATGATTTCAAAAATTATGGCGTGCCGGTGGCTGATTTAATCGCGTCTGGGAATATGGGTTTGATGCAGGCGTTACAAAAATTTGACCCCGAACGCGGTTTTCGATTTTCAACATATGCCATGTTTTGGATCAAGGCTGAAATTTATGAAACAATTCTGAATAATTGGTCGATTGTAAAAATTGGAACATCGGCAAATCAGAAACGCGTATTCTTTAACCTGGCACGGGCAAAACGCGCATTGGGAATTATGGATAACAACCTGAATTCGGACCAAACACGACAAATTGCGGATTATTTAAATGTGTCTGAAAATGATGTATCGCGCATGTCGCGTCGAATCGGTGCGCGCGATGTGTCGTTAAATTCGCCGGCACATAATGATGCGGATGCACATGATATTTTATCAAATTTGTCTGATGACAAGGTCGGAATCGAAGACGCAATAGAACAGTTGGAATTCAAAAAACGCGGATATGAATTATTACGAAAACATCTGGGCGATTTACCACAACGCGAACGCGAAATATTACAAGCGCGCCGATTGTCGGACCCCGCACCAACTTTGGAATTTTTATCACAAAAATACGGAATTTCGCGCGAACGCGTGCGACAAATTGAGGAACGCGCATATCAAAAATTGCGTGATGCTATACTGAAAGAAACAAATGGAGAACAATAATGAAAAAAATCGTTTTGGGTGGTTTTATTTTATCATTTGCGGTCGTTAATTCTGCAAATGCGTTGCAATACAATAATGGTCGCCATGTGTTTCGATTCGATGCATCAGGGTCGGCGGGGGTTATAGAACCCGAATTCAAGGACACATTGTTCTTGGGTGATTTCGAGGTTGGTGCAAAATATAACTATGCCGTTGCACGCGGACAAACATTGGGTTTGGTTTATGAATATGATTCGGAAAGTTTAGATGACCATGATTTTGCACACGATGCGTTTGCATTGTGGGAAATCCAAGATATTGGTCGTATCGAGGTTGGATATACTTCATCGGTGGCACGTAAATTAAGTGTTGGAATCCCTGATGTTGGCGGATTGCGCGTGAATCATAAACCATTATTTTATAAAAAAATTTCACCCAAAGGCGCGGTTATTCCAGATATAACCGTAACAACGGGACATGATACACCGCGTGTAAATTTGGTAAGTGTGCCAACAAATATTGGTCAATATGGTTTGTCGGTCAGTGGTCTGGGCGATGATTATGATTACGCGATTGATGGTGGTATAAAATTCAGATTCCCAAATGGAAAATTAAAATCTGCAATATCATTGGGGGCATCGTATATGGATTCCCCACGTGGGTTCAGTGCCGCAACATATGCCCCAGATATATTCGCCGATTGGCGCGCCCAAGGTTCGGTCGGATTTAATTTACAATATAACAGTTGGATTTGGGGAACATCTGTGGTCGCAATTTATGATGAAAAACCGGTCGGTGTTGCGGGCGATGGTATTTCGGCGGGAACCGGGGTCAGTTATGATGTTCTGAATTATTCGTTGTCTTTGTCGTATATGTATTCGCATACCGGCATTTGGCATGATGACATGGAAAAATATTATGACCACACCGCAATATTTTCAACCCGGTATAAATACAGTGAAAATGTATCGGTTTGGACATCCATCGGTTTGACCAGCAAAAAGCCATTTTTGGCCGCCGCATTAAAGGTTGAATTTTAACAAAAAAAACACCGGCAAAATTGCCGGTTTTTTTCAACATTCATGCGACCAAAATAAATTTGGAAAACATTGTTTTTGGAAATCTATATAATTTTTCCAATCGTGGGACGCAACATATTTTCCGCGTTCGGTATTGAAAAATCCGGCATCATATCCATATAACCACGACAGGCGCGTTCTGTCCGCGTCCCACAGACACGCAGACACATAATCCGGGGCGCGCGTTCCGGTTGTATGATTTATAATTGCATAAATTATTTTTTCCATGTCATTGGTTGATAAAATACCTGAAAAATTTTTCATTATTTTTTTTGCGCCATCAACCGCGTTTGCGCCATGCGCCGTATCCCACGCGTCATGTGTGCGCGCCATATCATGAAATGCCGACGCAAATATAACCGGTATTGGATTTTCATTTAATGACATCGCATAATCTATGCCACGAAAAACAACAGATGCCGTATGTTTATGCAATGCATGGCAACCGTCCGGACTTTGCGTTGCGCATAATTCAACATGTGGTAAAACGCGTGTTTGATAAAAATTAAAATGTTTTCGGATTTCTGATATATCTGGATTTTTATCTATACTGGTCATAATCAACATCACCCTTGTTTATATTAAAAAAACGACAAGTTCGTTAAAAATACAACTTTTTGGAAACAAAAGCAAATCAAAACATCTATGCCTATTGCAATAATTGCGAAAATTAGGTATAATTATATTGTGATTTGCGGGCGATAGATGAAAGTTATTTTACTGTCTTTATTTATGTTGATGTTTTCTGGTTGCAACAAGGTATCCGAATGGGTCAGTACCCCCGCTGAACCAGATGCAACCGGTGGTGTGCCGTATGATACCCAGAACGAGGTTAAATTGATTGTGCCATGGGATTGGGTTGTGTTTGATGTAAAAAATGCAAAAAAGAAGTCGGCAAATGCCGACCTGTATCGATAAAAAATTTAATCTTTGTTTGCATGTTTGCGCAACCATGCGTAATTGCGGAAAAATTCCATACCAACCGCCGCAGGGTATCCCATTGCCCGGGCCCCAGATGGAATATTTCTGAACACGCCACTTTTTGCACCAATTTCGACATCGTCGCCAATGTGAACACCGTTTGCGACACCAACATTTCCCGCCAATAATGTGCGATCACCAATAACCGTTCCGCCCGCCAATCCGGTGCATGCCGCCAAGAAACATTCTTGACCAATAACAACACCATGTGCAATTTGGCACAGGTTATCTATTTTTGTGCCGTCGCCCACAACCGTATCAGTCATTGCGCCACGGTCAATACACGTGTTTGCACCAACAGACACACGGTCGCCCAATACAACGCGACCGACATGCGGGATAAAAACATTTTTTCCGTTTTGGCGTGTATATCCAAATCCGTTTTTACCAATTACCGCGTTTGCATTTATAACACAATCTGCGCCAATTGTTGCGTTTTCAATGTGTGCGCCACTGTGCACGATTGTGCCCCGCCCCAACGAAACATTGCGACCAATGTATGCACCAGGATAAATTTTAACCCCCGGTTCAATCACCGCGCCGCGTTCAATCGTTGCAAATTGTCCAACATAATTTGTTTTGCGTGAACGAAAAAACACACCGCGTTCAACACGAGCATCGGAACTGACCCCGAAACGCGGTTTTTCACGATAAATTTCACCCAATATTTTTACAATGTTCCCGCGCGGAGTATCGGTTATCAACAATGTCGCGCCATTTGGTGCATCATTGATTTGCGCCGGTTGCAACAAAATTACCGTTGCACGCGTTTTGCGCAACACATCAATCGGCAATATTTTGAATGCACTGCTGTTTTGTTCAGTTGAATAAAATGCCAGTTGTCCCGGGCGTGCATCGGCGATTGGTGCAACACCACGCACAACCGCATTTTTATCACCACGCAATTCCAATCCAAACTTTTCCGCCAATTCACCCGCAGTTATTTTTATGCCACGCGGCCCAAATAAACTTTTAATTATATTTAACATTTTTATTCCCCTGACAATTTATTTTGATTTATGTTTTAACCACATCATTTGACCAATACCAAATATGTTCGACACAGTCCAATATAACACCAAACCCGCCGGCATCCACGCAAACATTATCGTGAATAAAATCGGCATCCATTTCATCGTTTTCGCCGTTTGTGCCGCGATGTCATTTGGATTTGATGTATCTGTTTTGTTCGATTGCAAATATTGTTGCAACCACATTGTTGCCCCCATTAAAATCGGCAATATAAAGTATGGGTCCATCGTTGCCAAATCAGATATCCATAAAAAATGTGCGTTGCGCATTTGAACCGATATCAATAAAGCCTTGTATAACGCAAAGAAAATGGGAATCTGAATCAACATTGGCAAACACCCAGACATCGGCGATGTTTTATGTGTTTGATATATACGCATCATTTCCATTTGCATGCGCGATTTGTCATTGGCATATAATTTTTGCACGCGTTGCAATTCAGGCTGCATTTTCTGCATTGCAATCATCGAAGTATATGATTTACGTGTCAATGGCCACATTAAAATTCTTATTAAAATTGTAAATATGATTATCGACAATCCGTAATTCATTACGAATTTATGAATCGCATTTATTGACCACAACATCGGACGCGCCAAGAACCAAAACCACCCATAATCAACCGATTCAATAATACCGTTTATTGTCGTGTTTGCCGTTTTCAGAATATTTCTGTCGCGGGGACCGGCAAAAACATTTGTTGTGATTGTGCGTGTGTCGCCCGCCGCAATATTCACAGGTGCCGCGACAACGCCCGCATCGTATAAATCGCCCTGCTTTTTTATGCGCATTGTTTGGTCAGGCGAATCAATGTTCGCAACCGTTTCCCAATATTGGTCAACGAATCCAACAAACCCAGATGTCGTTGTGTATGCGTATGATTTTTTATCCATTTTACGCCACGCGTTATGTTCCAGATCATTATTGACATACGCAACCGAACCCGTATATACCCCTGCAGAATCAGTATTATTTCCGGCACGCACAACACGCGCGTATGGCGCAAATGAAAAACTATGCTTAGAATTATTTTTTATTGTATCTGTGATTTTTATTAAATAGCCGTCTGTTGTAATATTGCGCGAAAATTCCACACCGTCTGGGTTGCGCCAAATCATATTGTCCCCAGATTTTTTCCATACCGTTGTTGCCGTTGGTGCGGTTGTGCCATTTGGTGTCAATCCGATTTCAATAAATGCGTTGCCGTCAATCAAACGCACCGGCGTTGCATCAGATGATGATTTCGCATAATTTTTCAAATCTATGTTCGATACACGCAATCCGCGGACATCTGCGGAAATAGTGTCAGACGAAATTGTGTTTAACGGCACATTTGACACATCAACCAACACCGTTGTATCAGACACAGGCGCACTGTTTTCTGGGGTTGATGGGGTTATAAACAAACCAACAATCCACCATGCAACCAAGAACAAAAATGTCCACCATAAAAATGTTCCAAATCGCGAACGACGGGGTGCATTATTATTTTGCGCCGCCATCCATGCAGAAAAACCAGAATTATTATTGTTTAAGTATTGAACCATATCTTTTCCCTTTACTTTTTATGAAAAATCAAATTGATTATATACAAAATAACACCAATTACAATAAATGAATCCGCAATATTAAATGCCGGCCAATGTATGTCGCCGATATGCCAATCCAAAAAATCAATAACCGCACCAAAACGCAGGCGGTCGATAAAATTTCCCAATGCGCCACCAATGATAAATGCCAGCGGCAATTTTTCATTTTGCGCAGAACGATAACGCATATAATACACCAATAACCCGATAATCAAACCGGTTGCAATGGTGATGACCCAGGGTGCGCCTTCGCCCAGGGTGCGCAGCACGGAAAACGATGCGCCCGGATTCCATGTGAATACGATATTAAACCAATTTGCAATATGCGACATCAAATACGGATATGACACAACCGACCAAGCCGAACCACACACCGGTACCGTCCCCGTTATCAAATACAATAACACAGATTTTGTGATTTGATCCAATAAAACAATGCCCAGAATTATCAATATGTATTTCATAAACTTTTTCATTTTTTATAAATCCTTGGTTAGTCTCACAAAAATATACCAACAAGCCGCATTAAAATCAAATCATATTTATATAAATTTTTGTCCGATAATTGACATCGAAAAACAATTTTTTTATAATCAAATTATGGCAGAAAATATTGATTTGTTTATTCGTGCAGAACACGCGGAACTGATGGCGAACCTGGAAAAATGGGATATCGCATATCATCAAAACGATGCGCCGATTGTCGATGATGCAACATACGATGCGGCAAAATCACGCGCATTAGAATTAGAAAAATTATATCCCGAATTGGCAAAAAATGGCGCGTCAACGCGTGTTGGCGCGGCGGTATCGTCCAAATTCAAATCATATCCACACAGTGTTCCGATGTTGTCTATATCTGATGTTTTTAATCGGGCCCAGTTGGATGCATGGTATTCTAAATTGAAAACTCGTGATGTATTTATTGAATTGAAAATCGACGGTGTGTCTTTTTCGGCACGATATGAAAATGGTGTATTGGTGCGCGGTCTGACCCGGGGCAGTGGTATTGCCGGCGAAGATATAACTGCAAATTTACGCACGATTTCGGATATCCCACAAAAATTGTCCGGCAATTTTCCCCGTGTTATCGAAGTTCGGGGCGAGGTTTATATGTTGCGTTCTGAATTTATTGCATTGAACGCGCGTTCGTCAAAACCGTTTGCGAATCCGCGAAACGCGGCGGCGGGGTCCCTGCGTCAGTTGGATGCGGGCATTACCGCAAAACGAAAATTATCTGCGTTTGGATACACATATGGTGAATTGTCGGAACGCACATGGAACACACAAAGCGAATATTTTCAAATGCTGGAATCATGGGGATTCAAAACCACCCGCGCATGGGCGCGTCGTGCCGCGTCTGTGGATGAAATACAACGCGTTTATGATGATGTTATGGCACATCGCGCAGAAATCCCGTTTGATATTGATGGATTGGTTATCAAGGTCAATGATGTCGCAACCCAAGAACAAATGGGCGCACGCGCAAACAGTCCGCGTTGGGAAATCGCATATAAATTCCCGGCGGCACGCGGAATAACAATTTTGCGTGATATTACAATCCAGGTTGGGCGTACCGGGGTGTTGACACCTGTGGCGGAATTAGAACCGATAAACATCGGGGGTGTTGTCGTGTCGCGTGCAACACTGCATAACGCTGATGAAATTGCGCGATTGGGGGTTAAAATTGGCGACCGTATTATTGTTCAACGCGCGGGCGATGTTATTCCGCAAATTGTTGGTGTGGCGGAATCTGATGAAAACGCGCCGGATTATGTGTTTCCTGAAATTTGTCCGGTGTGCGGTTCGGCGGTGGTGCGCGAATCGGGCGCGGTTGCACGGCGGTGCGTGAATACGTTATCTTGCCCGGCACAAAGAATCGGTGAATTGGAACATTTTGTTTCGCGTCATGCGTTTGATATAGATGGCATGGGTGTGCGTCAGTTAGAATTGTTTGTTGAACGCGGATGGATAAAAACACCGGCTGATATTTTCACACTGATTTCGCAACATGGGGACGCGATTAAAAATATGGATGGATTTGGCGACCGGTCTGTATCAAATTTGAATAAAGCAATTGAATCGGCACGGCGGATTGATTTGCATCGTTTTTTATATGCGATTGGCATTCCCGATATTGGCGAGGTTTCTGCGAAATTATTGGCAAAAAAATTTGGAACATTGGAAAATGTCCGCAATGCAAATATTGCTGAATTGAAAAACATTGATGGCATCGGCGATGTTATGGCAAATGAAATTAAATCTTTTTTCACAGACGCACACAACAATGAAATTATCGATAATTTATTGCAACATATAACGATAGTGGGTGCAAAAACATCTGAAAACGCGACGGGGCCTTTGGCGGGCAAACGCGTGGTTTTGACGGGGACATTGTCGCATTACACGCGGGACGCGGCGGCGGATATTTTGGAACGCATGGGTGCGCATGTGTCGTCGTCTGTATCGCCCAAGACCGATATTGTTATCGCGGGTGCGGACGCGGGCAGTAAATTGACCCGCGCAAATGAATTAAACATAACCGTATGGGGCGAACAAGATTTGGAAAATTTATTAAAACAACAGGGGGCGGTATGAGAAAAAAATTATTCACAATAATTGGGGGTGTTGCGATGTGTGGTGCGTTGTGTTCTGCGTATGGGAATTCTGATGATACGGTTAAAACAGATGATGAAAAATTGCCGGTGGTATATTTCACCCGCGATATTTCGCCCGCGGGGCTGATGCGGGCATATAATGCGTTGGGGTGGACCCCGAATGGACCCGTCGGTGTTAAAATCAGTACCGGGGAATCGGCCAAAACAAATTATTTGCGACCGGAATTTATCCATGATTTGGTTAGTGCGGTAAATGGCACGATTGTGGAATGCAATACGGCGTATCCCGGGAACAGAAACGATACAGAATCACACTGGGCGGCGATACGCGAACGCGGATTTATGGATATTGCGCCGGTTGATATTTTGGATGCCGATGGTTCAATTGCGTTGGATGTTGATGCCGGATACAGATTAAAAGAAAACTATGTCGGAACACATTTTGACAATTATCCATCTTATATTGTTTTGTCACATTTCAAAGGTCATCAAATGGCGGGATTTGGTGGTGCGATAAAAAATATATCAATCGGATTTGCGTCATCGACGGGGAAAAAATGGATTCACAGCGGTGGCACAACCAAAGAAACATTTGTCGCCGGTGACCAAAATGCGTTTTTGGAATCTATGGCGGATGCGGCGAAATCTGTGGTCACGCATGTTGGGCGCGATAATATGGGATATATAAATGTATTAAATCGCATCAGTATCGATTGCGATTGCAATGCAAATCCTGCGGAACCAGATATTCATGACATCGGAATTTTGGCATCGCGCGACCCGGTTGCCATTGACCAAGCCGGAATCGACATGGTGTCAAATGCGGACGGAAACGAAAAATTGATGGAACGCATCGCCGACAGAAATGGATTGCACACATTGGAAACGGCGGAAAAAATCGGTGTTGGTTCACGAAAGTATAAATTGATAAATCTGGATTCGGAACAATAAAAATACCCCCGGCAACCCGGGGTATTTTTTTTATAATGTGAATATAATACCAAACTACATATCCGGCCCGGCGGTAAATGTTCCCGTCCCGGCGTTGGTATAGAATGCCGTCGCCGGATTTGAATCCATTAAATCATACATACCCAGTTCATTATTACTATTACGAACGGCTATATATCTGTGAACAAGGTTGTTTCCATTTTTTACTCTCACTTCACTAATTTGGGCAGAAGCACCATTATTCGCAATAGAACCATCAAGTGAAATTCTGTTAAATATTGTCATTGGGTTTGTTGGCATACTGACAAAGTCCGGTGTCAGTATTTCTACACCATTTACAACAAAACTGTTTTTACTAACTGCCAGCGTTCCGCTTAATTGTGATGTTGGTGTAACAGAACCATAAGTATTTGCCGATGTTCCAGAACCATACCTTACATACCAATTATTGGCGTCGTTATATGTTTCAACCCAAAAATAACCTGAAGCACCTGAAACAGGTTGTGCCCCCAGTATAAATTTATCATTAGTTCTGGTCAAATCTGTAAGTTTATAATCAACCTCGACACTATCAGTTTCTTGTAAAACATACCCTGTATTTATCATCTGACTACCATCAGACTGTATATAGGTTAGTTGAGTATACCCCGCGGGTAAAACATATTCTACACCGTTCGCGCCGGCGATTGGATACCAATGCGGCGTGCCGTCTTCGTCTTCGACCAACAGGCAATATTTCGCCGTGCAGCCCTCGTCCGGGCGGGTTTGCTTGCTTGTGGCAATTTGGTCAATCGCCTGCGCCTGATTCATCGTCTGGGTCACGACAGTATCCACCGCCGCAACCGCCGCGTCCAACCGCGTTTCCACCGGCGCAAATTTGGTTTCGTTATAATGGGTTGTTGCGATTTTGATTTTGTATTCACCTGCAATAAATGTGCCCGTCCCCGCATTGGTAAAGAATTGCCCGCTGACCATATCATACATTCCAACAACACCCGATGAATTTTTTGCCGGGATTAAATCCTGAATCAAATCACCCGAAGTATTCCATACTTTATATGAATAATATTTAGATTTCGCATTACTTGTGGGAGTGTTTCCCCCTGGATTTACCGTCCCCAAAAATAAATTGTATCCAAACACATAATTATCTTGATGACCGGTACTGCGTCCTTTGTTAACACCATCCCATGTAATATAACCGTTATCTATAATTATATGATGACGGTTTGAATCAAGAGTCGAAAGATTTACCGCCTGACTATTATTTCCACTAACTGTCCACCGCACTGCAAATCCCGATAGATGTGTCAAAGACATATTGGGACCACCACTATAGCCAGATTGATCGAATGCGCCCCAGTTCCTGTATTGCCCCGCATCCAGTTGTTGAAAATCTATTTCATATTTATAACTCATATCGCCTTTGATTCCGGTATCAATCCATGAATTTCCATCCGTTTGTAAATATTCCAATTCGGTATATCCGGCGGGGAGTGTCGCCGCGCGTGCAACATTTAATATAAATGTGCACGCGACGGCAACAAACATCGCACGGACAAATTTTAACGAATCGAAGATGCGCAATTTTTTCATGATTTTCCCTGTTCTCTCTCAGTTTTTCCTTGACTTTTTATTTTTTATTC
>DFGC01000006.1 GCA_002371155.1 Alphaproteobacteria bacterium UBA3760 | reverse complement strand
TTTTTTGAGAGAGAACTGGGGAAAACCATGAAAATTTTGCGTATGTTCGATTCGTTAAAATTTGTCGTTGCAGCGATTGTTTGCACTTTTATATTAAATGTCGCGCACGCGGCAACACTGCCCGCCGGATATACCGAATTGGAGTATCTGCAAAGTACGGGAACACAATGGATTGATACGGGATATATTTTGCAATCTAATGATGTGACATATGAATGGACCGCCGAAGATTTATCAACCTCGAACAACACATCTTTGTTTGGTTCTGAACAAACCGAAAATCCAAAATATTCTGGAATATTATATGGCAATAAAACAAGCAGAAAACTTTATGTCGGCAATAGTTCGTATGTTGTTACCTATAGTTCAGATTCGGGTTTTCATGATTGGGTTTTATCATTAACGAATGACCACAACGCAACATTATATAAAGACGGAACCTTGGTTTCTAATGTAAGTTTTAGCGGTGATTTACAAAAATCAACATCCATTGGTGTATTTAATAATCATAAAAGCGCATACGCCAGTAATCAATATGCCCAAATGATGTTAAAAAAATTTGTAATCAAGGATAACAATGCTGTTGCGGTAAATCTGATTCCGGCGCGTCGTGATTCGGATGGTGTGTTGGGTATGTATGATTTGGCGGATGCGAATCCAGCGACGGCGTTTCATACCAATGCCGGGACGGGTGATTTTGTTGCGGGGCCGGCGGTGTCAATCAAAATCGCAACGACGCGGTATAATGAACAACAATTTACCCAGGTGGAAACGGATTTGGACGCGGCGCGCACGGTGATAAACGATTTGATAACGCAAATGCAAACGAACGCGGTCAATGTGTCGAAATTGGCGGTGGAAAAGCAAACGCGCCCGAACGCAACATGTCCCGTGGGTAAAAATTGCCTGTTGGTGACGGACCCGACGGGTGCGGAAAATTGGTATGAAATTGCCGGCGCGGACGCGGTGCAATCATCGTCCACAACACCGGATTATTTTTCATTTACAACAACCGCATTAAATGCGGGCGACAGTGTATCGTTTGATTTAACCCCAACTGGGACATTTACGGTTGATTGGGGCGATGGGTCGGTGCCCCAGGTTATCGAGCGCACCAACACAACATCCGAAACATACAGCCATTCATACAGCAACGCGGGACCAAAAACGGTAAAAATTACCGGACGCGCAACCGGGTATTCGACGGAGCAATATACTGGGGTCCTTTCGTTTGGAAGCGTATCACAAATTGCATCGATTGATGGGTGTTTGGGTGCAATATTCCCAACATTGGGAAATGCATCGGGTCAACAACCACAGTTTTATAACACATTTTTCATGAGCCAAATCACATCGATACCGGCGGGGTTATTTAGTGGCATAACCGGTGCGGCGGATTATATGTTTTATGGCACATTTTCCGACAGCAAAATCACATCAATACCGGCGGGGTTATTTAGTGGTGTGACGGGTGCGGCAGTGAATATGTTTAGCGGTACATTTGCCAGCACCCAAATCACATCAATACCGGAAAATTTATTTAGTGGTGTGACGGGTGCGGCACTTTTTATGTTTAATAGCACATTTTACAATACCCAAATCAAATCGATACCGGAAAATTTGTTTCGTGGTGTGACGGGTGCGGAGTCGATGATGTTTGCCCACACATTTGCCAACACCCAAATCACATCAATACCGGAAAATTTATTCAGTGGCGTGACGGGTGCGGCAGGGAGTATGTTTTTCAGCACATTTGCCGAGACCCAAATCACATCGATACCGGCGGGGTTATTCCGTGGCGTGACGGGTGCGGCGGATACTATGTTTTACAGAACATTTGCCATTTGTGAAAACCTGAGTGGATATATCCCGGAATCGACATTTGCGGGTTTAATCCAAAATAACAGTCCGGATGCAGGCGGTTTTATGACCGATATATTTCAGAATTCAAGCGGATTGGCGACCACATGTCCACAAAACACGACCGAGGTTTCAACCCCATATAAATCAAAATATTGGGATCCTGATTACAATGGCAACTATGCGGTAATGTGCCGCCCGAATTAAAATAAAAATGTCGGCGGCGCCGACATTTTTTATTATTTGAAATTATAATGGAACTGTGCCGATTTTTATGTCGTCATACCGCCGTATCGGGCCCCACGAAATTGCAAAATTTTGTGGGTGATTTCGCGCGGTATCCAGTTTTGCGGAACGCAAAACTTGTGTAATTATGCTGATGATTCCGCCCCTTTGGGGAGGGGAACCGTCATAGACGGTGGAGGGGGTAAACAAAACGCATGCGTTTTGTGTCTGCCACCCATAGCCTTTGGCGACGGGTGGTCATTCTGAGTGTAACGAAGAATCCAGGTAATTAAAAATGCCGTCGGCGGTGCCGACACATAAATGAACTGGATCCTGACGGTCGTTTTTACGTTCTTTGCCGGTGGCCAAGGTGTAAAAACTCCCTCAGGATGACAAAACGCGGATGCGTTTTGTTGCGTCATCCGGCGGTATGACGATAAGACGGGGCCGATACGTTAGGATAATAAAAAACACGGCAAATTGCCGTGTTGTTTATTCTGGCGCACCCAGAAGGATTCGAACCCTCAACCTTCTGATCCGTAGTCAGATGCTCTATCCAATTGAGCCATGGGTGCAAATATGCAATAATTCTATATCAAAAAACTTAAAAATCAAGAAAAAACATTATATTTTTATTCTGCGCCAAAATCCGCCCATGCATATCGTGATTTTTCCTGTTTTATTTCCACATTTTATTTTCCTTTTTATTTCCCCATTTATTCCACAAAATTTTTATTCATAAATATTTTTATAAAAAACTTGACAAATTATTTTTTTATACTATATTGTTATCGTAAACCAAAAACAAAGAGAGTGAAAAATGGTTAGAAAAAAACAAAAGAATTTTTTTGAACGCGCATGGGAAATCATTTGCTGGCCTTTTAAAAAGGTTTGGTCATGGTTGTGCATTTTCTGGAATTGGGTTGCAGGAATCAACCTGGTTGCATTGTTAAACCTGGCATTATTGCTGTCGATTATCATATTGTTCACATTGTTGATTATCGATTTGCGTAAAAGTGCAAACGCCAGTGATTCTGAAATTATCACACAACGCGATGCCCCAATTGTTGAAACCAAAAAAGACGAACCAAAACCATTGGATAATCGAACCGTTTCCCCACGCAAAACAACATCTTTGCCGATTAAACGCGATGCGGTGACAAAAAAACCGATGTCTGCGCCAATCCAGGTTGCCCAGGTTCGTGAAAACCATGTGGCGATTAAACAGGTCGCAATCCAAGACAAAACTGTGTATGGCAACACCGTTATTGATCATCATGACATGACAAATGTTTTGCCAAACGGCGCACATATTCGTGGCGATTTGTATATCCAAGATTTGCGTAAATATACATTGCCTTGCGATATAGTGATTGATGGAAATTTGTTCTTGCGCGATGTGAATTTGCTGAATTTCTGTGGCGATTTTACGGTTCGCGGAAACATTTATGTATCCCCGCGTTCCAGTTTCGGCCCAGTCCCCAGCACTGCGCGCATTGGCGGACAAGTGTTGTTATAAAAAAATTACTTTCATAGTATCTCCTGAGATGACCACGGATTTTATCTGTGGTCATTTTTATTTATTTTATTGCAAAATTGTGGTATAATTATATCAACCAAACCAAAGGGGAATTAAATGGAAACAATTAATAAAATTATCAAAGTCCTGGCGAAAAATCTGGGGCTGACCATTGTGTTTTTTGCGGCAATTATTTTGTTTGCAATATTTTCAGATGGTTTGTTGGCGGGGCTGATTACGGCATTGTCGGCATTGATTGCATACACATGTTGCGAATTATTATACCGCGAATATAAATCTGAAACCGCGCATAAATCACACGATGTTGCGGCAACAACAAAACCGACATCACCGCGCAGTGCAAAAACCGCAAAACGGTCGGTAAAAAAGAAATAAAAAAAATCCCGCAAACGCGGGATTTTTTATTTTATGTTCCACGAATAATTGTGGCAGATTTTATTTTGCGATGAATCGTTCATATACCTTGTCATTTACTTTGACCGGGTATTTGCGATGCAAAAATTTATTGTAATCGGCCTGAATCAAACTGGGCATTGTTTGTTCCATTTCACGGCGCAGGTCAGATTTTTTCTTGTCATCAACCGTTGGCGATTTAATGGATTTTACCGATAAAACATAGAATGCGTCCGGTGTTTCAACGATTTTATTTGTGCCAACCGGATTATTAAATGCATCACTTAATACCGCAATTGGTGCGCCATCTGTGCGACTGACAACCTTGGATTTTGCGTCATCGAATTTTTTATTCTGGTTCAAATCGACCAAGATTTCATTTGCCGCCTGGTATGCTTGTTTGCGTTTTTCGGCGCGTGTCCATTGTGGAACCAATTCTGATTTTACCGATGCAAATTCCGCACTGTGCGCCGGGGTGATTTTGTCGATATGTATAATCATAAATCCTTTGCGAGCCTCGATAATCTCACTGTCGGTGGCATCGTCCATATTGAATATTTTTGCGACAATTTGCGGTGTAATATTTGCATCGTTTGCCGCACCATTGCGTGCGAAATCTTTTAATTGCACAAATTTGGCGTTATGCTTTTTTGCCGCATTTTCCAAAGATTCGCCGCCGATGATTTCGTCTTCGACCGCGGTTATACGCGCCATGCCTTGGTCAACGGAATCAGGTTTAGACATGTCCGCCGCAACGAATGCGTATGACACGCGACGCGTTTCCGGTAAAGTTTTCGGATGTTGCGCATAGTAAGTTTGCAATGCGTCATCGGTCGGTTTTTCAACATTAAAATCATTAAAATTCACAACCCGATATTCAATTTCGCGGGTGGCATGTCGTGCATTATATGCCGCCAAAACCGCAAAATCTGGGACACGAACGGGTTCCGACATCGCACCCAATGTCATAGACCGCGAAATATCCGCGCGTAAAACATTTGCCAATCTATCCTCGGTCAAACCGTTTGCCGCCAACGCCGCATCATATTGTTCAGATGAAAATTTACCGTCTTTTTGGAATGCCGGCACATTGCGGATTTCGTTTGCAATACGATGGTCAGACACCACAAACCCCAAATCATCGGCACGATTCGCAATCATTTGCTGGGTTGCTAATTCGCCCATGATATAGTTATTAAAAGACCGCATCGCATTTGCATCGGTATAAATAGACCGTTGTTGGTCGCGCGACATACCCGCCAAAATCTGGGATTTTTGGTTGTTGAATTGATTCACAGAAATTTTTGATGAACCAACACGAACCAGTGTTGTATCGCTTGTTGCACCGCCAAAAATCCATTCGGCGACACCCCATCCGATAAATGAAAACGCCAAAATGGCAATTAAAAACTTGGCCAATGGCCGTTCAGAAGCATTACGTAAATATTCTAGCATTTTATTTCCTTTTGCATTACCATAGCAAAGGTGATAATCTAACGCAAGATGAAAAAAAGGTTTTTTTATGAAAATAATTGCAGGCAACTGGAAAATGAACGGAAATCCCGAATTGTTGACGGAAATGATGTCGGCAATTTCGGCGATAAACACGGATAATCGGGTGATTTTATGTGTTCCATATACAATGTTGCGGGGCGGAAATGCGGTTGTTATGATTGGTGCACAAAATGTCAGTAAATATGCGTCTGGGGCGCATACAGGCGATATTTCGGCGGCATTTGTTTCGGCAACGGGGGCGACGGCGACCATTGTCGGGCACAGCGAATGTCGTGATGCGTTGGGCGATAAAAATTCAGATGTCGCGATGCGTGCGAAAATGGCATTGGAAAATGATTTGTTGCCCATTATATGTGTTGGTGAAACCGCGGATGAACGCGATATGGGGTTGACGCATAAAATTATAGAAAATGGAATCCGGGAATCTGTGCCGGAAAATGCGAAATCTGGGGGATTTATAATTGCGTATGAACCGCGCTGGGCAATAGGCAAAGGCATAACACCAACAATAAAAGATATAGAATCAGTGCATAAAATTATTCGTGATACATTGTGTGATATGGGGTATTTTGATATTCCGATTTTATATGGTGCGTCTGTGAATGCGAATAATTCGGGCGAAATTATGAGTATTCCAAATGTTGATGGTGTGTTGGTTGGTGGGGCATCCTTGAAAATTGATGATTTTATACCTATAATTAAAAGTGTTAAATAAATTACAATAAATTTTATAAAAGGGCAGGGTATAACATGCAAGACAATAAAGAAGCACAAGAAAATAAAGACCCAAAACAGGTTGATGTTGAAACAGTGTCCGTTGCGGACGGTGAAAAACATGAAACTAAGGACGATGCGGCGGTATCAGATGCAGACAAATTGGTATCTGAATTACAAACCCAGGTTGCGGATTTGACCGATAAATATATGCGGGTTGCCGCAGAATTGGAAAACACCCGCCGTCGTGCCACGCGTGATATTGAATCTGCGGCGCGGACATGTGGCATGGGGATTGCCAAAAAATTTTTGCCGGTTATGGATGCGTTGGAAATGGCGTTAAAACAATCGCCTGATGATGCGGGGATAAAATCTTTGGCAATGGCATTGGAATCGGCATTTGCACAAATCGGCATTGTGAAAATTGAATCGGTTGGACAACCATTAAACCCACAATTCCACAGTGCAATATCAACTGTGCCGGCGGATGACGCGCATGCGCCCAATACAATCGTCCAAGAAATGCAATCTGGATACATGTATGGCGATGTTGTTTTGCGCCCGTCGATGGTGGTGGTCAGTAAATAATAATTGATTTTTATCGTATTTTATGATATAATGGTTTCCAGTTCAGGCGATGTTTTGTCGCCTGATTTTTTTATGTGTCCCGCGTTGTTGATGCGGGACTTTTTGTTATAACAAAAATTAATCCAAGGGAGTTTTTATGCAAAAAGTATCTTATACTGGGAACGGTGAAACAACCGAATTTTATTTTAATTTTCCATACTATCAAAACACAGATGTCGTCGTTTTGGTAAATAATGCCACCGCCCCAGAATACAATATTATTGGAAATTCTGGTGGTGTGGATGCCGATATTCCATATGTCGGTGGGTGCGTAGTGTTTAATGTCGCGCCAGGTGAAAACGACACGATAACAATTTCGCGTCATTTGCCGTTATCACGTTCGGTTGATTATCAACCATTGGCGCAAATTGAACCAACCACATTGAATCAAGATATGAATTATTTGATGGAGGTTATCAAAGACCTGAATGATGAATTGTTGGATTTGCGCACGCAATACGATGAAATTGCCAATAAAGAATCTGCGGCGATTTTATTGGCGCGTATTTCGGCAATTCATGATGAAATTGTTGCATGTCGCAATCAAATGAATGAATTGGGCGATGTGTCGCAAATTGGTGATAATATAGTGGCAATCGATACACGCACAACGGGATTGTTGGATTATGTAATTGAATCGCAAACGCCAACCGCAGAAAATAATTACACATGGTATCGTAAATATAAATCTGGCTGGGTAGAGCAGGGTGGTTGTTATTTGGGAAATATAACCGCAGGTAATAGCACACAAATAACAATGCCGATAACGATGGCAGACGCACGTTACAACATAAGTGTAACAGGTGAACAATACAGCAATAATTGGGCGTATGCTGTTGTAAAAGATGGCTCAAAGACAACAACATCATTTGAAATATATGTCGGTGCAGCAAGTAGTGCAGATAAAGTCAAAAGTGTATATTGGCAAGTGTGTGGATTTGCGCAATAATCAGGCTAAATAAATAATCAGGCCACCATATTTGGTGGCCTGATATATCATTGTATTTTTGCCCAAGATTTATCATCTGGGTGGCGCAAATAATCAGAAATTGATATTATCTTGAATGCCTCGGCGTATTTACAGTTGCTCAACATACCATAATAATAATTTAATCCGGTTATTCTTGTCGCGTAATTGTCGGAACAATTTGTCCGACTTTTATACAATAAAATCGCCTGTTGTTTTTTATCTATATATTCAGATATATCTTCAAAATAATTTGGTGTATTTAATGTTGCCCATACTGAATAAAATACAATTTTTGTATGTTTGGAATATCCGTTTTTACGCATTAGTCTTGGAATAAAATTTTGTGATAAAAATCTGTGTTCGCGATGTGCGTCAAACCAATCAGGAACAAAAATGTAATCGTATTTCTTGAAATCTAAAACATTTAAATAATTCTTCTTATTTTTTATAATTCTGTCAAACATTGGCGTTTTTCCAAATATTTTGAAAATCCAAAAATTTTTAATTTCCAAGAATTTCATAACAGAATTAAATTCTGCAATTCTGTTGTCGGCGATTTTATTAGCAGATTCCGTGTCCCACGAATACTTTACCCCAGAACTGTTTATACAAATTACATCAAAATTGTTTGGATGTTTTGCCATGATTCCACCACAACCAATCGTTTCATCATCAGGGTGTGGCGATATTACCAGACATTTGGTTTTGTCAGATATCAGTTTGTGTGTTAATATTGGGTATAATAAATCACAAGAATAATATATTTTACCAAAATAAACAAATGCGTTGGCAATATGTTTGCGTATTTTATGTCGCCAAGATCGTATGGGTATCCAACAACATAATATTTTTGCAAATTTGTATGTATTAATCATTTATTCACCTTTGTGCAGAGATTTTTTTAATACGTGTGCCAACAAAATATCCGAATCTAAAAATTCATTTGTTGTCATGTGTTTATATTTGTCTGGGGTCCAACTGTTGTGTAATAAAATAATTCCACCAGAACATATATTTTTAACATCATTGAATGTTTTATCATTATGTTCAAACCAAAATTCTTGATATAACGCATCTGGTGTTTTGTTTGGGGCGGCGATTGCATATTCGGGCAAACTGCCCAATTTCATCTTATCCAAACGCAAAAACGCAGAAGTATCGGTCGATTTATTTACTAAATTGTCCAAAATCCCGTTGCTCAACGCATCCCAATTATGTAATGTCGCGTTGGTGCGTCTAAAAATTTTTCTTAACATCTTGCATTTATTGAACAATCTAAATAAAAATACCCTTTTACATATGGATTTATACCATTTGTTAATAATATCAGATTTTTGTTCTGCGTATATGAATGCAATATGTTGAGTTTGTTTTTGTGAATCACCAATCATGGATAAATCATGACCATGAATATATCTTAAAAAATTGTTATGTAATATTACTGTATCGGCATCCAGCCAAATTCCACCATATTTTCGTAATAGTGCAACCCGTATTGCGTCGGCCTGGATTGGTAATGTCATATCTTTACATAAAATGCGTTTTATTTGTTTTTCTGGTAACCATTTTGATAAATTAGAATAGTCTAAAATAATAATTTTATAATCGGGTAAATTATGTTTCCATGTGTCGATACATAATTGCACATAACCAGGCATGTTATTTGCGGGTTCCCAAAAAGTAAAGATATATTTTTTATGCATTTTATTTTCCTTGGTATATGGCAGTGTTCAAAATGTTGAATATGTTTTGACCGGCATGTTGTGTTTTATCAAAAACAATTGGGATTTTTGATGTTCGTTCTGATTTTTTATAATCGTCATTTTGGACAATAACTCGATTGAATTCATGTTTCAATTCATTTGAATCGTGAATTTGATAAAAACTTTCAATAAAAGATTTCGCAACATTATTAAAGCGTGCCTGGGGATTTATTAAATGAAATAAAGGTTTCCCAGATGGTAAATATTCCGCCAAAAACGAACAGCAATCTGTTATCATAGCGGCCGAATTTGCAAATATGTTTATATAATCGCCACCTTCGTAAATCTGACCAAATGATTCCCATGTTTTATAGTATAGTTCGATTTCTTTTTGTGACATGATATTATTTTTTACAACGGCATGTTTGAATCGTGGATGTGGTTTGAATAGCCAATCAAACTGTGTGGATGTTGATTGTGCTAATTTTAATATGTCTGTTCCATTGTATTGAAATGTTGCCATTTTTAAACTGTTTTCTTCAAATGAATGATGTGGCGCATAAATTATAACTGGTTTTTTAGTCTTTTTTAATTTTATATCAAAATAAGCATCCATTTTGGGATATCCAGAAATATACATGTTTTTTATATCTTGGGCGATATTGTTCATATATGCGGCGGTTTCGTATGATGGTGTAAAAAAGAAATCCAGCCAACGGTGGAAAGTTTCCATGTATAAAGTTTCATGGTTTACCAATTCAAAACCGTATGCCAAATATGCCGTGATTGCATATTTCGATACATTTAGTGGATGTTGCGAATCATCCAATTCCCATGGTTGCTGATAAAAAACAATATCAACATTAAATTTGTTTAACGGGATGTATTGGTGATTGGATTCGTCATATGCAAATTCGACATTGTATCCCATGTCTGTAAAATACTTATAACAATCCCCTATCGTTTTATAAAAAGATTTTTGACCTTGGTGTTCCAACAACAATTTTGTCACCAAAATAACGGGTTCGTATTTATCAGATTTTGCGAAAGCATCATACACCGACGCATATCCCCATTTTGATTGTTCAGACACCAAAAAACCCACACGAATCTTGTTATGTTTTGAAATTTTTTTTAATTTTTGTTTCATCCGAGATGTTTGAATTTTTCTGACAATATTACGATAGGCTTTGTTAAAAACAAAACGTTTTTTGAACCACAGGAAACGAATATAAAAATGTGAATAAGATAAATGATATTTATATAAAAACGACATTTTGCTCTCTTTTTTTATTTGGCGACTTTTTGTATCAATTTTTTACATATTTTCTTAGCATAGGGTAATTCATCAGGGAATTTATCATAATGATATTCTGCGTATAAAACATATTCAGAAATTCTTTTTATTCTGGTATGGATTCCTAATTTAATGTTTGGGTTATGATTGACATATAACAAATCAATGTGTGCATGATATTTTTTGTTTATATCGTTCATAATTTTTATGATTTTTTGTTTGTCGCCGGTATCATTTAATTCAAAGAACACCAATAATACACGATTATCTGTTTGCAAATGTGTTATAAAACGTTCGGTTCTGCGTTTATATTTTTCGGATACAGGCCCAAAAATATCATTGAAATCACCCTTGGGAAAATCATGATTATAAGTAATCCCCGATTTTGTATTTTTGTACACATTTTTGCCGTTATCAGGATTTTCACCGACATATTCAAAATCGTCATAATTAAAATAATTTTTGAATCCATTTTTTACAAAATTCAATCGGGTCAATATATGCGAACCAAACATCCAATCAAAAGGCCCGGAAAAATCACGCAATTTCAATTTTTTTAGTGTTTCTGGAACAAAACATGCCGCACCAACAGATACCACCGTATCGTATTTACGAATTTTATAAACAGGTATTTTGAATATCTTTATAGTATTATTTTGTATTCTGAAAAAGAAACGAATAAATCTGTTAAACTTTTTTATACATTTTGAAATGAATAAATATTTTTTCATCTGTGGGTATTTTTTATAAAAATTTTCTACGATTTTTGTATGTTCTGTAATATGTTTTTGGTTTCTTGATTCTGTTTTGGTTTTTATACGATAAAAAAACAGTGGTTTTGGAACACGGTAAAAACGCATGTTGTGTTGGTATATAAATCTTAGCCATAAATCGTGGTCTTCCAATGCTGTTTTATATGCAATATCATATCCGCCCGCGGTAATAAAATCAGATTTACGAAATAATGCGGCATTTACTGAACAATTTTGACGACTGAAATTTAACTTGGTTGGTTTTGGTAATACCATTTCGCCGGTTTCTGTGCCAAATTTTATAACACGGCTTGTGATAACATCGCCACGATTGTTCATCAATGCATTGTATAGTTCGGATAAAGCGTTTGGGTCTATTTTATCATCACTGTCCAGTGGATATATTAAATCAGCGGTCGCGTTTGCTATCCCATTGTTGCGTGCAACAACGACCCCAGAGTTTTTTTGATTTATTATTTTTATACGCGAATCTTGCGTGGCATATTTACGCAAAATTTCGAGGGAATTATCTGTTGACCCATCGTTTACACAGATAATTTCAATATCATTAAAAGTTTGCTTGATAACACTATCCAAACATTCGGCTAAATATTTGTCGGTATTATAAACAGGAATAATTACACTAATTTTTGGCATGTTATTTCCACTTGATTTTGAATACTGGGATAAATTCGAATAATAATATCCAATTGTTTTTTATCTTTACCAATGGAATTATTCCAAATAGACGCATGCGAAACATAGTGTTTGGCGACATTTTTATAAATTCGTTGTATAGCCCGGGGTGTGTATCGCGAACACGGGTATATATTGCACGCCGCGCAAATTCGCGTTTGTCGTTTTGGTGGCACGATGTGTTATTGCCCGTCCAACGATATTTAACCAAAACATCTGGGATATTATAAAAATGCGTTATATCCATCAATCGTGCCCATAATTGATAATCTTCGGCGGGGGTATAAAATTCTTCGTATTCTATATTGTTGTTGACCAATACCGATTTACGAATCATTGCTGCGGTGTGGGCAACATAACAACTGTCGCACATCATAACACGAATGTCGGTATCGGTTTCTGGGGTTTTCCAAATATTATTATCGGTTCCGAAATATTGCAACCATCCAGATACTACACCAATATGCGGGTGCGTGTCCAGGTATTCAACTTCGCGCGCAAATCTGTCCGGCACAGAAATATCATCGTGGTCAAATATCGCCAAATATTCCCCGCGCGCCATTTTCAGTAATTTGTTGCGGCTGGGTGTGATTCCCATATTTTTATCATTTTTGGAATATTTTATGCGTTTGTCATGTTTTGCATAATCCAACACAATTTTTTCAATTTCTGCGTTGTTTGGGGAATCGTTCAAAATTAAAAATTCGAAATCTGAAAATGTTTGATTTAATATAGATTCAATCATTTCACGCAAATGTGCCGGATTTGTATTATAAATTGGTGTTAAAACAGAAACTTTTGGTACATTGGTCATGTTGGTGTATTTCCCCTTGGGTTTTATGTATATCTTGTTCCTAGGATAAAATAAAAATAGGGTGTTTGCAACATTTATAAATTAAAAATGGTGAAAAATTGCGGTTTTATATCAGTGGAAAAATATCGAATAAAAACCACTTGGTTTTATTTGTTCCAATGCGTCGTTTTAATGTCAATATTCGTAATTTGCCCAATCGTATCACGCGCAGGGTTGAATATTTTTTCTGTTTATACAAATGTTCGTGTTGTATGATTTTCAATAATTCGGGATTTACATTTTCGTGTAATTCGGATGGTGTCATGTATTTTAATGCAGATTTTTTTATAAAACAAACACCATTTTGTATTGCCAACGCGGGTGTGCGGTATAAATCGTGCGCCATATCGGATGAATACACCGCCCCAATAGAGCATTTATGGTCGCGCAGGATTTTTGTGAATCCAACCTCGTATTTCATAATAATATCGGCCTTGGTTTCCTGGCGTGAAATATTGTGCATAAATTCGGAAAAATATTTTTGTGTGGCGATATTTGATTTAACACCGATAAACCAACTTTGTATATGGTCATCAACCCGATTTTCGGGCGTGCCAACCCATTGACCCGTGGCATAAAACATACCAACCGCATCGGTGTTTTTATTTTCCAGGTTTTCTAATATTGGTTTAATGTCGGTTGTGGGCCCCACCACAGAATCATTTACAAAATAAATCCAATCATAAGATTTTATAATATCGCGATTTTCGCACCACATAAAACCGCGTTTATATGAACCAAAATCATATTCGCCATGATGACCAAATTGCACATGCCGAATCCCAGAAATTGCACCCAATTTTTCTATTCCATCTGGGGTTAAATCGCAATCGGTGGTTAAAATAATATCACCAACCCGCGATAATTCCCGTAAATAGAACAACAATGCATCACTGACATTGGCATGTGCATCATAACCTGCAAACAAAAAGAGTCTTTTAACAGTCATTTTGTTGCGCGTTTGTTTCAATTTTTAGCAACCGCCGGTCGCATTGCCAATCCATTTAGAAATAGAAATATCCTTGTGCAACAAGAAATCATATTCGCAATTTCCAGATTTATATGAACCTGTGCAGGCCGCCAAAGTCAAAACGGCAAAAAATGCCAATAATACTTTTTTCATTTTGTCTCCTTTTTTGCTATACGCATGTCCCAGCATAAACAATTTCCAGAAACATATCAAGAATTTTATCCTAAATAATTCATTTAACACATGCGTTTAATAAATCACGTAATGTGTGGGCAATTCGGTCTTTTTCAGATGTTATAATTTTATCCGCGGGAACACGCCAATCAACACCAATTTCTGGGTCATCATAACGAATACCAAATTCACTTTTGGGGTTGTATAAATTATCAACCTTGTATGCAAAAATTGCAGATTCACTAAGAACCGAAAAGCCGTGTAAAAAATGACGTGGAATAAATAATTGGCGCATGTTTTCATCGGATAATTCAACCGCCACATGTTTCCCGAATGTTGGGGATTTTGGACGCACATCAACGGCGACATCTAAAACACGACCCGACAAAACACGCACCAATTTTGCCTGGGAATGTTCGCCCAGTTGGCAATGCAGACCACGCACCACACCATATGATGATTTTGATTGGTTGTCTTGGATGAAACGATTTGGAATACCATTTTCATTAAATTCTTTTTCGTTATAACTTTCAAAAAAATATCCCCTGGCATCGGTAAATACACGTGGTTCAACAATAACAACACCGTCAATTTCAGTTTTTATAAAATTCATAATAAATCCTTTTGGTAAATTTGCGTGAATTATAATACAAATCAGAAAAAAATCCACATAATTAAAATGCGTTTTTGGACCAATAAATTTTCATCCCACATACCGCGATAACATCAAATCGCGCACCACCATTCCAATGTTTTTTTATTAAATAACTTTCCGCGGCATTTCGTAAACGCGTGATTTGCGATGGTGAAATCGCGTCCCATGCCGTTTGCAAATCAGGTCTGTATTTAACCTCGACAAAAACGATAGTATTTTTTGTTTGGGCGATAATATCGATTTCGGCGCGATTGGTATTGCGACCCGTCACATATCGGGATTTTAATATTTTATACCCATGCAACCGCAAAAACATTTTCGCGCGCCATTCTGCAAAAATTCCTGTATAATAACTGTTCATTAAAAAGCGTATGGTTTTGCGTGAAAATTATCGCGTGATTGTTGTGCCGCGGTTGCGGCATCCATGGCCTGGCGACCTTTGTCCACCAAATCCAATGCGCCGTAATATGCCGTCATTTTCGGGTCATATGCGTTTGTTGATGTTATCCATTTGTCTTGTCCAGAATTTGGTGCGCCATATTTTTTTATAACATTTTTCCAAAAAGCCAAGATTTTTTTATCGCGTTGGTCGGCGAATTTTGGATTTTTACCCTCTAATTTATCGACATCATTGGTGTAAACAATGCGGTATACGACATTATCCGTGGCATTGCTGGTTAAATATACATCGATTGTTTCACCGGTTTTGGCGCGTTCCAAATGAATTTCCGACACATACAACAATCCACGATTTCGTGCCAAACTGCGAATACATTTGTCCAATTTACTGGGTTGAACAATGCCCGCCTGGCGACATTCGTAATCCAGGTTATATTTCCAATCTTGGGGGACGGTATAAACCAAACTGTTTTTTTTACGCATGGAATATAAATTATTATTGTCATGATACAGGTTATAAACATCATCAAATGACATCCCCAGCATAATTCCAGCAATATCAAACCCGGCGACATTTATAACCGCCGCGCCATTATTTAATGTGATGTTTTCGGTGTCTTCGTTATATTCATCAGGTGTGTCATCGGGGGCCGCATACATAAAATCAGTATTTGATGCGTCGGTAAACTCATCCGTTCCAGATGCATAATCGTCGTAATTATCGTCAGTGTTGTAATCGTTGTTTTGTGTGTCCATAAATCCGAAACTGTCATCGGGGGCCGCCAATGCGCATCCGTCCCATACGCCAATCACACAAATAATCAAAAAAGCCCAAATTTTTTTATACATATTTAATTCTCTTAAATTTTATTGTTGTATCACATCCAAAACCCCAAAAGTGAACGCAGACACCGGGTCAACGCCGTTTTTCAATCTGTCCAAGGCATCGGCTGTTTGTAATACGCGTATTGGTTTTTTTGTTATATCCATATATAAAACCCCACGCGTCACATCCGGCATTGCCATTACGTCGTTTGGTGAATTCCATGTTTTTAATTCATATTCTACAATCAAATGCCCACTTTCAGATTCGCCAAAACCGACGACTTGGACGGTGCGTAATGCGCGTTTGCCCGCCAAACGAATAATTTCCGGTGAAACATCTTTTTTCCAATTTTCATACACATTTGCGCGTCCCGCCAATCCATATAATGCGGTTGTTTTGCCCGTGTCATCTTGGAATTTGGCGCGATTTTCCGCGTTTTTAGAATTTGGTATAACATAAAAATATTCGTTCACAAATCGTGATATAATCATGTCACGTAAAAAATTATCAGGCATATCATCCGCCGATACCGGCACCGCCACACGATTTGCCGATTTAGATGCCGGTTCAAAGAAAAATGTATCGATTGAATATTTTTTTTCAGCATCATAAATCGCCCCAGCAAAGAACAATAACCCCAACATACATGCCAGCATAAATAGTCCAATAAAGAACAAAGACGATTTTTGCATTAATTCATCCTGTATGTGTTAAATTCCGAAACATAATATCCCAATGTTTTCGGATAGTGTTCTTGGTCATAAGATACCGTTGCAAAACCGGTGAAATTCACGATACCGTCGCCGGTATTGACCGCGACATCAATTCGCCAATTGCCCCCGGTTTGTGTGATTGACTCGTCGGATACCATGGGTTTGATATGCACCGCCACCACACGCCATGTTGCCGCCGCGTCTGATTCCAATGCCGAAAATGTTGGCAAAACCACACGATTAAAATCACCAAATACCGAATCATCAGACATACAATAAATTGCACAGGTTTCAATGTTATCGGACGCGGTATCTGTGCATTCCGCAGATTGTCTGTCGCATTTTGCCCAATTTGCCTGGTTTTCCAAAATGTTGTCAGAAATTGTGAACCATTTTCGTGCAAATTTATTCAGCAAAGATTCCTGTAATACATAATATGCAGGTATTTTTGTTGCGTGATTGTCGTGCGCGACAACCGTCCATCGTTCCCCGTTTGGATTTATAGAAATCAAAAACGGACTGACATTTTGGGTCTTTTTCACCCATAAAATTGCCCCGCACGCACAAATAATAAGAAAAAACAGGGCGACGATAATCACCGCCATAAACCGGGATACGGCGACAAATCGTCCAGCCGGAAATGCGGGCGTATCAAAATCGTCTGGGTATTTCAAATTATTTTCCCCCCATTAAAAATGCTATGCCTGGTAAACCATGATGCATGCACAAGGACTCAATTTCAATTCGTTGTTGTCATAACCTACACCGACCGGTTCGCGGTCATAAACCTGGCCACATCCGGCCAATGTCAATGCAACGAAAAATCCCAGTAAAATCTTTTTCATAACCAATTCCCCCATTTGATATAATTTCAGTATAAAAAAAACAAATGTAATCGGTCAACAAGAAAATCAATATCGGGTTTGTTTTTCGTTTTGGCTTGCATTTATAAAGTCGTTTTGATAACCTGAAATACATCGCATAACAATGGGGTTGGTTTTAATGATTATATTATCACTGATTTCTGCAATTCGCATGGCACTGATGGTTATCGTGGTTGCTTCCCTTGGCATGGGCGTGGTTGCCCCATGGGGACGGGTTGTATCCAATGTTTGCGTATTTAACATAAAAGGATTATTAGATGTCAAAAAAAATATACGTGGATGCAGTCCACCCGGAAGAAACGCGCGTCGTTGTGGTGGATTCGGCGACTGAACGCGTGTCTGATTTTGATGTTGAAACAACCACAAAACCACAGATAAAGGGTAATATTTATCTGGCCAAGGTTATTCGGGTTGAACCATCACTCCAGGCGGCGTTTGTTGATTATGGCACTGGTAAAAATGGATTTTTGCCTTTTTCGGAAATTCATCCGGATTATTATCAGGTCAGTGCGGAACAAAAAAAGAAATTATTGGAATTGGCGCATGCCAACATCGTTGATGACGATAACGACCCCGATGACGAAGGGGACGAGGTTGCCGAATACGATGATGAAAATTCCGGCGAAGATAACAAAGAATTCTTGAAACGCGCACGCGAATTCAAAATCCAAGATGTTATCAAACCTAAACAAATATTGTTAATCCAAGGTGTCAAAGAAGAACGTGGGTGCAAAGGCGCATCCATGACAACATACCTGTCTTTGGCGGGGCGTTTTGCGGTTTTGATGCCAAATTCACGCAAACGCAACAGTTATGGTATTTCTAAAAAAATATCGGACAAAGCCGAACGCGCGCGTCTGCGTGAAATTTTGCATGGGTTGAAAATCCCACGCGGAATGACGGTCGTTTTACGGACGGCGGCGGCGGGGGCATCTGCGGATGATATTGCCAAAGATTATGATTATTTGGTAAATTTATGGAACGATATTCGCAAAACCACATTGGAATCGGTTGCGCCGGTTATCATCCATGCCGAAGATTCTTTGTTGCGTCGTGTCGTGCGTGATTTTATATCGGATAAAAACGATACCATGGTTATCCAGGGTGAAGAGGCATACGATGCCGCGAAAACTTATTTTCAGCAATTATACGGTCGCGCCCCGCGCAAACAAATCACATTGTATAAAGATGCCGCATTGCCATTGATGGTCAAGGCGGGTGTCGAAAAACAGTTGGAGGGTTTGCATGGCCCATATGTTGTTTTGCCGTCCGGCGGTTCAATTGTTATAAACCAGACCGAGGCAATGGTCACAATCGATGTGAATTCGTCCCGTGCAATCAAGGAAAAAGATATCGAACAAACGGCATTGAATACCAATTTAGAGGCGGCGGAAGAAATCGCATTGCAATTGCGTCTGCGTGATTTGGCGGGCATTGTTGCGATTGACTTTATCGATATGGAAGAAGAAAAAAACAATCGCAAATTGGAAATGAAAATGCGCGAGGTTATGAAACATGACCGCGCCCGGACCCAGGTTGCAAAAATCAATGCATTCGGTGTTATGATGTTGTCGCGTCAACGTATGCGCAGCAGTTTTATCGAATCATCGTATGTGCCATGTCCGCATTGTATGGGTGCCGGTGTTGTCCCCAGTATCCAAACCGCGTCGATAATTTTGTTCCGTCATTTGCAAGAAAAACTGTTGGCGAAATCTGCCCAGAAAATTATTATGACGGTTCCGACCGATGTTGCGATTTATTTGTTAAATCAAAAGCGTGCGGAATTGGCGGCAATGGAATCTGAATTTGAAACGGAAATCGTGATTGTTGGTGATGACAGTTTAATGAATATCGACCAATATTCGATTCAACGCGTTGCCCCAGAACAGGCGAAAACCGACGATATATTGTCGGCACATGCACCGTCAACCGATGTAAAAAAGAAAAATGCCCAACATGTCGAGGCAAAGCGGACAACAACGACCGCGCCCCGTCGTCGGCCTAAGAAAAAACAATCGCCAAAAAAATCAATCTGGCGGAAGATTGTTGGATAAAAAACACCCGGTGAAAACCGGGTTTGTTTTTTTATGTTTTTTTCTTAAACTATTGACATTTTATATTTTTGTATTATATTTGTATGTGTAAATAGAAAACAAAGGGGGTAAATTATGGGTTTGTTTAGAAAAGGTAAAATCAACTGCCAAGAACAACAAAATGTGAAACCACAAGATGTGGCAACAGATAGTTTACCAAAATGCGCAACGGCGCATGTGATTGCCGATCCTTGTTGTGTATTGACAGATTATAATCTTTTTATTGGATGTAAGCGTATACCCGTTGCATTGGAAAAAGTAACCAGCGGTGGTTGTCATCCATGTGTGGAAATTCCTAAAAACATGGAGGTATTGAACTATTTGAATAGTTTTAGAAATTTACCAGTTGAGTTTAGAAAATTGCCTTTATCGCGAACAATAATGGAATATACATTGGCACAAGAATATACCATCACAGATAAAAGGACTAAGAAAAAACGGAATTTTCCGGGATGCACTTTATGGTTATTGCCAACGGGATATATGATTGTGGATGATGATTGGTTGTCATATATGACCCCGGAAATCCGCAAGGATATAGCAAAACGGGTGCGCACATATAAAGCATTATCTAACCAATTACTGGATATGCGAAACGCGCAGGCCGTTCGTTAAAAAGGATGCCTGTCCCCCACATGCAATTGTGGGGGATTTTTTTATTAATCGCGGCTTTGCCATCGGCAAAGACGGATGGGGCGGGGCAATATATTGCCACATCGTTTCACGATGTATGTGACCGGGCTGCTGCGCCACCTAGGCTCGTTCGCTGACGCGAACCGGCATACTCTCGTCTGCCTCTTGCCTGCGGTTCGACCGACTTTTTCGTCGGTTCGAACCCGACCCGACCAGATAAAATTAAAACCCGCAAAATGCGGGTTTGAATTTTATGGGGCGGGGCAATTATTGCCACATCGTTTCACGATGTGTGTGACCGGGCTGCGAATGCCACGTGTCGCTCGTTCGCTGATGCGAACCGGCATACTCTCGTCTGCCTCTCGCCTGCGGTTCGACCGACTTTTTCGTCGGTTCGAACCCGACCCGACCAGATAAAATTAAAACCCGCAAAATGCGGGTTTGAATTTTATGGGGCGGGTGACCGGGTTCGAACCGACGACAACTGGTACCACAAACCAGCGCTCTACCAACTGAGCTACACCCGCCATAAACTTTTGTGTCCTGACCTGTTTGGACCGGCACTTGTTTTTCAGTCCGCATTTGCCAAGGCCACGGTGGACACTGATTTTTTTGCCAACTCGCCACACTTCGTTAAAACTTCGTGTGGCACTCCTTCGCGGTAACTTCTCCGCTACGGGTGGCCTGCCACCCGTAGCGTCGCAGGCGCGAAGGGTGGTGGAGCTGATCAGACTCGAACTGACGACCCCTTGCATGCCATGCAAGTGCTCTACCAACTGAGCTACAACCCCGCAATGTTTTACCCATCAATAATGATTTGGGTATCACTATTCTATATTTCTTCTTGCCAAATGTCAAATATTTTTGCTATTCTCTGTTTGACTTGAAGGAGATTTATATGGATTATCAAAATTTAAAGAGTGAGGTTGAACAAAAAACCGCACAAACATTGGATGTTTTGCAAAATGAATTTGCGGGTTTGCGCACGGGGCGCGCATCAACACATCTGTTGGACGGCGTACGTGTCGCGGTATATGGGTCGGACATGCCATTGAACCAGGTTGCAACCGTTTCAACCCCGGACAATCAAACATTAAATGTGACCGTGTGGGACATGAATAATGTTGGTGCGGTTGAAAAGGCCATACGTGATTCTGGGTTGGGGTTAAACCCGATGTCTGCGGGTGCGGTTATTCGTTTGAATATGCCACCATTGACCGAAGAACGTCGTCGTGAATTAACACGCGTCGCCGGTAAATATGCCGAAGAGGCCAAGATTTCTATGCGCAATATCCGCCAGGATGCAATGGGCAAAATCAAACGCGCGGTCACAGATAAAGAAATTTCCGAAGACGATCAACGCAAATTTGATGATGATATTCAAAAGGTCTTTGATAAACGCGCAGCCGAGGTTGACGCAATGGCAAAACAAAAAGAATCCGACATTATGTCTGTATAAAAAAATATAGAACTTAACATTTTATAACGATTTTATACGAAAGAAAAGGGGACGGATATGTTCAAATTATTCAAGAAAAATAAGTCTGAATCACAAAATGCGCCAAAGAAAATTCCATCGCATATTGCGTTTATTTGTGATGGTAATCGTCGTTGGGCGGAAAATCGTGGATTGCCACCACTGATGGGGCACCAGGCGGGTATCGCAAATTTCGAAAATATGGCGGATTGGTTTATTAAACATGGTGTTTCGACACTTACATTTTTTATATTTTCAACGGAAAATTGGAATCGTAGTGAAGAAGAAGTAAATTTTTTAATGGATTTATTTTATACGGAATTGAAAAAAAATTTGGAACATGCGCTGTCTCGTAATTTGCGTTATCGTGTCATCGGTTCGCGTGACCGGTTGCCGGCCAAGTTAGCAAAATTGTGTGATGAATTAGAAGAAAAATCTTCGGAAAATACCGGGGGAACGGTTGTGTTTGCATTAAACTATGGTGGCCAAGATGAAATTGTGCGTGCGGTAAATGCGGCAATTGACAATGGTGAACACATCACCCGCGAAACATTTGAAACATTTATGGATACGGGTGATTTGTTGCCGGTTGATTTGATGGTTCGCACCAGTAATGAATGTCGGATTTCTAATTTTATGTTATGGAAATTGGCATATGCGGAATTGCTGTTTGTTCCTGAACATTGGCCAGATTTGGTAAAATCTGAAAAAATATGGCAACGGGTTTTGGATGAATATGCAACCCGCGACCGCAGATTTGGTGGTGGAAAAAAGAAAGATTATTCTGGTAAAAACAAGGGTAAATAATTATGTCTGAAACTTTAAAACGTATTTGGGTTGCAATTGGTATATTTGCGGTTGTGTGCATTGCGGGTGTGATGGAGCACTTTGGCGTGCATGCGGTGCGCTGGTTGGCGGTGTTGATTGCGTGTGGCATGGTGTATGAAATGGCGCACTGTATATTTAACGCAAAAAAATTGTATATTGCCAAGAACGGTTGGTTGTTTTTCATGTTTTTGGCATGGTTGGTTATGTTGGTATTTGCGGCATATTTTGTCGGACACAGTTTACGCAACATGACATTATTGTTTGCGATTATTTGTTCTGCTGATATTGGCGCATGGTTTTTTGGAAAAATGTTTGGTGGTGACAAAATGTGGGAACGTGTGTCGGCAAACAAAACATGGACTGGGCAAATTGCGGGCGTTGCGTGTGGGGCGGTTGTGGCGTTATTATTTGGTCCGATGATGGTTGGCAATTTCTTGCCAGAATTGGCATGGGTTGGTATTGCGGTGTCGCTGTTGTCGCAATATGGTGATTTAACCGCCAGTTGGGTAAAACGCAAATTAGAAATCAAAGATTTTGGAACAATTTTGCCGGGGCATGGTGGACTTTTGGACAGGTTTGATGGTTGGATTTATGTTTTGCCAATTGTCTGGATGATGATGGCGGCATAATTTTATTGGGGGGTAAATGATGCATATACTGATGACCATTATTGCGTTGATGATTGTATTGGGTGTTGTGGTGTTTATCCACGAACTGGGGCATTTTTTGGCGGCGCGTTGGGCGCGTGTTCGTGTTGATAAATTTTCGATTGGGTTTGGCCCGGCGATTCTGAAATGGCACGACAGGCACGGCACACAGTGGCAACTGGCATGTCTGCCGTTGGGCGGGTATGTGTCGATATATGGCCAAGAAGATATGTTCGACCGCAAAAAATATGACGAATTGGATGCGGATAAAAAACGCGGGCATTATTTGTCTGCACCCCGTTGGAAACAGTTTATAATAATCGCGGCGGGTGTGGTCATGAATTTCATATTGGCGTGGGTTATTTATTCTGCGGCATTTATGTTTCATCCGCGTGAAATTCAATTACCTGTTGTTGGTCAGGTTATCCAACAAAGTGTCGCGTTTAATGCGGGTGTAAAACCGGGTGATGTGATTGCGAAAATAGATGGTAAAAAAATTTCTAACTGGGGTGAAATTATTTTGGCCAAAGAATTGGCGGCAAAGCACAATGCCAATGTCGAATTATTGCGTGAAAACGATATTGTAAATGTTGAATTGGCACCCGCCGACAGGTGGGGATTGGTCGCCGATGGCAGCAAAACAGAATTCCGCAACCAGGGTTTTTGGGATGGTATGTATTGGGGCGCGCGCGAAACATATAACCAATCTAAAACTTTGTTGGTTGTGTTGAAACAAATTATAACCGGTGAACGTTCGTCAAAACAACTGGGGTCGTTTATTACCATTGCCCAGGTGTCTGGCCAGGCATTGTCCATAGGGTTCTGGGCATTTATGTCAATAATCGCGTTGTTGTCGGTAAATTTGGCGGTGATAAATTTACTGCCTTTGCCGGTGTTGGATGGCGGATTTTTGCTGATTTTAATAATTGAATTTATCACGCGTAAAAAATTACAGGGGCGCGCCATGGAAATTGCGTTTGCGTGTGGGTGGATTTTAATCATAGGGTTGATGTTGTTGACTATGTGGAACGACATCGCAAGGGTATTTGGGTTAAATTAAATGAATACGAAAAAATATATTGCATTGGGTATTGCGTGCGCGGTTGTGCCGGCGGGGGCCGCGACATTATCGCGCGTTGATGTAAATGGCACGCGTCGCATGGATGCGGAATCTGTGCGTATTTTGGCGGGGGTCAATGTTGGTGATAACATCACATCGGGACGCGTAAATGAAATAACAAAAAAATTACAGGACAGTGGATATTTTTCCCGGATAAATGTATCCATGGTGGGCAACACATTAAAAATAAATTTGACCGAATCGCCAATTATATCCCAGGTGACGGTCGAAGGTAATGATGAAATATCAACGGATGATTTGAAAAAAGAAATTAAATTAAAGGAACGCGCCACATACGATGAAACGGTTATTGCGGCGGATGTTCAACGTTTATTGACGGTATATCAACGCAAGGGTTATTTTGGAACAAAAATAAATCCCAAAAAAATAGAATTGGATAATGACCGCGTAAATGTTGTCTATGAAATAACCGAGGGACATCCGACATACATTTCTGATATTGATTTTACCGGCAATAATCGTTTCAGCAGTCGCACATTGCGTGGCGAGATTTTATCACGCGAACATGCATGGTGGCGTTTTATGACGCAATTTGATGTCTTTGATGAAGACAGAATAAAATATGACCAACAATTATTGCGTCAATTTTATCTGCGTAATGGGTATGTTGATGCAAATGTTGTGAATGCGACGGGTAAATTCACAGAAAATCGTGAATATTATTCTGTGACATTTGATATTGACGAGGGGGAAAAATACAAATTCGGCGAATTGACGATTGAAAACCCGTTTCCTGATGTGCCAAACGAAAAACTGTATGATGTTATGAAAATGTCAACGGGCGACACATATAATGTTGACCGGGTCGAAGAAACAATATCTGCGTTGCGTGGCGCGGTTGCGGATTATGGATACGCGTTTATAACGGTTGAGCCGATTCCGACCAAGGATGCGGAAAATCGCACGGTATCTATAAAATTTAATATTGAAAAAACCAACCGTATTTACCTGAATTCTATAAATATTTTGGGCAATGTTCGCACATTTGACAGTGTTATCGAACAATCATTGCCGATGCGTGCGGGTGACCCGTTTTCATTGCAAACCATCGAAGAGGGACGGCAAAACCTGATGCATACGCGTTTTTTCAAAAGTGTCCAGATGGTGCCATCGCGAATCGCGGATGCGAATATGATGAATTTGGATGTTCGTGTCGAAGAACAACCCACCGGCGAATTGTCTGGCGGGGTGGGGTGGTCAAACATAAACGGTTTTATGGTTGATGCCGGAATTACTGAAAATAATTTTATGGGTCGGGGCCAGGTTGTTCAAATCAAGGGCTCGATTGCACAATATCAAAAACAGGCATTATTTAGTTTTACCGAACCGTATTTATTCGGCCGTGCATTGTCGGGTGGTTTTGATGTCGCATATACAATGTATGATTACAAGGGATTGACCGGATTTGATTATAATCGTGATTCTTTGACGGTGTCGGGGCGTTTGGGTTGGAAATTGACCGACCATTGGTCGCAAAGCATGCGTTTGTCGGCGGCGTTCGATCAAAACAGTGACCCACAACAAGGTGGCGGCATGATTCACGCGCGCCTGTATTCATTGGGAACGGCGTTTCGTTATTATAATTTGGACACTAATTTTGAACAACATACCCACACCGGTATTGTTGGCAATATGGGGGTGACATATACTGGGTTTGGTGGCACGACGACATATATGCGTTATTATGGGGATGCGACGGCGATGGTGAATTTTTTGGATGACCGGTGGCAGTTGAAAACATCGATTGAGGGCGGATATATCGAACCGATTGGCGATGATTATATACCGCGTGTATATCGTTATTTCTTGGGCGGTGAATCATTGCGTGGATTTGATGTCGCGGGTGTTGGCCGTATCAGCCAGAATTCTTATTCCCTGGGTGGATTATGGAAAGTAAATGGTTCGACCCAGTTGAATTTCCCAATATTTATTCCCGATGAATACCAGGTCAAAGGATTCGTATTCGCAGATTACGGTATATTGGGCGACCCAGATGTGCCGCATGGCCATGAAAATGCACCATATTTACAAGAAATTGGGTCGGGTTGGCGCACATCTGCGGGATTTGGTGTGTATTGGAATACACCGATGGGGCCGATGAACTTTTCATGGGGTTGGCCATTAAAGATTGATAAAAACGATAAAGAAAGACGCTTTTTATTATCATTTGAAACCCAGTTTTAATATTTCCACCGTCATACCGCGGTATCGGCCCCCGTCTTATCGTCATACCGCGGACGCGCGGTGGGTTAGTTCCCCTCCCATCGGGCCCCACGAAACACATTTGTGTTTCGTGGGTGATACTTGGAGGGGTGGCGCGAAGCGACGGGGTGGTCTTTTATTCACCCCCTCCACCCTGCGGGTCCCCCGCCCCAATGGGGCGGAATCCCCCCCAATCGGGCCCCACGGCAGAGAAATAGCGCACTGTTCCGTCATACCGCGGACGCGCGGTATCCAGTTTTGCGTTCCGCAAAACTTGCGTAATTATGTCGAATGACACAGGTTGACGACATTTGTCGTCAACTGGATCCCGGCCTGCGCCGGGATGACGACATGGCGGATTCCCCTCCATCGGGCCCCGCGAAACGCGGATGCGTTTTGTGGGTGATACTTGGAGGGGGGGGACCACGGAGTGGTGGGGAGGGTGAAAATTGCGGAAAATCGATTCGTGTAAAAATTGCAAAGGCGCGCGTGCAGTGGGATGGACCCCGTTTTTACCTGTTGCAAGAAAACCAA
>DFGC01000012.1:71790-72304 GCA_002371155.1 Alphaproteobacteria bacterium UBA3760 | reverse complement strand
GCCGGGATGACGATAAGAAGAAAGGCGGGATGACGATAAGGAATTATTTGTTTGATTTATAATGGGGGGATTGTATATTATATATGTATTATAAAAGGTTATGTTATGATTGGGCAGAAAAAATCTTCGCCACGGGGAAATCGTATCGCCGCCAAGGTGCAAAATATCGTTGCAGAAATTCTGCGCGATAAATATATGGATGACCCTGTTTTGGGAATGGTGTCGATTGTTGGGGCGGATTCGCATGGCGGGCTGAGTTTCGTGCAACTGTATTACTATACCCGCGGTGATGTCGCGGTGGTGCAAAAAAAATTAGATGGTGTGACGCGCGCGGTGCGTTTCGAATTGGCGGCGCGTATCGACCAAAAATATACGCCTGAAATCAGGTTTGTTTATGATGATACCATTGAACGCGCCGAACGAATCGAACAGTTGTTGGCGGGGTTGAAATAGGGGGTGGCGCGGCGGACCATGGCGTGGCGGGGAGGGTGCGATTATACTAAACTGCCCCGTC
>DFGC01000012.1:61939-71744 GCA_002371155.1 Alphaproteobacteria bacterium UBA3760 | reverse complement strand
AACTGCCCCGTCTTGTTCGCTTTGCTCACAATCCACCCCTTCTTTTCCGCGGGTGCGGTAAAAGACGGGGAATATCCATGGTGCGGAATACCCCCTCCACCCTGCGGGTCCCCCTCCCCGATGGGGAGGAATAGGGGAGGAATAAATAGAGGTTGATTATGAAATTAGGTGAATTTATGTTGGCCAAGGCCGATACACGCATGTATTCGTTCTTTGTGTTCGTGATGACGGTTGCCGAATCGATTTTCTTGTTCGTCCCGCCCGAGGTTTTTATGACCCCGCCAATCGTTGCAAATCGCCGGCGCGCGGTGCCAACGGTGGTTGCGGCGGCACTGGGGTCATTGGTTGGGGGCGCAATAGCATATATGATTGGACTGTGGCTGTTCGATTCGGTGGGTGTGTGGTTGATTGAAAATTTCGCCACAATGGAACAGTTCCAATTGGCACAACAAATGTTCGTTAAATATGGGGTGCTGATTATTTTAATGACGGCGGTGACACCGGTGCCGTATAAATTGATGGCGATTTGCGCCGGGTTTATGGGGTTTTCGGCATGGCTGTTTTTGGGAATGTCGGCGATTTTCCGCACAGGCCGATTCGCAATCGTTGGATTTTTGCTGTGGCGGTTCCAAAGTCAGGCGAATGCCATTGTGAAAAAATATTTTTGGCCGTTGACGGCGGCGGCGGTGTTGATTGCGGGGGCGGGAATTTTGCTGATGTTTGTGATGTAGGGGGGTGTTTTGTTTACCCGCCCCCGCATCGCGCTAAACAAATGTTTGCGCTCTGCGACCCCGCCGCAAGGGTGGGGTTGTAAAAGCAGTCATATTCCCCTCTCCAGGTATCACCCACGAAATTTTGCAATTTCGCGGGGCCCGATTGGGGAGGAATTTAGGCGGGATGATGAAAGGAATAAAATTGGGAAATTTGTGGTTGAAATTTATTATATACCGGTGTATCATTGCCGCATAAGGTAATGGAATTTTATGTCCCAAAAGTTTATTAGAAATTTTTCTATTGTCGCACATATCGACCATGGTAAATCGACTCTTTCTGACCGATTGATTGAATTTTGTGGCGGGTTGCAATCACGCGAAATGAAGGCCCAGGTTTTGGATTCTATGGATATTGAACGCGAACGCGGAATTACGATTAAGGCGCAAACTGTGCGGTTGAAATATCGCGCCAAAGATGGTCATGAATATCAATTAAATTTGATGGATACACCCGGACATGTCGATTTTTCTTACGAGGTGTCGCGGTCGTTGGCTGCGTGCGAGGGCGCGATTATTTTGGTCGATGCAACCCAGGGGGTCCAGGCGCAGACATTGGCAAATGCGTATTTGGCGTTGGATAATAATCTGGAAATGTTGCCGGTGTTGAATAAAATCGATTTGCCGTCGTCGGATGTTGCGGGAACGCGCCAACAAATCGAAGATGCAATTGGGTTGGATGCGGCGGATGCAATCTCGGTTTCTGGGAAAACAGGCGAGGGTGTGCCGGAATTACTGGAAAAAATTGTGCATGATTTGCCCGCACCAAATGGTGATGAAAATGCGCCAACGCGCGCGTTGTTGGTCGATTCGTGGTATGATTCTTATTTGGGGGTTGTTGTGTTGGTGCGCGTTGTGGACGGGTGTTTGCGGCGCGGACAAAAAATCAGATTCGTTGCGACGGGCGCGGAATATACGGTTGAAAAGGTTGGGTTCTTTACGCCGAAAATGGTTGATGTCGATGCGTTAAATACTGGCGAAATTGGATTTATTATTACAGGGATGAAAACAATTCATGATTGCCGGGTTGGCGATACGATTGTCGATTCTAAATTTGGCGGGGCGGCGTTGCCTGGGTTCAAACCGTCGGTGCCGGTGGTGTTTTCGTCGTTCTTTCCGATGGCGGCGGATGATTATCCGAACCTGCGCGAGGGGGCGGAAAAATTAGCATTAAATGATGCGTCGTTTGTGTTTACAGTTGAAAAATCAAGTGCGCTGGGGTTTGGATTGCGGTGCGGATTTTTGGGGTTGCTGCATATGGAAATTATCAGTGAACGTTTGCGTCGCGAATTTGGATTGAATCTGATAAATACGGTGCCCAGTGTGCTGTATAAATTGCATTTGCGCGATGGGTCGGTTATGGATTTGGAAAATCCTGCGGATATGGTGGATGTGACCCGTATCGATTATATCGAAGAACCATGGGTTTTGGCCACGATTATGATGCCTGATAAATATATGGGGGGCATTATGGAATTGTGCGCGTCGCGACGCGGTGTCCAAGATAATATTTCGTATGTTGGAAATCGTGCGGTGTTGACATATCGGTTGCCCCTGGCCGAGGTCGTGTTCGATTTTTATGACCGGGTGAAATCTATATCATCGGGATATGCATCGTTCGATTATTCGGTGTGTGGTTATGAAAAATCTGATTTGGTCAAGGTTTCGATTTTGGTAAATGATGAAAATGTAGAACCGTTATCATTTATGTGTCATCGGGCATCGGCGGAATCGCGTGGACGGCAAATTGTCGAAAAGTTGAAAGATTTAATCCCACGCCACCAATTCAAAATACCGTTGCAGGCGGCAATCGGTGGAAAAATTATCGCGCGTGAAACAATCGCGGCATATCGCAAGGATGTGACGGCAAAATGCTATGGCGGGGATATCACGCGCAAAAGAAAATTGTTGGAAAAACAGAAAGAGGGTAAAAAACGTCTGCGGACATTTGGTAATGTGGAAATTCCGCAAAGTGCATTTATCAACGCATTAAAGGTTGGAAAATAAATTTCTGAGAAAGGGGGCAGGGTATGATATTTAGAACTTTGATAAAACAATATAAATTTTTTCGTCGTGAAAAATATTATTGGAAAAAACAGGTAAAGAAATGTTATGCGTCTATGATTGGTCGTGGACATTTGGTAGAGAAAAAACAAGGGTGTTTCCAGGTCGTTCCAACCATGGTAAACGGTATGCCGGAAAATGTTTCATTGACATGCCCTTATTATTTGGATGGTTCGGGTTGTAATCAAGATTGTCGTTTTGTAAATGCAAATAATGAATATATCAAGGCGGTTAAAAAATATGAACGCGTAAAAAATACTCAGTTGTGTATTGCAAAGTTTATTGCAAAGAAGGTTTGGCGAAAAATTTGTGGCAAATCAAAATAAATAAAAAGGAAAAATTATGGCGCATCAGTTTTTCTTTAATCCGTATATTTTGGATAATTTGCCCACACCGGCAAGTGGATTTGATGTTGTCCAAGATATTTCAGAGCCACGCTTGCGTTTGTATGTGACATCGCGTGGCGCAAAAACTTTCTTTGTGCGGCGACGCGTGCATGGACGCGACAGGCGCATTATTATTGGTACGTATCCGAATATGGATATTGAAACCGCGCGCAGTATGGTTGCAAATGTTTTGAATGATGCTATGAAAAAAATTCCAACGCGCCGAAAAAAATTGTCTTTCAAAGAAATGTGGGAAATGTATCTGAAAAATCAGGTGCGCCGCAGTGAAGATTCCGAGGTTAAATTGGTGCGCGCGGTGAATTTACATTTGTCGGAATTGTTTGGAAAAAATATTTTGGATATTTCGGAAAATGATATTAAAAATGTTATCGGCAAAATCCAGGGACGCGTGGTCGCCGCCCGTATGCAAGAGGTTTTGGCCAGTATTTTCAAGTATGCCATTGACCAAGGATATGCGAAAATAAATCCTGTTGCAATGTTGCCAAAAATTCAACAGAAACGGCGGGTCAGTCCGTTGAATGATGAAAAATTCTTGGGGTTGATGGATGCGATTCGGGCGATGGATTCAGATGTCATGCGTGGTGCGTTTTTGATGTTGGTCTATTCGTTTTTGCCAAAAAATAAAGTGTTGTCTATGCGATGGGACGAATTGGATTTTAATCATTATATGTGGCGTGATTGGCCGTTATCAAATATGGCGGTTGTGTTGCTGGAAAATTTTCCCCAAGATGGTGATTGGGTGTTTATGGGACGTTGCAAAAATCATCTGGCGGATCCGCGTGTCGCGTGGCGTAATGTTGTCGCCGGTGCCGGTATGCCAGATTTGCGTATGGACGATGTGTATAAATTTTTAATGCGCAAATTAAAATGGGCGGCGGACCGCGAAGATTTGCGCGAAAATATGAATAAATTGTTAGAAAGTTATGGATTATACTAATAAAATGTATTTGTCAAGGTTTTGTTATAGTTGGTTATAAAGTCTTGACATATATAACATAAAATGATACATTTATGCTCAATCAGCGCCCGTTTTTTTTGTGGGGCGAACAAGTTAACAAAAATAAAGGATTGAAAATGTCAACTTTTGAACAAGTTAAAAAAATTATTGTTGATAAATTGGGTGTTAAACCCGAAGATATTACCGAAGATAAAACTTTCGTGAACGATTTGGGCGCGGATTCTTTGGATGTCGTCGAATTCGTGATGGAGGTTGAAAAAGAATTTAATATCACAATTCCTGATGAAGATGCGGCAAAATTGGAAAAGGTTGGTGATGCGGTTAAATATATTGACGCACACAGAAAATAATCTGAATCGATTTGTGATTAGATAAAATTGTCCGTTGCATGTGCAACGGATTTTTTTAATGTATTTTTTGTTGAAATATTGTATGATATGCCCGATATAAAATAAAAAAAGGATATATTTTATGAAAAGAGTTGTTATTACCGGTATGGGAATTGTTTGTCCGGTTGGCACCGGTGTTGAATATGCGTGGAAAAATATTTTACGCGGTGTGTCGGGTGTGAAAAAAATTGATTTGTTTGATGCATCGGAATTTGCGTCGCAGATTGCGGCGGTGCCGGTGCGCGGTGAAAATGTTGGTGAATTTAATCCAGATGCGGTTGTTGATGCACGTGAACAGCGTAAAATGGGACGCGATGTTATTTATGCATTGTGTGCCGTAGACCAGGCTATGCGCGATGCAAATTTGATTGAATATGATGGCGATAAAGACCGTTTCGGTGTTTCCATCGGCAGTGGTATGGGTGGTGTGCAGACTATTTATGATACATCGGTTGATTTGGAAAAGTCTGGGCCGAAATTTGTTAGTCCGTTTTTTATTATTAAATCTATTATAAATATGGCGGCGGGGTATGCGTCGATTAAATATGGATTGCGTGGACCAAATGTTTCGTTTTCGACGGCATGTGCAACGGGTTCACATTCAATTGCCCAGGCGGCGGATTATATCCGTCATGGATATGCCGATTTGATGTTGGCGGGTGGAACCGAGGCCGCGGTGACTAAATTAGGATTGGGCGGATTTTCGGCGATGAAGGCTTTATCCACCCGTAATGATGACCCAACGCATGCGTCGCGTCCATGGGACACAGACCGGGACGGGTTTGTCCTGGGTGAGGGCGCAGGTGTTTTGGTGTTGGAAGAATATGAACATGCCGTCAAACGTGGCGCAAAAATCTATGCCGAGGTTGCAGGTTTTGGTATGACGGCGGATGCGCATCATATTACTGCGCCGGCCCCAAATGGCGAGGGCGGTCTGCGCGCGATGAAGATTGCGCTGGACGATGCGGGGTTAAAACCGGCGGATGTTGATTATATAAATGCGCATGGAACATCGACGGGACTGGGGGATGTTGGGGAATTGATGGCGGTGCGCGAATTATTTGGTGATGGGCATGCGTGTATGTCGTCAACCAAATCTATGACGGGGCATTTGTTGGGTGCCGCCGGTGCAATAGAGGCGATATTCAGTGTTTTGGCAATACGCGATAATATTGTGCCACCGACAATCAATCTAGAAAACCCGATAGAGCAGGTTGGTGATTTCAATCTGGTGCCGAATGTTGCGCAAAAACGCAAGGTTGATGTTGCGTTAAGTAATTCGTTTGGATTCGGCGGAACAAACGCAACGGTTGTTTTCAGACGTGTAAAATAAATATTTGAAATTTTGTTTTTGTGGTGTAAGATATGCATCACAACGGAGTATAGCTCAGTCTGGTAGAGCGCTACGTTCGGGACGTAGAGGTCGTAGGTTCGAATCCTGTTACTCCGACCAGATAAAAAAATACCCCGGCCAAAATGGTCGGGGTGTTTTTTTATTTGATTGTGTGTCCATGATTCGAACCTACGAAAAAGTAGGTCGAACCGTAGCAAAAAGGTAGACGTGAGTATACCGGTTTTGCGTTAGCAAAATTTTGCAAGGTGACGGAGCGATAGCGAAGTAATCCTGTTACTCCGACCAAAAATCAAACCGGCATGCCGCCGGTTTCGTTTTTTTTGATTTAATATTGGTATTGATTTGTTTTACGATTAAGGCCGTGTATTGTTATGGAAACGCGTGTTTTTTCACCTTTTTGTAACATGTGGGCCGCTGTAATTTTTTGTAACGGGTCAAGGCGTAAACCTGTTTTAATTGTTTGTTTTGTTACCGTATTTAATGCGTAATCAAGAGTCATAATTTTATCCTTTTTATTTTTTATTGCGACGATATTATAATACGATTTTGGGTTTTGTCAATATAGGGTTCGTTTTTTATTTTTATCACCTTTACTTTTGATTTATTTTTGTTATGTTGATGTAAAATTGGTGTAAATAAATATGTCTGAAAATAAAATTGTTCGTGTTGGGGTTGGGTGCTGGATTCAAAATCCTGGGGGACAGTTTTTGTTTGGACATCGTTTATCAAAACATGGTGTGGGTACATGGGCACCGCCGGGTGGACATTTGGAATATGGCGAAAGTCCCGAGTGTTGTGCGGCACGTGAATTGATGGAAGAAACAGGTCTGATTTTGATACCAGATGATTTCAAAGTAATTGGTTTAACAAATGATATTTTCCCAGATAAACATTATATAACGATTCATTGTTTTTCGCGTACAACATTTTTACCAATGCCCAAGGTTATGGAACCAACCAAGTGTTCAATGTGGCAATGGTTTGATGTGAAGTTTTTGCCGGAAAACCTGTTTTTATCAGCGGCAAATTTATTAAAGCAAAAAAATTATTGTTTATAGTTTTGACTTTTGATTTATTTTTGTATAATTCGCGTATTATGGCAAAGCATTTCAAAACTATATTTCGGCATATGTTGAAAAGACACACGATTGCGGTGTTTGTTGTTTGTTTTGTCGCGGTTGTTGCGTTTACTTTGTTTGGGTATGCAACGCGAAAATCTGTGTTGGTGACGGTTGCGCCGGGTGCGACGGTGACCGATGTCGCAAATGTGTTAAAGAAAAATGAATTGGTCGATTCGGCGTCTTCGTTCAAATTGGCGGTGCGTGGAATGGGGGGTCGGATTCAGGTCGGACAATATGAAATTCCGCGTGGTGCGTCGGCATGGCGAATCGCCAAGATGATGGTGCGTGGTGATGTTGCCACAACCAAGGTTTTGATTCCCGAAGGTTTGACTATAAAACAAATAAAAATATTGTTGGCGGATGATTCGTCTTTGTCGGGCGATGTGGATTGTATGCCGGGTATGGTTGCGGCGGTGTGTGATGTTGCCGATGGTGATGTGTTTCCCGATACATATCGTGTGGCGCGTGGGACACCGCGATTGGCGGTGTTGGATTTGGCGCGTCGCAAAATGGAATCGGTCAAAGAAAAAATGTCTGGGCGGAAAATTCCAAAACCGTTGACTGATTGGAATGATGTTGTTGTGTTGGCGTCTATTGTGCAAAAGGAAACGCCGCGTGCATCGGAAATGCCAGTCGTTGCCAGTGTTTATTTGAATCGATTAAAGTCTGGTATGCGGTTGCAGGCCGACCCGACGGTTGTTTATGCGTTGACAGATGGACTGGGTGATATGCAGGGTGAACCGTTATTGACGGGACACTTGAAAATTGACAGTCCGTATAACACTTATCGAAATGCGGGGTTGCCGCCATCGCCGATTGCAAATGTTGGTTCGGCGGCGATACGGGCGGTGTTAAATCCGGCGGATACAAATTATATGTTCTTTGTTGCCGATGGCAAAGGTGGACATAATTTTTCCAACACATATGAAGAACATTTGAAAAATCATGCCGATTGGCGCGAAATAAAAAATGCAAAAAAATAAATTTTTTCGTCAGTGATTTTTTTTGATAAAAAATAAAATTATTAAAATTTTTAATGAAAGTATTGGAATTCTGGGGAATAACAATGTTTCTTTATATGTCCGCCACTGTGTCGCGGGGATTATATCACAAAAAAAGGCTAAAAACAAATAAACTTTTTTTTGACAATAGGAACATAAACATGATAGAATAGGAATAACAGGAACAAGCCTGTTGTTAGACTAACAAAAAGGAAAAGGATATATTATGAAAAAATTAGCGTTGTCTTCTTTGGTTGCAGTGTTTGCGGTTTCTGCTGCGAACGCGAATGTGATTGATGACAATCCGTTGTATATGCCAAAATCTGGACATTTTTATAGCATTACTGATGTAAATTCTTCTACTGATAACGCAACCGCTGTTGCATTGGGCGAAGAATTTGGTTTCGGTATCACCGACAGATTCATGGTTAATGTCAAAACATCTTTGTCGCAAGAAGATTGGTTTGATGATGCCAATTGGGATGATATGGGCATGGGTTTGACATTGCGTGTTATCGATGATGCGTTCTGGAAATTGGATGCCGTTGCAGAATATGCGGTTGGTCCGGTTTTGTATGATCACCACAAATCATTCTTGAAAGGTTCTTTCTTGAATAAAAATCACACCAATTACACATGGACGGCCGGTGTTCGCGGTGGTTATGTCGCACATAACTTTACAATCGCGGGTCATGTGTTGATGGATTATGAAAATACAAAATCATTCAACTGGGATGATGATGATGCGTCATGGCATACATTGCGTGCCGGTATCGATGCACAAATGGCTTTGACACGCAGATGGAATTTGGTCTATGCGGCTGAATACAGCAAATCAATGGATCACTATAACGAAACCCGTGGTAATTGGGAATTGGGCTTTGGTGCGAACTTTAACATCGACCCAAGCAAATTCGTTGGCATCTATTTGACCAAAGATATCAATCACGAAGCAGCCGAAGGCAATTGGAAAATCGAAGACGGTTTTGGCTTTGGTGCTAAATTCGGTGTTGATTTCTAATATCTCTGTGTAGATGGGTTTTGATACCAAGTCCCCGGGAACCCCCGGGGCATTTTTTTTTGCGTTTCGCGCGATGACGCGACAAAACGCGCATGTTTTTTGCCCGCCACCCATAGCCTTGGGCGACGGGTGGTCATCCTGAGGGAGTTTTTACACCTTTGCCACCGGCAAAGAACGTAAAAACGACCGTCAGGATCCAGTTCATTTATGTGTCGGCACTTGGACATTCTCCTTCTTTATGAAAGAAGGAGTACCCCGCGCCAGCGGGGGGAGGTAGTTGTGAAAGGCTCGGGCATCCGGTGTGTATGGGATTGTGTCAAATTACCCCGTCAGCCTGCGGCTGCCACCCATAGCCTTGGGCGACGGGTGGTCATCCTGAGGGAGTTTTTACACCTTTGCCATCGGCAAAGAACGTAAAAACGACCGTCAGGATCCAGTCCATTTATGTGTCGGCACCGCCGACGGCTTTTTTATTACCTGGATTCTTCGTTGACGGATACCCACGAAACAGAAATCTGTTTCGTGGGTATCCTTACTCAGAATGACCACTCCCTCCACCGTCTACGACGGTCCCCCTCCCCAAATGGGCGGAATACCCGCCCCTGGCTCGACAAGTGTTTCACATTGTCTTGCCGACCCCGCCGCAAGGGGGGGGTTGGAAAAGCAGCCATATTCCCCTCCATCGGGCCCCGCGAAACGCGGATGCGTTTTGTGGGTGAT
>DFGC01000012.1:61749-61884 GCA_002371155.1 Alphaproteobacteria bacterium UBA3760 | reverse complement strand
TTTTGTGGGTGATTATCGGAGGGGGGGGACCACGGAGTGGTGGGGGGGGTGAAAATGGCGGAAAATCGATTCGTGTAAAAATTGCAAAGGCGCGCGCACACTGGGACAGTCCCCAATTTTACCTGTTGCAAGAAA
>DFGC01000012.1:0-61531 GCA_002371155.1 Alphaproteobacteria bacterium UBA3760 | reverse complement strand
TGAGAGAGAACTGGGGAAAACCATGGAATTTTTGCGTATATTCGATTCGTTAAAATTAGTGTTGGCGGCCGTCACATGCATGTTTATATTAAATGTCGCCCATGCGGCAACACTCCCCGCCGGATATACCGAATTGGAATACATCGAATCCACCGGAACACAATGGATTAATACTAATGTGAACGAAGCAACGATTGATTATATGGAATTAAAATTTGAAACTGTGAATGATTCATCAGGTTTTATGTTTGTGAACGGTGCATCTCAGGTAGGTGTAAAAGATAGGCGTTATGGTACAAGTGAACCTGGGGTTTACATTATAAAGCAAAATGTTTTGGACACCAGATGGTATTTTACGAACGAAACCAATGGCACAACATATACAAACGGTAGGGTGGGGTCCTCTATGTTGTATTTATTTAATCTTAACAACAGTAGTGGTACTAATTATAAAAATAAAAATGTTAAAATTTACTATTACAAGGCTTCAAAAAATGATAGTTTAGTATTTGACGGTATACCGGCACGGCGTGATAGCGATGGTGTGTTGGGTATGTATGATTTGGCGGATGCAAATCCAGAAACTGCGTTTCATACCAATGCGGGCACGGGTGAATTCATCGCGGGGCTGCCGGTATCAATCAAAATTGCAACGACGCGGTATAACGAACGACAATTTGCGCCGGTGGAAACGCGTTTAGACGCGGCGGTTGCGGCGGTGGATACTGTCGTGACCCAGACGATGAGTCAGGCGCAGCAAATAGACCAAATTGCGAATGAAAAGCAAACCCGCCCGGACGAGGGATGCACGGCGAAATACTGTTTATTGGTCGAGGATGAAGACGGCACCCCGCATTGGTATCCGATTGCGGGTGCAAATGGTGTCGCGCATGCACTCCCCGCCGGATACACGGAATTGCAGTATTTACAAACGGATGGAAATTCATGGATTGATACCGGAATCGTAGCCACGAATTGGAATTGGTCTGCTCAATTTGAAATGTCTGTTCCAAAGGCTGGGGATTATTTTTTTGGCGCGGGGTCTGGTATTTGGAGTTCTACTGTTTGGGGAGCTCAATTTGGATTAGCAAACAGTTCTGGGCATTCGTTTTGGGGTAAAGGTGGAACCGGAATGAATGCAGTTATATCAAATTTGGATGTTACAACAAATACGTTTTATAATTATAAAATAACAAAAGATGGGCTGTATATAAATGATGTATTAAAATCTAATAATTTGGCAGGAGAATCTTTTTCAAATTCAGATTTATCTTTGTGGATAGGTAAAACAAATAACGACAAAACAACATCAAGTTATAATAAAAGTAGTTCTTCTTGGAGATATGTAAAAATATATAACGATAATAATAAATTAGTATTTAATGGTATCCCGGCAAAAAATTCATCGGGTGTCGTTGGTATGTATGATATGGTGTCGGGGCAATTCTTTACCAATGCGGGAACGGGAACTTTTACCGCCGGCCCGGATATGTAATTTGTTTTTGTTATTGTTTCGTGTTTTGTTTACCCCCTCCACCAACTTCGTTGGTCCCCCTCCCCAGGCACCACCCACCCGTCGCAAATTGCGCCGCGGCGGGGCCCGATTGGGGCGGAATATTCCCCTCCACAGGAGGGGTGGCGCGCAGCGACGGGGAGGGTGAAAGGCTCGGGCATCCGGTGTGTATGGGATTGTGTCAAATTACCCCGTCAGCCTGCGGCTGCCACCCCTTCTTTGGGAAAGAAGGGGACGCCCGGGGGAGGAATACCCGCCCCCGGCTCGACAAGTGTTTCACATTGTCTTGCCGACCCCGCCGAATCCACCCACGCAAAGAATTTGCGTGGGGCCCGGGCAAGGGCGGGGTTGGAAAAGCAGTCATATTCCCCTCCTGTGGAGGGGTGGCGCGCAGCGACGGGGAGGGTGTGATTATACTGAACTGCCCCGTCTTGTTCGCTTTGCTCACAATCCACCCCTTCTTTTCCGCGGGGGCGGTAAAAGACGGGGAATATGAAATGGTCGAACTTGGATATTCTCCTTCTTTATGAAAGAAGGAGTACCCCGCGCTAGCGGGGGGAGGTAGTTGTGAAAGGTTCGGGCATCCGGTGTGTATGGGATTGTGTCAAATTACCCCGTCAGCCTGCGGCTGCCACCCCTTCTTTGGGAAAGAAGGGGACGCCCGGGGGAGGAATACCCGCCCCCGCATCGCGCTAAACAAATGTTTGCGCTCTGCGACCCCGCCGCAAGGGTGGGGTTGGAAAAGCAGCCATATTCCCCTCCCCGATGGGGCGGAATACCCACCCCGGCACGCGGGATGACGATGTTGCGGGTGGCGGATTTCTGCCACTTTTTATTAAATGTCGCGGATTTTTGGGGCTGAATCAAAAAACAACCCAAAAATTGGCGGTTTTTTAATGAATTTTGCTTGACAATTTCAAAGTTCATGTTTATACTAATTTTGCTTTCCGTGTAAACAAGGAAAGTGGAAAAACACAGAAAACCGCACTTTTTGACAGATTTATAATCGGATGCGTGCGTTCGAAATAGGTCTGGGGTGTTGTTTTATGTAAACAAAAAGTCAAGTAAAAACAAAGAGATTTTGAATGCCAACAGTAAATCAACTGATTCGGAAACCTCGTAAAAGAAAAGTGGTCAAAAGTACCGCACCTGATATGATGGAATGTCCGCAAAAACGTGGCGTTTGCACACGTGTATACACCACAACACCAAAGAAACCTAACTCGGCACAACGTAAGGTTGCCCGTGTGAAATTGGCCAATGGACGCGAAGTGACCGCGTATATCCCTGGCGAAGGGCACAATTTACAAGAGCACAGTGTGGTTATGATTCGTGGTGGTCGTGTCAAGGACTTGCCGGGTGTAAAATATCATATCATTCGTGGTGTTTTGGATACCAAGGGTGTCGAATCGAGAAAACAAGGTCGCTCTTTATATGGGGCAAAGGTTAAAAAATAACACCGTGGGGAAACCCGTGGGTGAGTAATCCGACGCGTGGTTCGGGTGAAGAAAAATAAAAGGAATAAAATATGTCAAGACGTAAGGCTGCAACAAAACGTGAAATTTTGCCAGATTCCAAATATAATAATCTGGTTGTTGCGAAATGTATCAATGTTGTTATGTGGGATGGTAAAAAAGAAGTTGCCGAAAACATTGTTTATGGTGCATTGGATAAATTGAAAACTTTGGCCCAAGATGGCAAAGATGAATTGGCGTTGTTTTTAGAGGCCATTGATGCGTTGAAACCATCGGTCGAAGCCAAAAGTCGTCGTGTCGGCGGTGCAACATACCAAGTCCCAGTCGAAGTTCGTCCGGAACGTCAACAAACATTGGCCTTGCGTTGGTTGGTTATGTTTGCGCGTAAGCGCGGTGAACGTTCAATGCAGGAACGTTTGTTCGCAGAATTGCGCGATGCGTTGAATGGCACAGGTGGCGCGTTCAAAAAGAAAATTGATACTCATAAAATGGCAGAAGCGAATAAAGCGTTTGCTCATTTCCGTTGGTAATAAAACTAAGAAAAGGAAAGATAAATGTCTGTTGGAAAAACCGCACCTTTGCATATGTATCGTAACATAGGAATTATGGCGCATATTGATGCAGGTAAAACAACCACATCGGAACGTATTTTGTTCTATACAGGTAAAACATATAAAATCGGCGAAGTGCACGATGGTGCCGCGACAATGGACTGGATGGTTCAAGAACAAGAACGCGGTATTACGATTACTTCGGCGGCAACAACATGTTTTTGGCGTGATCATCGTATCAATTTGATTGATACACCGGGACACGTGGATTTTACAATGGAAGTGGAACGTTCGTTGCGTGTGTTGGACGGCGCGGTTGCGGTGTTTGAATCTGTGTCGGGTGTGCAACCACAAACCGAAACTGTGTGGCGTCAGGCCGACCGTTATAATGTTCCGCGTATTTGCTTTATTAATAAAATGGATCGTATCGGTGGAAATTTCTTCCGCTGTGTTGATATGATTCGCGAACGTTTGGGTGCAAATCCATTGGTGTTGAATTTCCCAATTGGTGCCGAAGCGGATTTCCGTGGTGTTGTTGATGTTTTGGAAATGAAGGGCTTGATTTGGGAAGATGAAACGGGTTCTCATCCGGTGACAATCGAAATTCCCGAAGAATTAAAGGCCAAAGCGCAAGAATTGCACGACCATCTGATTGAAGAAGCGGTGACTTTGGACGATACCATTATGGAAGAATACATGGACGGCAAAATCCCAGATGTCGCAACAATCAAAAAATTATTGCGCAAGGGTGTGATTGCACAAAACTTTGTGCCAGTATTGTGCGGGACGGCGTTCAAGAACAAGGGCGTGCAACCGTTGTTGGATGCGATTGTTGATTATTTGCCATCGCCGTTGGATATTCCTGCGATTAAGGGAACAAAAATGGATGGTAAAACAGAAGCTGTGCGTCATGCAGATCCCAAAGAACCGTTCAGTGCATTGGCGTTCAAGGTTGCCAATGATCCATTCGTTGGGAATTTGATGTTTATCCGTATTTATTCGGGTAAATTGCAATCTGGTTCGTACATATATAATTCCAATCGTGATAAACGCGAACGCGTTGGTCGTATGCTGTTGATGCACGCAAATACCCGTGAAGAAATTAAAGAAGCATCGGCGGGTGATATTATCACTTTGGTTGGTATGAAGGAAACGATTACTGGCGACACATTATGTGACGAAGCAAATCCGATTATTTTGGAATCTATCCATGTTCCAGAACCGGTTATTTCAATTGCGGTTGAACCAAAAACCAAGGCCGATATTGAAAAGATGTCATTGGGACTTCAGGCATTGGCCAAAGAAGACCCGTCTTTCCGCGTATCGGTTGACGAAGAATCTGGTCAAACGATTTTGTCTGGCGTTGGTGAATTGCACTTGGAAATTTTGGTTGACAGATTATTGCGTGAGTTTAAGGTTGATGTTAATGTCGGTGAACCGCGCATTGCATATCGTGAAACATTCAGCAAACCGGTCACCGAAGAATATACTCATAAGAAACAGTCGGGTGGTTCGGGTCAATATGCCCAGGTTAAAATTGAATTTGAACCATTGGAACCGGGGTCTGGATACGAATTTGAAAACAAGATTGTCGGTGGTGCGATTCCAAAAGAATACATACCCGGCGTTGAAAAAGGGTTAAAGATAGCACAACAAACAGGTGTTTTGATTGGCTATCCAACTGTGGATTTCAAGGCAACATTGGTTGATGGTAAATATCACGAGGTTGACTCTAATGTGTTATGCTTTGAAATTGCGGCGCGTGCTTGCTTCCGCGAAGCGATGAAAAAGTCTGCGCCAAAATTATTGGAACCGATTATGAAACTTTCGGTCAATACACCGGAAGAATACGTCGGTGACATTATCGGTGACTTGAACAGTCGTCGTGGTCAAATCAATGGTATCGAAACACAATTCGGCAACCAATTGATTTCTGCGTTTGTGCCGTTGGCAAATCTGTTCGGTTATGTCAAAACCTTGCGTTCTTTGTCCCAGGGGCGTGCAAATCCGTATATGGAATTGTCGCACTATGCCGAAGTTCCGCAAAATGTTGCTGACGAAGTAATAAAAAAGATGACAAAGTAAAAAAAGATTGCGATTTTTAAAATCTGGTTTATGATTGTGTTCGAAACTGGAATTTGAAAGTCAGTTTAACAAGAAGCCTATAAGGAGAAAACTATGGCAAAAGAAAAATATGTAAGAACAAAGCCACACGTCAATATTGGTACGATTGGTCACGTTGACCATGGTAAAACAACTTTGACTGCTGCTATCGTTCACTATTATGGTGTCGGTATCGATGCACAAAAAGGTGTTGACCAAATCGATAACGCCCCAGAAGAAAAAGCACGTGGTATAACAATTAACACGGCCCACGTTGAATACGAAACAGCGAATCGTCACTATGCGCACGTTGACTGCCCAGGACACGCGGACTATGTTAAAAACATGATTACCGGTGCGGCGCAAATGGACGGTGCGATTTTGGTCGTTGCCGCAACAGACGGTCCAATGCCACAAACACGTGAACACATTTTGTTGGCGCGTCAGGTCGGTATTCCAAAAATCGTTGTTTATTTGAACAAATGTGATTTGGCGAACGATCCAGAATTGTTGGAATTGGTTGAAATGGAAATTCGTGAATTGTTGTCTGCGAACGATTTTGATGGCGACAATGCACCAATCATCCGTGGTTCGGCTATTTCCGCATTGGAAGAAAAGAAAGACGGTTTGGGCAAAGAATCAATTGATGCTTTGTTGAAAGCATGCGATGAATACATCCCAATGCCAGAACGTCCGGTTGATAAACCTTTCTTGATGCCAATCGAAGACGTGTTCAGCATCACCGGTCGTGGAACAGTGGTCACTGGTCGTATCGAATCGGGTGTTGTTAAAATTGGCGACGAATGTGAAATCGTTGGTTTGCGTCCAACACAAAAAACAACAGTTACCGGTGTTGAAATGTTCCGCAAATTGTTGGATCAAGGCGAAGCCGGTGATAACGTTGGTTTGTTGTTGCGTGGAACCAAAAAAGAAGATGTCGAACGTGGTCAAATTATCTGCAAACCGGGTTCTATTACCCCACATACAGACTTTGAAGCCGAAGTCTATATCTTGCAGAAAGAGGAAGGTGGCCGTCATACACCGTTCTTCTCGAACTATCGTCCACAGTTCTATTTCAGCACAACCGATGTGACCGGGACAATCACATTGCCAGAAGGCAAAGAAATGGTTTTGCCGGGCGATAACGTTCGCATCAGTGTGCAATTGATTGCACCTATTGCAATGAGTGAAGGTCGTCGTTTCGCTATCCGCGAAGGTGGCCGTACAGTCGGTGCGGGTGTTGTATCAAAAATCAACAAATAATAACAACTATAACGGGGGGCAGGTTGCAAGAACAACCGACCCCCGTTATTACGGAATGGTAATAAAAAAATAAGGAAACGAACAAAATGGTACCAACATCAAAAATTCGCATTAAATTGACAGCATTTGATCACCGTGTGTTGATCGAATCGGTTGACGAATTAGTCAAGACTGCAAAGCGCACAGGCGCAGATGTGGTGGGGCCTGTTCGCTTGCCGACATTGATTCAAAAGTTTACAGTCAACCGTTCACCACACGTTGATAAAAAATCGCGTGAACAATTCGAAATTCGCAATCATAAAGCGGTTGTCGATATTGTTAATCCAACCCCTCAGACAGTTGATGCCTTGATGAAGTTGGATTTGGCGTCTGGTGTGGATGTAAAAATTAAATTGTAATTGTTAGGTTAGTAAAGGTGTGTTTATTAACCTCTGGCAAATAAAAAAGGCATAAAAAAATGAAACGTAGCGGATTGATTACAACAAAAATAGGAATGACGCGTCTGTATGATGATGCGGGCGTGGCACATGCTGTCACAGTGTTGTCTGTGGGCGATTGTGCGGTTATTGGAAATCGAACAATGGAAAAAAATGGTTATATCGCAAACATTTTAGGTGTATGCGAGGCCAAGGCAAAACATGTTGCAAAACCACAAGCGGTGGCGGCGGAAAAGGCGGGTATTAAACCATATCGCAAAGTCGTAGAATTCCGCGTGTCTGACGATTGTGTTATCCCGGCGGGAACACAGTTGTCTGCGTCTCATTTTGTTGTCGGGCAATTTGTTGATGTCCAAGCAACAAGCAAAGGTAAAGGTTTTCAAGGTGCGATGAAACGTCATAATTTTGGCGGTAAAGAGGCATCGCATGGTGTGTTAAAGGCGCATCGTTCTTTGGGTGGTACAGGTATGCGCGAATGGCCAGGTCGTGTTTTGAAGGGTAAAAAGATGTCTGGACAAATGGGCAATGAAACTGTGACTGTTCAAAATTTGAAAATTTTTGGCATTGATGATGCTGAAAATTTGGTATTCGTCGAAGGTGCGGTTCCGGGTGCAAATGGAACATTTGTATTGGTGACGGATGCAATCAAAAAAGAACAAAAAGAATTGCCGGTTCCAACATTTGTAAAAACAGTTGATGCGGCGCCAAGTGCCACAACCGAAACAAGTGATGTTGCGGAATAATAACATGGGCAAAATAATACTAAGGTGGAAAAAATGCAATTAGATGTTATAAATTTTGATGGTAAATCAGTCGGCAAAGTTGATTTGGCTGATAGTGTATTCGGTGTTGCTCCACGTGCGGATATTTTGCATCGTGTTGTTACATGGCAACGTGCAAATTCCCGCGCCGGAACGCATGCGGTGAAAACTGTGTCGGATGTTGCGGGCAGTGGTCGCAAGGCATTTAAACAGAAAAAAACTGGTAATGCGCGTCAGGGTGAAAAATATAATGTTCACATGCGTGGCGGTGGTGTGGTTCATGGACCGGTTGTTCGTGATCACAGCATTGATTTGCCAAAGAAAATCCGTTCGTTGGGATTGAAAATGGCGTTGTCTTCGAAATTACAAGATGGCAATTTAATCGTTATTGATTCTGAAAAGGTTTTAGCGGTCAAAACAAACACAATGGCAAAGCAATTGAAAAAATTGGATTTGGATTCTGTGTTGTTTGTGGGTGCAGCGGAATTGGATGAAAACTTCAAAAAATCTGTGGCAAATATCGCAAATGTTGATGCGTTGCCGACGATTGGTTTGAATGTTTTGGACATCTTGAAACACGAAAAATTGGTTTTGACAGCCGATGCCGTCAAATCCGTCGAAGCCAGATTGGCATAATCATAAGGATGTAAGATGGCAGAAAAGAAAGTTAGTTCAGAAAAGAAAATTGTGGCAACTGCGGGTGTTTATGATATACTGGTTCGTCCGGTTGTGTCGGAAAAATCTGCAAGATTGTCTGAAAACAATGGCGTTGTGTTCGAGGTTGCACCATGTGCCACCAAGGCGGATGTTGTGCGCGCAATGCAGGCGATTTACGGTGTGAAACCAACCAAGGTCAACATCGTTATCACCAAAGGTAAAGTGAAAACTTTCCGTGGGCGCAGTCGTGGTACACAACGTGATGTAAAAAAAGCGTATGTGTCATTACCGGCGGATGCCACATTGGATTTGTCGGTCGAGGCACAAAGTAAATAACTCTTGGTCAGAGAACCCAATATATCGGGGTGTTATTGTCCAAGAAAACAAAGGATAGAAAAAAATGGCATTAAAGCATTTTAAGCCGGTTACCGCGGGAACACGTGGATTGACATTGGTCAGTCGCGCGGAATTGCATCGTGGTAAACCAGAAAAGGCTTTGACCGTTGGTTTGAAATCACACGGCGGTCGTAATAATTTTGGTCAGGTGACTGTGATGCACCAAGGTGGTGGTCATAAACGCAGTTATCGTTTAATTGATTTCAAACGCAAAAAATTTGGCATGCCGGCAACGGTTGTTCGTTTGGAATACGATCCGAATCGGACTGCATTTATCGCGTTGATTGAATACAAAGATGGTATTCGTTCCTATATTTTGGCACCACGCGATTTAAAGGCGGGCGATGTGGTTATTTCCGGTGAACGCGAAGATATTAAACCGGGTAATGCAATGCCATTGAAAAATATGCCAATCGGAACAATTGTGCATAATGTTGAATTGAAACCGGGTGCGGGTGGTCAATTGGCCCGCAGTGCAGGTTGTTATGCTCAGTTGATGGGTAAAGACGGTGTTTATGCCCAGATTAAAATGAACAGTGGCGAGTTGCGTAAAGTTCATTCCGATTGTTTGGCAACCGTTGGTGCGGTTTCTAATCCGGATCAACGCAATGTGAACTTGGGCAAGGCCGGTCGTGCCCGTTGGTTGGGTGTTCGTCCATCTGTTCGTGGTATGGCGATGAACCCGAATGATCACCCGATGGGTGGTGGTAACGGGCACAGTAAAGGTCACGAACCTGTTTCACGTACAGGTATTCCAGCCAAGGGATATCGTACCCGTAGCAATAAACGTACAAGCCGGATGATTATCCGTAGCAGACATTTGGCGAAGAAAAAATAATAAAAAAACGGAGTAAATGATGTCTCGTTCAGTATGGAAAGGTCCTTATATTCATCCATCGTTGTTGAAAAAAATCGCGGTGGCAAATGAAAAAAATGACCACAAACCTATTAAAACATGGTCCCGTGGTAGCACGATTGTGCCGCCAATGGTTGGTTTAACATTTGAAGTGCACAATGGTAATAAATTTATCCCAGTGTTGATTGTTGAAGATATGATTGGACACAAATTGGGTGAATTTGCACCAACCCGCACATTCAAAGGACATGCGGCAAACAAAAAAGCAGCGGCCAAATAATTCTGATTAAAGGATAAAGTTATGACAAGATATGGAATTAAAGATAATCAGGTGCGCGCATTTAATAAAATGATTCGCATCAGTCATCAGAAACTGAATTTGGTTTGCGACATGGTTCGTGGGTTGCCTGTGGATCGTGCTGTGGATGTTTTGAAATTTTCAAAGAAACGTGTTTCTGATGAAGTTTTGAAAACTTTGTTGTCTGCGGTTGCAAATGCCGAACACAACAAAAATTTGCCGGTTGAAACTTTGTTCGTCAAAGAAATTTGGTGTGGCAAAGCATTGACCATGAAACGTATTATGCCGGGTCCACGTGGCAGTGCGCGTCCGATTTTGAAACCTTTTTCAAATTTGACAATCGTTTTGGAATCTGGTAATGCGCCGGCAAAGAAAAAACAAGAACCAAAGGCTGATAAAAAGGCTAAATAATGGAAAGACCGGTGGTATGGGGGCGACCCTTGAATAAAACCGCAAGGTTTCAAGAACACCGGATATAAACGTAAGGAAAATAAAAAATGGGACAGAAAGTATCACCTATTTCATTACGCGAATTTATCAACAAAGTCACTGACTCTCGTTGGATTGCCGGTAAAAAAGATTACGCAAATCTTTTAGCCGAAGATATTAAAATTCGCAAATTTATTGAAAAAAAATTGAAAAAAGCAGGATTGGCAAAGGTTGTTATCGAACGTTTTGCTAAAAAGGTTGTTGTGACAATTCACACATCTCGTCCTGGGATGATTATCGGTAAAAATGGTGCCGATATCGAAGCATTGCGTAATGATATTAAAAAATTGGTTAAAAATGACCAAGTTGTTGTAAATATCTATGAAGTGCGTCGTCCTGATTCAAATGCGCAATTGGTTGCACAAAGCATCGCGCAACAAATCGAAGGGCGTGTTTCATTCAAACGCGCAATGAAAAAAGCTGTTCAAAATGCACAGAAAGCGGGCGTTATGGGTATCAAAGTCATGTGTTCTGGGCGTTTGAATGGTGCGGAAATTGCACGCAGTGAACAAATCCGCGAAGGTCGTATTCCATTGCATACTTTGCGCGCGGATGTTGACTATGCGTCAATTCAAGCAAAAACAACATACGGCGTTATCGGTGTCAAAGTTTGGATTTACACTGGGGACGTTGTGAACAAAGAAAAGTTGGCTTCTGAAATGGCGCGTCCAACAGAATATGCCGGCACAAGCGAAAGAAAAAGTAAATAACATAAAATCAAAGGATTTTAATCATGTTAATGCCAAATAAAACAAAATTTCGCAAACTGCAAAAAGGTCGTATTCACGGTGTCGCCAAGGGCGGTAGTGAATTGGCGTTTGGGTCGTTTGGTCTGAAAGCAATGAGTCCTGAACGTGTGACTGCACGTCAGATAGAAGCAGCGCGTCGCGCAATTACCCGTCATATGAAACGTCAGGGTAAATTGTGGATTCGTATTTTCCCAGATGTGCCGGTTACAACAAAGCCTGCACAGGTTCGTATGGGTAAAGGTAAGGGTGCCGTTGAATACTGGGTATGTCGCGTTAAACCGGGACGCATCATGTTCGAATTAGATGGTGTGAAATCTGAAATCGCGTATGAAGCGTTTGCGTTGGCGGCGGCAAAATTGCCAGTAAAAACGAAAATCGTTGAACGTAAAATCAACTAATTAAAAGGTGATAGATATGGCAGAAAAAAGCAAAAAAACAGAATCTTTGACGGTCGAGGCCTTGGAAAGCAAATTGGTTGATTTGAAAAAGGAACAAATGAATCAACGTTTTCAATTGGCGGCGGGGCAAATGCCAAAAACGCATGTTTTGCGTAAAACACGTCGTGAGATTGCGCGTGTGAAAACAAAACTGAATGCGACAAAAAAATAAAAAGGTGTGTTGATTTTGGTTGTTTTTTCTAAATTTTAGTATATTATAACCAGGATTGACAGTAAAAAACAATAGAGGAATAACAGTTATGCCAAAACGTATACTGCAAGGAACAGTTAAAAGTACAGCAAATGATAAAACGGTTGTCGTTGAAGTTGAACGCCGTTTTCGTCATCCGTTGTATGGTAAATTTGTGAAGCAGAACAAAAAGTATAAAGCACATGACGAGGCCAATGAATACAAGGTTGGTGATGTTGTTGCAATTGAAGAACATCGTCCAATTTCCAAGACAAAAACTTGGATTGTAAAGGGTCGCGTTGGTGTTGCCAAAGACGGTTCTGTGGAAGTGGTTGACTAAATTTTGTTGGTCAATCATTGGGTCGGGTTCTTTGAGGTCGTGCGCGACAGTCGGGACCCATTAACAAAGCCATGGGGGATTGCCCCGTGTGCAGGAACAAGGATAGTAAAATGATTCAAAATGAAACAGTTTTGACGGTCGCTGATAACAGTGGTGCGCGTAAAGCATTGTGCATCAAGGTTTTGGGCGGTTCACATCGTCGCTATGCAACAGTTGGTGATAAAATCGTTGTTGCAATCAAAGAAGCCATTCCACGTGGCAAAGTTCAAAAGGGAACGGTTCAACGTGCAATTATCGTTAGAACAAAGTTTCCTGTTAAACGTCCAGACGGTTCGATTATCCGTTTTGATGATAACGCGGTTGTTTTAATCAATAAAAACAACTTTGAACCAATTGGAACACGTATTTTTGGACCAATTGCGCGTGAGGTTCGTCGCAAATATGATGTGCAAAAAATCGTGTCTTTGGCACCAGAGGTTATTTAATAGATTAGACACAAAGAGGCTGGAAAAATGAAAATTAAAAAAGGCGACGAAGTCGTAGTTATTTCAGGGAAATACAAGGGCGTTAAAGGCAAAGTGCTGGAATCACGTCCATCTGAATCGCGTGTTGTTGTGTCTGGGGTCAATCGTCATAAATGGCACATCAAACCAACACAGGAACAAGCCGGTCATATTATTGATCGCGAAGCGCCAATCCATGTATCCAATGTTGCATTGGTGGATCCAAAAACCAAAAAAGCATCCCGCGTTGGATATGTGATGCGTGGCGATAAAAAGGTTCGTGTTTCTAAAAAATCTGGAACAGAATTATAAAAATAATCGTTTCCGCTGTTACGGAAACTAATAATAAGGGTAAAAAAATGCAAAGCAGATTGCGTGAAATTTATGAAAAAAATGTTGTGCCAGAATTGGTTAAAGAATTCGGGTACAAAAATGCGTTGGCTGTGCCGAAACTGACCAAAATTGTTTTGAACATGGGTGTTGGCGAAGCGGTATCTGACAAGAAAAAATTGGATGCGGCGGTTGTCGATTTGACAGCGATTGCGGCGCAAAAACCGGTTGTGACGGTTGCAAAGAAATCTATTGCGACATATCGTTTGCGTGAAGGGCAGGCGATTGGAACCAAGGTCACATTGCGTGGTAAAAGAATGTATGATTTCTTGGATAAATTGATTACGGTTGCGTTGCCACGTGTTAAAGATTTCCGCGGATTGTCAAAATCTAAATTTGATGGTCGTGGCAATTATGCGTTTGGTATCAAAGAACACTTGATATTCCCAGAAATTTCTGTTGATAAAATTGATTCTATCCGTGGTATGGATATTGTAATTGCAACAACAGCAAAAACAGATGATGAAGCGCGTGCATTGCTGACAAAAATCGGCCTGCCGTTGGTTTTGAAATAAAGCAGTAAGGAAAAAAAATGGCTAAATTAGCATTGATAAATAAACAACACAGACGTGAAAAATTGGTTGCAAAATATGCAAAAAAGCGTGCGGCAATCAAAGAAAAAATGTCTGTAAATGCAACACCAGATGAACGTATGGATGCGATGAAAAAATTGGCAAAATTGCCACGTAATGCGAATCCGACACGTTTGCACAATCGTTGTTCTGTTACCGGTCGTGCACGTGGTTATTCACGTATGTTTGGTTTGTGTCGTCAACAGTTGCGGACATTGGCATCCGAAGGTAAATTGCCAGGTGTTCGTAAATCTAGTTGGTAAAATTTTAATACCAGTTGTGGACAATGCAACTGGGGAATGTGGAATTATCCACAAACAAGGAGTATAAAGATGTCATTATCACACCCAATCGGAGATATGCTGACCCGTATTCGTAATGGTCAAGCGGCCGGTAAAGAATTTATAACTGTCCCGAACAGCAAATTGCGTGCAGCGGTTTTGACTGTGTTAAAGGACGAAGGTTTCATCACGGATTTTCGCAAAGAACAAATTGACGAACATCGTTCGAATTTGGTCGTTGAATTGAAATACAACGGCGGTGTTGGTGCAATCCAGGAAATTTCGGTTGTGTCCAGACCGGGACGTCGTGTTTATTCAGGCTGTGCCAAAATGCCAAAAGTTTTGAACGGTTTGGGTATCGCAATCGTTTCCACACCATGTGGCGTTATGACCGATCACAAGGCGCGCTTGATGAATGTTGGTGGCGAAGTATTGTGCAAGGTTATATAATAGCAATAAGGATGAAGAAATGTCTCGTGCAGGAAAATATCCAGTTAAATTACTTGACGGTGTGTCGGCAGAAATCAAAGACAACGCTGTGGTTATAAAGGGTCCAAAGGGTGAATTGAGTGTTAAATTGGGCACAAAAAATTCTCATTTGGTTGATGTTGAAATCAAAGATGGCTGTGTCGTTGTGACACCAAAAGATGCCGAAGATAAAACATCGCGCGCAATGTGGGGAACCATGACCCGCAATATTAAATCTGCGGTTATTGGTGTCAAAGATGGTTTTTCCAAAGATATGTACATGAACGGTGTTGGATACAAGGCGTCTGTGGCGGGGAACAAATTGACGTTGGTTGTCGGTTTTTCGCATGATGTCGTTATGGAGATACCGGCGGGTTTGACAGTTAAAATGGGTGAAAAACCAACTGAATTCACAATCAGTGGTATTGATAAATGTGCGTTGGGATTGTTTGCGGATAAAATCCACAAAATCCGTAAAGCCGACCCGTATAAAGGCAAAGGAATCTTCTATAAGGGCGAAGAAATCCGTCGCAAAGAAGGCAAAAAGAAATAATAAATAAGTGATTTCCGCTGTTACGGGAATTAGAAAAAAAAGGAAATGAAATGTTGAAACATTTGAGTTCAGAAGAAAGACGCACATTGGCAAATCGTCGTGCGTTGAAAATGAAGAATCCAGGCAAGGTTCGTTTGTCGGTTTTTCGTTCGGGCCGTCATATTGAAATCCAGGCGATTGACGATACGCGTGGGCACACATTGTGCGCGGCATCCAGCAAGGAAAAAGGTTTTAACGGCAAAGGTTGGAATATCGCCGGGGCAGAAATGGTTGGCAAAATGTTTGCTGAACGTGCGGTAAAGGCCGGTATTGTTGACAATTGTTATTTTGATCGTGGCGGTTTTCGTTATCATGGTCGCGTAAAGGCACTGTGTGAAGCGATTCGCGCGGGTGGTGTAAATATTTAATTAAACGGAGATTACAATGGCACGTTTTGATGATAAAAAATTGCAAACGGATAATTTGGTAGATAAATTGGTTTCTATCAACCGCGTTTCTAAAACGGTGAAGGGCGGACGTAATATGTCTTTTTCGGCGTTGGTCGTTGTTGGTGACAAGGCAGGTCGCGTCGGATTTGGCAAGGGTAAAGCGTTGGAAGTACAATCTGCTGTCCAAAAAGCAACCAAGGCCGCCAAGGCAAAAATGGTTCGTGTTCCGTTAAAAGAAGGTCGCACATTGCATCACGATGTCGAGGCAAAATATGGTGCGTCTAAATTGGTTGTGCGCAGTGCGGTTCCTGGTACTGGTATTATTGCGGGTGGTGCGTTGCGTGCGGTGTTTGAATGTTTGGGGGTTCAAGATGTTGTTGTAAAATCCCAAGGTTCGAACAATCCAAACAATATGATTCGTGCGGCGTTTTTGGCTTTCAAGAAAATGAATTCGCCAAAAACGGTTGCGGCGCGTCGTGGTAAAACGGTGGCTGAAATCATCGCGGGTCGTGATGGCAAAAAATTAGAAGTTGCCCAGGACGCCGAAGCAAACAAATAAATGCGTAAATGTGGAGATTAGACATGGCTAAGATAACTGTAAAACAAGTAAAAAGCATTATCGGTCGTCCAGAAAATCAACGCAAAATTGTGTTGGCTTTGGGGTTGGGACGCGTTGGTCGCACACGCGAAATTAACGATACGGAAAGTGTTCGTGGCATGGTTGCGCGCGTTTCACATCTGGTCGAAATCGTTGAAAAATAAATAAATAAAACCGAGTGCGTAATCTTGTATTATGCGCGATAAAGACTATAATATAGTCGTAGGAAAAAGGACATAGAAATGAAATTAAATGCTTTGATGGATAATTTAGGTGCACGCCAGGGTGTTAAACGCGTTGGTCGCGGTATGGCATCGGGCTATGGTAAAACCGCGGGTCGTGGAACCAAGGGTCAAAAGGCACGTGCGGGTTCGCGCAAACAGGCAACTTTCCAAGGTGGTCAAATGCCAATCTTGCGTCGTTTCCCAAAATTTGGTTTTACAAATCCATTTGCGAAACATTATGTGACAATCAATTTGGGCGATATTGAAAAATTTATCAAATCGGGCAAAATTGATGCTAAAAAATCTATCACGATGGATTCTTTGTTGGATGCAAAAATTATCAACCGTAAATTGAACGGATTGAAAGTTTTGGCCAAAGGTGAAATTAAAACAGCGGTGACGATTGTTGCGGATAAATGGTCCAAGGCCGCCGAAGAAGCAATCGTGAAAGCCGGTGGAAAAATTTCCAATAAATAATAATTAGACTTATTGCCTGGGGGGAATTATTCCCCGGGTTATGGTCATATCTGGAAAGTAAAGCGATGAGAGCAATAAAAAACTTTTTCAAAAATCTTAGTGATTTGCAAAAACGTATTTTATTTACGGCTGCTGCGTTGGTTGTTTATCGTATTGGTTCGTTTATCCCATTGCCGGGTGTTAATGCGTCGGCTGTGTTGCATTTGTTCACTGGCGAGGGCAGTGGAATGTTGGGGATGTTCGATATGTTTGCGGGTGGTTCATTGTCCCGTATGTCGGTTTTGGCATTGAATATTTTCCCATATATTTCTGCGTCTATCGTTTTGCAATTGTTGACTGCGACCAGTAAGTCATTGACTGATTTGCGCAAAGAGGGTGAATCAGGCCGCATTAAAATCAACCAATATACCCGTTATTTGGCGGTCGTTTTGGCGGTTGTCCAAGGTTGGGCGGTTGTTCGTGGTTTGGAAATGATGGCACCGGTAAATGGTGTTGCCGCGGTTGTAAATCCGGGTTGGTCGTTTGAGTTGTCGGCTTTGATTGCATTGGTTGGCGGAACAGTGTTCGTTATGTGGTTGGCCGAGCAAATAACTGCGCGTGGTGTTGGCCAGGGTGCATCGTTGCTGATTTTTGCGGGTATTATCGCCGAGGTTCCAGCCGGCATTGGTAAAATGTTCTCGTTGGGCAGTGTTGGACAAATTTCGCCGACGATGATTATGTTGATTATTGCGTTTGTTGTCGGTATTGTCGCGTTGATTGCGTTCTTTGAACAGGCACAACGTCGTATCCAGATTCTGTATCCGCGTCAAGCCATGGCAAATGGCGTTATGAATACTAATGCGTCGTATTTGCCAATCAAGGTGAATATGTCGGGCGTTATGGGGCCGGTGTTTGCGTCGTCAATTATGATGTTGCCTGCATTTATTCAACGGTTCGCGCAAAGTGATAGTTTGGTTGTGCAATCGATTATTGGGTTCTTTACATATGGTGCATGGTCGTATATCGCGTTGTATACAGTTTTGATTGTGTTCTTTGCGTATTTCCAGACTGCGGTTGTGTTTAATTCCGAAGAAACCAGTAATAATTTGAGAAATGCCGGTGGGTATATCCCGGGGGTGCGGCCCGGTGAACAGACCATGCAATACCTGGATGCGGTTGTGTCCAGAACGACGGCGATTGGCGTTTGCTATTTGATTGTTGTTTGCGTTATCCCAATCATTTTGAATACCCATGCGGGTATGCCGTTGATGATTGGTGGAACCAGTGTGTTGATTGTGGCGGGGGTTGTGCTGGATACTATGAACCAGGTGCAATCTTATTTGGTCGCGAAACAATACAGTGGCATTGTGAACAAGAAACACGGTCGTTTTCGCGGATGATTTTTGCGGACGGCAAACAAAATTTGACTTTTGTCTGATTTGTTATAATATATGTCGGACAAAATCAAAATAGTTTCAAAGTTTTGGGCACCCCAAAATTTTGGATTTTAATCGGACGATATTTCGTCCCACAGGTAAAATAAAAAAGGAAAATAAAAGATGGCACGTATAGCAGGTGTTAACATCCCATCAGAAAAACGCATTGAAATTGCGTTGCGTTATATTCATGGTATCGGCCCAGCAAAAGCCGCCCAGGTTTGTGCTGCGTTGAAATTGAAAGATGGATTGCGCGCGAAAGATTTGACCGACGAGGATGTTATCAAAATTTCTAATTATATTGAACAAAACTTTAAGGTCGAAGGTGATGTCCGTCGCGAAGTTGCAATGAATATTAAACGGTTGCAAGATTTGAAAACATATCGTGGCATTCGTCATCGTAATCGTTTGCCCGTTCGTGGTCAACGCACACAAACAAACGCCAGAACTCGTAAGGGTAAACGCGTTGTGGTCGCGGGTTCGGCAACCAAGGGTAAATAATTTTTTCAGGTAGAGATTAACACAATAGTTAATTGAAGACATCTAAAATAAAGGTAAAAAAATGGCTGTAACAAAAGCAAAAAAGAAAGTTGTAAAAAAAGTATCGCATGGCATTGCGCATGTTGTTGCGACGAATAACAATACACGTATCACAATTACTGACCCGACGGGTGCGGTTTTGACATGGGCAACCGCGGGCGCAAATAATTTCAAGGGTGCAAAAAAATCTACACCATATGCTGCAACGGTTGTCGCGGATGCGGTTGGTAAAAAGGTTGCAGAAATGGGCATGAAAACGGTTGATGTTTTGATGCGTGGTATTGGTCAGGGTCGTGAATCGGCGGTGCGTGGTTTGGCAAACGCGGGTTTAATTGTGCAATCGATTACCGACACAACGCGTATTCCGCACAATGGGTGCCGTCCAAAGAAAGTGCGTCGTGTGTAATTGTATATTATGTATTTATAAAAAATCTGCCAAAACGGCAGATTTTTTTATAACAAAACGAATCGGTTGTGTCGGTGTATGGTGCAAAAATCTGGGGAAAAATAAAAAAATATATGTATTGCGTTTTTTGCTTGCGTTGAAATTTGTATTTTTGCTAGACTTTATCTAAAGGGAAGATTTTTTAGGAGAAATTATGAAAAAAATACTGTTTTTTTCGGCGATTTTTGGGCTGTTTATGATTGGTGTGGCAAATGCGGCACAACCGGTTGTGACGGATAGTGGTTTTAGTTTCCCAAGTGATAGTCCTAGTCCTGCGTATCCTGAATTTGTTTCGGGAAAGCCGACAACCGCGGCACAGAAAAGTGTCAAAGATGATGTTGTCAAGGTTGCAACAACAAAATATGTTGGTACCAAGGTTAATGCGGTTTATTCTGATGTTAATGCGTTGAAAACTAGGGCAGATACGCAACAGAATGTTGTTACCGCCAATGGAACGGCGGTTACTGGTTTGGGAGATCGTTTGGCAAAACCAGGGAGTGCTTGTGATACCACGAACGTTAATGGGTATAATGTTTCGGCGTGTGGTTATATAAAGGGAACTGGTGCAAATGGTACTAAGCAATGGGTGAAAATTGTTGGTGGCGTTGCATCGGGTAGTTAGTTTTTTTTATTTAACGGCAAATTTTGCCGTTTTTTATTGTTTGTGAATGCTTGTTTTTGTTGACTTTTGTAAAATCGCGGTATAGAATTGGCGCATGCGTTAAAGATTTTTTTAATGCGTGCCGATTGGCGAAAATAATAAACTAAGCCGAATGGAGTGAATATGATTGAAAAAAATTGGATGACTTTGATTAAGCCAAAAAGAATGGACATCAAAGTTGATGAAAAAAATCCTAATATTGGAACATTAATTGTTGAACCGCTGGAAAAGGGTTTTGGTTTGACATTGGGAACGGCGTTGCGTCGTGTTCTGTTGTCTTCATTACAGGGGTGTGCGCCGGTATATGTAAAAATTGATGGTGTGCAACATGAATTCAGCACTTTGCCCGGTGTTCGTGAAGATATTTCTGATATTATATTGAATTTAAAGGGTGTTTATTTCAAGGCAAATGCCGAGGGTCAGCACAAGGCAACAATCAAGGCGCGTGGTCCGGTTGTTGTGACGGCGGGTATGATTGAAACATCTGCGGGTGTTGATGTTATGAATAAAGATGCCGAAATTTGCACTTTGGATAAAGATGCAACATTTGATATGGAAATCACATTGGATTCGGGACGTGGTTATGTCGCGGCAAATGCCCATGATGTTGATTTGCCATTGGGTGTTATTCCGGTTGATTCTATTTTTTCGCCGATTTTGAATGTTTCTTCGGCGGTTTCACAAACGCGTGTCGGTCAATCAACCGATTATGATAAATTGGAATTGACGGTGAAAACAAATGGTTCTGTGTCCCCAGAAGATGCAATCGCGTTTGCAGCGCGCATTTTGACGGACCAATTATCTGTATTTATCAATTTTGATGACCCGGCACAAATCAGTGCGCCGGCGGAAGATGACAAGGTCAAAGATGCTTTGCCATTTGATCCGAAATTGTTGAAGCATGTTGATGAATTGGAATTGTCGGTTCGTGCAAATAATTGCTTGAAAAACGATAAAATCAATTGGTTGGGTGAATTGGTTCAAAAGACCGAGGCCGATATGTTGAAAACACCAAACTTTGGCCGTAAATCTTTGAATGAAATCAAAATCCAATTAGAGGCCATGGGATTGGGATTGGGTATGGAAGTCCCGGGTTGGCCACCAGAAAATATTGCGGAGTTGGCCAAGAAATACGAAGACCCCTACAAATAAAATAAATTCTGTGGGGACTTGTCGCGATTGCCGGTTCTTATGTAGGTCAACTACACTGCGAACCGCCAATCGCTTCCAATTCCCGCACATAATTTATTTTCTTGAAAATTTGTGTGGGGACTTGTTGCGATTCCCCCACATAAATTATTTTCTTGAAAATGGTGAATTTTCTGGAATAATAGGGAAAGTTTGGTAAAAGTCCCATAATACTGATAGAAATACCAGGTTATGGTGTGTCGATAAATCCCCAGGAATCTGGGGCAGAAACAAAAAGGAGTAATCAATGAGACACATGAAATCAGGTCGCACTTTTAATCGCGATACAAATGCACGCAAGGCTTTGATGATTGGCTTGGCGAAAAATTTAATTGAACGTGAACAAATTAAAACAACATTACCCAAGGCAAAAGATTTGCGTCGTGTTGTTGAAAAATTGATTACACGTGCCAAGGTTGATTCTGTGGCGAATCGTCGTTTAATTGCCTCTGAATTGGGCAATGGTGCGGATAAAACAGTTAAAAAATTGTTTGCTGTGTTGGGCGTGCGTTATGCAAAACGTCCGGGCGGTTATACCCGTGTATTAAAGGCCGGGTTCCGTTATGGTGATGCGGCACCTATGGCAATTATTGAATTGGTTGACCGTGATGTTAACGCGAAAAAATCTGTTGTGAAACCGGCGGCGACTGAAAGCAATGCGGCGGTTGAAAAAGAAGCAACACCGGCGGATGCCGAAGCCAAAGCACCAAAATCCGCGGCGAAAAAAACAACAGTAAAAGCCGAAAAAGATGCGCCAAAGGCCAAAGCGACGGCGGCGAAAAAAACTGTTGCGGTTAAACGTCGCGCGACAGGCAAATAATGAATTTGGTTTTGATACTTAAGATAAAAACCTGCAATTTTTTGCAGGTTTTTTGTTTATAAAATGTTTGGTGAATGTGGGTTTTTATGATAAAATATAGGGGATAGTTGTAGGAGATTTTTTTATGAAAAAACTGATTGCGCTGAATCTTTTATTTTGTTGTTTTGTGGGTTTTGGGGCGGATGCGGCGGTTCGCAGTTCGACGACATTGCGTCGTGTGCCGGCCACAACGAATTCAACAGATGTGGCGAACACTTCGTCGGGCGGGTTGGCGATGCCTGCGCGTTTGGCGGTTCGGCGGTCTGGGACGGTGGCAACAAACACGGGGTTGGGTTCACAAAAATCTGGGGCGGTTTCGGCGCGTGCGGCAACGACCAAGAAAGTTATATCAAGTGGAACACAAATTGCCGGTGCCACAACAAACACAATCGTCAGTGAAGAGTGCAGAACAAAATATTTTGGATGTATGGATTCTTTTTGTATGTTGGATAATGTCAATGGTGGGCGTTGTTTATGCAGTAATCGGCATATGGAATTGGATACTGTGTTGGAAGAAATCCAAAAATTGGACGAACAAAGTTATGCTATGGCGACGATGGGGGTTGACCGCATAAATATGGGTGCGGACGCGGATGCAGTGCAAAAAATGGTGGACAGTGCGGCAAATGCGGCGGCGCAATCGGCAACCAGTAATGCCAAACGCACGCGCAGCCTGAATCTGGATTTGGATGCGTGGAATGATGTTTATGAAGATATAGATGATTTTGCGGCCGAAGATAGTATATCAAACAAAACGGGTGATGCGTTGTATTCATCGGCGTCATCAATGTGTGCGGCGCAAATTCCGGGATGTCGTGCCAGTATGTCTATGTTGAAATTGATGTATGCGCAACAAATAAAATCTGATTGCACGGCATATGAAAACAGTTTGAAACAACAAAGAAATTCTTCGATGAAAAAATTGCAAACGGCGCAGACCGCCATGCGTGATGCTGCGTTGGAGCAATATCAAAATGCTAATAAATACGATTTGGGGCAATGCACGATTCGGTTCAAGCAATGTATGCAGACAACCGCGGGGTGTGGTGATGATTTTTCCAAATGTGCGTCATCGGTTGCAATGCAAAATTTACAATCAAACAAGAAAAATAAAACAGTTAAAACCGGTGCGACAAATATTTCTATTGCGGCGGGGACATACGATGTGTTGATGGCCAAGAAAACAATGTGCGAAAGTGTGACCAAGCAATGTGTTGCCGTCAAAGATAAAGTGTGGGATACATTCTTGGTTGAAGCCGCGCCGGAAATTAAATCTGCGGAACTGATTGCAGAATCGAATTTGCGTATGAATTGTATCAGTGATATTTCATCGTGTTTCCAGACCGCGTGTAAAGATAATATTGACCCGAGTAATCCGGACGGTTCGTATGATATGTGTTTGTCGCGTCCGGAAACTATGCGGGCGTTATGCAGTGTGCAAATTGAACCGTGTATTGCCGCCGAACCAAAAATTTTGGATTATGTTTATGCGCGATTGGCATCTATGCGGGTTGACGCGTGCACGACCGAGGTTAAAAATTGTTTGACCGATGAAGACCGATGCGGGTCTGATTATTCGAAATGTGTCGGGTTGGATTTGCAATCAATTCGTGATATGTGTCCGTTGGCAAAACTGATTGCGTGCCAAGAAAATGGACAAGATGCCACATGGGATGTTATCGATAATATTGTCCAAGGTGTTTATTTGGATATAGATAATTCTTTGCTGACGAATTGTCAAAATGCGGTAAATGCAAAGTATATCGAAATATGTGGTGATGATATTGCATGTGCGGCATTTGATAATGACACAACCATGGGTGCGGACAGTTTAACCAGTTACAAGGCGCGTGATGGCAGTTTTGTTATCGAAGGTTTGGTGACCTTTGGGAATGTTAAAATCAAAGAAACGACCAGTACATCTGATGATGTTAAATTTGGTAAATATGAATTGGATATCGAAAATTATTCGGACAACATACAAAATGTTGATGGGACTTCTGTAATAAAGGGACGCGTGTTATCGACATTGCAATCGACACAAAATAAAATAAATCAAAAGATTGCGTTGTTGACATCTGACCCGAAAATCAGTATGTGCGTGAACGGGCGCGATATGACGCAAATTCGTGGTTCAAACAGCAAACGTTCCGAAACCCGCGACACAGCGCGATATCCGCATTTGTTGGATTCTGCGATAATGTCAATTGTAAATGCCGGTTTAGACAAGGCAACAGAAAATTATTCTAAAAAATACAATGAATTGGTTGCTGGGGCGTTGGAACAACAAAGCGATGAAATCAAGGCGGCATTGTGTGCGGCGATGGCAACCGATGTGCCCGATGTAGATAATGGAAAATCAGATGTGTTCGTCGAGGCACCGACAATTGGGTCAGTGTTGCAAAACCTGAAAAAAATGTCTGGGCTGACTGTGACGCCCAAAGAAATTGTTAGCAATAATTTTGCGGGTTTGCGTGAATCCAAGGCGCGCCCCGGTGTATATGATGTACGGTTGGTTATTGACGGAATGACGATGAACGAATTGTTAAATCAACAAAAATCTGGACGCGGTGAATTTGTTCAGGTGGATACATTTGGCAATATGATTGGTAAAATTGTTATGAATGCGGTCTATTCATCGGATACGGATACCTGTAAATTGACCAGTTATACAACTATGTGTGAAAATATGAAAGATGTTTATAACACGGTCGATGAAAATGGCAGCAGTGGTGGTATCGGATTTGGCGGGTCTAATTGGTTTATTGGTATTGGTGGACACAGTGGCGGTGGTGTCGTGAAAAATTATACTGGAAATGTATGCACGCGTATGGCGCAACCGGTGATTACCAGTCAAGATATACCAATGTAAACGCACCGCCCAGGTTATCCCCACGAAAATTTAAAAGATTTTCGTGGGTTTTTTTGGCGGTGTTTTTTTATTATAAATCGGATAATTTTTTTACAACATGGATTCCGTTTTGTTCCCATTCTTGGATTTTGGCGGGTGCGTTCATAATGTTGTCTGCGCCCAGGTAAAAAACAGCACGCAATCCGCGTTCGGTTGCAATATTGCGTAAATCGTTCAATGGTGATTCGCGGGTTTTGCCGGATGCAAACCATATCGGGTCGTCCATAATCCAAAAATCCGAATCGGTGTGAACAGCGATTGCGGCATCATTTGTTAATATAATTCCGTTTGGTAAAATATCAAATTGCCGATTCGTTTTTGCAAAATGCTCAATTATTTCGGTCGGGTCGTAATCGGTGTCCGATTGAATAAAGTTTGTTGTGTTCGTTTGTGTGTTATCGTTGTTTTCTGTATCGGTGTTGTCATCGTCGTTATAAAAATTTATATCTTGGAATACGGGTGCGGCGGGCGCAGGTTGTGCGTCATCAAAATCAAAGTCAGATGGAATTGGAACATCATCATTAAATGATTGTGGGGCGGATGGCGTGTCGGGATATACATTTGGTGTGGTTGTGCATACCGTGCAGATTGGTGCGTTTATGCGGTCGGGGTGGGTGCGGGCACGAATAAATGCGCCACGCATTTCCGCCGGGAATTGTTCGGTTGCAACATCGTGGGTTATGGTTGGCGATTCGGATTCAGAATCTTTGTCAGATGTTTTTTCGTCCGTTGTCATTTCTGATGGGAAAAATTTTTTCATGATTTTGGATATAAAATGCGGAACAGGTATGGCCAATAGGGGCTTTTGCGTTTTGATAACAATAGATGTTGTTGCGATATATAATGGAATTGTTGAAATTATTATCAAACAAAATGTTAAACCGCCGATTCCGCGTAAATGTGCGTGCGAAATGCGTATCCAGTCCATTTGACTGAACATTTCAAAATTAAATAAAATGCGTAAAATTGCCCAGGTGACGAAAATATAACAAATCGTCCAAATGGCTGGAATTTTGCACTTTTTTATAAAATCGGTTGCTTTTAACATGCTTGTATTATAGACAATATTGTGTTTTTGTCAATTAAAAATAATCAAATTGCATAAAATTATAGAAAAAATTGTAAAAAAGGTTTTTTTATGGGCTTTTTTATGATATAATAGCAAAAAAAGGGAGAATGTTTTATGCAAAAAACGTCTAAATTGTTATGGTCTTGTATCGCTGGGATGACGGCGATTGTCTGTGTCAGTGGCGCGTATGCCGCGTCGCGTTCGGTTGTGGCAACTTCTAATTCTGGGCGGACGCGTATGCCGACAATGCCAACGATGTCAATCAATACAATTGGGACACATGCGGTGTCAGGTGTTACGACAACGGGTGGTAATGGTTCGGCAATACCGGATGTTCCAACGCCAAATAATCCGAACAATCCGAATAATCCGAACAACCCGAATAATCCGAACAATCCGAACAACCCGGATAATCCAGATAATCCGGGTAATGGCGATTGCCCGGATGGCGGTGTGCGTAATTCATCCTTTACCGTTGATGATTGTATGCAATCGGTATTGAATTGTGTACAAAGTGGTGTTTTGCCGCATGGATTAAATGATTTGTTTAATGAAGATTTGCGTAATTCGATAATAAACGGCATGGGCATTTGTGCGTCCGAGGTTGACAAATGTATTCGTGAGGTTCGTGTCGATTGTCGCAGTATTTACGATTCGTCTGTGGATGTTTGGTTGGATTTCAATTCCAGAATTGTTCAACCGGAATATTATAACTTTGTTTTGCGCAGAACGGGTCTGACCCCGAACCAGGCGGAAAATGTATGTGAATTGTTAGATAAAAACACATATGGTCGTTCGTTTGCGGCGGTTGCGACAAATGGTGGCGTGACAAGTGAATATAATGACAAGGTTGGCGCATACAATGAACAAATGAATGGTTCGTTGTCGAAAAATCAACCCCAAGGTCCAATGGTGAATAATACTGCCAATGGAAATGTGTCGGGTGTTGATGGTGAACGCGGACACTATGCGCGTTGGGATGCAACGAACGCAGTGTGCAAGGTTCGTGTTGCGGCATATAACAAAGATAAACTGATTACAAATAATTGGTTGTTTGGTGCATTGGGTGATGACCGTGCCGCCGAGGTTTGGCAAGATGCCGGTTCGACATTTACATGCAACAAAGATTTGTTTGATTTTTCATTGTTAAATGATACCAGCACCGTTGCGGCGACTGCGTTGCCGGGTGGTGCGTTGGTTGGCGCCGGTATCGGTGCGTTGGCGGGGCATGATGCGCGTGCATTTGATTGCAATAATGACGATATGCGCAAAGAATTGTGGCAAAGAATCAAAGATAAAAAATTGGATAATACTTTATCGACGTATTTGAAGAAATCTGTGCCATTGAATCCGGCTGATGTGGATACAGACTGGTGCGAGGATTTGCTAAAACTGTATGATAAGTATCGTAATGTTAAGAGTGCTTTGCCAAATTGTTCGGCGACTGGAACCCGGACCGCAAGCTCTGTTTATGAGTGTAAGATTCGTTTAAAAGATAATGGTGTTTTCTATAGTGCAAGTGCAGACTGTGGTGAGTTTAATGCAACTGATGGTGAAATAACTTTGATGCAAGAAAATGGTGATGGTACTAAGAAAGTTGCGTTGAACGAGACACGAGGATTGGTTGATAAAGATGGCGGATCTATCTCTAACACAACAGTTAGAGATCTGATAGATGAGTGTAAAGCCAAATGCGGAGTTACAGAAGTGCCAGTTCGAGGAAATTGTCGTTTTTCGACTTTGCAAAATGTGGAACGCGTAGATAGTGTATTGTGTAATGGTGAGGTTACGGCCAATTGCGTTGATAAGGCAACTGCAGAAACCCAGGTTGCGCAATTAGACAAGGTATATAACAACATTGGCGATATACTGATGGGGCAAAAATCCAATCGTGGTAAATCGGCGTTGGTCGGTGCCGGGGTTGGTTTGGGTGCCGGTGGTGTTGCAACCGCAATTACCGCATTCGTGGAACGCAATAATATTTCGTGCCATGTTGGGGACGGTTTGAATACGGTTGGTTTCGGCAAGGCGTTCACTATAGATTCTTTGAAAGATTTCTATGTGAAATGGAATTTGCGTGTGGCAGATTCGATATCGCCAACCGCCCGGGTGACATCATGTGCGGATTGGATTGCAACTTGTGGCATGTATACCACAGCCGAAGATTGCAAAGCCGTGCAGATTAATTATCAAAAGCCCGGTCGCAACACGACAACATTAGTGCGGGGCGCATGCAAAATGTCGGGCAGTGTATGTATAGAAAATCGTTCGGTTGCGGTGTCGTATGGTGCATGTACGCGTGATGGACGTGATCCAACACCGATTACGCCGTATGGTCCAGATGTGCCGTGGGCGTCAACGACAGATGTTGAAGTGATGCAACACTAAGGCTATTCGAAATCTTTGGGGATTTTGAGTACGGATGCCGGTTTCGGCATCCGTTTTTTTATTGTTAAAAATTCCGCCCCATTCGAGTCCCGCCGCAAGGGCGGGGTTGAAAGTGTCGTCATGCCAGGGCGGTATCCAGTTTTGCGGGACGCAAAACTTGCGTAATTATGCCAAATGACACAGGTTGACGACAAATGTCGTCAACTGGATCCCGCGCGTCCGCGGGATGACGATTGGGCGGGAATAATTTGTTTGACATAAAATAATTATTGTCTATAATTTTTTTATAGAGGCTTAGAATATGTGGGCAAAATATAATATTGATGCAAATGTGGCGCGGCGCGGATATCGTCCGTTGGGAACGCATTTTATTTATTGGGGATTTGTGGGATTAGATGATTGGCAAGGTTATCAATTTTCCAAATATTCGCCGTCTTATTTAATTTCAAATGAAATGTTATCGGAAATTGTAAAATGGTGGGCGTGTCCAGAAAATAAAACGGCATTGGCGGTGTGTGGTGGTGGTGATATGCCGTTGATGTTGGCGGGTGCGGGTGCAAAAAATGTTGATGTGTTTGATATTTCAATTCATGCGTATTTTGTTATGCGGGTTAAAATGCATATGATGAAAAAAGATTTTCCCAAACAAAAATATTATGATGTTTTGGAATCTTTGTCGGGCTGTCCGTGTTTGTTTTCGTCATATAGTCGTTGGGATGTTGTGCGTGATACATTTTCCGATAATAACGATAGTGATATATTAAATTATTTGGAAAATATGCGTGGGTGTAATATTTTTGGTGCGTATCGTATGAATAAAATGTTTTTTATGTCGGATTCTGAATATAATGCGGCAAAATCATGTATGCCAAAATATTTCAATTTTATATGGTCGGATTTATATGAATTACCGGGGCGCATAAATGGCAAAAAATATGATGTTATTTATCTGTCAAATGTGTTGGGCTATGCAAATGGCGTCGGGCAGATTTATAATATTATAAATAAATTGAGTTCTAATTTGAATGATGATGGAATTATGATTGTTGATACATTGGCATCTAAAAATAAAATTATATCTGATTTATTGAAAAGCGATAAACGGTTCAAATACGATTTTTGTTGCGATACCGTGTATATGCATGCACAGCCCAAGGCGCGATAGGGTGGTTATTTGATGCCGTTTCTATTTTGATTGTTTGTATTTTGGGTGTCGGTTTCTGTGTCGTCGGGATAAACACATTTGCCGTCTTGGACATCGCCACCGGCGCGGTCGCATAATGTTTTTAATTTATCCAATGCCTCTTGGGATGTGACGGCGCGGTCAATTGCGCCCGATGTTATTGCACCGGTGGCAATCCCCAGTCCCGATCCCAACATCGCCGCGGATGCGGAACTTTGTGCGCGGGTCAATCTGTATGCGTTTTCTTTGAATGTTGTGATGTCTATACCAAACCAATCGGGTGTGCAATCAAATACAGAGCCCGCGTATAATTTTTTCGATGCGACGGGCGTGTTATAATTGTCGCCAGAATACAGGTTGGCGGTGAATACGCAATCCAATGTTCGGTCGTCAAACATTGCGCCCAATGATTCACATACCTGGCGCATTTGATCGCGTAATGCGTATAACCGTTGTTCGTCGCGACGAATTTGTTCCTGGGCATTGGTGCGCAGTGTTGCGAATACCGAACCAATGCGTGATGTTAAACCCGAATCATATGTGTTACATTCGGTTGCAATTTGTTTGCAATCTGCAATCGCGCGGTCGCCAGATGTTTTACCCAGGCATTTATTGAAATGTGTGCCACATTTGGAAATGATACAATTATTATAACGATTGCCGCAATCTATGGTTGCAGTATATTGGGCAAGTAAAACCTGTTGCGATTTGTCTGCCTTGATTTCATTTGTGAATACATTGAATTCGTGTGCTGTGCATGTTGTGTTTTTTCGACATGCATTTAATTTATCTGAAAATGTTGTGTCGGAATCGGTTGCGCATTTGGTATATTTTGCCCCGCATTGTGATTCTATACATTTGCGTAATGCGTTGTCGCAATTTATTTGTGATGTCCCAGAATTTATCTGGGTCGATGTGTTGTTGCGCATATCGGCGGCATCGCGTGCGTTGCGTTGTGCGCGAATTTGGTCCGCCAATGCAGTGTCGTCAGATTCACTGGATATTTGTGTGCCAAATACAGAACTTTTGTTTTCAATTGTTTGTGCGGGTGTTTTTGATTCACGTTCATACACCACTGCGCCCGAGCATGTATTCATGAAAATCATCCCGCATGTTGCGCCAAATATAATCCATGATTTAATATTTTTTTTGTTTGTCATTTTTTATTTTACCTTGGTGCATGCGGTTTTATAGAATTGACATAGTGCGGTGGCGATACTTTTATCGGATGCGCAATTGTCCGATGTATTGTTTTGGCATATCGTCGCGACACATTTGTCGAATTCTGTATTTCGGCTGCAATTAGAGCGGGTTATTGTTATTTCTTGTTCGCGCGCAGATTTGTGTGCGGCGGCAATCGATTCAACGGATTCATTTACGGTTGATAAAAATGTTTTGCGTGTTGAATTTATATCACGACGGATGTTATCAACATATGCGGTGCAACCAGTTGATTGACTGGCACAGGCGGCGAAAAATTGGTCGAATTTTGCGTCGTCGGTGCATGTGGAATAATCTGTGTTGCATTTGTCTGATTTTGTTATGCACACAGAAATTTCGTTACTGCATACATTTGCGTTGCGTGTCGTTTTTGCATTTGATTGCTGAATTTGTGCAAATGTTCGTTGGACACCCGCCGCCGTGCAAGATTTTTCAATCAATGGGTCGTATGTTTCGTCGACATCTGTGGTTGTGCAATTTTCAACGCGCCCCAGGCATAATTTTGTTGCCCAAATGTATCGTTCACCCGGGTCAGACGGTGCAGAGTGCAATTCCCGCGCGGTTATCGTGTTTTTTGATGATGTGCCGGCGGATATGTTTCGCATGTTTGATGCGGGGGTGCCCGCCTGGGCGGTGCCGCAATATTGGCAACGCGCCGCCGGATTTGATGATAAATTTATTGCGCATGCAGAATCCAAACAACGCGTCAAATTTATGCGCGAACATGGCGCGCCCAGAACTATTTCGGGGACGACAAGTAAAGATAGCGCAAAAATCGCGATTTTTTTCATCATACTCTCTCGAGTGTGTATTATATCAAAAAATTGTAGCATAAAAAAGAAAAAAATAATATTTTCTATTGACAAAATATCGTTTTTGTATTATATTATCGTCGTAATATGAAATTTAGGAGTAAAAAATGAAATTGAAAAATGTTTTGGCACGTGCAGAAAGACCTGTGTTATATGTGACATTGGGGGCGTTGTTGTTGTTGGGAATTAAAAATTGTTCTGATGGCGATGTGGCGCGTGAAACCAACGAAGGTGTGAAAAAGGTTCTTGGAGATACTGATTTGTTAAAACGTGATGCTGATACGACAAAGGCGTTTGATAAAGCAACGTATACAGTCGTTCAAAGAACCGAAGCCAAGGTTGATGATTTACAGGAAACGGCGGATTCTATTTTGAGTATTGTTGACAGTTGTTGTGATTGCGATAAACAACGGGAACAAAAACCTGTGCCAAGGAAAAGAAAGCCAGTGGTAGAACCGAAAAAAAATCCGGTTAAACCAGAACCGAAACAAGATACGATACCGCAAGATACAACGAAACAGACTCAGATTATGGTTACGTGTAAATTTAAGGGGTATGTTTATCATTAAACTTTTGTTTTGTGTTTTTATACCGTCCGTTTGGACGGTATTTTTTATGTTTTTTTCTGGACTTGGTTTCGGGTTATGTGATAGCATGTTCGTAAAGCATGAGAGAGATTGTTGAAATTCAATAAATTTATCTTGGGTGGTGTGGTGTTTTGTCCCGTTGGCGCGATGGCGGCGGGGGCTGATTTTAATATGGCGGCCCAGTTGCTGTCGGCAGCGCGCAATGGAAATACGCGTTTGGTGCAAAATTTAATTAACAGTGGTGCCGATGTAAATTATGTCGATTCAACAGGCGTGTCGGTTGTGTGCACTGCGGTTATGAATAACGATATGCGTGCGGTGCAAATATTACAAATGTATGGCGCAGATGCGTCGCAATGTGATCGACAGATTAAAAACTATCGCGCGCGAAATCAAAATGCCGATGATACAGGTATGTTTTCCGGTCTGTCGTCCAGTCATAAATTGTTGTTGGGTGTTGTCGGTGCGGGCGCGGTGATTGGCGGTTTGTTGTGGTTGACGGATGCGTTCGACGGTGGCAATGACAATGATTCTGGGACGGGTTCAGGCAGTCATTCTGGAAATACCCCGGGTGGGGGAACGGGCGATGACGACGCGGTCAATCCGTCGTTGGTTGTGCCGTATAGTCCGGCATATTTGGCAACTGATGGAACGATAAATCCAAATGCAAATGTCAGTGGTGATAATTGGGCAAATACCATTGGAAAAACTGATTTTGATTGGTTGCGTGGATTGCCCGCCACAGATTCGAATTATATGCAAAATTATTTACTGATGTCGCATGGATATGATTTGTTTGCCAACAGTTATTATGGACAATATATTTTCAGAAATGAAACGACCAAGGTTCCTCTGTTAATGTCTGGTGTCGCAGCCGAGGTTCATGGCGGAACACCTGCGCTGGTTGCGTTGATTACCGCCAATGGCATAGACAATTCAAGTGGATCTTTGGTGCGTGCGGGTGGAATACCGGTCGCCGACAGTGTTATGGGCGGCGTCAGTTATGTCGATAAATATAAAAACTATAATAATTCGGGATGTAATGGCACGAATTGCGTTGGGACGGAAAATACAGATTTTGATTTGTCTGGAAATGGGACGGCGGTTGAAAATTCGGCGGCAACGGCGAAGGATAATAATATCGCGAAAATTGTTGCCGGTTGGGCGGCGGGTGGTCGTTCGGGTGATTTATATGGATTTGTGCCGTATGGTTCTTTGGCGGTATATCGAATTGGCGATGGTGCGAGTGGTATATATAATTATCGCGCAATGTATGATGCGTTGCGTTTAAGTCCAACGCCTGATGTTATCGCAAATGTTGTTCAGAATACAAATTCGTTGACATCGTCGGGATATGACACGATTGATGGTTTTTCTAATTCGGCGGGTGGTGCAACATCGTCGAATTTTCAAACACGGATTGCATATTGGTATGGCACAGGCCAGGGCGCATATGCAGACGATTTGTTCAGTCGTTATAATGTCGGTTCACCGATTGTTGTAAATTCGGTTGGTGGATATAATGTTGCAAATTATCCGTCGGGTGTGGATGCGACATTTGAAAATTATGCCCCGGTTGTGTATTCGGATAAAATTGACAAGAATTTTATTTCTGTGGTCGCGGTTCAACATGTGCTGGGGACTGCTGCTGCGACGACGGTTGCGCAATATGGTAATGGCGTTGGTTCATTGTTTGGAAAAGTTCAGTTGTCAACATGGAACGATGGTGGCACAAATGTATATCGTTCGCGTATGTGTGGTGTCGCGGGCAGTGGGGTTGGTGGCGTTGACCCATGGTGCTTTGCGGCGCCGGGCGATAATTCAGAATATGCGGTTGCGGCGATGTCTGGGGCGGTGGCATCGTTGAAAAAAGCTTTTGGATATATGTCGAATCAAACGATTTTCAATTTGTTGGCTTTGACGGCGGATGGGCCATATCTGGCAAAAAATCCGTCGGGTGATTGGTATAGTGTCGATGATTTGGTTGCGTTTCTGAAATCAAAATATACGATGTCTGTGCAGAAAGATGCATTGACGGGGACGGCTTATTTGGATGCGTTCAAACAGGTGTTTGGTTATGGTTTAATAAATTTGGAACGTGCGGTCACGCCAAATGAAAAAATTTATTATTATGCAAATGGTGACATCGTGTCGGGGAATAGTTTGTTCTGGGACAGTTTCCGGGCATCTGGGGTTCGTATGACAAATGTATTTGGTGCGCGTGGTGTCGTTGTGCCGGTCGCGGCGTATGATGTGTTATCATCGCAAGATTCAGAATTATCTGTGGCGCGCGTGTGGAACAATGAATTTATGTTGAGTGATGGCGTGGCGCATGGATTATATTTGGGTGATACATTGGGTGAATTGAAAACGCATGATGTTGCGAATACTGTATCATTCGGCAATTTGCAATTTGGTTTTGCGCGTCATGAAAAATTATATGATGATAATATGTCGGGTGTGGATAATTTGTCGATTGCATGGGCAAATGACCGGTATGGATTAAAATCAGAATATCAGCATTATTTGACCGATGGCGAATCGCGTTTCTGGGGACATGCGAATCCGGTGTTGGGTTTGGTGTCAAATGCAGTGTCAACGGGCGCGGAATTAAAGTCTGGGAAATTTGCGATTGCCATGCGCGGGTTTGTTGGAAATATTACAACGGATGGATTGCTGGAAAATGACCCCGTGGTGTCGAATAATTTCGCGGCAGCAAAATTGGGCGATGCGTCGGGCGCAGAATCAGGAATAAAATTTAGTGATGAAAAATTGTCGATTGTATCGAATGTTGGAACAATGCACGAATCGAATACTGTTTTGGGTGCGGCGGGCTATGGATTTTTTGATTTGAATGGCGCCGATACAAATTATATCGATTCGGTTGCACGATATGCGTTTGATGAAAATATTGATTTATCTTTGCGCGCAACATTTGCATGGACACATGTTGGGGATATTGCAAATGGGATTGTGTTGGGATTGGATGAATTGAAATCAAATGCCTTTGCGGCGGGTGCGCGGTTTGGCAATTTTGATTTTGGGGTGTCTGTCCCATTGGCATTGACGGGTGGTGTTATGCGTTATTCGTTTGCAGATTTTGATGTAGATGAAAATGGCGCATTGATTGTAAATTATTTAGGTGAACGCGATATTGATTTAACACCAGAAAAAAGAGAATATCGTTTTAATGCGTCGTATCGTCATAAATTTGGTGATTGGACCGACGGTGCGTTGGGGTTCATATATCGCGTAAACCCAAACAATACAGATGCGTTTGGAAACGAATCGATATTTATGATGAAATTATCACATCGGTTGGGAATATAAAAAATCACCCGTTTGGGTGATTTTTACTAACGAAAATTCGTGGTGGCGGCTTCTCGGAATGTAGATTCCCACGAATTGTATTCGCGGGGCCCTTTCGCGTCGTAAGATTCAAACTTCGTTTCACTCGTTTTCATCAACTAACCGTTCCGAACCTATCGGTTCGATATCCGTCATAGAAAATTTTTGCCCGTCTTCGCTAGTGAGTAATTTCGAATAAAAAATTTTGTTGTGATATGGATGATTATCGTTGACTGCGATTGCTACGCCGAGGCACTGAATTTTCTTAAATAAAAAAAACGCCATTTGGCGTTTTTTTTACTAACGAAAATTCGTGGTGGCGGCTTCTCGGAATGTATAATTCCCTGCCAAAATCAATCCAATCACTTTGTTCTTGGTGATTTTGGCGGGCCCCTTTCACTACGCTGACGCTCCGTTCCGAACCTATCGGTTCGATGTCCGTCATTTACATGCAAAAATAAAAACCCATGCAAGATGGGTTTTAATTTTTGGTGGCTCTGATCGGAATCGAACCGATACTCATTGCTGAACTTGATTTTGAGTCAAGCGCGTCTACCAGTTCCGCCACAGAGCCATTACCGCCGCCGCAATTATTTTGCGGTTTTCGCGGAAACCTTTTTAACCAAACGGGCCGAACGATTCACCTTGCGCACAGGTTTTTTCGCCGGTGTCGCAGCCGTGCCATTCTTTTTTTCAATGGCGCGTTTAATTGCCGCCATTTCGTCGGTTAAACGTGAAATTGGTTTCGCCATTACGTATCCGTCCAGACCGCCGTGTTTGGTTAATGTGCGCAAACCCGCCGTCGAAATACGCAACAAAAAGTCGCGACCCAATATATCACTGTGAAATTTTAATTTTTGTAAATTCGGTAAAAATGTGCGTTTAGTCTTGCGTTCCGAATGGGACACATTGTGACCAACAGTTGTTTTTTTACCAGTAACATCACATACACGTGGCATAATTCAATATCCTTTAATTGCAGGGCATAATTTAGAACAAAAATCCACCAAAGTCAAGAAATAAATTAAATTTTATGGATTCTTGTCGTGGTCGATGTCCCTTATGTAGCATTTGTACACCGCGGAACATCGACCACATCCAATAATCTCATAAAATTTAATTTCTTGGGATGCGGTGGATTCTTGTCGTGATTGTCGGTTCTTATGTAGGTCAACTACACTGCGAACCAACAATCGCTTCCAATAATCTCATAAAATTTAATTTCTTGGGATGTGGTGGATTCTTGTCATGGTCGATGTCCCTTATGTAGCATTTGTACACTGCGGAACATCGACCACATCCAATAATCTCATAAAATTTAATTTCTTGGGATGTGGTGGATTCTTGTCGTGGTCGGTGTTCCATACGTGTTGTTTTTGTTCTTTATTTCCGGACCGCCATATATAATGCAACCAACCATCCAATCCCAGTCCACCCGAACAGCCAACTGTATATGCGAATCCATGCGGTTGCAGTTTTATTTTTCTTGTTTTGGCGCGCCAACCACGCCGGTGCCAGAATAATTGTTATTATTATGATTATGGCCAATATATATTTAAAATATAAAAAAATTAAATTTACCCAATCCATTTTATAAATCAGGGGGCGTTTGTTTTCGCCCCCCTATACTCTATTTATGCATATTATAAACCGTATTTTGCCGATTTGTCCAGTTCTTCTTCGATACGAACCAATTGGTTGTATTTTGCCATGCGGTCGGTGCGTGACATTGAACCAGTTTTGATTTGTCCGGCATTTGTTGCAACCGATAAATCTGCGATAAATGTGTCTTCGGTTTCACCACTGCGATGAGATACCACGACACCATAATTTGCGTCTTGGGCCATGCGAATTGTGCGCAATGTTTCGGACAGTGTTCCAATTTGATTAAATTTAATCAAAATCGCGTTTGCAACATTGTTTTCGATACCTTTTTTCAAACGAATCGGATTGGTCACAAATAAATCATCGCCAACCAATTGAATACGGTCGCCCAATTTCGCGGTCAGTTTTTTCCAGCCCGCCCAATCTTCCTCGGCCAGGGCATCTTCGATAGAAATGATTGGGTATTTTGCGCATAATTTATCAAAGAATTCAATCATTTCGTCGGCGGATAATTTTTTACCCTCAAAATTATATACGCCGTCATGATAAAATTCAGATGCCGCGACATCCAATCCGATGGATACTTGGTCGCCGGGGATATAACCCGCCTGTTTTATCGCGTCAACGATTGTCGATAATGCCTCGTCACAGGAATTAAAGTTTGGGGCAAAACCGCCTTCGTCGCCGACATTTGTCGAATTGTTTGATGATTTTAATATTTTTTTTAAGTTGTGGAAAATTTCAGATCCCATGCGAATCGCTTCGAATTCACTGTGTGCACCGTTTGGAATAATCATGAATTCTTGGGCGTCCAGACCGTTGTCGGCATGCGCACCACCGTTTATAATATTCATCATTGGACGTGGTAAAACGCATGGATTTTGATTTCCATAAATTTCAGCAATATATTTATATAATGGGATTTGTTTTTGTTTTGCCGCGGCATTTGCAACCGATAAAGATACCGCCAAAATTGCATTTGCCCCCAATTTGTCTTTGTTTGGTGTGCCATCCAATTCCAACATTTTTTCGTCGATTTCGTTTTGTGATGTTGCCGTCATACCAATCAGTGCTGGGCGAATAATTTCGTTCACGTTTTTAACCGCCGTCAAAACACCTTTGCCCATGTATGCGGTGCCACCATCGCGCAGTTCCAGTGCCTCGAAACTGCCGGTTGATGCGCCCGATGGCACCGCCGCGCGACCGCATGCCCCACCGGACAATCTAACATCACATTCGACCGTTGGATTGCCACGGGAATCCATAATTTGACGGGCATGAATATCTGTAATTTTGAACATTTTTTTCTCCGTTGTTGTTTTTATAATTTTCTATTTTTTGTGTTTTGTATTTATCGCACAAGTGGGGCACGGTTTCAAGTTTATTTTTTTTATATTTTTTTTGTGGTTTGTTTTCCTGGGGGTTATTGAAATATTTTTGTTCCGCATTATATATCATAACAGTAAAAAAAGAGGTGATTTTATGAATCCAGAAGAAATGAATGAAACGCCAGATCAGGCGATTGCAAAATATACGACTGATTTTACAAAACTGGCGGCGGACGGTAAATTGGACCCGGTTATTGGACGCGATGAAGAAATTCGTCGGACTATCCAGGTTTTATCGCGCCGAACAAAAAATAATCCGGTTTTGATTGGAAATCCGGGCGTTGGAAAAACCGCCATTGTCGAAGGTTTGGCGGAACGTATCGTGTCGCGTGATATTCCGGAAAATTTGCAGAATAAAAAATTATTGTCGCTGGATATGGGGGCGTTGATGGCGGGCGCAATGTATCGCGGTCAATTCGAGGCCCGGTTAAAGGCGATATTAAAGGCGGTCAAAGATTCAAATGGTCAAATTATTTTGTTCATAGATGAATTGCATACTATGGTCGGTGCCGGCAAGGGTGAGGGGTCTATGGACGCTGGAAATTTATTAAAACCAATGTTGGCGCGTGGTGAATTGCACTGTTTGGGTGCGACCACATTGGATGAATATCGTCAGTATATCGAAAAAGACCCGGCGTTGGCGCGTCGTTTTCAACCCGTATATGTCGAAGAACCAACGGTTGATGATACGATTTCTATATTGCGTGGATTAAAGGAAAAATATGAGGGTCATCATGGTGTGCGTATTTCTGATGCGGCATTGGTGTCGGCGGTAAAATTGTCTAATCGTTATATCACAGACCGTTTTTTGCCGGATAAAGCAATCGATTTGATTGACGAGGCCGCTGCGCGTGTTCGTATTGAAATATCGTCTAAGCCAGATGCATTGGACGAGGTTGATAGACGCTTGCAACAATTAAAAATCGAACAACAGGCATTGAAAAAAGAAAAAGATGATGAATCAAAACGGCGATTGGTTGAATTGGAAAGCCTTATTAAAAAAACCGAAGAAGAATCGAAAAAATTGACCGATGCATGGCATGCAGAACAAGAAAAAATGCGCGGCCTGTCAGATGCAATGGCGGCATTGGATGCGGCAAAAGCCGAGGTTGCAACGGCGGTGCGCACCGGGGATTATGAAAAGGCATCTGCGTTGCAATATGGAAAAATACCAGAATTGACTGAAAAAATAAAAAAGATGAATGCGGATGCACGCGAATATAAAACGGTGCTGCCGGAACATATCGCCATGGTGGTCAGTAAATGGACCGGGGTGCCGGCGGATAAACTGAGCACCGAAGAACAATCGAAATTATTAAATATCGAGGACGAATTGCGCAAACGCGTTGTGGGGCAAGATGCCGCATTAAATGTTATTGCGCGTGCGATTCGGCGTTCGCGCGCGGGATTGTCTGACCCGCGTCGTCCGATTGCCAGTTTTATGTTTTTGGGGCCAACCGGTGTTGGTAAGACCGAGGTTGCCAAAGCATTGGCGGAATATCTGTTTAATGATGATACGGCCATGACCCGAATCGATATGAGTGAATATATGGAACCACATTCGGTTGCGCGTTTAATTGGTGCGCCCCCGGGATATGTCGGGTATGATGCGGGTGGTGTGTTGACGGAATCTGTGCGTCGTCGTCCGTATCAGGTGTTGTTGTTTGATGAAATTGAAAAGGCGCATCCAGATGTGTTTAATGTATTTTTACAAATTCTGGATGATGGTCGTTTAACCGATGGTCAGGGTCATGTTGTTAATTTCACAAACACAATTATTATCATGACCAGTAATTTGCCATCGATGGATGCGGTGAAAAAACATTTCCGGCCGGAATTCATAAACAGAATAGATGATATTTTATTCTTTAATGAATTGGCACCTGATGTGATGGATGGCATTGTTAAAATCCAGTTGCGTAATTTGTCGCGTCGCTTAGCCGAACGCAATATCACATTGGATGTGACGGCGCCGGCAATCAAATGGTTGGCAACGCACGGGTATGATGCGGTGTTTGGTGCGCGACCGTTGAAACGGTTGATAATGAGTGCCGTCGAAGATAAAATCGCAGATTTGATTTTATCAGGCGTGATTACCGATGGCGCAACGGTGTATGTTGATGTGCATGGTGATGAATTAACGGTAAAATAAAAATCGGGGTTTAACCCCGATTTTTTTTATTTTGTGTTTTGTGGTATTGTGATTTCTTTGGTCGTTGCAATATAATTGCACCATTTGTGCAAAGTATCCAATTCGGATGCTTTTTCTTCTGGGATTATAATTCGGAATCGTTTTTCGATTTTGTAAAAAAAAGAACATAATGCAAGTTCCGGGCACCAATCGATTGTTGTGTGTTCGCGGTGCAGTTTTGCATCATATATATTTTGATCGGGCGTAATATGCGGAATTAAACATTCTTGTTTGAATGTGCCGTATACGATACGAGATGTTTTGTAATATTTTGTGAAATATGTATTTATGATTTTTCGTAATTCACGTGGATTTTTTGCCAGATATGGATTGTTATCGCCATACGATGGGGTTATACCAAAATGTTTTAATGTGGCATTTATTTTTTCATATCGGGTATTCCATTCGGGATATTCAATTGAAAAATCGGATTCTGGTTCGGTTTGCATGTATTTGGTTAAAGTATTTATGTTTAGTGGCATTTTATTCACCTTTTGTACGTTCGATTTGTGCTTTTACAATTTTTATAATTTCTGGCTGTGGAATTTTAGAAAAATTGTGATTTTCGTTTACGGCCGTCCATACAATATTTGAATTCGCAGCATCTGTGACTAACTTTGATGTATGTTCTGCTGGTGCGGTGGTGTCTTTTTTTCCGGCAACCAGTCCAAATGGAAATTTATATTTCCCCATCTGTGTCGGTTGTATTTCCTCTGCGAACAATTTTTCTGCAAATGTTTTTATATTGGTTATTTGGTTTTTTATATCTTCGTCCCGGGTTCCGCGTTGCAGGCTGTCCAATATATTGGAATTTGTTGGAAATGGTGCAAAAAATGTTGCGGATTTTGCCAATACGGCCTGTTTTGTTTGGATACTGTTGCTGAAATTTTTTGCGATTGGAATTGTTGGTGTGCTGTGTGCGATGATATGTGGGTAATTATGCGTTATTGTTGGAATAATCCCCAATATTATATCAATCAATTTTTGGAAATCGTTGTATTCGTATTTTGTTTTTTGTGCGCATGTTTTAATGTCATTTATAAATGTTTCAACGACGACAATTTGATATTGTTCCGCCATTGCCCAATCAAAAACGGCTTTCAGGACATTGTGTTGGACAACGGTTTGACCAAACCCAGAAAACAATGCGATGGTGTCGTTGCCATTGCCACAATTATAAAATGTTGTGGTTGCGTCTTTCTTGTATAAATAATCACAAGTCAAAGTTATCGGTTTTTGTTCCATGCTAATCACACTCCATTATTATCGGTTTTAGTTTATATTAGAAATTTTTTTTGTCAATATGTAAAATGATTTTTTATTTGACTTATTTGAAATAAATGTATAAAATATGTGAGCTTTCTGGAATAGGAAGATAGAGTTTTGGGGTTGTATCTCATCCGTCGGTGCATGGCACCGCCGCGATAAAGTTGGTAGAGCCCATGGAAAGTTTTGGGGTTGTAGCCGGGTTGGTAGAGGTAAGTTGCTTTGTGAGAGTGACGGGTCTGTCAAAATGGCGCGATTCCGTAAAAGTTTTGGGGTTGTAGCTCAGTTGGTAGAGCATCTGCTTTGCAAGCAGAGGGTCGTCAGTTCGAGTCTGATCAGCTCCACCACCTTTCGCGTCTGCGACGCTATGGGTGGCAGGCCACCAATAGTGGTTTGCCAAAATTCAGTGCCGCGGCAGAATCGCGACAGCGATTGAGACGGGCATAGAATTAAAAAGTTAAGAATAATACAAAATTCGCCAAAAGGGGGTGAATATATAATGGTCAAAGTTTTGGTTCGTGATAATAATGTTGAACAGGCACTGCGTGTTGCAAAACGCAAATCACAGAAAGAGGGTCTGTATCGCGAAATGAAAGAACGTCAACGTTACGAAAAACCGACAACAAAACGCAAACGCAAGGCAGAAGAGGCGGTGCGTAACGAAAAGAAACGTCAATCAAAGCAACGCATGGTATTTGGTTTTTAATATCGGTTGTGTTTGGTTTTTCAATTTTTATCGCCAGGAAAAAAATCCTGGCGATTTTTTCTGAGGAAAGGGGTATTGGTATGAATTACAGTTTGGATACAAATCAGAGTTCTGAATTATTGTGGGCATTGTGTCGTGATGTTGAAACATTAAGGGCGTCAGATGGAAAAAAATATGTTTATTTTCGTCTAAGAAAATTGTCTGAATTACCGGTTGTGAAATATATCCTGAAATCGAACGGTGTGAAATCGAATCTGCATTTTACGCGTTATTATAAAACGGATTTTGGTTTTAAAACACTGATTGTGCGTGCATCGTTGTGGAATAGTGAAAATGATTTGTTGAAAAATGTAAAATCGAAACGCAGTGCGGACAAAAAAGCCGTTGGTAAAAAAGTGCCGTGTGTGTTTCCATTGTTGCCGCGCGGATTGAAAAATCGTGTTATTGCAGATTTGCACGAAAATGTAAAATAGTTGTAAAGAAAAATATTTTTTTGTGATATAATAACACCCATGGAGAGATAATTTTCATGGGTCGTTTTTATCGTGCTTTTTTTATAATGATTGCCGTGTGCGCGTTTCATGCGCCGGTGTTGGGCGCATCGGTTAGTTTGGAAAAAGCGATTATGCGTGATGATGTGTCTGGGGTTCGGGATTTATTAAACAAGAACCCAGAGATGCTCAATGCAAAAATATCAAATCCGACATATAAAAATATGTCTGGAATAGAATTGGCTGTTGCGGAATGTTGTGGTAATAATAGACGTGATAAAATTGTTGAAGAGTTTGTAAATCGTGGTGCGAATATAAATGCGGAGATAAATTATCCCGTTGTGCAGGGGTTTGGAACAAAAAAAGGCACATTGTTGGACTTTGTTCGCGAGCATATAAATAATGATTCGGTGTGTACAAGTAAGAATGAACAAGGACAAAGCGATGGATATGATAAACCGTGTAAAAATATAGAAAAATTGTTGATTGAAAAAGGCGTAAAAACATATGCGGAATTGCATCCTGAATCGGCGAAAAAACCGGCAAAGACAGAAAGTGCGCCCACAGCACAGAAATCCGCAAGTGTGGCGACGGTTGCGCCCACGGAATCGGAAAATACGAATACGGAACAAAAGTCAAATTCAACCGAACAATTAAAATCGGACGATAAGAAGGTTGAAACAAAAAAATCAGAAAGTGTTGAGAATACCAGAAATGTTGTGGCGCGTGGTGCGTCCAGTGCGCGGACGGGGACCGGAACAATACGGGTCAGTGGTGTTGTGTTGGATGAAGATGGGGTAGGGTTGCCTGGGGCAACGGTATTTTTTGTTGATGAAAACGGTGATAAGTTATCCGGAACGTCTGGCAGGGTGCATCCTACGGATATTGACGGAAAATTTGATTTTAAGGATAGTAATGTCCCAAGTAATTGCAAATTACAAGTAGGGTTTTCAACGTATAAAAGTCAGATTGTAAATTGTGGTGAAAATTTAACAATAAATTTGGAACCAGAACCGGTTATCAAAAAGAATGTGGTTGAAGCGCTGGTTGTTGAGAATGCTTGTAATGATGATTTTTTGAAACGGTTGCATGCAAAGAAAGGAAGAAAGAAAACAGCGCAAAAACCAGGGTTGCCATGTGTCCCGACGGAGTGCAAAGACGGATATCGTTTGGAAAAGGGTGGAACGGATGATGCGGTGTGTGTTGAAATTTGCAGCGCGGATGTTTTGGCGGGATTGCATGCGTTAAATGGTCGCCCAGAAAATAATCAATGTGTCCCGACGGGGTGTGTTGGTGAATATGAACTGACGGGAGGCAAATTGTGTTGTTTGCCGTGCAAAGATAATACAAATGCAACATGTGTTTTAAGTATGGTGAATGAGCAATGTCATTATGAAACGGCATGCAAAACCGGATATGAAACAATTGTGAATAGTGGGGCGTATAATGCATATTGCACAAATGCCAAAACATATCAAATTACTTTGTCATGGAATAATGGTGCGGGTGGAACACAATCAAAAACTTATGAATATGCGTATGATAGGGGCATAACGATAGAGCATGTTCCAACGGATGTTGCCGATGGATTCCGTTTTTTGGGTTGGTGTGAAAATGATGCGAATTGTGATTCGCCACAATCTAAAATTGAAATTGCGGCGGGGACAAGTGGTGCAAAAACATATCACGCAAAATTTGCGCGTGAATGTTCCGCAACGGAATTAAATAATTTACACGCGACGAGTGGAAATTGGATTGAAAATCAATGTGTTCCGACGGATTGTGTCAATGGGTATAATTTGGATAGTGGCGTGTGTGTTGAAATTTGTGATGCGAATGCACCGGGTTTGTTGAATGCGGAAACGGTTGCGGTGCGGGGTGAAATCTGTGTTCCGACAAAGTGCATTGATGAATATAAATTTGATAATGCGAAAAATCCGACCAAGTGCGTTTGGATGTGTGATGATGTCAATAAATCTGCATTACACGCAAAAACATTAGTTGTGCGTGATGGAAAATGTGTGCCATCGGAATGTGAAAGTGATGAATTTATACTGCGTCGCGGTGTTTGCGTCGATAAAAAATTACAAGAACAAGTAAAGGGGGCCGAAGAAGAATATGCGTCTGCGCGGGAAAACGAAATGTCGTTGAAAAACCGTCTGATGTCGGGTGCGGCGATTGGGGCGACGGGAATTGGTGGAATGCAATTGGCGTCTGGGATTGCCGAACAATCGGCGGACGTGGATGCGGCGGCGGATATGGCGGCGTACACGCAAAAAATGCAATGCAGGGTTGGTGGGCGGCGGTATCGTTTTAATGAAAAATCGGTAAATGTTGGTGGTGAAAATGCTTTGACGGGTTTATACAGCGAATATGTTGCGTTGGCGGATGATTTGCATGAACGCAAAGACGCGTTGGGATATGCGCCCGGTATTGAATCGGCGGTTGTATTCAAACGCGAATATACCGGTTTATATGATGATGTTGGGTCGGGTGTGCAAAATGGAACATATGCATCACTTTATCGCGCGTCGATTGGAAATGAAAACGATATATCGCGTATTGCCGATGATGCGGCAAAATCAGAAACGCGTATCAAGACCGGTGCGGTGGTGGCTGGCGTCGGCGCGGCGAGCGGTGTTGGTGGAAATTTGATAATAAATAGGCCAAATAAACAATAAATTCGTCGTTTGGAAATTGTGTGTTTTGTGATATAATAATTCTGATAGAATTGCAGGGGGAAATGTTTCGCATTTGTCGCGTTTTTGTCGCGTTTGTGTTTTGCGCATTTTGCGTTGGTGGCGTGTATGCCGCAAATACAAACAGCGGGCCAACCAGAACAGTGAATGCCAGCGGAATAGAAACCGGGTATTCGGGGGCGCAATCTGGTGGTGGTATGAATGATAAATTGTGTGTTGGTAAAAAAAATGGCGATTCATGCAGTGATAACACAAAAACAGGAACATGTCAGATACAAAAAAATAATGGCAAGAATGTTTTAACCTGTGTCAGAAAATCGTGCAGAAACGAAAACGGATATTATTTGTCTTATTACAAGGATTCAATGGGCAGACCAACGCGTTCCAAAGGAATTTGTCGGCATGAAAGTTTTTGTAAATCTGGATATGAATTGAAAAAGCATACTTTGAATGGGATTACGATTACAACAGATGATTGTGTGAAATCTGACAATAAATGTACAGAGTCAGAATTGGGTCGGTTAAATGCGCAATCAGGCATAAATCACGAATTGAATAGAGCGCATACCCAAGATTTAGATAAGAATACAGATGTGATTTGTATGCCGACAAAGTGTGTTTCTGGGTATGTGTTGGAACATGATAATACGGATGATGCGGTATGTGTTCCATGTCAATCATGTTCGCCGACGCATGCAAATTGTGAAATGACCGGCAGTGATGGGTTGAAAAATTGTCGATATAAAACATCGTGCGAGACCGGATATGGAAACGAACAGAATGCCGGTAAATACAATCCGTCGTGTTCACCAAATATGTATCAAATAACATTAAATTTAAATGGTGGGAATGGGTGCGACAGTTTGACCCATACATATGGGGCACAGACAAAGATTGAATGTCAACCAACCAAATCAGAATTTGTTTTTGATGGATGGTGTACGACAAATGATTTGAATGACCCACAAAAGAATCGTGTGATTGGCGACACGGATATGGGTGATAAAACATTTTATGCAAAATGGACGGCGGTAGCAAAAGAGAGAAGAGAGTGTAGCGATGAAGAAAAAGCAAAATTTTCAAATGTAAAAGAATTCGAATTTGTAGGTGGTGTGTGTCGTCCGAAATCTTGTCAGAATGGTTATATATTGCAAAATGGTGAGTGTGTTGCATGTGCGGAATGTGCGCCTGGGGCAAAAGCAAAATGCGAATTGGTCGGCAGTGATGGCCAATCCCAGTGTAATTACAGGACATGGTGTGAGCCAGGCTTTGTTCCCGATGCAAATGAAAATTCGTTTAATCCAACGTGCAAGGCGGGTGATACCAGTGTAATAACAAATCAGGCGAGTTCAGAGCAAGAGGCACCCGAAGAAGAGGTCTATGCAATAAATTATAACTTGGGCGGTGGAACCGGTTGTGATAATGCACCCAAAAATTATATCGTGGGGCAACAATTTACGGTTGATTGCGAACCCCAGCGATCGGGTTATGTTTTTGATGGTTGGTGTGTTGACGCGGCGTGTGTTAATCCGCAAAGGACTTTTATGTTTGATGAAAACAATGGTGGTAAAAAAACTTTGGTTGCAAAATGGAAAAGCGCGGAAAAACCCAGGACCGAATGTAATGAATCAGAAAAAGCACAATTTCCAAATGCGGACAGGTTCGAATTTGTAAATGGTGTGTGTCGTCCGGTGCACTGTGCGCGCGGGTATCGTTTGGAAAACGGCGCGTGTGTTGATGATGGTATTCGTGCCGCCGAAGAAGAATATGCGTCTGCGCGGGAAAACGAAATGTCGTTGAAAAACCGTCTGATGTCGGGTGCGACGATTGGGGCGACGGGAATTGGTGGGATGCAATTGGCGTCTGGTTTGGCGGCACAATCGGCGGACGCCGCGGCGGCGGCGGATATGGCGGCATATACACAAAAAATGCAATGTCGTGTTGGTGGGCGGCGGTATCGTTTTAATGAAAAATCGGTAAATGTTGGTGGCGAAAATGCTTTGACGGGTTTATACAGCGAATATGTTGCGTTGGCGGATGATTTGCATGAACGCAAAGATGCATTGGGATATGCGCCGGGAATTGAATCGGCGGTTGTATTCAAACGCGAATATACCGGTTTATATGATGATGTTGGGTCGGGTGTGCAAAATGGAACATATGCATCGCTTTATCGTGCGTCGGTTGGAAATCCAAACGATATATCGCGTATTGCCGATGATGCAACCAATACACAAAATCGTATAGATACCGGATTGGGTGCGGTTGGTATTGGTGCGGCGGGTGGCACAATGGGAAATATTTTAGGCAACTATGTGGATTTTAATAAATCGGAATCAGAATAATTTATAATAAAAAAATCCGTCGATTGACGGATTTTTTTGTTCGATATTTTTGTTTATTTTGACAATTTGTGAATGACCAAACCACTGCGTAATTTTGGTTCAAACCAAGTTGTTTTTGGTGGCATAATGTTGCCTGTGTCGGCGATGTCGATAATTTGTTTCATCGTCACCGGATACAGTGCAAATGCCGCAACCATTTCGCCGGAATCAACACGTTTTTGCAATTCGCCCAGCCCCCGAATTCCGCCAACAAAATCGATTCTGTTTGATGTGCGCAAATCGCCCAAATTCAGAATTTTATCGAATACCAAATTCGACAAAACCGTCACGTCCAATACTCCAATTGGGTCGTTGTCGTTGTATGTGCCCGGGCGCGCGGTCAATGAATACCAATGTCCGTTCAAATACATACCAAAATTGTGTAATGCGTTTGGTTTGTAAATTGATGTCCCCATGTCTTGGACAACGAAAGATTTTTCCAATTCGGCAATAAATTGTTCGGGGCTAAGTCCGTTCAAATCTTTGACAACACGGTTGTAATCAATCACGTGTAATTGTGATGCCGGGAAAATCACCGCCAAGAAATAATTGTATTCTTCTGTGCCGGTGTGATTTGGATTTTGTTCGCGTTTTTCTGCGCCAACACGTGCCGCCGCGGCGGTGCGATGGTGACCGTCGGCAACATACATCGCCGGAATATTTTTGAATATTTCGGTTATGCGCGCGTTTGTCGCATCGTCATCAATTTTCCAAAATGTATGACCGAAACCATCGGGCGCAACAAAGTCATATTCAGGTTCATGATTTTTTACCCAATCGGCAACCAATTTATTCATTTCATCAACATCAGGATACGCAAAGAACACCGGTTCCAAATTTGCGTCTTGGATACGAACATGAATCATACGGTCATCTTCTTTTTCTTTGCGGGTCAATTCGTGCTTTTTAATTTTGCCAGACATATAGTCATCAACATTTGCCGCCGCAACCAGGCCATATTGTGTGCGGCCATCCATTGTTTGGGCATAGATGTAATACATTTCTTTGTCGTCTTGGACCAACCAGCCATTTGATTGCCATTTTTTGAAATTTTCAACGGCCTTGTCATAGGTGCGTTGTTCGTGTTCGCCGGCGATTGGGTCAAAATCGATTTCTGGTTTGATGATGTGCAGTAATGATTTTTCCCCGGCCTCGGCCTTGGCTTCGGCAGAGTTCAGAACGTCATACGGACGCGATGCAACATCGGATGCTAATTCACGTGGTGGACGAACACCGGCAAATGGTTTAATTTTCATGATTTACTCCTTTTGATAAAAATCGATGATTTGATTATAATCACCGATTTTATAAAAGGCAAATTTTATTCTTTATTTATTTGAACAGATATCATCGTTTCGCGTTTTACATCGTCCAGTGGACTGAATTGAAATGGAACGGTTTCGAAATTGATTTCGTTCATATCAATTTTGCGAATCGTGCGGTTGAACATTGTGTGATAATATAAAACTTTGTTGTCCAGGTCGCTGGCAATTGTCCATTGGGTGGAGGAGGGCATATTTGTTGGTGCGCGCCCGTTGTTGTATGTTGTGCCAAATGGAACATCCAGGTTATTCAATATGTGAAATGCAATTGGAACGGTGGATTCTGTGTTTTGTTGTTTATCCACCATATTGCCAAAAAATGCGGCACGAACAAAACGCGACGGGGATGAAAAATCACCCGGCAGCCCCAGCAGCCCCGTTCCGCCACTGAAAGATGTCAGGGTGTCTGGCCCCAATTTTAATGGTTCGGCGGTGCCGGCGCGTAAATTTACATAATTGTTCAGGTTCGTCAATTGCCAATCAAAGCCAGGCGCGTTTGCAATTGCGCCGATTTCGTCTTCGTGAAATACCGGTTCACCGTTGATAATTTCCATAACAACAACGCGACCGCCGGGTTCAGTGATGCGCCAATGAACAGTCGAAGAATCAGGATAAATATTTATCACGCGAATATTGTTTATGTTTTCGCGGACTTCGTCAATTGTTGCAAAATTAGATAGTATCCATGATACGACTTGCAAATCGGCGATGGAAATATCGCGTGCGGCCTCGTCATATTTTTTGTATTCGCCATAATCTGGGAAATAAAATAATCCCGCGTTCAGGCCCGCCTCGTTCGTGCCGTCAACAACAAATTCGGGACGTTCAGGGCCCAGTCCCACAAATCCATATTTTGCGGTAAATTCTAAACCGTTCTGGGTGCCGTCGGGTAAAAAAGACCGCGACACATGACCGCGTGGAACGATGGTGTAAATGTTGTCGGTGTCGGTTTTTGCCCAATCAATTGTGCGGGCGGAAACAACCCCGCCATCGCGCGCGTGCAGGGTGATTCCGGTGCATGCAAATGCCGGTGTTGCCAATGTTATTGTGCATAAGATATAAATAATTTTTTTCATGTAAGCCCCCCTTTGGACATAATTATGCCAAATTGTTGCAGTGTTTTTTGATAGGTATGAATGCAAAAAAACACCGCCAATTTGGCGGTGTTTTTTTATGGTTTTCTTTATATAAATTTAGATTTGATGAATACGATGAACTGTTTTAATTCGCCCCATGTGTCGAAAACAAAACTGTCAATCGCATTTGCCCCATGTGCCAGCCCCGCATTGCGCCAGCAATAATATGCCAGTGCCGCAAACAGCAATGTGAATAAAATTCGCAATAATGCCGATGTGCCGCCCATGACACCATAAATTAAACAGCGTATGCATACAACAGCGCAAATAAATGCGATTACATACATTAATACAGCCGAACCCAAAAGTGTAGAAATAATTCCCATGTTTTTGTCCTTTGTTTGTATATAGATATAATATCATTAAATGCAGATAAAAACAAAGTATTTTTATGTGTAAATGCATATAAAAAAAATATTTGCAAATGCCACAGAATAAATTATAATAATCGCACGTCTTGGGGCATAGTTTAATGGTAGAACATCGGACTCTGACTCCGCTAGTGTTGGTTCGAATCCAGCTGCCCCAACCAAAAATTCAACCCGTCACAAGACGGGTTTAATTTTTGGTTCTGTGGCGATGGGGCGGTGCCACGTCGCGCAAGCGGCCGGTTCGAAAACAAGTAGATTGTGGAAGTGTTAACGCACCACAATCGTCACGGTTTCCCCGCAACCGGCACACGATGTGTGCCGCGTGAGGGAATCCAGCTGCCCTTTCTTTTGTTTGATTTTTATTATTGTGTATCGAGGCTCCCAGCTGCGGCCGCCCACCCTTCGCATCTGCGATGCTATGGGTGGCAGGTCACACAGGCGGAGCAGGCAGAGTTTTTTGATTTTTGATGTTGAAAAATCGTATGGGTTATGCGGCTTTTTTGATGCCTGATTTTATGTCGCGGATATATTTACGTAAATCGTCGATTGGAACCAATGTGCCGTCGCGTTTTTGTGCCGACCAATAATCCCAACCGTTGAAACTGACACTGTGTTGGATGCGCGCCGCCATAACATGGATAGATGCCTTGCCATAAATTGTGTGAGCCAATTGTGCGTCGTGTGTAATCATAACACGTTCGCCGCGGGGACTGACCAATGTTTGGCCGACATATAATAATCCCGCATCGATAAGTTCGCGGAATGCGACACGAACCTCGTCCCGTTTGGGTTTGGTGACCTCGATATTTGTTAAATCTATGGGGGTTGTGTTTGCGACGCGTTTGCGTGCCGCGGCAACATATGTTTCGTCGCGGTCAATTCCGATGAATTGGCGCCCCAGTTCTTTGGCGGCGGCGGCGGTTGTCCCAGAACCCATAAATGGGTCCAATATTATGTCGCCGGGTTTTGTCGATGACAATATAACGCGATGCAATAATGTCAATGGTTTTTGTGTGTTATGCAGGCTTTTGCCATCGGCACCCTTAATCCGTTCGTGCCCCAGGCATATGTCCAAATTCCAATCTGAACGCATTTGTTTGCCGCCATTTAATTTCTTCATTGTTTCATAATTAAATGTGTATTTGCCAGTTTTTGTTGGTGTCGCCCAAATCAATGTTTCATGGGCGTTCGTAAAACGCGTTCCACGAAAGTTTGGCATAGGATTTGTTTTTACCCAAACAATGTCATTCAAAATCCAAAACCCCAGGTCTTGCATAATTGCGCCGATTTGGAAAATATTGTGATATGAACCGATTGCCCACATTGCGCCGTCGGGTTTTAATATGCGTTTACATTCGCGCAGCCAATCACGACAAAATTGGTTGTATGCGGCGGGACTGGCAAAAGAATCCCATGCGTCGCGCACTGCGCGGGCGGCGGTTTGGTCTTCGGGGCGATATAATGTTTTTTCGCCCAGTTGTAAATTGTATGGGGAATCTGCGAAAATTGCGTCCACAGACGCGTCGGGCATTTTGCGCATTATTTCAATGCAATCGCCAGATAATATTTGATTCAGATATTTTTCCATCTCTCCCCAATCCCTATGCGTAATATTTTATCATATTTTTTGGTGATTTTTTTTCGTGTTTGGCAAAAAAAATGAATAAAAAGGCTTGATTTTTTTGAAAAAACAATTTTTTTGCATTTTTATGTAAAAAAATATGCTTTACACTTGTCGTTTTCATTGCTAAATTTATATGGATATGAGATGTCCATACTGTAATTCTACTGATAGCCGCGTGTTGGATTCACGCCCCGATATCGAAGACGCAATTATTCGGCGCCGGCGGGTTTGTAATCAGTGCGGCGCGCGGTTCACAACCGTCGAACGCGTGCAAATGCGTGATTTGATGGTGCGTAAAAACAGTGGTAAATTGGAACCGTTTGACCGGGAAAAATTGGCGCGCAGTATTAAATTGGCGTGTCGTAATCGTGATGTGGGGGATGAACAAATCGAAAAATTGGTGACATCCATTCATCGGCGTTTGGAAACAGAAAATGCGGATGAAACAGTTTCGTCTGCGGCAGTGGGACAAATGGTGTCGGATTCGTTGCTGAATTTGGATCCGATTGCATTTGTGCGTTTTGTGTCGGTGTATCGTAAATTTTCCAAAATATCGGATTTCAAAAAAATCATTGACCAAATACCCGCGGATGACGATAATGCCATCGTGTGTAAATTACCAAAAACAACATTGTTTTAATATGAGAAAAATATTTGTAATCTTAATCGGTTTGTTTTTTGCGGGCAATGCGTTCGCACGACCGACTATTGATATTTTGTCGGACGCGGATGCGGATGTGTATCAACAAATTTTTATGCTGCAAGATAAAGAAAAAATCGATGCCGCCAAAAAGTTAGAGGCAAAAATTTCCGATAAAATTTTGATGAACGAGGTTTTATATCAACGATTTTTTTCTAAATCATATCGCACCAGTGGCAAAGAATTATCAAATTGGATGAATAAATATTACGATATGCCGGGTGCGGAGCGTGTTTCTAAATTCGCCAAGGTAAAAAAGGTCAAGGTGAAAAATCCGATTGTGTATGCGATACTGACGGGGAAAATGCATGGCGAATCGGCACAGAGTGAAACATGGACGACAAAAAAATATTCTAAACAGACCGAGAAAAAAATTACCACATTCAGACGCGCGATTCGCAGTGGTGCAACCCGTCGTGCCAGAAATATTTTAGAAGATAAAAAATTCAAAAAAGCGTTGTCGTCGGTTGATTATGGTCGGTTGGCGGGGCGTTTGGCATATGTTTATTATACAAATGGTGAATTGGAATTGGCACGCAAATGGGGATTCGTTGCGGCGGACGCAAACAGTGAATATGGTTTGTGGACAATGGGACTGATTTATTATAAAGAGGCAAAATATGCGGAATCTGAAAAATATTTTGGTCGTATTTTGGATTTGGAACAAATAAATGACGCGCGCAAGGTCGAGGCGGCATTTTGGGCGGGACGCGCGGCGGACGCAAATGATGATATGTCGGCGGCCAAGAAATACTGGGAAATTGGTGCGGCACATCCAATGGCGTTTTATGGGGCATTGTCTGCGACGATGTTGGGACGGACGCCTGAGTATGAATTTTTCGAGCAAGATTGTACCGATGAAGATATTGCGACATTGCGTGAATTGAAATTGGGGCGGATTGCGCTGGCATTATTACAGGTTGGACAAAATGTTCGTGCAGAAATGTATTTGAAATCTTTGATAACGGCGGATGCGTCGGATAAAACATTGCATGCGATAAATTCGGTTGCAACGGCGTATGCGTTGCCACGGTTGGCGTTGCATATTGCCAGTGTCGTTCGCGAAAGGGGAATTTTGGAAATAGATGATGATATTATTTATTCCGCGCAATATCCGTTGCCAGATTGGGAACCAATGGGTGGTTGGTCAATTGACCGCGCGTTGTTGTTCGCAATTACAAAACAAGAAAGTGGTTTCAAAACGACGGCTAAATCTGTGGTGGGGGCAAATGGTGTTATGCAACTGATGCCGGGAACGGCGCGTTTGGTTGCGCATAAAAATAAAATAAAGTTTTCGGATATGGATATGTCGAAACCTGAACACAATATGTTTTTGGGACAGCAATATATCGTTGATTTATTGCAACAGCCGGTAATAGATAACAGTATTATAAAAATGTTGGCGGCGTATAATGCCGGGATTGGTAATGTCCAAAAATTTGAAAAGAATTTTAATACATATGACCCGTTGTTATATATTGAAAGTTTTCCGGCGTATGAAACACGTGGATATATAAAACGCGTTCTGTCGAATTTATGGTTGTATCGTGCGCGTTTGAATCAACCGTTGACATCTATGCAGGAATTGGCAAATGGGCAATGGCCACTGTATAACAGTGAAGATGAATATGTGCAACATCAAATTGAAAATCGTATGTCGATTTAGTTTTTATCGTTGATACCGCATTAATATGTGGCCAATTATATTGTTTGCCTGGTGTTTTGTTATGGTATTGATTGGCGTATCACCGATTTCTTGGGTATATGTTTCGGCGATTTGATGGATGGTTTGTTTGTTGGATGATTTCAAAACGGTAATTAACGCGTTGTTTTGTGCCGATGTGCGGTTTAATTCATTTTTGGCAATTTGTTTTTGTTTAGTATGCGTAAAACCCATTTTTGCAAATAATAATATCAATGGCATATAGAGCACAACGAAAAAAATCTTGTTATTTGTTGTGTTGTGCAAAACATGCATCAAAGCAAGGGAATTTGTTATTGCCAAACCGTGATTAAAAATTTCACCAAATGTTTCGGCACGTTTAATTGTTTGTTGTTCTATAACCAATGCAGTTGATAATACGACCAAATCCGTAATTTTTTCTGTATCTGGTTCAGAAATGTCGAGTTGTAAATTTACCTGGATTTTTTGCATAAAAATTACATCCCCAGATTGCTTCGTGTGGTTCTACAAATCGTTTCTGCCATTTTTGCGAACATTTTTGCATAAAAATTTGGGTCTTTTGGTGTTTGTTGTGTTTTTTGGGGGGCCGTTGCCTCGTTGACTGCTGCGGTATTTGGCATTTTATAATCCTTTGGTTTTTCTGTTTTTTTGTCTGGCATGTATTATTACACGGTATAATCGTTTGTCAATTAAAAATATTATGTTTTTTTTGGAAAATTTTGCTATGATAATAATCATGAATACAAATCCAGATTTTAATTTTGAATTGATGCATGACGGTATTGTCGCCGGTGTGGACGAGGCAGGCCGCGGCCCATTGTGTGGGCCGGTGGTAGCATCTGCGGTAATTTTTCCACGGCGCGATATAGAAATTCCGGTGGTTATACGCGATTCAAAGCAAATGAGTGCGACCCAGCGCGATGCGGCATATGATTGGATAACGCATAATACGATTTGGGCGGTGGGTGAATGCAGTCCCGCGGAAATAGATGAATTAAATATATTGTGGGCGTCGATGCGTGCGATGGAACGGGCGGTTGCAAATCTGAGGTGCGTGCCGGATTTTTGCCTGATTGACGGGAATCGTGTGCCGAAAAATTTGAATGGGTGCGCGGTTGTCAAAGGGGACGCGAAATCGTTATCCATTGCGGCGGCGTCCATTGTGGCGAAAGTATCGCGGGACCGTTTGATGCATAAATTGGCGCAAAAATATCCGGGGTATCATTGGGAAAAGAACGCCGGATACCCAACACCGGAACACTTGCAAGCAATCAAAAAATATGGTATAAATGAGCATTATCGGCGGACATTTGGTCCGGTAAAGCGAATTTTGGAAGGAAAATAAAAATGCAACTGCGTAGTGTTGATTATAATTCTGTCCGCGGCAAGTATGTTTTGTTGCGGGTGGATTTTAATGTCCAAATCGAAAATGGAAAAATTTTGGACACTTTCCGTATTGAACAATCGATGCCGACCATAAATAAATTGCGCGATGCTGGGGCGCGGGTTGCGTTGTGTGCGCACCTGGGGCGGCCGGGGGGTGTGGCAAACCCGGAATTATCGTTGCGCCCGGTTGCGGATTACATGAAAATCCCATTTGTTGATGATTGTTTGGATAAAAAAATTTTGGCGGGTATGCGGGACTCTGATGTTGTGCTGTTGGAAAATGTTCGGTTCTATGCGGGCGAAGAAGAAAACGACGTCGGTTTTGCGGGTGCGCTGGCGCGTGGGTTTGATTTGTTTGTAAATGATGCGTTTGCGGTATCGCATCGGGCGGCGGCATCAACCGTTGGTGTTACGAAAATTTTGCCCGCGTTCGCCGGTGAATTACTGAAATCAGAGGTGGAAAATATTTCGCGATTGCTGGAAAACCCAAGGCGGCCATTGACGGCGATTGTTGGCGGTGCCAAGGTATCGGGAAAAATTGGTGTGTTGAAAACATTATGCAAATTGGCGGATACGGTAATTGTTGGTGGCGCGATTGGAACCACATTTAATTATGCGTGCGGGGCGCGGGTTGGAAATTCACTGTATGAGCCGGATATGGCGGATGTGGCACGTGAAATTATGAAAATTGCAGATGCGCATGGGTGCAAATTTTTAATGCCCATTGATAAAGGTGTTGGGGAAAAATTTGAAAAATCTGCGGTGCGGATAAATAAAACATTGGATGAAATTGCGGAAGGGGACGTGATTATTGATGATGGACCAATGACCGCCACCCGTAATATTGCGGAAATTGAAAAATCTGCGACGGTTATATGGAATGGGACATTTGGCATGGCAGAGTGGGGCGCGGTTTGGGGCGAATCCAGTTTTCGCGTTGCGCGTGCGATTGCGGTACAGACTAAATCTGGGCGATTGGTCAGTGTTGTTGGTGGTGGCGAAACGGTTGCGGCCGTGGATGCGGCGGGCGTGCGCGATGATATAACATTTGTTTCGACCGGTGGTGGGGCATTTTTAGAATTTATCGAAAATGGCACTTTGCCAGCTATTGAAATTTTAACTTTATAGATTATATTTAATAAAGTGGCGGAAAATTTGCGAACTGCTTTTTTTTGTGCTATAATTATGTAAAAATAACGAATTTTATTAAAAGGGTGTGATATGGCTTTGATACCTATGGTTATAGAAGAATCGCCACGTGGCGAACGGTCTTTTGACATTTATTCACGATTGCTGCGCGACAGAATTATTATGGTGACTGGCGAAATTGAAACAAATATGGCAAATGTCATTGTTGCCCAGTTGTTATTGTTGGAATCTGAAAATCCAAATGCAGATATTTCAATGTATATAAATTCACCCGGTGGTGATGTGACCGCCGGTTGGGCGATTATGGATACGATGCAGTATATTAAATCGCCGGTTTCTACAATTGGTATGGGCTTGGTTGCGTCGATGGCATCTGTGTTATTGGCGGCGGGCGAGAAAGGAAAACGTTTCGTTTTGCCAAACACATCGATTATGATTCATCAACCATTGTCTGGAACGCGGGGTCAGGTGACTGATATGGAAATTGAATTAAAAGAATCTGTGCGCGTGAAAAAGGCGTTGATTAAACAAATGGCTGAATTTACCGGACGCAAAGAAAAAGAATTGTTCGATGCAATGGAACGCAATAATTGGATGACGGCGGATGTCGCCAAAGATTTCGGTTTAATTGATGGGATTTTGGTTCGTAAATAATTTTTAATGGGGATTAAAGAGATATGAGCGACGATAAAAAAGTGTCTTCACCGGATAAAAATAATCAGTTTTGTTCGTTTTGTGGCAAGGCTGTGTACGAGGTTAAAAAGTTGGTCAGTGGTCGTAATGTTTGCATTTGCGATGAATGTATCGCACTGTGTAATGATATTATGGCGGATGATTTGCAACGCAATGCAATTAAAAATGATGCAACAAAATTACCGACCCCACATCAAATTTATGATTTCTTGGACGAATATATTATTGGCCAGGTTGACGCAAAACGCGCGTTGTCGGTGGCGGTGTATAATCATTACAAACGTCATATGGCAACAAAAAATACAGATGTCGAAATCCAAAAATCTAATGTGTTATTGATTGGACCGACGGGAACGGGTAAAACATTGTTTGCACAAACATTGGCGCGAATTTTGGATGTGCCGTTTGCGATTGCGGACGCAACCACATTGACCGAGGCCGGATATGTTGGTGATGATGTGGAAAGTGTTTTATCGCGGTTGTTGCAAAATGCGAATTTTGATGTCGAACGTGCCAGTCGCGGAATTATATACATCGACGAAATCGATAAAATTTCACGTAAATCAGAAAATCCATCACTTACGCGCGATGTTTCAGGCGAGGGTGTGCAACAGGCATTATTGAAATTGGTCGAAGGCACCGTCGCAAATGTGCCGGCGGGCGGGGGTGGACGCAAACACCCGGGCGAGGCAACAATTCAATTGGATACATCAAAAATTTTGTTTATATGTGGTGGGGCATTTGACGGACTGAATAAAATTATTGGTAATCGTAAAAGTATGCGTGCCGGAATTGGATTTGGTGCCGATGTTGCATCAAAACAGGAACGTGATGAAAAAAATCATTTGGCGGATGTCGAACCCCAAGATTTGGTAAAGTTCGGAATTATACCTGAATTGATTGGGCGTTTGCCGATAATCGCCACACTGCAAGATTTGGATGAAGACGCATTGGTGAAAATTTTGACCGAACCGAAAAATGCGATTGTGAAACAATACGCCGCCATGCTGGATTTAGATGGTGTGAAATTGACGGTGACGGCGGATGGTTTGACCGAGATTGCAAAATTGGCGGTGAAACGCAAAACGGGTGCGCGTGGTTTGCGCAGTATTTTGGAAAAATTGCTGTTGCAACCGATGTTCGATGCGCCAGAAAAGGACGGTTTAACCGAAATCGTTGTCGATAAAGATGTCGTTTTGGGTAAAAAGCAACCAATGGAAATATTTGCCGAACCCAAAAAAGCCGCATAATTTAATTTTTTATGGTTGAAAATATCGTCATCTCGGCGTATCGGGCCCCACCGCGGCGCATCCATAGCGATGCCCCCCCCAGATTATTTTTTATCTCACGGTTAAAACATTTTTGCGGAACGCGGCGGCAGCCCGAACGCGGTACGCGCAGTTGTACGCGCAGATGCGCGCACAATCCGTCGCCGACGTGTTCGGGCCGTCAAAGACCCAACCGCCCCCGGCAACCGACATTATTGAACCATTGGCGGCTTGCTCGGCAAAATCATCACCCGAACCGGGCACACCTATCGCCGTCATTTTGCACCAACAATTACGATAGTTCGCACGTGGGTATTCCGGATTATCCTCGGTCCCATACGGGTTTGGCAGCTGATTAAATACCGTTTCGATATTTGAATTTGGGTATTCGGTTATCAAACTCGCCAATGTTGTCGGATTCGATGTCGCATAATTATTTAATTTTTTCGGCCACCAATATTCCGACCCCGATTGCACATCACCGGTTATTTCTGTTGTGTGTTGTCCAACCGATGTGCATTTCGCAACGCCATACACCACACCCGGCGTTATGCCTAAGTTCTCGCCACCCTCATTTCCGTTCCACACCAATGCCCATTCACCCGCATCGTCATCCGAACCCTCGGTAAGTGTGCGGAACATTCCGCCCGTATTATAACACAACCCCGCATCTACCGTTGATGTTGTTCGTGTCGCATTATCCGCACACCGGTCCAATGTTGTCGGACCAAACGGACGATCGGCCGCCGATGTGCTGTTATCTATATATTTTTTCCTGAATGCGCCACTGCCGTTATAAAAAATATTCGATGTATCTATAATTGTATTTGAACCATCGCTGTGCGATGTTTGCACTGGTGCGCCTTGGTTGCCCGACAATGCCGCCGCCGCCAAAATCGGTCTTAAAAAATCGTTTATCGGGTCGTATATTTCATACCAATGCGGCGTGCCGTCCTCGTCCTCGACCAGCAAACATTTTTTGAACGGCGGACAAGACTCATCTGGGCGGGTTTGTTTTTCATTCGCGATTTGGTCTATTTGCTGTGCCTGGGTCATCGTCTGGGTCACGACAGTATCCACCGCCGCAACCGCCGCATCTAAATCCGTTTCCACCGGTGCAAATTGTTGTTCGTTATATTTTGTCGTCGCGATTTTTATTGGTTCAACACAATACTGCGTCGATGTCCAATCTTCTTCCACTGGTGTTGCCAACTGATAATACATAACAACCGGTTTTCCTGCGGCATGACGCGCACTTAACCATGATTTAAACTCTGACACGGTTGAAAAATCATTTGTGCGAATCCAAGTCGAATTAGGTGAATGTGCAACTGAATTTGTGCTTATTGTATTATCTCGTTGTGTTGCATTGTTGGCGCCCGCAATCGGTGCCGCAGAAAAATAATTGCTAAGCACTGGGGCTTTTATATTACTGGTTACCCTAACGGCCCCTATTTCATCTGGATACAGCCAAAATGTCCTATACGTCCCAGAATACATCTCACTAATACCCCAACTTTCAGTTCCATTAAACACTTTGACACCAATACGCCGGGTGATTTTGCCAGTTGTGGCATCGTATGAATCGGCAACATTACCAACCGCACGCAGAACCATTTCTCCCTGGGTATAAAATTTTGGTTCAATTGGATTTGTTGGTGTCGGGGTGCCATTTTGACTAACGGTTCCCGTGGCCGAAACATAATTTTCCCAATGCGTGTCACACGTTTCATCCGCGTGCGCGACATTTAATATAAATGTGCACGCGACGGTCGCCAACACAAATTTTAACGAATCGAACATACGCAATTTTTTCATGATTTTCCCCAGTT
>DFGC01000005.1:138211-179037 GCA_002371155.1 Alphaproteobacteria bacterium UBA3760 | reverse complement strand
TTTGCAATTTTTACACGAATCGATTTTCCGCAATTCCCCGTCTTTTACCGCAATCGCGGAAAAGAAGGGGTGGATTGTGAGCAAAGCGAACAAGACGGGGCAGTTCAGTATAATCACAACCACACCACGCGTCATCCCGGCGCAGGCCGGGATCCAGTTTGCGAAAGCAAACTTGCGTAATTATGCCAAATGACACAGGTTGATACTGCGTATCAACTGGATACCGCGCGAAATCACCCACAAAACGCATCCGCGTTTCGCGGGGCCCGATGGAGGGGAATATTCCGTCATGTCGTCATCCCGGCGCAGGCCGGGATCCAGTTTGCGAAAGCAAACTTGCGTAATTATGCCAAATGACACAGGTTGATACTGCGTATCAACTGGATACCGCGCGAAATCACCCACAAAACGCATCCGCGTTTCGCGGGGCCCGATACCGCGGTATGACGACAAAGCCGTCGGCGGTGCCGACACATAAAAAATCTTAGGTTTTTTTTCTCATTTTTCCGAAAACACTTGGAAAGATTGCGATTTTATAAAAAAATCAAACCAACGGGCCACAAACAATTTTCGGCCTGTTTTTTATTTTAACAACCCAAAGGAGAAAATTATGATTTACGGATACTGTCGTGTTTCAACATTACATCAACATGAAGAAAACCAACATTTTGTTATTGAAAGATTTGCATCCAATAACAAAATAAATGTTGACCTGTGGATTGAAGAAAAAATTTCCAGCAGTCGCAAATTAAACGACCGCCAACTGGGCGCTTTATTAAAAAATTTAAACAGTGGCGATATTTTAATCACAACAGAAATTTCGCGCCTTGGACGATCCCTGATGGAGGTAATGGGAATATTGCAACATTGTTTGGAACGCGATTGCCAGGTTTGGACATTAAAAGAAAACTTTCGCCTGGGTGCAGATATTCAATCCAAAGTTTTGGCATTCGCATTCGGATTGTCGGCGGAACTATCAAAACAATTATTACAAGAACGCGTCCGCGAAAGCCTGGATCGAATCAAATCAACTGGGCGAAAATTAGGCCGACCACATGGTGCCAAATCAAAAACATCAAAAATAAAAAACAAGTATGAAAAATATACTGAATTGATTGATAAAGGTATCAGTAATGCAGATATTGCAAAAATACTAGATGTGGACAAAACAACCGTTTACAGATACCAATACCAAAACAAAATCTAAATCGTCAAAATTATTTTTGACGATTTTGATCTGCAATATATTTGGCGACATCAACACGACCTATTCTTGGACGACGTTTTTTAACCGGAACATTTGCCGCAACATCTGGGGTCACATTTTTTCCTAAATATTTCGCCATCACCACAACCCCAGGATTCGCATTGACCCAATCATCATTTGCCATATCCAACGGTTTTTTATACCGTTTATTGAAATTCACCACAAATACAGGAAAATCAAAAAACAATTCTTTCAACAAATATTGTTTCATTGATTCTTTATTTTCGTTTTTACCATTTCCGTTATTTTCAATTTTTTTAGCCATATATTTAGATAAATAATCGGCAATATTTTGACACAAACTATACGAAAAATTCAAATCGCGTAAATTACAATCTGGCAAAGTCCGCAAAAAAGTCCGAGATTTCTGCATAATGAACGCATCACATTCGGCGGTGTACGGAAATTGCACACGCCATGTATTACGGTATTCTTGACGATTTGTATACGAACCGCCAAATTCATCCAACACCGCATCTGTGATATATTCTGTATATCTGCCAAATGTTTTATAACTGATATTATGTTTCGCCATTTTGCACCCTTTTGTTTTGCTTACATAATATAACACAAAAACAAAAAGTGTCAATGTTTATAACAAAAAAATAATAACGAAACACCGTAGACAAAAAATCAATAATAACGGCACAGATGCGAAGTTATTTGTGAACGTAGTATTTTTTTAAGAAATTAATTTTTATGAGGTTATTGGAAACGGTCGGTGTTTCGCAGTGTAAAAAAATAATAACGAAACACCATAGACAAAAAATCAATAATAACGGCACAGATGCGAAGTTATTTGTGAACCTGGTATTTTTTTAAGAAATTAATTTTTATGAGGTTATTGGAAACGGTCGGTGTTTCGCAGTGTAAAAAAAATAACAACAAAACGCCATAGACAAAAAATCAATAATAACGGCACTATTTGTGAATGTATCATTTTTAAGAAATTAATTTTTATGAGGTTATTGGAAACGGTCGGTGTTTCGCAGTGTAAAAAAATAATAACAAAACACCATAGACAAAAAATCAATAATAACGGCACAGATGCGAAGTTATTTGTGAACGTAGTGTACAAGTGCTACATGAGTGAACAAATAACCAGCAGATGTGCCGTCAGGATTGATTTTTATTTATTTTTACATGCGCATTGGCATCAGCACAAACAACGCATCCGTCTTTTTATCGGTGGATTTAATTGTTGTTGGTGATAATGGGTCTTGCATTTCCATTTGGAATTTTTCGCCCTCGACCTGGCCGGCGACATCCAACAAGAATTTCACATTAAACACAACGGTGAACGATGCATCGCCATTGTATTCAACATCCAATTCCTGGGTTGCGGTTCCAGCATCCGGACTGGACGCGTTTATAACCAATTTGTTGGTTGAAAATGTCAACTGAACAGATTTGGTTTTATCAACCGATGCAACCGACACCAAATCAACCGCGTTAACAAATTGTTTTCTGTCCATGACGGCAATTTTATCATTACCCTTGGGGATAACGACACGATAATTCGGGTATTGTGCATCAACCAATTTACTGGTCAAAATTGCCGAACCGATTGTGAAACGCGCCTTGGTATCAGACAATTCAATCATAACATCATCAACATTGGCATCTTCTAATAATTTTGCCAATTCACCAATCACGCGACGCGGCAAAATAACCGCCGGCATTTCCGCGCTATCCACCGGGGCCGGCATCGCACACAATGCCAAACGCTGGGCATCGGTGGCAACCGCCGTCAACATTTTTGTTTTACCCTCGTCCGCGATATGGAAATAAATTCCGCCCAGATGATAACGCACATCGTCCGTTGGAATTGCGAATTTCGTTTGGTTTATCAAATGCGCCAAATCGCCAGTCGTCATTTGGAATTTTGTGGTTAAATTACTGCCCGCCATGGCCGGGAAATTTTCAGCCGGCAATGTTGGCAAATGGAAAACAGCGCGACCACTGGACACGACCAATTGGTCCCCAGATTGTTTGAACGAAATTTCCGCATCATCCGGCAATTTACGAACAATATCATATAACATTTGCACCGGTACAGTTGTTTTACCCCCCAAAGTAATATCCGCCGCCACATGTTCAACCAATTCCAAATCAACATTTGTTGCCGACAAAATCAAATCATCGGCGACCTCTAATTTAACATTCATCAAAATCGGCAATGTTGCGCGTTTTTCAACAATCGATTGCATATGCCCCAACGCACGGATTAAAACCTGGCGAAAAACAGAAAATTCCATAACAAAACTCCTCTACTTATCTTTCTTGTTTTTTTAATTTTCCTACATTCCAAACTGCATTCTATCAAAAAATACCGATTCGGTGCAAGGGCAAAAGCCACCACACACAAAAAAACCGCCAAATGGACTTTGGCGGGCAAAAATCATAAAATCAGGCCTACATTTTCATCGTTTTTTCTAATTTTGCGCGTAATTTTTTCAAATCGTCATATTTGGTAATCTTGCCTTTTTCGGCGATTGAAATATCACCACTTTCTTCGGACACAACCAACACAGTTGCCGATGAAACCTCGGACAATCCCAACGCGGCACGATGACGCGTTCCATATTTCCAATTCAGATTATTTTGCGACAACGGCAAAATTGCGCCTGCATACGCAATGCGATTATTTTCAACAATCACCGCACCATCGTGCAACGGTGTTTTATTAAAAAATATAGTCAACAATAATTCAGATGTAATTTTCGCATCCACCGCGACACCTTTGCGTTCGATAACCGATTCGTCCAATGTTGACGGGAACACAATCAATGCGCCGGTATGTTTTGCCGACATATATTCAACCGCACTGACAATCGCATCCAACGCGGCGGTATCACGACGCACACCATGATTTTTATCGCGACCAAAAATCAATTTGCGCCAACCTTGGATACTGCCCATCATGGCCATAAACTTTCGCAATTCTGGTTGAAACACAACAATCAAACTGATGGACAAAAACAATGCAACCCAATGCAAAAATCCACCCAACAAATCAACACGCAACATAATACACACAAAACTGAACACCCACAATAAAACCAATCCTAAAATACCGCGCACCAATTTTTCAGATGCTGTGTTTTGTATCAGTTTTTTATAAAAATACCAAACCAGCGCAATGATTATCGCCAACTGAATCGCTTCAGATATATGATTCATTTTTTACCCCTTTGTATTTAATCTTTTATCATTTGATTTGCCAAATCTGCAACCGGAACACTCATCCATTCTGGGTCACCATCTTGTTCGGGCGCACCTTTATTCAATGCCGTTTTACATGGTTCACTGTCCGCCAGCCAATTTTCCAAAATCCCCCCTGCCAACAATCCGGCAACAAAACTGGCGCCACCTGTGAACGGCACCAACAACAGCCCCAAACCTGTTGCCGACACGACCTTGCCAGCCATGGCGACACCATTTATTTTTATATCTGGTTCCGCCAAATTTCCAACAATTTCAACCGTATTTACAACACTGCCGGTCAAGGACAATTTTAATCCGCGCACCGGCACCGTCGTCAATGCCAAATCTATGGTTTCATCACCCAAATTCAGATTTCCCGCCAATCGCGCATTTATAGAATTTGTTTCAATCGCAACACCATTCCGCGTTTCAATATCGCCATCGCGCAATTTCAGATTTACCGCCACACCCGATATTCTGGCCTTGTCATGTTTTTTATCATCACTGAACAAATCCTGAATATTATGTCGCAACGATGTCAAAACATCTGTGCCATAAATATTTTCAACCAATTTAGGATACGCATATCCATCCCCCACCGAATACGCCTGGACTGGCCCCGTCACCGTTTGCATCCATTCAGACATATTTTTTCCATGCGCTTGGAAATACCCATATAAATCCAACGGCACCCCAACAATAAAATCTTGGATTCTGATTTCGTCCATCAATTGTCCGATTGTGAAATTTTTAGCACGCACACCAACACGCACAAAAATATCCCCAGACGCATCTATGGTAAAATCACCGCCGACACGCATAATGCCACCCGCGATATTTGTTGTTGCATCAATTTCGCCTTGCTTGTTTTTATATATCAGTTTCAATTTAGTATCTTTCAAATCTAAATCGCGATATACAATCAAATGTTTCAAATCAACATTTATATCCAAATCATATTTTCTGATATCGACACCATGCAGATTTATATCATGAAACACATTTAATTCGCGATTCGGTCGAATCCATCCAGAATACATTTCCGGAAACAGTTTTAATAAATTCAGATTTTTTGATGATACATCCGCCTTTATCAATGGAACTTTGCCACCCCAATCATATGTGCCCGAAAAATTTATATCGGTGCCACGCATAGATAAACTGGATTTTCTGAACACCAAAGTATTTTCATCACGCAATCCACCCGCAATATTCACAGACACTTTGGGCAAACTGGTTAAATCGATATTTAATAAATCTTGAACTGCACGCACATCAACAACATCGCCCTTGATAACGAAATCGATTGGCATTTTACTGGTTGCCTCTAATGCGACATCGGCAATCAACGCGTTTCCACCGGTGGATAAAGCCAACTTTACCGGATAAACTTTGCGCTCAGAATTATATTCAGACATTGAAATAATAAACGGATAAACTTCATCATTGGGTTTTATCCAACCATGAAATTCACGATTTTTTTTCCAATGTAAATAACGCAATTGTGCACCCGACACAGAAAATTTATAATCGCCATTATCAAAAGAAAAATTTTCAACCTCTATACGTCCAAACGGACTGTCGGGAATTGGATATGGTTCGATTTTTTTAGCATCATTTTTTTCATCTTTTTTATTATTTTCCACATCTATTTTTGTGTCATTTGATTCAATCGGTTGCATTGACAATTCGCCATCTGCATTTTTTTCAATTTTGATTTTTGTATCATATAATTTCACACTGCGAATCGTTGGACGATTATATAACAACGAAACCAAATCCAAACGCACATCCATGCGTTTTGCCGAAAAACCATATTTTTCTTTGGCCCAATCGGCATTTGGAACACGCACCTGGTTTAATTCAATATGCGGACGCAAAGAAAATTTCCACGACACCGCCCCATCAATCTGCACAGGATACCCCGTTGCGTTTTGCAACACCGCCAACACATGCCCGCGCAAACTTTCCAAACTGACCTGGGACAGTGCGATTATAATTGCGACAACCAAGCCCAATATAAACAGGCTAACCACGCGCAACCACAACATAATTCTTTTACGTCTTATCATTTTTTATTCCGGTAATTGAAATTCCATAAATCGCATCACAGATTTCATAAAATCTGGAACATCTGCACGCAATGTTATCAATTTATTTGTTCGCGGATGATGGAATGTTATCCGATATGCAAATAAAAATAATTTATTTGTCGTCAACATCCCCATCAAGCCTGAATCTAATTTTTTATCCAACCCATACAAATCATCCCCAACAATCGGTGCATTCAAACTGTATGCGCTGTGTATGCGCAACTGATGTGTGCGCCCAGTTTTCGGTGAAAATAAAACCCATGAAACATATCCCGCATCGGACAACACACGATATTCTGTAATTGCGCGCTGTGGTCGCTGACCGGCGCCATTATTCACACGCGTGGCATCATTAAAAACCTGACCTTTGGCGATATAGTTATCTATTATTCCCTGCTTTGGCGAAACAGAACCATTTAACAATGCCAAATATTCTTTGTGTGCCGTTTTCGATTGAAACGCATTTGCCAAATGCTGTGCCGCCCGTTGATTTTTCGCCACCACCAACAATCCTGATGTATCCCGATCCAAACGATGTACCAATGAAATTTTATCATATGGAAATAATGCCACCGCCATTTTATCCAACGATTTTCGGATACCTGTTCCACCCTGGACTGCCAATCCCGCAGGCTTATTAAACACAACAATATCGTCATCATTATATATGATTGTTTTCCGCAAAGATTCCAAATCCGACATAGAAAACTTTTCACCGGTCTCGGTTTTTTTCACATTTTCGCGTTTTGCATACATTGCGATTGTCGGCGGAATCCGCACCGCATCCCCCGCGCGCAGAACGCGCGTTGCATCAACGCGCGATGAATTGACACGAATTTGCCCACCACGACATAATTTATAAAAATCACGACTTGGCATCGCCGGAAATTTTCGCAAAAACCAGCGCATCAATTTCGTGCCGTCTTCGACCAAAGAAACCGTTATCACATCCGCCAAGGATTATTCTCCATACAAAATGGACACGACATTGTCTTTGCCCATACTGACGCAATTACCAATCGCACCCGATACAGAATCCGTCCAACCCTTGGTCACCAATGCCTTGCATTCTGAATCCGACAACCCATCGATACTGACAATAAATTGGCGTGTATTTGCCGGATTTACCGATACGGTATAATTTCCACCATACGGGTTTTTATTCGACATCGCCAATGCGGTAAATATTGTTGAATTATCAATTTTTGTAAAATCATCATATTCCCCCAGCAATTGGCGCACACCCAAAACAATCTGATAAACTTCGTCATTTACCGAACTTTGTTTTTGCATACGCATTGCATACGAAATCATACTGATTGCGCCGACGGTGATAATCCCCATAATTGCCAGCACACCCAACATTTCAATCATTGAACGACCTGATTCTTGTCTCATATTTTCCACCTTTATTTGATTTTTACAATTTATATTCTATCATATAAATTATGAATATTCAATTTTCTGATTTAATTGCAACGGCCCCCGACGCACCCGGCACATATCGCATGTACGGGGCGGATGGCACATTGTTATATGTGGGCAAGGCTAAAAATTTATCGAATCGCCTGCACCAATATACGGACATATCAAAACTGGAATTACATAAACAGGTCATGCGAAAATTCGTGACCCGGGTTGAATGGGAAATATCGCGCACCGAATCGGACGCACTGATTCGCGAACAAGAACTGATTAAAACATTAAAGCCTAAATACAACATCATGTTGATGGACGATAAAATGTATCCTATGTTGGCATTGACGGCACATAAATTCCCACGCATATTAAAATTTCGTGGCAAAATTTCCCAACGGCGCGATGTATTTGGCCCATATCCGTCGGTTTCGGCATTAAACGACACAATAAAGATGATACAAAAGGTATGCCGTCTGCGCACATGCACCGACACATTTATGAACAATCGCGCACGCCCATGCCTGTTATATCAAATCGGACGATGCAGTGCCCCATGCTGTATCCCGCAAACCGAATACGATAAAAATGTTGCATTGGCGCGCCGAATTTTAACCGGCGACACCGAACCAATCGTGAACGAATTATTTGCCGACATGAAAAAATATTCTGATGCCCAAGATTTCGAGAACGCCGCCACGGTTCGCGATAAAATTATCGCCCTGACCCAGACGGCAAATCGCGGCAAACGAAATAACACAATCACACACGAAAAAAATTTGGATTGGGATAAAAATGTTTCAGAATTGGAAAAATTGTTAAACATAAAAATCGAACGCGCCGGCGTATTTGATAATTCACATTTATTTGGGAAAAATTCTGTTGGCGCAATGATTTGCTTTGGTCATAACGGATTTACCAAAACAGATTATCGACATTTCAAATTACAAAATAAATCAAACGCCGGCAATGATATTGGCATGATGGCGGAATTTGTCGGTCGCGCGGTGGCAAATGGCCCGAAACTGGATTTAATAATCGTCGATGGCGGCATGGCACAATGGAATATCGCACACAGTGTCGCGCCAAACATTCCTATATTTGGCGTCACCAAGGGCGAGGTCCGCAACGGCGACGAACATTTCATCATGCCCGACGGTTCAATTTATACTGATTTACCCAAAGATTCACCATTGTTTTTAATGTTGCGCGCCGTCCGGGACGAGGCGCATCGATTCGTCATCACATATCATCGCGAACGCCGTGCAAAGCAAATGACGGCATCGGTATTGGATGAAATCGACGGAATCGGCCCAACGCGCAAACATGCGCTGATTAGACATTTCGGGTCTGTGCGTGGGGTTATGGACGCGACATTACAACAATTGGAACGCGTTCCAACATTGGGCAAATCGGCGGCGAAAAAAATCTATGCACATTTTCATTCAGAACTGATATAATAAAAACATCTTGGTCAAAAAACAAAGGAGACAAAACCATGAAAACATTTGTGAACTTTTTATCTATATTCCGGATTTGCGCGGCATTCGCAATTATCCCAACATTGATGTTCCAATGGTATTGGGTATCGTTGATACTGTTCGCATTGGGCGCAATCAGTGATTGGTTGGACGGATTTTTGGCACGCAAATTTAATTGCTGCACAAAACTGGGCGGTGTATTGGACCACATTGGCGACAAATTATTGGTTGCGAATACATTTATCATGCTGGCATTGATGATGCGTTTTTGGTTTATCATTATCCCAATCATCATAATGATTGCGCGCGAATTGTATGTCAGTGGCCTGCGTGAATTTCTGGGCACACAAAAAATCGAAATGCCGGTGCCACACGCGCGTTTTGCGATGGGAAAAATTAAAACAACATTACAAATGCTGTGCATTGTTGCATTTTTGGCATTGTTTGCAATCAGCACAACCGTCACACCAGACACAATTTCATCGCGTCTGTTGCGGACAATGAACATTTTATCACAATCCGGCATCGTATTATTGTGGGGTGCATTGGTTGCATCTATTTGGTCGGCAACCCAATACACAATAACATTTGCCCAAAAATTGAAAAAGATAAAATAAGTAAAACCCGATTTGTTTTATAAAAACACCGCCCATCTGGGCGGTGTTTATTTATAAATTTATGGACAACCTAAAACCATCCTGATTTTTTATTTGGTTTTACGCCGGCAAATTCCGCCAATGCCTTTTTTTGTTTCTCAGAAAGTTTTGTTGGCACCGTCATAGTGATTTCTATATACATATCACCAAAACTGCCCGACCGATGCGGATTTGGCATACCTTTGCCACGCACGCGCAGACGCGAACCAATTTGCGTCCCCGACGGAACCTTGACCGACAATTCTTTATCATCGATTGTTTTAACATCGATTTCGCCACCCATCGCCAATGTTGCAAACGGGACATCAACTTTGGTAATTAAATCATTATCCACGCGTTCAAATTTATCGTCCGGCGCAATATGAATATCGATATAGAAATCACCCGCCGGCGCACCGTTTTGTCCCGCCTCGCCCTGACCGGCAAGTCTTAAACGCGCGCCGTCTTGAACCCCAGCAGGGATTTTCACATCCAATGTGCGCGATTTACGAACAACACCCGCGCCATCACATTTCGAACATTTCTTGGAAATCTTGCGTCCCAAACCATTACAATCCGGGCATGGGGTTTCAACCGCAAAAAATCCCTGGCGCGTTTGAACAAAACCACTGCCCCCGCAACGCGGACATACCGGCGCAGGCTTGCCATCATCGGTGCCATGCCCATCGCATTTATCACATTTAACATTACTGGTAAAATTGACACTGTGCGTTGTTCCAAAATACGCATCACGCAAAGATATTGTCACATCGTCCAATAAATCGCGTCCGCGTTGTTGCGTCGCGCCCCCACGCGCACCGCCAAAACCACCGAATCCATCAAATCCAAAACCACGCATGGCCTCGCGCAATATGTCGTCCATCCCAGGTCCACCCGCGAACCCACCAAATCCCGCACCGAACGGATTACCTGCCCCCGCCGATGCACCATTGCCACCGGCGAACGCCGCATCCCCGAATCGGTCATACGCCGCGCGTTTTTGCGGGTCTTTTAATATATCGAACGCGTTATTTACCTCTTTAAATTTTTCTTCTGCATCTTTATCCCCGGGATTTTTATCCGGATGATATTTCATAACCAATTTATGATAAGCCTTTTTAATATCGGCATCTGACGCATCGCGGGCAACGCCCAAAACTTCATAAGGATTTTTATTCATGAATACGACCTATATTATTTTTATCAGTTGAAAATATAGTCCATTTATAAAAAAATTCAACCCCCACTCCACCACAAAAAAATCAGACTTGCGAAATTTTTAATAATGTTCTAATAATAAAGGTATTATGACAGAAAAACATACATCTTATGACGCATCTGATATCCAGGTGCTTGAAGGTTTGGAACCCGTTCGTTTACGCCCGGGCATGTATATTGGTGGCACCGATGACAAGGCCGTCCATCATTTACCTATTGAAATTATGGACAATTCTATTGACGAGGCCGTGGCGGGTTTTGCAAAAAAAATAACGGTAAATTTAATCGATTCTAAAACAATCGAAATCACCGACGACGGACGCGGAATCCCGGTTGACGAACACCCAAAATATCCCGGCAAATCCGCATTAGAGGTTATTTTAACCACACTGCATTCGGGCGGAAAATTTAATAACAATGTTTATAAAACATCGGGCGGATTGCATGGTGTTGGCTCGGCTGTGGTGAACGCATTGTCGTCAAACATGGATGTGGTCGTTTCACGCGACGGATACGAATGGCACCAGAGTTTTTCACGCGGAAAAACCACATCGCCAATTGAACGCGGAAATGCCACAAAAAATCATGGCACAAAAATCAGATTCACAATTGACGATGAAATATTCGGCGAAAACGCGGCATTCAAACCGGTCAAGATTTATCGCATGGCGCGTGCGAAATCGTTCCTGTCGCGCGGGATAAAAATCGATTGGATTTGCAATCCAAATTTGCTGACCGACGACATGAATATCCCGGCCACCACAACATTTTACTATCCAAATGGGGTATCTGATTTCTTGGCGGAAAAAACCGATTCGAAACCGCGCATTTTACCGCGTATGTTTTCTGGGTCAATCGATTTTCCGGACGATTCGGGGCGCGTTGAATGGGCACTGACATTTTTAACCGACGAAAACGGTGCGGCATCGGACGATGGATTTTTTGCATCATATTGCAACACGATTGCGACAATCGACGGTGGCACCCACGAAAGCGGTTTCAAATCTGCAATTACCAAGGGTATCAAGGCATACGGTGAAAAAACCAATAACAAGGCTGCATCGACAATCATTGGCGACGATGTATTCGATTCGGTTGCGGCGATTGTATCGGTATTTTATAAAACACCACAATTTTTGGGCCAGACCAAGGAAAAATTATCCAATCCGGAAATCGCACGATATGTTGAAAACGCATTACATGACCCATGGGAAATGTTTCTGGCATCGGACCCAAAAACATCAAACGCCCTGTTGTCATTTATAATAAACCTGGCAAACGCGCGTATCAAAACAAAACAGGTCAAAGATATCGCACGCAAAACCCCGACAAAACGAATTCGTATGCCGGCGAAATTGGCGGACTGCACAAAACATGGGGTTGACGGCACCGAATTATTTATTGTCGAAGGCGAATCGGCGGGTGGCACCGCGAAACAGGCACGCGACCGCGCGACCCAGGCAATTATGCCCCTGCGTGGCAAGGTGTTAAATGTTCTGTCAAATTCGGACGAACGGTTTAGTGCGAATCGCGAATTAAACGATTTGATTGATATTATTGGTGCGGGCACGGTCAAAGATTGGAACGACGATAAATTGCGTTACGAAAAAATTATTGTCATGACCGATGCCGATGTCGACGGCAGTCATATTGCATCCCTGTTGATGGCATTTTTCTATCAGTATATGCCACAACTGATATACGGCGGTCATTTGTATTTATCATGCCCACCGCTTTATAAATTTACATGCGGCACCGAATCGTTCTATATCGATTCGGACGAAGAATTAGAAAAATTGAAAAACGGAAAATATAAAAATAAAAAGGTTGAAATATCTCGATTCAAAGGTTTGGGGGAAATGATGCCCAATCAGTTAAAAGAAACCACCATGTCACCCAAAACCCGTCGTCTGATTCGTATTGAATTACCACCAAAAACCGACGACGGTGCCGAAGATACGGAAAAAACCCGAACAATCGTCACCGAACTGATGGGCAAAAAACCTGAATTCCGATTCCGTTTTATCACCGAACACGCCCAGTTTGTCAAAGATTTATTTGTGTAAATTCCGCCCCAAGGGCTCTGCCCGTGGGGAGGGGGACCGCGCCAGCGGTGGCGGGGGTGAAAACACCGCCCAAATGGGCGGATTTTTTTTACCCCCGGCAATCCGATACAGATGTATGTTCTGTATCGCCTTTTTTCCATGTATAAGGAATTTCGCATGTTGCACTATTGCTTCCCATAACACGACAACACGCCAAGACATTTACACCGGATTTTTCACCAACAAAAGTAAAACCACACCTATTTGCATTCACATCACAATCATACATCCTAAGTTTTGTTCTATCACCCTTTTTAAGATTTCCCGATGCATCAGAATATTGAACCAATGCCATATAAGCACGCGCCTTAACATCCGCATAACCTTTTGCTACTTCATATAAGTTTAACTCTGCATCTGTAAATTCCGCTCCAGAATTACGACGTAAATGTTTTATTTTGTCTTTACGATTACCCAACCGTTTTTGACGTAAATCATCAGCAGATTGTGCATTTCCTTGCCCTGTATTCTTTTTACTGCCATCGCTTTTCTGGGTTTCTGATTCTCCATATATCGCTTTTAACGATTTTGGATACAGCTCACTGTTGTATGCCGCCTGTGATATAGGGTCCTTAAAACCAAATCGCCAATCCTTACTCTGTTTATGTCCATAGTTATCAACATAACCTGTTAAATGTTTTTCATTTTTAACTGCATCACAATCTAGTTTTATCGGTGTCCCAGATTTCACAACAATTTCATTGTCGCAATTACCACTGACCCGTTTTCCACCGTCTAAATCACGTTTAATTATTATTTGTGAAATCTTGGTTTCTGATGAATTTGATTTTTTATTTAATGACGGAACATGCACTGATTTATCATGCTCTATTATTTGATTATGGTTGGCAACAATTTGTTTTACATTTTCACGACACCCCGATAATGTCGCCCCTGACTTGTTCATACAAAAAACAATTACAGATTCCAAAGTCGTGCCTTGTTCGTTAAAATCATAATCTGACCAAACAGATTTCACCGCATCAGTCTTTACAAATACCTGCGCATGCACCAATTCACCACTTGACATAAACGCAACACAAAACGCAAAAATTCTTAATATCTTTTTCATTTTATTTTAACGCCCCCTCGCATTTATCGGACATTGTTGCGGCTTTTTTAACCGCACTGATTTGTGTCGCATTAAATATTGTCGCCGCGCCCGACGCCGCCGTTGCACCACCCGCCAAAATATTTGACGCCACATTCAAATTCTTTTCTTTTTGTTTTCCGGCGTCTGAATTATCAGACCGCACCGAATCCGAATTTGCCGATGCAGATGTTATCGCACCAATCACCGACAATGCCGCGCCCGTGCCACCCGATACCACGGCCCTCGTTGCGCGTTTATTTATCGGCGACAAATCAATAAATTCCCAATCACGACAATTTGTAATTATTTTATTCGCCGTTGCCAATTCTATATCGGTTGCCGTATTTTCCGTCTGCGCACGCATCCGTTCATTTTGTAGATTTTTAATGGATTTTACACAATTATCTATTTTTGTTTGTAAATCATCACCCACTTTGTTTTTTGCCGCAATAATCGTCCCTGCCGTATCCAACACCGCCGTTCCCGCCAATGTGCCGGTGCGAACATTTCCCAGTGTTTTAGATTCAGAATCCATTTTTTCGTATTCTTTTACTTCTTTTTCTAAATTATCAAATGCTGCATTTACCATCTCATCAGTTATTTCACCGTATTCAACAACCGCCCCACCACCATAAACACGCGTCGCGGATTTTCCTATTTTTTCATCAATTTCTTTATCCTTTGCAGATTTCGCAACACCCGCGCCCAACGCGCCACCAGCGGACAGTGTTCCAACACCCGTCACCGCGGTTGATATTCCCGCGCGCCGCTTTAAATCAGACATCGAATCGGAAATTCCCGAACAAGAATTTTTTGCGTTCTGTATCGCCACCGCCAATCCAGATACTTCATCGGCATGGGCACCAAAATTAAATATTGATAAAATCAGTCCGGCAAGGACTATTTGTGTGTGTAGATTTCTGCGGTTTTTCATAAAAATTCCCCCATCCATTATAATGGGTATTATATCATATTTAGCGGCATGCTGCAATCAGTTCTTCTATTTGTGCCGTCAACATCAAATCAGACGATTGCAACTTTTCAATTTGACGCAACGCATACATAACCGTTGCATGGTCGCGATTACCAACATAATTCCCTATTTCTGCCAATGACAGACGCGTAGATTTTTTCAACACCGCCATTATAATCTGACGCGCCAACACCAAAGATTTCGCGCGCCCCGCCCCACAAATCGCATCATATGAAACACCCAATTTTTCACACATCATTTTTACCATCGCGATTGGGGTCTTAAACTTTTCCAATGTGTCCGCCAATAAATGTTCTGCGACACCCAATGTCACATCCGCCCCCATCAATTCTTTATATGTTTTGATTTTATTGACAACACCCGAAATCATATGACCATCACCCACAATGCGTTTTGCGATTGCATCGGCAATATCGGATTTAACACCCGCACGCAACAACATCGTGCGTTTAACATTTGCATTTGGTGCCGCCATATCAACAACCAACCCCGATGCCAACAAAGATTGTGCGCGTCTGTCAAATCCGGTCAAATTATTTGGTGCCACCGTAGATGTCAAAACAACATTTTTACCCATATTCCGCAAATCCATAACCAATTGCAAAAATTCATCCATTGTTGCATGTTTCCCAGATAATGATTGCACATCATCCAATATAAATGTGTCGCAATTCCGACAGAAATCTTTGAACGCAAATATTGTTCGTTTTTGCAAATTGCGTGCAAATTCCGAAACAAACCCAGCCCCCGTCATCATAACGACATTTTTCGATTCGGATTTAATGCAATCTGCCAACAATGTTTTACCGCAACCCGCCGGCCCATATATAAACAATGGCGAAAAAGAAACCGCCGATGATGCAACCTTTTTCGCCGCCGACAATGCAAACGCGTTTTCATCCGATGCAATAAACGCATCAAATGCAACCGGCGCAGATGTTGTATCTGTCGCCGGCGCATATGATTGGACATTATTATCATTTGCAATTGGGGCATTCAAAACAACACCACGCACAACCAATTTAACATCCAACGCGAATTGTGCCGCGACATCTTTCAACATCGCACCATAAACCCCAGAAATATAATCAGCCGAAAATTGATTCTGTGCGGTTAAAACCAAAACATTCCCAGAAATTTGAAAATCCAACGGTGCAATCCACGAAGTCCATGCCGCAAAATCCATCTGTTTTTCAATCAAATTTCTGATTGCGAAAACATTTGCATTTTTTGTATTTGTTACTGCCTGCATGCCGTTTCTCCTTTTCCTTCCTTTCAAAAGAGTTTCCTGCCCGCCGTTTGAGAGTTGCAAAATCCACCCAGGAATAAATATCAAAAATTTTACCCACGAATTTTTCAACATGAATAAAAAATTTAATATTTATGTTTCCCGCCTAGTTATATTTTTTCTCTCTCTTGGTTATTCTGTTTCTCTTATCTTTTTTTGACAATGTAAATTTAGAACATACCACTTTGTTTTCAACAAAATCTTGAACCGATTTTCAACTTTTACATTTTGACAACGATTCGTTTTTTTGCCTGATTTTTGCCCAATGTATATACACTGTATAGACAAGATTTGAATCATATCCGGACATAACCCATATCTGTTTTCTTTATCAAACCGCGTAATTCTAAAATAACCAAACCGCGTTTGATTTCCGAAATGCTTTTTTTGACAACCTGTGCCAATACAGATTCAGAAACCGGAACCGACCCCAACGCGTCCAACAATAAATCTTCTAAATCTGAATTTTCTGTTTGTGATTGGCGATTTTCCGGGGATTTTTTTGTATCATTAAAAAAGTCCCCCACCCCCGAACATAAATGTGCCACGCCAGTTTTAATCAACGAATTTGGACCCGCCGCACGCGCATCCAATGGATGCGACGGCACCGCCCACAATTCGCGTCCCATTTCAATTGCAAAATCAACCGTGCGCATACTGCCTGATTTCAAATCCGCCTCGCTAAGAATCAATTTTTGTGCAATCCCTGCAATCCATCGATTGCGTTGCACAAAATTCGAACCTTTGGGGATAAATCCGACGGGCATCTCGCTTATTACCACACCGCGTTCAACAATTTCCCAATACAACGATTCGTTTTCAGCCGGCCAAATATAATCAACCCCGCCCCCCAGAACAGCAATCGTTTGCATATTTCCATTTGCACGCAACGCACCACGATGCGCGGCGGTATCGGTTCCAATCGCCATACCCGACGCAACCGCCACACCATGCGACGCAAAACCATCCGCCAAATCAGCAACGAATCGCATACCGGTGGCGGTCGCATGTCGCGTGCCAACAATTCCGACACACGGCCGCATCAGTGTTTCTAAATTCCCACGCGCAGAAATAACCGGCGGATGAGCCTTGATATTTTTCAATCCAACCGGATAATATTCCGAATCATCCGAAATAAATTGCACACCCAACGATTGCGCCAAATCCATTTCGCGCATAACCGAATCGACCAATTCAGTATTTTGTCGCAATCCCGCCGCCACAGCCGCCACCGACCCAAATTGCCGAATCAGTTTTTCATAACCCACTGGCCCCACACCCGGCGAACGCAAAATCAATAATTTTTCAAATAAATCAGACATTTTTTCAACTTTTATTCGCAAAATACACCACGCACCAAATATTTTCAACCATAAAAAAACGCCCGACACGGCGGGCGAAAAAAATTCAGAACATGTTTTTATTCGGCTTTGGCCAAATTAACATCTAACAATGCTTTGTATTTTTCTTCATTACACTTCTGGTCCGGCGATGTTTTTCCACATTCTCTTTTCAATGTTTCAACATATTCAACAAATTTATTATAGTCATCTTTATTTTTCTGTTTTAACTGATTAGCCTTGGCAACGAACCAACCGGTGGTATTTTTCTCATATTGTTGCTGTCCCATGACGGCACCACCAATCAATTTATTTCCAAACAATTCCATCGCGCCGACACCAACCCCGGCACCACCGACCGCACCACCAATTGTTCCCAATGTGCGCGCAGTCTTTTTTGCATCCAAAATTCGCGCCTGCATTTTGGCATCATCAATCCAACTGCCACATGTTATATTTTGCCCCAATTCGAAATAGCGCGGTTGAATATCAGAAACATTTATACGCGAATCATCCGACCGCATTCCAACCAACACAAAACACACATTATTTTCAGGATTTTCCGTATCTTCGACCATACTGGCATAATTAGATGTATTGCTGTTCCGTGATGCCCAAACAAAAGTATTTCCAACACCAATATTATTTGAAAGACACGCCAATCTTTCCTTGGCACGGTTATCTTTGGCAGGTTGCGGTTCATCATCAACAACGGCGACACGATTCGCATCATTAGTATTTATTGCAACACCCCCCGACACCAATCCCGTATTATTTTTTAATGACGAATTAAACTTGCCCGGCGCAATCACCGTCCGTGATGCCGCGCGTTCATTTGCAACCATTGAACGTCCCGCGCCAAATGCCGGCATGACACACACGCACAACAACGACAAAACAAGAAATCTTTTCATCCCATCCCACCTATGTTAAATACACTTGCGTATATTATACCACAAATTGGGACAAAAACCAAGATGATTTCATCGCAGCTGGAATATTATTTTTTCCATTTCCATTGAATACTGGATTCTTGTCCCCGCACCAGGCGCAAAATATTTTCCCGATGACGAATAACACTCAATATCGATATAGCCAAAATTGCGCATCCAACCCCAGTATTCATAACAAACCCCAATACCGGCGCGACGCAAAACACAACCAACGCACCCGCCGACGATTTCCCAGACGACAATGCCACAATCAACCATTCAATTCCACATACAATGAACATAATCGGATTCAACGCCAACAAAACACCAAACAACGAAGACACACCTTTGCCCCCGTGGAACCGCAACCAAACCGGAAAACAATGCCCCAGTACAGCAAAAAATCCGCACCACGCACCAAATTCTATATCAAAAACCATCCAACCAATCCATACCGCCAACATGGCCTTGACCATATCCAGAATCCACACAACGCCCGCCATGCGCAGTCCACCAACCCGCATAACATTTGTCGCACCGATATTGCCACTGCCAACCTGGCGCAAATCGCCCCGCCCCATAAATTTGGTAAAAATCAATCCCATCGGGACACTTCCAAGCATATATGCAACCAAAACGATAAAAATCCATAACATTTTTTACATTTCTCCTTGATTTTCTTTTTTGTTTATATAAAATAGCATAAACAGATAAAAAATAAAAGGAAAATAAAGTGGCAAATCATAAGTCATCTAAAAAAAGAATCTTGGTAACAATCAAGAAAAACACAATCAACACTGCGCGTCGCAGTGCGGTTAAAACCGAAACTAAAAAGGCATTGGCGGCAATTGCAACCGGGGACAAGGCGGCGGCAACAACGGCTGTGCGTTCCGCGGAAAGCAAACTGATGAAGGCGGCGGGTCGCGTTATGCCAAAAAAACGTGCGGCACGCAAAGTATCGCGTTTAACCAAAAAATTGGCAAAAATCGCCTAGGTAGAAACAACAAAAAAATCCCCCACATTTCTGTGGGGTGTTTTTTATAGAATAAAACTTCTATTATATTAGTAAAATAAAAACCCGCCAATTTGGCGGGATTTTTTTAATTCAATGGTGCGCCCCAGTTTTGCTGGATACTGCGTTCTGCATCCAACGGACTGATTAAAACCTGTGGTGTCAATATAACAACCAACACATCACGTCCCGATGTCGTCGAACGCGACCCAGACAACGCCATAAAGTCCGGATCACCCAAACCATAACGCGTATCATTATTCTTTTGTTTTTCAAATCCCGACACGACCAACATTTGCCCAGATTCCATAATAACCTCTTGCATGAAACTGCGTTCTTCAACCTCGGGCAACTGCAATGTGACCTCGCCAATGGATTGTGTTGACATTTTAATCAATTCACGCACAGACATTCTGAACAACAACAAAATCTTGCCGTTTTCCAAAACATTTGGCAACAACTGCATCGAAAAACCGGTCTGCAAATCCGCCTGGTCAACGGTACTGGATTCAACGGTTGTAAAGTTTCTGGATTCGAATCGTTTAATATAACCCGTTGATGTCATATTGCTGACGGGGGCAACACGATTATTACGGGTTGTCACACCAACATTTGTCACCAACGAAACCTTGCCCTGTTTTGCCAATGCCTCAATCAAACCGGTACTGCCCGCACCACGCGCCAACGACCCGTTCATAATTTGGTCATTGGTGTATGCACCGTTCACAACCGTTCCATTTTCAACATGGGTTGCACCCGTCGCCGCCGACAAAGTATTCGACAACACGGCAATATTCATTGAACTGGCATTTGCCAAACCCAAATTATTCTTAGGATTCGCAACAATATTCAACCCCGATGTTGAATTGATTGCCGCCGCCAAATTCAATCCAAACGCCGAATCGTTCGATATAGAAACCTGTAACACTTTGACATCAATCGTCACCAATTGAGACAACCGTTTATTTTGTCTTTCGACATAATCGCCGATACGCGCCAACACCGACGGTGGTGCGGTTGCGGTAATTGTCCCCAAACTGCGCGAAACGGTAAAGTCCGAATTTTCCGCCTTGCCAACGATTGCGGTCAACGCCTTTTCAACCTCGTCCCACTCTTTCATTGTTGATTCCAAAACAACCTGACCTGAATTATCTGCCTGAACCGCGGTTTGATATGAAATATCCGTCCCCAGCGCATATAATGTAAATGTACGTGTTTCTGTTTCATAAAACACGATAGAATTTTTATCATAATACCACAATAAATCTAAATCCGTGGCCACCTGGGACAACAAACCCGACAATTTTCCCGTATATGCAACATTGATTGTCTTTTTTAATTTTTCACCATTTATCTGTTTATCGATTTTAACCGGAATCCCCGTCACAGAATTTATGTTATTCGCCAAAACCTGTAATGTCACCGGTTCATCCAGTAATATAGTAATCCCCGTATCGGTTTCAAATTGTGCCGGCAAATTATTGCGATGTTCCAACGCAATCGATTTGTTTCCCAACCATACGCCTTCGGATACAGAAACCGTATCACCACTGGCAACCTTGGCACGCGGATTTTTTGCCATTTCGAACGCATCATAGGCATTTACGAAATCTTGATCCACCGTTGCGGCGACTTTGACTGATTGTTCACGCGAACAGCCCGCCAACACAAACGCCATACACGCAAACACAACAATTTTTTTCAAAAACATTTTCATCTTTCCTTATCTCCCACAATGATGGATACAAAATAAACCTATTCTTCGTTCGTCGAAATAACCAACACTAAATTTCCCTTATAGAATTTGGCATACGGCACCGGTGTTGCACGTCCAAAATTGCGAACCAATGCAGATGCCACATCGGAAAAGCGCCCTTTGAACACGGCACTGGCCTCAATCGGGTATTCACGTGATGTTGCCCAAACCAAATCCCAACCTTCGCGGTCGCACCAATCTTGCAAAACTTCACGCAATGTTTGTCCATTTGCAACCACCCATGAACGCACCTGGTCTGGTTGTGATTTTGGTGCCTCGGCATCAGAATTTTGCGCGATGGCAATTTCGCTGACATCGGATTCACTGTCCATTTCCCACAGCGCCGCATTTTGTGCCGCGTTGCGTTTTGTGCAATTTTTACGACCACTGCGCGCAACCGCCAAAACCTCGCCCCCGTCGTCCTCTAAAATTTCACGACGCAACAATGGCATTTCTGCGCCATTTTCACATTCGTCATCAAAACCCATCGGGATACGATTTCCATGCAGCATATTCGCGCCACCGGTCCACCCCGTTCCATTAAAATCGAATGTATTATCAACAACCATATCATCACCAATTCTGGAAACAATACGAATATTATCAGAATTATTTGCACCACCGGCATCATCGCATTTTACCGTCACATCCGCATCCGACCCCGCAATTGGCCATGCCGGAACATTTTCATATGTTTCCACATATTCGACCGTTTCAGGCGCCGCATATTCCGTTTCCCGAACCCGCGAATCCGAACGCGATTCATTGGTAAAAACCTCGGACGTGGTGACCTGTGGCAGATATGAATCCGCAAAACAATACCCCGCCGCCGTTGCAAACATTGCAAAAATTAAAAATTTACGAAACATTTAAATGTCCTTTATTTCAATCTAGATAACCACATTATAACAATTTGCCCGAATCTGTGCAAGACCAAAAAATATATAATTTTCAGTTTTTTTATAAAAACATACGAATCGCAAAAATGTATGTTATACTAAATAAAAATATTTACCCCAGGAGTATCATATGCAACCCATAATTATATTGTCTTTATCAGTATTGGTTTTAATCGGAATCATTGCCATATTTGTTATAACACGGAATATAAACACAAAAATTGGTCAAATTACCAAGACATTGGAATTTCAATATAATTTGATTATGAAAATTCAATCTTTATTAAAAAATAAAAACGCAACCAATGCCGTTGCCGAAAATGCCGAAATTATTTATTCGGACCTGTTGCAAAATTTAATTCCAATCATGGCGGCAATTGACGCAATGCCCCGCAACACAACTGAACACCCACTGTGGCGCGCGTTGGGGGGGATTATGGATGAATACGCGAAAAATCCGTTTGCATTGGAAAAATTGCGTCGTTCAATAAAACTGGATTCTGGGATTGCACACAATGTCGCAAATTACATCACACGCGCAAACAGACTATTACAATATTTAACCACAACCGAACCAGACGGAATTTTATCATCAACATTTACAGATGGACTGTTGGGACAATCATTGACTTTCTTTAACCAAGCCCAACAATTGGCAGAATCAGGTGACCAAATTTGAAATTGACAATTGAACTTATTCGCGAAATATCTACATCACGCAACGAACCAAAATGGTTGCTGGATTGGCGAATTGCAGCATTTAACACATGGCAAAAAATGACCGAACCACATTGGGCGAAACTGGATTATGACCCAATAGATTACGATTCGTTTGATTATTACGCGACACAAAAACCGATTGATAATTCTGAATTGGCGGACACATATAAAAAAATGGGATTACCCGATGCCGAACAACGGGCATTACTGGGAATGGCAACCGACACCATAATCGACAGTAAATCCGTTCACACATCATACACCGATAAATTATCAAAACTGGGTATTATATTTTTACCTTTTTCTGACGCCGTTATCAAACACCCAGATTTAGTAAAAAAATATCTGGGCTCGGTCGTGCCGGCATCCGATAATTTTTTCGCAGCCCTGAACGCCGCGGTATTTTCAGACGGCACATTCGTATACATACCACCACACACAAAATGCCCAATCGATTTGGCCAGTTATTTCCGAATTGAAACTGCAAAAATCGGTCAATTTGAACGGACATTGATTATCGCCGACACGGGGTCTGAATTAAAGTATATGGAGGGTTGCAGTGCCCCCCGTCGCCCCAACCACCAATTACACAGTGGCGTTGTTGAAATCGTCGTATTGGACAACGCATATGTCCAATATGCAACGGTGCAAAATTGGTATGCCGGCAAACAAATCGATAATGATAAAACCGTGGGCGGCATTCTGAACTTTGTGACCAAACGCGGAAAATGCGAAACAAACGCGCGCCTGGATTGGACCCAGGTTGAAATCGGTTCCGCAATAACATGGAAATATCCATCAACGATTTTGGCCGGAAACAATGCGCATAGCGATTTTTATTCATTGACTATAACACGCAACGCACAACAATCAGACACCGGCACAAAAATGATACACATTGGCAATAACACCGTATCAAATATTTTGTCATACGGCGTTGCATTGGACAATTCAAAACAAACATTTCGCAGTCTGGTTCAATTCAGTGGGAACAATTGTACCAATGCATCAAAATGCGATACGACAATTATCGGAAATAACGCAACTGCAAACACAATTCCAAAAATAATTCACACCAACAACACAAACAAACAATCGCACGAGGCAACAACCGGCGCAATCGATGCAGAAACTTTGTTTTTCTTGGAACAATCTGGGATTTCAACCGATACCGCAATCGCATTGATAATCGGCGCAAACGCAAATCCAATCATATCCAGATTACCGATGGAATTTTTGGTTGAATCAAAACAATTGATACAAATGGCAATACACAAGGAATAAAACAATGCTGGAAATAAAAAATTTATCTGTGGCATATAACGACAAATTATTATTGGACGACATCAATCTAACGGTCCATGACGGCGCACGCCATTTAATTGCCGGACACAACGGCTCGGGCAAATCAACATTGGTGCAAACAATCGCCGGCAATCCAGAATACAAAATCATTGGCGGAAAAATTATTTTTAACGGCACCGATATAACAAACGAATCCGCCACCCGTCGCGCATTACTGGGTATATTTTTGGGCGCACAAAATGTTCCCGAAATTCCGGGGCTGTCGGTTATGTCATTTCTGAAATATTCGGCAATTGCACATACACATTTTAACACGGGGCGTGATTTATCCATGGCGGAATTTATGGAATCTTTGGAATCTGCGCGCACAAAATTAAATATCCCAAACGATTGGATGGGGCGCAGTATAAATGTTGGATTTTCTGGTGGCGAAAGAAAAAAATTGATGTTGTTGCGATTGGTTATGACGAATCCAAAATTGGCAATATTGGATGAACCTGATTCTGGTGCCGATGCCGAAACACAACAACAAATCGCACACATAATAAACGAAATGCATGACACAACTTTTATATTTATCAGTCATCAAAAAAACTTTACAGATTTAATTTCACCAACCGAAAAAACAACATTAAACGGGGGCAAAATTAAATAATAAAAAACACGCTATACGCATAGAATCATGCGTATAGATAAAAAAATGGAGGCACAAAAAATGATAAATGGAATATTCGCATTTTTAACATTGGTATTATTATTATGGGTTGGGCGATCAATATTGATTCCATTATTGGTTTCAATTTTTCTGTGGTATTTAATAAACGCAATCGCGGCATATTTCAGAAAAATTTTACCATTTAGTTATTGTGTAAAAAACTGTCCAACATTTTGGCCTGGTTTTTTCAACATATTATCCATATTATTATCCGCAACCAGTTTGTGTTATCTGTTTTATGCATTTGCGACCCAAATAAACCCAATGTTTTCCGAATTCGTTGCACGAATACCCGAAATCCAAACGAAACTTATCAGTTTCAGCACATATTTATTCCACGAATTGGGATTGACATTTGACATAAATATGTTCCCAAATTTAACCGACATCGTAAAAACCGTTGGGGCATCTGCGGCAAACATCGCAACATCAATCGGTATGATTTTGATTTACATTTTATTCTTGTTCGTCGAACAAAGTACATTTCATAAAAAACTGAACAACTTGTTCGAAACAAAATCCAAAACAAACAAATTCAAATATATAATCGACAGTTTCGATAAAAACATGAAAAAATATTTATTTGTAAAAACCGTCATCGCCGCCGCAACCGGAATTTGTGCATATATATGGTTACGCATAATCGGTCTGGAATTCGCCGGTGTTTGGGCGTTCTTGGTATTTATAATGAATTACATACCAACAATCGGTTCAATTGTGGCGTGTTCTTTACCGATTCTATACGCATTGATTTCGGGCGATTCTGTAAATTTACCATTATTGACCGCAGGCGGTTTAATTGCCTTGGAAATCATATTCGGAAACATTCTGGACCCAAAATTCATGGGAAAAACATTAAACCTGTCCACATTGGCAATATTGATAAACCTGGTATTTTGGGGAATGATTTGGGGAATCGCCGGTATGTTTTTCAGTGTTCCAATCCTGGCGGCAATATTTATCATCACCGCACAATTTGATTCAACGCGTTGGATTGCGGTAATATTATCCGCCGACGGACAAATTCCCGACAAAACCGAAGATTAACCTGTCCCACGAAGCCCTTGTTACACAAAGTTTTAACAAAGTGTACTTGGCGAAGTGGAAAAAACGCGCTATATGCATTAAATCCGCCATATTGGCGGATTTTTTATTATTGTCGTTTAATTATCGACAACGCATTTTCCAATATTACACGCGCCGATTCAGAATCCAATTTTTGTTTTATATCGACGCGTCGCACACGCCCCATATCTTCCTGGGCGGATGCCGACGACAATGTTTCGTCCAACATACAAATCGGCACCCCAAGATTTTTTTCCAACGCACTCACAAACGCGCGCACATTTTGTGTTGTGTCTGATTCTGTTCCGTCCATACGCAACGGCAACCCCACAACAACACCCGACACATTTTCAGAATTTATTATCTGCGTAATTTTTTCAACCAAATCATCTGAATTTAACGCCACAACAACCGGACGCACAAAAACAAATTCCCGACTTTCGTCAGTTATCGCAATCCCTGTACGTCGCGCGCCCCAATCGATTCCAATCACACGCCCAGATTTAGGAAAATCCTTGAAATTCGGCAAAATCATAGTATAATTCCTTTACTTTATAAATATAGGATTGAAAATGGCATTTAGCAAGCAACAATTACACAAATTCGCAGATTTAATCAGAATTGAAATATCTGACGAAAAATTAGAACAAATGAATATTGACAGTGTTATCGATTGGTTGGATAAATTACAAAAAATTGACACCCACGGCGTTGAACCGTTGCTAAACCCGTCTGAACACAAATTACCATTACGCGCAGATGTCGTAACCGACGGAAATATTCGCAATGAAATTTTGGCAAACGCCCCGGACAAATCGGGTGTTTCGCGCGGTTATTTCGCCGTGCCCAAGGTTATGGACGCCGATTAAAACAGAACAATAACACCGGGAAATATAAATGTTCAATATAAAAAATTTTTCAGAAAAAATTTTGGGTACCGACATCTGTGAAATCGGTCTGACCACACGAACAAGAAATTGTTTAAGACAAAATGATGTCAAAACTGTTCGCGATTTGGTAAACGCATGGCAATCCGGTGAAATTCAATATTATCGTAATGTTGGTCCGGCAACCAAACAAGAAATAACTGATATTTTATTAAACTTGTCTGGAAACACCACAACCAAAACACAAACATTACACGAGGCCAGAAAACTATTAAAACAACAAATTGCCGCACACGAACAAGAATTACAGAAATTAAGAGCACAATTAAATTTATTAGACCAAGGGAACAATAACAAATGATAGACTTGACCATTACAGAGGCATTAAAAAAATTAAAATCACGCGAAATATCGGCGACCGAATTGACACGCGCGCACATTGCCCGCATTGAAAAATATGGCACCGAATTAAATTGCTATATCACAACAACGCCGGAACGCGCCTTACGCGACGCATCCGCCGCCGATGAACGATATGCCAATGGCACTCCACGTGTTTTGGACGGTATTCCAATCGCGATGAAGGATTTATTTGCCACACGCGGTATTCGCACAACGGCGGCGTCCCGAATGCTGGAAAACTTTGTTCCCGAATATGAATCAACAATTTCACAAAAATATATCGATGCCGGAACGGTTCTGTTGGGCAAGGCCAACCTGGACGAATTTGCGATGGGCACATTTTCCAAAACTTCCTATTTTGGTGCCCCGGTCAGTCCATGGCAACGCGAACGCAGACTTACCGCCGGCGGTTCATCGGGCGGAACAACATCCGCGGTGGCGGGGGGACTCGCCATGGGTGGAACGGGTACCGACACCGGTGGTTCAATTCGTTTTCCGGCATCCATCACGGGATTGGTTGGTGTAAAACCAACATACGGTCTGTGTTCCCGTTGGGGCTGTGTTGCATTTGCGTCAAGCCTGGACACACCTGGTCCAATCGCACGCACGGTGGACGACGCGGCATTATTATTGTCTATTATGGCGGGACACGATGACAAAGATTCAACCAGTGCACCCGACGCACACTTTGATATTGATTCCGAATTAAAACCAATTCTGGGCACGGGTAAAAAATTGCGTATCGGTGTAATTCGCGAATTCCAAAACGTCGAAATATCACCCGACATGAAACGCATATTCGAATCAAGAATCGCAGATTTGAAATCTGCGGGTGCCGAAATTGTCGATGTTTCAATTCCAAATATTTTGGACGCATTGGCGGCATATTATATAATTGCCCCAGCCGAGGCTTCATCGAACCTGGCGCGATACGATGGCATGCGTTATGGTCTGCGTGTTGATGGCACCGATTTAATCGACACATATAAAAAAACACGCGCCGCCGGTTTCGGGGACGAAGTTAAACGCCGTATGATTATCGGCACCGCCGTATTATCATCTGAATCATACGATGTTTATTTTATGCAGGCTGCGCGTGTTCGTCGTATGATTGCCGACAGTTTCAATCGTGCATTTGAAATGTGTGATTTAATCGTATGTCCATCGGGTGCCAGCACGGCAATGCCATTGGATTCTGATTTATCACCATTGGAATACTACGCGTTGGATTTATTCACCGTCGCGATGAATTTGGCGGGCGTTCCGGCGGTATCAACACCGGCGGGTATGGCGGAAAATGGTCTGCCCCTGGGGATGCAGGTTGTCGGTCGTCGCTTTGATGATATGCGCGTTTTGCAACTGGCAAAACATATTCAACAATTCAGTGGCGTTAATAATCGCCCAACCGTAATCATGGGTGAATAACAAAATGAAAAAATTGTTGAAAAAAATTGAGTATAAAAAAATGGTGGCCAGAAGTGGAATCGAACCACTGACACAGGGATTTTCAGTCCCTTGCTCTACCAACTGAGCTATCTGGCCATCCGTATGGGGTATATTAAAGTATAAAAAACAAAAAAGCAAGGAAAAATAAAAATGTTTACAATAAAAGGCAAATCAGGTGATTGGGAAATCGTTATTGGATTGGAAACCCATATCGAGGTTTTATCCAACAGTAAAATTTTCAGTGGTGCGTCTGCAAACTATAATCCGACAATCGCCCCCAATACCCAGGTATCTTTTGTTGACGCCGCAATGCCGGGCATGTTGCCGGTGTTAAACGATTATTGTGTTGACCAGGCAATTAAATTCGGCCTGGGGATAAATGCCGAAATATCGCACCTCAGTTGTTTTGCCCGTAAACAATATTTTTACCCTGACCTGCCCCAGGGGTATCAGATTTCGCAACCCGCCGATCAACCACCGGTCGTTGGACGCGGTTGGGTTGAAATTATTGGCGACGACGGCAATCCTAAAAAGATTTTAATTGAACGCGCACATTTGGAACAAGATGCCGGAAAATTAAAACATGATATGCACCCAACGAAATCTTTTGCCGATTACAATCGCACCGGCGTCACATTGCTGGAAATCGTGACCTTCTTGGATGTCAAAAATCCAGAAAACAATTCATATATATCATCACCCGATGAAGCCGAAAGATACCTGCGTCAAATTCGTGAAATTGCACGCGCATTGGGTGTATCCAAGGCAAATATGGAGGAAGGTTCTATGCGTGCCGATGTCAATGTATCTGTGCGTCGCGCGGGTTCCAACACATTTAATGAACGTTGCGAAATTAAAAACATGGTGTCTTTCAAATTTATCAAAACCGCCATTGAATACGAGGCACGCCGTCAAATTGAAATACTTGAATCCGGTGGCACAATCGAACGCAACACCATGCGTTATAACCAAGGCGATGGAACAACATCTGTCCTGCGCAGTAAAGAAGACGCATTGGATTACCGTTATTTCCCAGATCCCGATTTATTGCCATTGGAAATAACCGATGAACGAATTGAACGCATCCGCCGCACTATGCCGGAATTGCCGGCGGCAACGCGCGCGCGTTATATCGAAAAATATGGACTTTCGGAATACGATGCCGCGCGCCTTACCGAAACAACCGACATATCGAAATGGTTTGATACGGCGATTGGCGATAAACCGACACGTGCGAAACCCATTGCAAATTGGATGATATCTGAATTATTTGCACACCCAGAAAATTATGACATTGAAAATCAAAAATCTGGTATTGTTGATGGCATGCGGATTATAACACCATCTGATTTATCAGAATTGGTTGATATGATATCGGCAAATGAAATCAACGGTAAACAGGCCAAAGAAATCTTTATCAAAATGCTGGATGGCGAAAACGGTTCACCCAAGGAAATCGCCGATAAATTTGGTATGAAACAAATGACCGATACTGGTGCAATTGAGAAAATCATTGACGATGTTTTATCCCAAAACACACCCCAGGTTGAACAATATAAATCTGGCAAGGTTGGTCTGTTTGGATTTTTTGTTGGCAATGTTATGCGTGCAACCGATGGCAAGGCAAACCCGGGTGTCGTGAACGAAATTCTGAAAAAGAAATTGGGATAAAAACATGTCAAATATAATACTGTGCGTGCCAACAACAACCCCAGAATCGCAAATTGCAATACTGCGCGAAATTGCGGACGCCGTCGGCATAAAACTGGTCGTTGCAGATATGCCCGAACAACACGACCCGTTTCAACCGACAACTATGGACTTTGTAATTCCGGAAACACATTATGAACCGTTATACAAACAACCAAAAAAAGCACAAAAATTTCCGCATCATAAATCATTGAAAACATTTCAAACGATGCACGCACAACAAAAATTTTTTTATAGAACAACACATAAATAGTAAAAAAAGGAAACTAATATGAAAATAGTTACAATAGTTGAAGACAGTCCTATTACCGGTGTTCGTTATGGCACGGTCGAAATTTCACGATATAACAACAACACCCAAAGACGCATCGACAGATATAACAGATTACGCAAACAACAATATCTGCGTATGATTAAAACACATCGAACACACAGCAAATAAAAACAATGAAAAAATTCTATATAAAAACTTTTGGTTGTCAAATGAATGTCTATGACGGATTGCGCATCGCCGCAATGTTGGAACATCACGGATTTGTTCAAACTGACAATGTTGCCGATGCCGACATCATTTTGTTAAACACATGTGCGGTGCGTGCCAAGGCAACCGATAAAGTTTATTCTGCACTGGGGCGCATACGACGCGCAAAAAAGCCCGACGCAATATATGGAATTGTTGGTTGCGTTGCACGCGAATCGGGTGCAGACGCATTCAAAAAAATTCGCGATTTGAATTTTGTTTTGGGGCCACAAAGTTATCATAAATTACCGGAAATCATAAATGACCCCGACACAAAATTATTAGACATAAACCTTGGGGGATTGGAAAAATTTGATGAATTACCACCAATTACAAAATCGCCACATGTTGCATATATTCCCGTCCAAGAGGGTTGCAATCATTGTTGCACATATTGCATTGTGCCATACACACGCGGCCGCGAAATATCGCGTCCATTTACCGACATAATGACGGAAACAATGCATGCAGCGTCGGTTGGCGCAATTGAAATTTGTTTTCTGGGACAAAATGTAAACGGATATAAATTTACCGATGAAAATGGAAAAACATATCGTTTGTCCGACATAATAAAACAAACTGCAAAAATCGAATCGGTTAAACGAATTCGTTTCACATCCAGTTATCCAACCGAAATGACCGATGATTTAATCGAACTGTTTGGAACAGAACAAAAACTTTTACCATTTTTGAATATGCCAATCCAAAGTGGTTCGGACAATATATTAAAAAAAATGAATCGCCAATACACTTTGGACGAGTACACAAAAATAATCGACAAATTCAGAACGGTTCGCCCAGACATACAAATATCATCTGATTTTATTGTTGGATTCCCCGGCGAAACCGAATCTGATTTTGATGCAACATATCGTGTCGCGCAAAATATTAAATACATAAATTCTTATTCGTTCAAATATTCGCCCCGCCCCCATACGGCGGCGGCATTGATGGAAAATCAAATTCCTGAAAATATAAAAAGTGCACGATTGGCAAAACTGGATTCTTTATTAAACGAAAATCAACGCGAATTTAACATATCGTGCATAGATAAAACATTTGATTGTTTATATGAAAGCCCCGATAAAACCGGAACAAGACATATTTATCGCACACCATATATGCAACCATGCATTGTGGAAACAGATTGCGCATCACCGATGGCACGCATAAAAATCACATCTGCAAACAAATCATGCCTGCATGGAAAAATTATTGATTAAAAAGCAAAGCGAACATTCGCGGTAAATATACCCGCCAAACCGAAATCAGTATCCATCACACCAACAGACACCCCGCCCCCAATTTTATCAGCAACCGTCCACGCATTAAATGCCAAATTCGCATCAAACAAACCATGTGAATTTATACCCAAACGCAACGCATACGAATATTTAACGCCATCCATAAAATAATCATATCCAACATCCGTCCCCGCCCGCAAAAACGAATCGGTTTCATCAACATCAACAACATGCGATGTGTCAAAACCGATACCGGCAAACGGCGATAAATACAACCCAGAATCAAAATTAAATTTCGCGCCAATATCTGTGCCCGCATAAAATCCGGTCGCATTTGGGTTATCAACACGCGTAGTTCCATTTAAAACACCCGGACATTTTATGGTTGAAAAACTAAATCCACCAATTCCACGCAAAAATAAAACATCCGTCAAATCATAACGCGCACGCAAATTCGCACCATATGTTTCAGATTTGAAATCACTGACATCATTATCAAAATCCGAATGCATTGCATACGCAACCATACCGGCACGCAACCGTCCACCAATCTTGGTTCCTGCCTTGAAACGCAGACCCATATTTTGGAAATCATTGGTTGTTAAATATAACGGTTCGACCGATATAAAAAATTCATCGTCCCAATCATACGCATCAATCAATTCATAACGATGTATCAAACCCATTGGACGCAACAACATGCGCGAATTGTTCTGCACGCCAGCCGATGCAATACGCATATTACGCAAATCATTCTGTAAATTTTCCAGATACTCATCAGAATACCGACGCTTTACACACACCGCACCACCACCGGCGCATGTTTCAATATAATAAAAATAATCACTGGACGGATTTTCTTGGACAACCTGAATTTCGCCACTATCCGTTCCATAATTAAAACGCATTAATTCAGTTATACTATCTGAAAATTTATTCAAATATAAATCCATCAACTTAATTTTTGCATGCACACCTGCGGAATTATTGTTTATAAATTCAGGCGCCAAATCACCATCAAAATCCGAATCGGCAACCAAAAACACATCCCAATTATTTGTTCCCGGTTCCGTTTGATAATTTATATCCGTCACCAAATATTTAACACCATCAATATATGGTTCTAATTCAGACAACAAATAATCACCCGCGCCACGCAACACAACCTGGGTATCATATCCCAAATTACTTGGCAACAATGATATTTCACTTGGCGAATCCAACACATATGATTGTGTTATTGTTGTGTCATTTCCAGACGGATACACATCCAACCCATACACCGATGTGCAAATCGACAAACCAATAAACGAAGTCAAAATTTTCAATTTCATAATCTAATTTTAATAAACTGATTACAATAAAGAAAGGAAAAATTTCATAAATTCCAAACCTGGGTATCCATACCTATGCAAAAAACAATTTATAAATGTTATTATCATGGTATCGACACGTAATAGAAAAAACAAAAAACTCAAAAAGGAGAAAACATTATGAAAAAAATCGCTATTTCTACACTTGCTGTATTGATTGCATGCCCCGCCTTTGCTGGACACCCACGCGATGGCAGTTCTTGGCAAATTGGTGGTCTGGATCCATATGTGGGTCTGCGTGGCGGTATCGCATACAGCAACACAAACTATAATTTCTTGGGCTCGAAAGAATCCATGACCGATTTAACATTCCAAGGTCGTGCGGCAATGGGTTTGGAAATCGACAAACAATTCCGTTCTGAAATTGAATGGTCGATTTACAGCAACGCCAAAGACACCGCAACATTCGATGCATATGATGTCGAAGTCAAAACCAAATTGCAAACATTGTTGTTGAACACATATATGGAATTTGGTCATTATCACATTGTTCGTCCATTCGCAGGTTTAGGCCTGGGTATGGGATTCGCTGATGTCAGTCGTTCTGGTGCCGGCATCGAATCAAAATCCAACGACAAAACCGGATTTTCGGGCAGTGCAATGTTGGGTATGACATTTGATATGGAACAATTCGCCGTTGATGTTGCCGCGCGATACACATATGTTGATGTGCAATCGGGTCTGCATAACTTTGGTGGCGATATCGGTATCAGATTTATGTTCTAAACCAAATCAAATGAATAAAATTCATCACAGTCTGTTGTTCCCATACATTGAAAAATGTATGGGTTTTTTATGCACAAAAAAACACCCGATAAATATCGGGTGTAATTTATATTTATTGTAAATTATAAACGTGACAATGCCAATTTATTTAACAATCCCGATTCAATATCGGTCAACAAAGATTGCATACCTTGATTTACTTCTTCGTTGGCAATCATTTTTTCAATTATTTCTATAATTTGAATACATTTTCTGGAAATATCCAAATCTATAAATCTAGGATTCAAAATATTCGCCTTGAAAACATTTTTTTCATCATGCGCCATAAAATACCGTTCGGAAATTTTATCGACCCAATCATCAATATGTTCACTCAAAACATCAAACAACAAATGACGCGAATAATCATCTGTGGACCAATGATTTATTTTGCACGAATATTTTAATGCAATTAAATGTTGTAATAATTCATACATATTTTCCTCCATTTTGTTATATGCAACAAACACACAATAATAATTACATATAAATTCACCAACAAGACACTATTCTTAAAAAAACAAAAACCGCGATATACGCATTAAATCAGCCATTTATTGGGCAATCATACCTAAGGCAAACATATAAAAAAATTATAAAATTATTTTGTATTTCATATAACAACCAAAGGAGAAAAAATATGAAAAAATTCATCAAAATAATTTCAGCCCTGACAATCGTTTTAACATTTGCCGCATGTACCAGCACCAGTGGTTGCCAACACAAAAAATATCACGACCAACAAACATGCGAATATTGTGGCAAAACCGATTGTCCATATAACAAACATAAAAACGCGAAAAAATTATATTCCAAAATGTTCACTCGCAACAATCATGGCGAAGCATCCGAAATCGGATATGTTAAATTCTATGATTGCGACCAAGGTGTAAAAATGGTTGTAAATGTTGACCATTTGCGTCCAAATGTTGATTACACAACAAAAATATATCAATGCAAAGATGCGAAATGCACCAACCCAGACACATGTTGCATGGAAACATCCATGGCATTGGAAATGCCGTTGGTTCGCAACAACAAAACCGATGCGACATTACAAAAAACATTTATCATAAACAATGTGACAACCGACCAATTACGTGGTGCAACAATATTCTTTGAACGCGACAAAGGATACCGTGCCGCATGGGGATTTGTTGATTAAAAATATTTATCACAAAAAAAACAGTCGCAAATGCGACTGTTTTTTTATTTATTAAATAACAACTTTCTGATTAAATCCAACGGTATAATTAAAAACGCCAAAACAAACAACGCAACCCATTGTGCACGATTCAACGGAACGACTTGGAATAAATCACCACCAAAATTCACAATTAAAAAAGTTCCCACAAAAATGCAAAAACCAATTATTAAAAACAATGGATTTTTATTTATATTCCGAAACAGATGCATATCGTCCGTCCGCACATTAAACCCATTAAATGCCGCAACCATCATAATCAATGCAAATCGTGCAGTTAAATTTACATCTGGGTTTGTTCCAAAAATATTTTTTACAGACGGCAAAAACAATAATGAAAATATTATTCCAAATTCGACGCACCCAACCAATATTCGCGTCATCACACCATCGGCAAATAACGATGCGCCCTTTTTTTTCGGTGGCACATTCATATATTCCGAATTTGCCGCCTCGCCACCAAATGCCAAAGAATCCAAACTGTCCATCACAATATTTATAACCAAAATCTGAACCGCCACAAATGCCGGCACCGAAAACACAATGGGATAAAACAAACTGAATACAACCAACATCAAATTTATCGGCATTTGAAACATCAAAAATTTAATAACATTATTCAGGAAAGTTCGCCCAAACAAAACCGCATCTGTTATCGACACAAAATTATCATCGGTTATAATTATATCGCCGGCCTCTTTGCAAACATCGGTTCCCGACCCCATTGCAAAACCAACATCTGCGCGTTTTAATGCCGGCGCATCATTTGTGCCATCGCCACACATACCAATACACAAATTCATTTCTTGGGCAATTTGAACCAATCGCAGTTTTGTTCGTGGCACCGCACGTGCAACAACCCTTAACCGAAACAGATTCTTTTTTATATCATCATCGGTCATCATATCCAATTCGTGTGCCGTTAAAACCAAATCATCATCAGATTTTATAATCCCTGAATCCACACCAATCGCACGCGCCGTATCCAAAATATCCCCAGTCATCATAATCACATGAATCCCCGCCCGATGCATACGCGCAACGGCATTTGGAACCTCGGCCCGAACATCATCACGAATAGACACCAACGATATCAATGTTAAATTATCAGGCAATTTTTTATTTAATGTTTTACTGACACCATATGCCAACGCGACCAAACGTTTTGCTTGGCGCGCATTATCACGAATAATTGCCATCATTTTACTTTTATTTATTTTATGCGCAACCCCATTTACATCAATGTATTTACTTGCATGTTCCAATATAATCTCGGGCGCACCCGTATATAAAACAAAATTTTTATTGTCAGATTTTCTGACCACGCGTACCGCCGAAAATTTATTTGCACTGTCGAACGGAATTTTATCAACCGGTTTTATATCATGCAACACACTACGCACCAATTTAGACTTTGGATTTAATGCCCCCAACAACGCGCGTTGCGTACTGGTCCCGCCAAATATTTTTCCAGAATCATCATACGCCGCACCGGTATTAAACAAAATATCCGCGGCGATAAAACGCGCCACTGGCAAATCAGAATCAAAACCAACCTGACTTTCATCACCCAAATAATTTGTAATTGGAATTAAATTTCCGTATGTCAATGTACCGGTTTTATCAGTGCATAAAATTTGTATATTTCCGGCCTCGGGGATTTTATGAGTATTTTTTGCCAACACATTATGGCGTATCATTTTACGGGAATTTTGCGATGTAATCATTGTTATGATAAAGGGCAACCCTTCGGGCACCGCCGCCACCACAATCGTCAACGCGACAACCAATGCCATCAATACATCATGCAAAACATTCCACGCACCCGTTGCAAAAAACGCATTTATGCCCCCTGCGTCAATAACTTGATTGGTCAATAATACAATTGCGACAATCGCACCACCAACATATCCAAAATATCCAATATTCACCGCCAATTTATCCAATTTAACATCTAAATCTGTTTTAACCTCGTCTATATTGCGCATAGACAGCAAAGTTTTCGCATTTTCTGTATCAACACCGACCTTACCCACCACCATATAGCATTCACCGCTTTGCACCGTGGTCCCCGCAAATAACAAATTTTGTCCAACATAATCATCACTTGTGATTTTTGCTTTGCGATTATATTTATACCCAACGATGGGCGATTTCGGGCATTCTTCCGATTCGCCATTTAACACAGAATTATTTACATTTATCGCACCATCTAAAATATACCCGTCCGCCGGCACAGTTTCCCCAGATTGCAAAAACACAATATCACCCACAACAACATCATCCGTATTTATGGTTTTAACTTTACCTGCGCGCATAACCATAACATATCGCACCGCCGTTTTATTTTTCAAATCAATTGAATATTTCTGCGCCTTTAATTTTGTTATTGTCCCAATTATTCCAACACAAACCAAAACCATCGCGACACCAATCGGTTCCATATATCCCCCAAACCCCAAGAAAGCCAAAATCAAAAACACAACCAACATCGCCAGCAAAATCAGATTGATTTTATCTTGAAACATTTCTAAAAAAAACTGCCACGCCGTTTTGCGCCGCACACCGGGGATAACATTTGCACCATATTTTTTTCTGCTTTGCGCGACCTGAGCCGCGTTTAATCCAACAAATTTCATAATTCAAGCCTTTTTTTCATAAAACAACATAATTTTACCACAAAAACAAAGTATTTTTCACAAAAAAACAGGGGTGCGATTATAAACCGCACCCCTGAAAAATAACTTTTTAATTAAATATTATCCAGCCCATTATCCAAATTCACCCCACGCGAAGCGAACACCGAGCCCAAATCCAGGGTTGGCCTTTGCAATTCCTGTGTCCGAACACCAACCACCGCCTTGGCGAACTTTAATGCTGTATTATTTTTGTTTTCTGTCATATTTTTGCCTCTTTAACACCTCTCTGGCAACAATAAATTTACACTAACAAAGTCTATTTGTCAAGTATTTTGTTGCCAAAAACCTATTTCCAATCCTGACCATATTCGTCATATTCCACAATTTGGGCATCGCCATCGGTTTCAATCGCGATTGGGACGAATTTTGCAGGTTCCGTATATGCCGTTTCTTTGACGACGCGAACGCGACGATTTTCCGCATTTGGCACGCCATCACCGGTTTTAACCTTTAAATCTTCCTCGCCCGCAGAAACCGCAACAATCTGGCTTGCTGGGATACCATACCCAATCAGCATTTTTTGCACTGCCTCGGCACGCCGTCCGCCCAGCGCATAATTATAACTTTTGCTACCTGATGTATCTGTATGTCCAACCACAGACACCTTGATATTCTTGTTTGACTGGGTTGCCGTCGCCAATTCACGAATTAAATTGTCATATTCAGGTTTAATAATCGCCTTGTCAAAATCAAAATAGACTTCGAATATTTCTTCCATAACGTGCTGCGATGGTTCCAACGGAATTTGTTGCACCTTGATTACCGCCTTGTCTTGTTGTGCGGGCTGCAACGCATCCAAACGGTCATTTATCGCCTTGATTTCGGCCCGCATAGCCATCATCATATTGATAAATTCATCGCGCGTCACCAATTCATCGCCCAATATCGGCAATTCTTCGGGTTTTAATTGCTCTTGCCCACACGGACATCCAACATTTGGTTGCATAACATATTCTTTTTCTTTGGTTTCCGGCAATTCTATAACGATTGGCCGTCCCGTATTACAATCGCAACGCGAACCCTTGTTGGAACTGGAATTGACCGCCAAAGTATTACCGCTGTTGGAAACACTCTTGTCGCCACCATATATATTTTGGTTAAACACCATTGGTGTGCCATTTCCCACCGGCACAGTCTGCACCAGATTTCCCGGCACATTGACATTGTTCACAATCACGATACCATCACGCGGATACGATGTTCCACCAACCGTTTTCAACGAACGCGTTTCCGGATAGAATTCTTTATTTATTTCAATCGATGCCGGCGCAGACACCACCGTTCCACCACGTTTTACCGCCTTGCACCCGCCTTTTTTGCAGTTTTGCAAAACATCCATCGCCGCAATAAAACGGTCATGGCATTGGTCTGCAGTTTCATATTGCCCCGTCGATGTCGCAGACAACCAACAATCAAATTTCGCCTGGGCCTCGGCGGCGACATCCGGACGCGTTTCGGTTGCGTCGTTTTTGAATTCTTCAATCATGTCAGAATACGCCATTTCCAACATAGACCGTTCTGCATCATTATCCACCGCCCAATTCCCCACAGATTCCGGAAACGGTGTTTCACCCGAAAATGCGGTCACGGCCTTTTGTGCAAACAATTCGCCCATATCTGGATATCCCGATGTGCGCGCATTATAAATCGCATAGGAACGATAATTCATCGCCAATTGGTTCAAGAACGAATCCTGGTGCGGTGCCGAATAAACATCCAAACCCTCGACATAATCGACGGTTGGTGTTGAATAAACCGTATCACGTTCCGTCCCCGTACACGCCCCCAGCGCGATTAGGGATGTTGCAATCAAAACACGCGAAAAAAATCTGTTTGTCATAAGGCCTTCCTTTTATAATAAACTTTAACATATTATACTATTTTTTCGCGCCCCAGTAAAGCACAAAAAACATCAAACGAATCACCGAATTATAATAAAAATTTATGGAACATATGCGCCGGTATTCGCGAGTGCGGTGTACAACCCGCTACATGAGCGAGCGAATACCCAGCAGATGCCCCACCACCAAAATAA
>DFGC01000005.1:0-138045 GCA_002371155.1 Alphaproteobacteria bacterium UBA3760 | reverse complement strand
TAGATAAATAATGTGGCAGATGCGCCGGTATTCGCGAGTGAAGTGTACAACCCGCTACATGAGCGAGCGAATACCCAGCAGATGCCCATTATTTATCTAAAAATTGGATGACGGTCGGGGCCAGATTAGACACACCCCCCAAACCGGAATTGCCAACCATGCCGCCAATGGCATCTAAAACGGCACCGGTGTTGGTTGATTGCCCGGCATTGGAAATGGTCGATGTTAAAAAGTTTTTGTATGCTTCGCGATTGCGAGCACTGATTTTTTCAGGCGCACACTTTTCGGTTTTTTCCATAAATTTGACATACATGTTGGCCTCGTCCGCGGTATAGTCAACATCGGTAAAATCAATCGCGCCAAAAATTTTGTAAATGTTGGAATATGTTTTCTTTTTTGACGCATTACATACCGCCATGCCATCGGCACAGTATTCCGCCTTGGACGCCTTGGGATATCCATACCAAATCATGCTAGTTTCGGTTAGTGAATCAAACACATCAACACACGGGGCAAAATTGGAACGCAGGCTGTTTTGCACCGAATATTCAAAACTGTCGCCAGACTCGCACTTTTCATCACCAACCATTTTCAGCATTTCTTCGGCACTGACCTCGCCAATTTTGGCATATTCTTTGACCATATTATTGACCCAGTTCAATTCAGATTGCGTTGGCGCACATTCGGCATTTAATTCTTTTTGTTGTTTATTTAACGCGGCAACATTTGTCACCAAATTCACCACCCCCGGCAACAAAGAATTTGACGTCACACTTTCCAATCCCGATTGTTCTTGCTTTTTAACACTTGATGATTTTTTGACTTGAAATTCAGCCGCCATCGCACCAAAACCGGCGACGCACACAATTGCGGCTATAAAAAACGCAAAATATTTTCTCATCTCTCTTGGGGTAATTATATCACAAAAAAACAGCATAATAAATATAAAAATTGCTTTTTTATTTATGGTGTGGCAACATAATCGTATGGCATCCGATAACAGAAATTTTATTATTTTCAAAAAGCACCGTCGTTTGACCCGACTGTGGCAATTTTTATTTACTGGGTGGGGATTGGTTATGGTTGCGGCATTGGCGGCGGGTGCGGTGTTCACGCGACAATTATTATGGACACCAATATCGGCAATAAATATGATTGATATTGCCAGCAACCAATTCAAAATGACGGACGCAAATTTTTCTGGGTTTGACCGCAACGGTCAACCGTTCACATTGTATGCGAAATCGGGCCACCAAGAATATTCAAATCCAGATGTAATATATCTGGACACGATTCGTGGCACGATTGTCCGCCAAGAAAACGGCAAAAATATAACTGACAATATTCGCGCAAATACGGCTGAATACAACCAATCGAAACGCAACATACGACTGATTGGCAATGTTCATGTTGATTCCAGTAACGGCGACAAAATAACAACTTCGGAAATGGTGATAAAATTATGAAGCAATCTGTATTACGTATTGAACATTTATCAAAAAATTATGGCAAACGCACGGTTTTGCGCGACATATCCATGATTGCCCGCCAAGGCGAATCGGTTGGTTTATTGGGGCCAAACGGTGCGGGCAAAACAACGGCATTTTATTGCATAACGGGCCAGTTAAACGCGACATCGGGACAAATATTTCTAAATTCCCAGGATATAACACACCTGCCATTTTGGCAACGGGCGCGGTTGCACATTGGATACCTGCCCCAGGAAAACAGTGTTTTTCGTGGTTTGACCGTTGAACAAAATATCATGGCAATACTCGAGGTTGTCGAACCCGACAAATCCATGCGACAAAAAAAATTAGACGCATTATTGGACGAATTTTCCATAACCCGCCTGCGCAACAGTCCGGCAACCGCCCTGTCGGGGGGCGAACGTCGTCGTGTTGAAATTGCGCGTGCATTGGCAAACGACCCAAAATTTATATTGTTGGACGAACCATTTGCCGGCATTGACCCAATCGCGGTGAACGAAATTCGTTCATTGGTATCCCAGTTAAAGGACCGCGGACTGGGGGTTATTATAACCGATCATAATGTTCGCGAAACATTGGGCATCACCGACCGCAGTTATGTTTTACACGACGGCATGATATTAAAACATGGCACCGCCCAAGAAATCACCGCCGATGATACGGTAAAACGGGTATATCTGGGGCAAGATTTCAAAATGTAAAAAAACAAAAAAACAAGTTGCAAAAACAACTTGTTTTTTTTATGAAATACGGCTCTCGGCTATCGTCATTCCGGCGCATGCCGGAATCCAGTTGGTATGAAATACCAACCTGCTCTCGACCATCGTCGCCCCCATGCATGCCGGAACTAGTTTGGTATGAAATACCAACCTGCTCTCAACCGTCGTCATTCCGGCGCATGCCGGAATCCAGTTGGTATAAAATACCAACCTGCTCACATTATCTATTTTTCAATCCCAGTCAAAATATCATTATAATGTATTTTTGCGCAATCGGCATTACCACTCGCACTATCACACGCGGTTTTCAATGCTTTCAATGTCGCAACAATTTCATTATATCGGGTATTATCAGATGTTTTTAATTCTTTCAATTGCAAAACAAACAATTCATCCTCGCTCATACCCTTTTGACCCTGAACCGCGCCACCAATCAATTTGTTTCCGAACAATTCCATGGCCCCCACACCGATTCCCGCGCCACCGACACTGCCGGCGACCGTTGCCCATGTGCGCGCAGATTTTTTCGCATCCAAAATTCTTTTTTCAATCATATTGGCATCCGCCCAAGCCCCACATTCAATATTCGTTCCCATTTGGAAATATTTTCCCGGCACATCCGACAAATCGATTTTTGCGTCATTCGAACGCAGTTCAACCCGCACCCAGCAAACATTATTTTCCGGATTTTCGGTATCTTCGACCATGGTTGAATAATTTGATGTATTGCTGTATTTTGACGCCCAAACAAAAGTATTACCAACCCCGATATTATTAGAAATACATGCCAACCGTTCCGCATCGCGATTTATTTCATCATCCGATTCTGCCGCGACAACACCATTTGTCCCCAGATTTGGTTTATCCCATTTCAGACTGGATTGTTGTGTAATAAACGCCGTTGTGACGGTTGTGCGTGGCGAAATTGCAACGCGTTGCGCCGCCCCGCGTTCCGCGGCCCCAACCGCCCCAGACATCAACATTATCGCCAAAACAAAAATCATTTTTTTCATAACGCATGCCCCTATATTTTACCTGATACCAACACGAAATTCATCGCCCCAATCGGCAACCGATTGACCGCCCACAGTGCACATAACATCATCGAATCCGCGTTTAATTTGATTCTTTTTAACGACATTCGATGTAATAATTCCACCGGCGGTTCCCAACACAACACCCGCGATTGAATCAGACGCCAAACGCGCAACATTAAATTTACCATCTGCGGTTTTCCACACCGACGCATCCGACGCCAAACTTTGACGCGAATTTTCAATATTTTGGACCAGTATTTTTATCGAAATATTCGCATCAACAAATTTAGCCAAATCTGGATATTTTTCAACCGCCGCATTTATCGCCGACATAATTTGTTCACGCCCTGACCGCAATAATAATTGATTTTCTGCGCCACATGTTTTTTGGGCTTCTTGCAAATTTGTTTTAATATCACCCTCCGTTTTTTCAATCAACGCATTTAATGTATTCAATGTCGCCTTATCACAAACATCCCCTTTATAAATCACAAACATAAACACCGCACGATCTATGTTATTTGACTCATTATTACTCCCAACCGCCGCATATAACGATTCACCGATACTAATCCGCGCACAACGATTTAACGTATTTTTACCTGTTTCATCATATTCGCATGTTGCAATACCTTTATCTTTTAACAATTTTGCAACCGTATTGACGCGTGCCTGACCCAATTTGGCATTATGCATCGCCCCACCCGTTGAATCCGTTGAACCAAACAACAACACCGTTTCGATATTTTGCGCCTCGGCCTCTAACCCCGCAACCATATCACCTACCGCATTTTTACAATCTCCCGGAATATCACTTTTATTATTATCAAAATAAATCACATAATCGGCTTTAATATTCGGTCTTACATTGGTATCAACACCATATTTAACCCCAACCATCGGGAGGACACAATACTTCCGCGGATCAATCTCCGCCGCATACGCGCCCGACATTGCGAATACCATCACCGAAAACACACATAAAAAAATCTTTTTCAACATTAAAATCCCTCTCGCATTTCAATACAGACATTATACCACAATCCCCCCACATAACAAAATGGTATTTTTAATTTTGCAAATTACCCCGTCTGGTTCGTTTCACTCACCATCCACCCCTTCTTTGTGAAAGAAGGGGACATCCGGTTTAAACCGTTTCGCCCAGAATATAAATTTATGATTATTTTTTTAGATTATTTATTTGATATTCCATATACGATTCGATTGCATATAATACTTTATCAATACAAAAAATCACATCCGAACTTTCAATATGTAATACCAACAATCCTAAATCTTTTAAATATTCATCACGTTTTTTATCATATTCATATTTATTATCGTGCGAATTACCGTCAACTTCTATAACCAAAGCCAATTCAGAACAATAAAAATCGACTATATATTGACCAATATTTTTCTGACGATGAAATTGATAACCATATCCATTTTTCTTTTTCAAATATCGCCACAAAATTGCCTCTGTTTTTGTTCCGTTATTTCGCAAATTGCGCGCCAAACCATATAAAGATTTATTGTGTGGTAATTTCATATTGAAAAAAATATCAAAACCATGTAAATTTGCAATCATTTTTATTATCCTGGGCGACAACATATATTCTCGGACGTCCCCTTCTTTCACAAAGAAGGGGTGGATGGTGAGTGAAACGAACCAGACGGGGTAATTTGCAAAAAAACCCGCAAAATGCGGGGTTATTTTTTGGTGGACGCACAGGGACTGATGACTATGTCATCGACTCGTAAGGTTCGAACTTCGCCACAACAAACAAACCAATTAAAACAAAAAATTTTTTCAATGGCTTGTTCTCACCAACTACCGTCTCCGAACCCGGTCGCTGCGCTCCCCATAATGGATTCTCGTCTATCCATACATCCATCAAAAAATATTCCCCGCAAAATGCGGGGTTATTTTTTGGTGGACGCACAGGGACTCGAACCCTGGACCCACTGATTAAGAGTCAGTTGCTCTACCAACTGAGCTATGCATCCAAAACTAAATTGCACCCCAGATTATATTATAAAATATGACAAAATCAAGTTTTTATCACGCGCGCACTATTTTTTCAGGTAATTTATTGGGTTGTATGCGCGTGTCCCTTTACGAATTTCAAAGTGCAACTGGGGCTGGTCAACCTTGCCTGATGTGCCAACGGTGCCAATTTTTTGACCAACCGAAACTTTATGTCCGCGCCGAACCGACATAGATTCCATATGCGCATACACCGTCATCCAACCATCCGAGTGTTGAATTATAACCAGGTTTCCCATACCTTTGACCTCATTTCCGGCATATGCAACCAATCCATTTTCCGCCGCCGCAACCGTCGCACCACGCGATGCCTTGATATTTATACCATCATTAAACAACCCATTTGTTTTTGACCCATATCCCGATAAAATCTTGCCACGCACCGGCCATGAAAATTTAGACGATGACCGCGCCGCAATTTTCTGCACAGTTGTTTTCTGTGATTGTTTTTGCGCAGTATTTTTTTGCGTATTTGTTTTCGTTTCTGTCTTTGTTGTATTTGTTTTTTTCGTTGTCGTTTTTACATTTGTATTTTGCGTCGCCGTTTTCGCATTTGCTTTTTTAGTATCAGATTTAACCACTGTCGATTTTTTATCGGCCTTGGGCTCTGATTTTGCAACCGCTGATTTTTCCGGTTTAACATTGGTTGTTTTTGATGTCGCCACCGCCGCCGATTTTTTCACCGTCGTCGTTGTTGCGTTTTTCGCGTTATCTTTATTCGCAACCGGTTTTTCATTGTTTTTTGATTGGGACTTTTTTTCTGTATTTTTCGCCGTCACCGACAAAACATCCGGCACCTTTAACTTTTGTCCAACCGACAACGCAAATGGTGCGCTGATTTTATTCATCACCGCCAAATCATTTACCGGCACCGCATATTGACGCGACAAAGAATACAATGTGTCGCCCCGTTGCACCGTTATTTCGCGCACATCTGCACGCACCAAATTTGCATCCGCCGATTTTGTTTTTTTGGCATTTGCGGTTGAATCCAATTTTTTATCCGCAACCGTCTTTGTTGCCGTTGATTTTGCTTTTTCCGGTATTTTTTTCGATTCAGATTTCGCTGCCACACGCGGTGCATCAACATTTGGTTTTGATTTTGGTTTCACAACCAAATCCGACACTTTATAATCCGGTATTATCAAATCATCAACATCATCGTCCGGCGCAAATCCATATTCAGATTTCGCATCATTTTTATTTTCATTCACTGCCACATATTCCGTATCATCCACATCCGGCATACCAACATCATTTTCATCAACATATGTATCCTGGGCAGGCATCATATAATCATCGGTCGAAGAATACAAAACATAATCATCGCCGGTTATATCACCATTTCCATACACCGCCGGCGACGCATACACGCCATAGTCCGCAACCGCGGTTTCATAAATCTCACTATCGGGTTCTGCCAATAATGTTGGATAACGCGTTGAAATAAAATCGCCAACATTATCCGGTATCGACGCAATTTTTGGTTGCAAATCACACCCCGTCATAACGACAGAAAACACGCACACAAAAACGCATAATAATTTTTTCATCCAACGAATTATATCATATTTTTATCGACAAATAAATCATTTGATAAAACAAATCACGAATCGCGACGCATAAATAAAATACTCAATTCAAACAACAACCACATTGGCACAGCCAATAAAATCTGGGACACAATATCGGGTGGGGTCAACACCGCCGCCACAACAACGACCACAATTATCGCATATCGTCGCATTGCAACCACACGTGAACGTGGCAACACACCGATTCGATTTAAAAAAATCATCAATATTGGCAATTGAAATGCGACACCAAAAACTTTTAATAAACTGATTGCAAACGACAGATAATCGCGCACCGCCGGCAACACAATCGCCGGCACATTTGACGATTTATTTAATTCAATAAAAAAACCAAACACAAACGGAAACAAAATATAAAACGCAAACGCCGCACCAATTAAAAATAATATTGGCGACGCAATCATCAACGGCCAAATAAATTTTTTTTCGTTTTTCTTTAACCCCGGCGCAACAAAAGCCCACACATGCCACAACGCCACCGGTATCACCACAATCAACGCAACCACCATTGACAAAGACAAACGAATCATCAAACCATCTGTGATTGCGTTATATAACAAATTTCCATCCCAAACATTTAATAACGGCATGGTTAAAAATTCTTGGACCCATGGCGCAACATACCACCCAAAAATAAACGCCATTAAAAATATAAACGCACACCACAACAATCGCCGCCGCAATTCAGAAAAATGTTCCATCAAAGTCATTTTTTTCTGTATCATTTTGATTTACTTACTTTGCGTTTTTTTGATTTTTTAATTGGTTCCGAAAAATCCCCCAGCACATCATTTGTTGTGGTGTTTATAATATCATCGATTGGTTTTTCTAAATCAATTTGGTCTTTGATTTTATCGGTTGCGTCAGTGATTTTCCAAATAAACGCGCGCACATATTTAACCGCGCGCGCCAATGCACGCGCCACATCCGGCCAATACTTAACCGGCACAACCAAAATTGCGACAATTAAAATTACTAAAAATTCAGCCCAACTTATCCCGAACATTTTTATTCGTAAAACGCATCGCCACCGGCATTACTGACTGTTTTATGACGACTGATTTGGAAATAATTTTTACTAAAATCGGTCTTGGGTTTCAAATTACGAAACACAACATCGGTACTGACCCCGGTTGCATCGGTCACCGTCCAAGATTTCAATTTAACCGGATTTTTATCAAACACAACCGTCATATGCCCCAACCCACGGTTATCGCGCAGATACATATTCAACGCAAATGTTGTTTTCCCATCAAAAGTATCCGACACAACAATATCATCATTTTGCAAATCTATTTTTTTTCTGACCAAAATTCCGGCGGGCGTGCTGGTCAATGGCACAGTTGTAATTTGGTCCAACGATTTATCAAAGAAATACAAATCCGACCCATCTGAAATCAACTGAATCCCAGAATTTGTATAATCCAAACGCACTTTGCCGGGACGCAACATCGCGAACAAACCTTTGGCAACACGCCCATTTGATGTTTGTATAAAATCACCCGACAATCCCGTCACCGAATTCAGATATTTTTCCGCCGATTTAACATAACTTTGATTTACATCGGCAACACATGGCACCGTAACCAACACAGCAAAAATAAACGCGATAAATTTTTTCATCTCTCTATACCCCTTTGAATAATTGAACTATTTTTTGTTTAACATTTTCCAAATTGTCGGACACGACCGCACCCGACGCATACATATGACCGCCGCCACCAATGGCCTCGGCAATTGTATTCACCGGCACAGATTTACTGCGCAACGACACACCAATTTGATTTTCTTTTTGTTCTTTTAATAAAACAATAAACTCGACCCCCTTGATTTGTGCCAACAAAGACAACGCCGTCGCACCACGCCCATCCAGATTTTTATATGCCGCCGAATCAACAACCGCAATCGCCAAACGATTACGATAGAAAAATTCAGCATTTGCGACAACCATCGCCTCGGTCTGAATTGTTTTGCGGGGTTTATTATTTAATAAATCCATCAAACGATTTATATCCACACCCGCGTCCACCAATTCCGCCATAATCCGCAGCGACCGCCCATCACGGGCATATTTAAAATTGCCTGTATCGGTCAAAATCGCCAGCGCAATCAGGTTCAAAACCTTGTCATCATATTTCCACCCGGCATCTATCATCAAATCATACAGCACGCATCCCGTTGCCGCCGCCGTATCATCATCCAAACATAAATTACCAATCTTGTTATCATTTTTATGATGGTCAATTTCAATCAAATACTTTGCGTTGTTTATCGCGTCAAATGTCCCACCGATATTTTTGACCGTTCCATAATCTAATAATATTGCCAAATCAAATTTATTTGTTAAATCGACATGCCCATAAAATCGTGCATGCCCGCGCAAAGGCACATAATGCAACGCATCCGGCACATTACCATCATAAACACAAACCGCATCAATGCCATAATTCAACAAAATCAATTGATATAATGCCAACACAGAACACAACGCATCACCATCTGGGTTTTTATGCGCCGCCAACAAAATCGATTTTGCCGATTTAATTTTTTCTATAAATTTTTTTGTTTCATTTTTCATAATTTTACTTTATTGCAATATCTTCCAACATAAATTGCACCGAATGCCGTCCGTTAAATTCATTATCCTTTAACCGCCCCAGCATAGATATTGTAGTGTTTGTATTCGCATCGTCCAGTAAAAAATTACCAACCGGCGTTCCGACCATATTAAACCCAACGAACGCGACCGTCCCCCCCAGTGATGTTTTTACCGCCCCACGCAAATGCGCACCATTACCCATCACCGTTGCATATTGCAAAACCGCGCCATTTAATACCAATTCTGGTTCTGGGTTGCCCTGACCAAACGGTGCCAACACAGACATTTTATTCACCAAATCCATTGTTGCACCACTGGCATCGATTTCGGCATCAACCAAAACCTCGGGCACAATCGGATTATCGCCCAACTGTGCCGCCACCGATTTTTCCAAAAATTCGCAAAATTCATTTTCTTTGTCCACCGGCAAAGAAAATCCAGCAGCAGCCGCATGACCACCACCCTCGCTAACGATACCCAATGCCAACGCCTCGTGAATTATGCGCCCCAAATCAACATTTGCGACCGACCGCCCCGACCCATTTATAACACCGTCAATCTTGGTTGCAACGCACGACGGACGATTATATTTATCCTTTAACCGACCCGCGATAATTCCCATCACACCACCGTGCCAATTATCGCCACAGATAAACAAACTGCATCGACCCTGGCGACAAAATTCTTCGGCTTTTTCTGTTGCACCCAACATAATTGCATTTTGAATATCGATACGGTCTTTATTCATCTGATCTAACTTTTCAGCCAATGCACGCGCAACCAACGGATTGTCTGTCAACAATAATTCCAACGCAGGCTTGGCCGAATCCAATCGTCCGGCGGCATTTAACCGGGGTCCCAAAACGAATCCTGCAACATATACCGACGCATGCTTTACCCCGGCGACATCCATCAACACGCGCAACCCCAGATTTCTACGCGCATCCAATACTTTTAATCCCGTAGAAACAAACGCACGATTTAACCCAACCAACGGCATGGTATCGCACACCGTTCCCAATGCGACCAAATCCATATAACTAATTAAATCTATTTTTGATTGCAACACAGATTTTTCATCAGATAAATTTGCATTTCGCAATTCGCGATTTACCGCAACCAAAGTCAAAAACGCAACACCAACCCCCGCCAAATAATTCAACCCCGATGTATCATCGGCGCGCTTTGGATTTACAACCGCATCCGCATTTGGCAAAGAACTGTCTGGCAAATGATGGTCGGTCACGACAACCGTCATTCCACGATTTTTTGCATGTGCAACCTCGGCCACACAACTGATACCACAATCAACAGTAATTAAAACATCTGCACCCGCCGCCGCCAATTCATCGATTGCCGCAATATTTAATCCGTATCCTTCGCCATCACGCGTCGGGACATGCCAAACCGTATCAACCCCCATGGCACGCAAAAATTTTACAAACACAGCCGTTGATGTAATTCCATCGACATCATAATCTCCATAGATTGCGATTTTTTTATTTGCACAAATTGCATCCCGGATAATACGCGCCGCAACATCCATATCGCGCAACACAAACGGGTCAGGCATATATTCCTTGATTGTTGGCGACAAAAATTTTGCAATATCCGCCGCCCCAACAATACCACGCCCATTCAGAATTTTTCGGACCAAATCATCGCCAAAATCTGTGTTTGCATCAAAATCTATACCTTGGCTCAACACCCATGCTTGTCCCAGCATGGATTTTTCAACTATCGTTTTCAACTTATACACTCTTTTTTTATTATCAAGTGTATTATAACTGAAAATTATTCAAATAGCAATGGCAGGATTCCATCCAATATTTTCCCAACCGTCGGCACCGAATTTTGTGATGCGGTTCGCCACCCACCCGATTCCGCGACACCTTGGGGTTCGTCCAGATTTACCATAATAATATACTGCGGTGCATCCGCCGGGAAAATTCCAACAAATGTTGTCACATTACGCCGTCTGTCGGACACGCCGGCACTGTCGCGTTTTTCCGCCGTCCCGGTTTTTCCACCAATTTTAATTCCATTTATACGCGCCAATTTACCACTGGTTTCTTCAACAACACGCACCATATTCGCGCGCAGTTTTGCCGATATTTTTTCATCCAACACGCGTTCACCGACAATACGTCCAACATCGCGCTTTTTAATTGTCGGATTTATGTAAATACCACCATTTGTGACGGCATTTACCCCCAAAAACAGATGCATTGGTGTCACCGCAACCGTATGTCCAAACGAAGCCGATGCAATATCAGTGATGCGCCATTTTTTTGGAAAAATAGATTTTTCAGTTTTGCCAAATTCTAAATCCAATTTTTCATCCAAATGCAACCGATGAAAAAATTCAGCCTGGGCACCATCTGGGAATTTTTCAGCGATTTGAACACTGCCCACATTACACGAATGCACCATAACCTCGTCAACGGTCATAAAATCTTGCTTCATTTTTTGTGAATCATGGAAAGTATGCACATACCGACCACTTTTTGTCCGTAAAATATATGGTTTTGCAACATAATACCGACCACCAATATTATTTTCATATGCAATCGCCGTATTAAATATTTTGAATACAGACCCCATTTCCAATACATCACGCATTGGTTTGAATATACGATTCGCAACCGGATACGCCGATACGCGTTCTGGGTCATAATCAGGCAAAGAAACCATCGCCAACATTTCGCCCGTGCGCGCATTCATCAACATTCCTGTCGCAGCCTTGGCATGATATGTATTCATCGCCTCGGTCAAACGGGTATGGAATTGCTCTTGGATTCGTGCATCCAACGACAACCGCAACGGGTCAGTATTTTCACGCAAATACGAATCGAAAATTCTTTCCGCACCATCCAAACCAACACCTTCTTTGCCAACAAAACCAACCGCATGCGCAAACAGATTATGTTTCGGATAACGACGCACTTGTTCGGACACGGTTTCCAATCCCATCAATTTATGTTCAGATTTCTTTTGCTGGCGCGCTTCGCGCTTGGCGGCACGCAACGCATCTTGGAATGCCGCAATTTCCGCATCGGTTGCATGTTCTTTTAACACAACATATTTTCCGCGTTGAATCCAATCCAGAACCTGGTTCACAGAATATTTATACGGAAAAATTTCATGCACCAACAACGCAACCGCATCCGGGTTTTCTACGCGTTTAGAAACCAACTGGATTTTCGTACTGATAACATTTTTTGCTAATTTCACACCGTTTCTGTCCTCGATATCGGCGCGTGTAATTTCCCAATTTCCCGCAACATCCGCCTTGCCCGACCGATTCGTTCCCAACACACCATAATATAAAGTTTTTGCAATAAATAAAACAAACAAAACACCAATAACAGAATACACAACATTCAATCTGACGCGTTCTGTATCACGATGCTTTGCAACGCGTCCACCAAACCGATAAATATCCTTTCCTATCTCGAACATTTATTATTTCCTTAACGGTAAATCTTCAATATTTGTGTATTTTTTGAATCCAATAATTTCAACATTTGGCACAACCATAGAAACCGCACTCAACAAAACCCCAGAATTCGTCAATGTTTCAAAATTCGCCTGGGCGACCGCAATTTTTTTCTGGGTTTCAATGATTGCGTCGTTTGTGTATTTCAACGATTTATGTTGCGTTCTATAACACACCTGCAATAAAACAATTAAAAACATCACACAAACCAGCGCACAAACACCAATTCTAAACATTTTTTGTTCTTCGTTCATATCCGTCCCACTTTTACCAGACATATTCTATCATAAATTTTGCAAAAAACGAATCATAGAATTTAACCCTGATAATCTGGCGGCACCCAACTGTAATCCCAATCCGGAAAATTCGCGTGACAAATCCATTTTTTTAATATCGTCGAATGATTTTCCATCAACCATCGCCAACAATATCGCAACAATTCCCGCAACCAATCCAGAATCCGCGCGACCATAAATTCGCCCATTATACACACACAATTCAACACGCGATGAACACCCCGCGATTTCAGAACACCGCGCACCATCCGGCACAGGTTCCATTTGTCGCCCAAAATCCATCACCGCATCCAATTTATCAACCGGATTTTCCAAAGAATCTAAAAATTTTTTTATTTTTTCATATTGCATAAAAATTATAATCCTTGGTTTATCAAATCCAATTCAACACGCGCCGCATCCGACATACGCGACAAATCCCACGCCGGTTCCCACACCAAATGCACATCAACCGTTTTTAATGATTCTAATTTTCCAACCGCACTTTTTACATTTGCAACCAATTCGTCCATCATGGGGCATGTGGGACTGGTCAAGGTCATAATAATATCGCATTTATCACCATCGATTTTTATATCATATACCAACCCCATATCCCAAATATTCACTGGAATTTCTGGGTCATACACAGTTTTTAATGCACCGATAACATCATCTTTGATATTTGACATTTTATTTCACTATTTTTTCAACCACCGATAAAAATTTATCTGCGTCCAATTTTGTATTCCATGGTCCAACCGACACACGAACAGCCCCATCAACACCCAACGCATGACAAATCCACGACGCACACATATTTCCCACGCGCAGACATATTCCATTTGCCCCCGCATACGTTCCAAAATCCAGCGGATGCATACCATCAACAACAAATGTCAAAACGGCGGCATCGCGTGATGATAAAATTTTTATACGCGAATTTTTTTTCAACCCATCATACATATATTTAATCAAATCTAAATTTGGACGATGTGATTCCAATTCATCTATTGCAACCGCCAATCCACAAATCTGGGTCAATGGCAAAGTGCCCGCCTCGAACTTATCAGGCGCATTATTCCAAATTGTCATATTATCATCGACACGCAACACCATACCACCACCAAACTTATCCGGCATATATTTATCCGCATCACGAATATACAAAATTCCAATCCCGGTATCCGCACCAATTTTATGTCCCGAAAAAACCAAGAAATCACAATCCCACGCACGCACATCTATCTTTTCATGCACAACATATTGCGATGCATCAACAATGGTTATAACATTTGGATTTTTGCGTCGCGCCGCACGAATAATCGCCACGACATCTTGCGCCGCCCCCAACACATTTGACATCGCCGTTATAACCAACACATCTGATTTCGGCACAGATTTTATATTTATGTCAAAATTTTCGTCCAATTCGCACTTTAATAATTCACGAATTTTTCCACGCGCCAACATTTCCACCCACGGCAAACGCGCCGAATGATGATCCAAATCAGACACCGCAACCGTTGGTAAATAATCATGACCATATTGCGCCAATATAATATTTGTTGCTCGATTTAATCCATCGGTTGCATTTGATGTGAAAACAATCTGGGCACTATCTGCATTTATAAAATCCGCAACCCGTTGCCGTGCATGTGCCACCATATCATCAACCGCCCCGGCGCGGGCACACACCCCCCGCCCCGCATTTGCATATCGATGACGCAGAAAATCCGCCTGAATATCAATCACGGATTCAGGTTTCAAAAAACTGGCGGCGGCATCAAAATATACGACATCATTCATATACGAAAAACCTTGCATTTCATCAATATTATAATACACTCAATCCGAATATCAACAACCCAAGGAGAAAAAAATGGCTTTACAACACGCAACGGATGCGAATTTTTCCGAAACAATAAAAAACGGTTTAACATTGGTTGATTTCTGGGCAACATGGTGTGGACCATGCCGTATGTTCGGCCCGATTTTTGAATCTGTATCGAACAAGGTTTCGAATGTCAATTTTGTAAAATTCGAGATTGACGAAACGAATCGCCAAACGCCAACAAAATTTGGAATCCGCAGTATCCCCAGCATTTTGGCATTTCGCGACGGCAATTTGATTGAGGCTCGCACGGGACTGATGGACGAAGAAACCGTAATTGCGTGGATACACGAATTGCAATCATAAATAATAAAAATACAATACCCAAAAGGTAAAAATCATGGCAAAACAAAACTATAAAACATTGGAACTACCTGCGAAATACACACCGAAAAAATCTGAACCATATATGTGTTTGGAACAACGCGCATATTTTTATCAGGTTTTACAGGCACAAAAACAAGAAATCATTGACGGAAATTCTGATGTATTAAACACCGTTCGTGGCATTGATTCCGAAATCAACAACGGCGGTGGCGACGATGCCGATAACGCATCCCAAGAACAGGCACTAACAATGAATCTGCGCATGTCTGAACGCGACAACAATTTATTGAAAAAAATTGATTCCGCATTGGACAGATTGGAAAACGGCACATTTGGATACAGTGTTATTTCCGGCGACGAAATCGGCATATCGCGTATGTTGGCGCGTCCATTGGCAACCATGACCGTCGAAGAACAAGAAGAATACGAGGCACGCAAACAATAAAACAAAAACAATATGAACGCAAAAAATCCAGGTCGAAAAATCAACCTGGATTTTTTCATAAAAAAAACAAAACACCCAAGTGTGAATTTATTCAATCCACATATCGACCAATGTTGTGCTGGATGCACTGCCTGAACGAACCTTGGATGTTCTGTTTGTGTCTGTCCAACCAATAGTCGCCACCTCTTTATTTGCAGAGGTTTGAACCGCGGTTGTTTGGGGATTTTGAGACAGAGTTACCGAGGAATCAGCAGCATTTTTAATAACGACATTACCGCCCGACTCCCGTTGAATTGTTGCATCAACATAGGCCGTCGAAGCCAGCATCGTATTCGCAGCCGTATCGGCGCGTGCGCCCCGATAAAAACCGCAAAATACGCAAGAAAACAACAAAAATGTGAGTATTGTTGCTCTCAGTCTCATTACTACTTTTTCCCCTTGTTAACAAGGTTAGTAAATTTCATGAGACTGAATCAAGTATAAAATGCTATTTTTTCAATTTATTTTTAGGGGCGCGATTTTCTGCGCCTTTTTTTGATGTTTTTTTCGCAGGCGATTTTTTATCACCATTTTTCAATTCACTTTTGAAAGTATTTATGCCATTTGCGACATTTTTCATCATACCCGGAATCGCCTTGTGTCCGAACAAAATCACCAACAGCACAACGATAACCAGTATTTCCGCCCATCCCAATCTTCCGAACATTTTATGCTCCTTTATTTCGCAACATAGCAATCCAAACCATCTGATTTTGCATTACGGCAAAATCCATTTGCATCATTTGAATTATTAAACGCGACACGCAATCTGTATGTTGTGCGACCATCTTTTAGCACAGATGCCAACACGACAAATTTTTTGCCATTAAACAAACTGCTGTGTGCGGCACGGATTTTTTGACCCGCCGATTCCGCCGCGGCGCGCGAACTGTATGAACCAAATTGTACATACCATGTCGCCCCAGATGTTTTGGCAACCTGTTTCACCGGCTTTGGCGCAGGCTTAGCCGCCGCCTTGGGCGCGGGTTTCGCCACATTATTATTTGCAACGGGTTTTGGTGCCGGTTTTACAATCGGCGTTGGCGCAGGTTGCGCGTCCACCTTGTTTGGATTAAATACGACATTTGGTCTGTCTTGAACAACCCGAACATTTGGTTCGACCTGGGCCGGTTGTGGCATAGGTTGCACAACAACAGTTTCCGGCGACACACGAACCGGTTGTGGTTGCGGACGCGCAACCATATCATTTGATGGCACCGGTGGCAACGGTTGCGGATTTACATCCGGCACTGGCCCACGAACGGGCATATCACCACCATCGACCACAACATCGGGTCCGGCATCCAAATCTATTTCCACCGACGAAGACGAACCGCCACTGACCGTGCGAATAATAATATATGTCGCCAACGCAATAACAACCAAACCAATTCCCAACAACAGCCATGGTTTTTTCGGACGCGGGCTGACAAATGCAACCTCGGGCAAAGAATCAGACGAACCATCGTCCAAATTCAACAAATCCAAATTTGTGTTGTCTTCGTTATTCATAAAAAACTCCCTTAGATTTTATCTCTATGGGATATTATATCACAAAAAAAGCCCCAATACAAATTGCAAGAACAAATTATTTTGGCATATTTCCAAAATTTGGTGGCACAATCAATTTTTGATTTTGTTCAACAATCGGTTCAACCTGGCAATTACAGCAACCCGCAACCGCCATCAACGCAACAACCGCCAAACAAATCGATAATATTTTTTTCATTGTCTTTTCCTTTTACAACATTATGCCCCAGGTTAAATCCTGGGGCAATATGTTTTTTTACATCGGCAATTTAACCGCCGCCGCCATTTGATTTACAAATTCAGACAACCCGACGACTTCCTGTTTTTCAACACCCAACCGACGCAGGGTAACCGTTTTATCCGCCTGTTCTTTTTCGCCAACAACCGCGATAATTGGCGTTTTAGAAAGCGATAATTCACGCACTTTATAATTTACCTTTTCATCACGCAAATCGGCACGCGCCAAAACACCCGCCGCGCGCAAATCGGCAACAACCGAATCTGCATATTCGCGATATTTTTCCGACACAGGCACGACAACGACCGGTTCCGGACTCAACCATAATGGTAAATTGCCACCCGTCGATTCCAACAATATTCCCATAAACCGTTCAATCGAGCCCAACATCGCACGATGCAACATAATTGGGCGATGTTTTTCACCATCTTCACCGATATATGACAAATCAAATCTTTCCGGCAAATTCATATCCAATTGCACCGTTCCGCACTGCCACACGCGCCCCATTGAATCGCGCAAATAGTTATCGATTTTTGGTCCATAAAACGCCGCATCATTTTCAGCAATTTCATATTCGATACCATTTGCATCCAGCGCATGTTTCAACGCACCTTCGGCTTTATCCCAAACCTCGTCTGAACCGATACGAAATTCCGACAACGGACGCGTCGCTAATTTCATCGTAATTTTTTCAAATCCAAATTTGTTATAAATATCTTTGATAAACCGCAATATCTTTACAACCTCGGATTCCAACTGTTCTTCGGTACAGAAAATATGCGCATCGTCCTGGGTAAATTCACGCACACGCATCAACCCAGACAACGCACCGGCGGCCTCGTAACGATTCACTTTGCCAAATTCAGCCAAATATAATGGCAAATCTTTATACGATTTAATACCCTGTGCAAAAACCAGCATTCCCCCCGGACAAGACATCGGTTTCACACAGAAAACCTTGCCATCTTGGGTCGTCCCCGAATAATTATGCGCACCATATTTCGCCCAATGCCCAGATTTTTCCCACAAACATCTGTCCATAACCGACGGCGTAGAAATTTCCATATACCCCGCCAATTCCTGACGATGACGAATATAATCAATCAATTTGCGATAAATTTTATAACCCTTGTCATGCCAAAACACCGCACCCGGCGCATATTCAGGTTCAAAATGGAACAAATCCATATCGCGCCCCAATTTACGATTATCACGCGCGGCGGCCTCTTCTTGCATTTTCAAGAAATTATCTAATTCATCTTTGCTGGCAAAGGCATCAACATAAATTCTTTGCAGCATTTTGTTTTTAGAATCGCCCCGCCAATATGCACCGGCAACCGAACGAATTTTGAATCCGTCGCGTGGCAAATCTTTTGATGATTCCACATGCGGCCCACGACATAAATCCGTAAAATCGCGGAAAGTATAAATCGACAAAGCCTCGCCATTTGCATCATATTCATTTAACCATTCCATTTTATATGGTTGGTCGCGGAATAATTCTTTGGCCTCGTCTAAACTAACAATTCTTTGTTCGAATCGGCCATTTGATTTAATCAGTTCACGCATCTCGCGTTCGATTGCCGCAAAATCATCTTCGGAAAAACGATAATCCGTATCGAAATCGTAATAAAACCCGTTTTCAATTGCCGGGCCACCCGCGAATTTAATTTCCGGATGCAATTTTTTCACCGCCGCCGCCATAACATGAGCCAACGAATGACGAACCGTTTCAATTGGATAAGACATAATAAATTCCTTTTTTTACACTATTTTGATTTTATTAAATAAAGATTGTTTTTGATTATAATACGCACAGATAACAAGTGCAAATAAAATTACCGTCCCCCCGCGGGGGTTGTGAAAACGGTTGTTGTGAAAATGAATTTATTAAAAATCATATACATATGATAAAACAATAAAATAAAAAAGTCAACCAAACAAAACTTTGCATTTTGCAAAACCACCAAAAATATGATAAAATAATACCTGAATAAAAAACCCAAACGAGAGAGATTATGAAAAAATTATTACTTGTTATTCCAATAATATTTGGCACATTGTGCACCACCCAATCCTTCGCCGAATGTGCCCCGGGTGATAAAAAATGCGAAACAACCCGCGATAATACCACCACCAAGAAATGCATCAAAGATTCAGATTGCAACGACATGTTTGGTGCCAAAAAAGCCATTTGCAAGCCTTATGGTGGCGAGCACAGATGCACCGCACGCGAATGCAAGGACGGGTTTTATTTATGGTTTCACAATGGTTCATCCATGGGGATTTGTTATACACAAAAAATGGCTGAAAATTATTGTAAAAACCCAAAATATTGCACAGAAAAAGATTGTGAACCCAGATTTGAATCAAAACAAAATCCCGAAGGAACAACTGTCGCTGCCTTTACTAGTTGCATAAAAAAGAAGTCAACCGACGGCGGAAACGGGAATTCTGGCGGCGGAAATGGTGATTCTGGTGGAAAAGGTGGTTCTAACGGCGGAAATGGTGGTTCTGATGGAAACGGTGGTTCTAACGGCGGAAGCGTGGGTGACGGAAATAATAATGATTCTGACACAATCGTGACTATCACTTGCACACCGGGCAACCCATCATGCCAAACAACCGATATATTTACCCAAATCGATTCGTTCATTGACAGTAAATTTTCTGAAAAATCATCTGTATGGAAAAACGACGACGGGAAATTTAATACGGCGCGATTGGCATCTGATTCAATCGCGGGCGTCGTGTTGGGAACCGTTGGCGGTGTCATAACCAGTAATATTATCAAGAAAAATCAAATCGAAAACGGATTTGAAGATTTGAAATGCACTATTGGTGGTCAAACCGTTGCATCATACGGCGATGAATTCACCGTTGGTGTAAAATAAAAAACCGCCCCAATCGGGGCGGTGATAAATCACACCAATCACATCAAACATGCAACGGTCGGGAAATCTATAATACTGCCGAACAATACCGCAAAAAAGAAACACACCGACCCACCAATCACGAACAAATGCCATAACGCGTGCGAAAAACGCATTTTCCGCCACAGGTAAAATATAACCCCAACCGAATACGACAAACCGCCCGCCAACACAAACCACATGCCGCGTGCCGATATTGTCTGAATCATCGCAGGCAAAATCCAAATCAACGCCCACCCCATAATTAAATATAACGCAACCAACCATTTTGGTTGTCTTTTTGGATTTTTAATTTTCATAATCGCGCCGAAAATAACAATCGCCCACAGAACACCAAACATAGACCACCCCAATCCCATATGATGACATCTGTTCAAATTCACCAATAAAAACGGGGTATATGTTCCGGCAATCAACGCATAAATTGCGATACTGTCCCAAACCTCGAAAAAACATTCACTGCGGTCGCCGATTGTTGCATGGCACATTGTTGAACCAAAATATAATGTGAACATTGTCAATCCAAATATCGAACACGACACAATCGCCCACACATTATGATACAACACCGCATACGCAACCAACATCGCCAAAGCCGCAATCGCCAAACCGATACCAATTCCATGCGTTAAAATATTCAACACTGATTCCGCGTGTGTGACCGGCTTTTCCCAACGGAACAAACCTGTCGATTGCAAAAAACGCAATAAACGAGATGCCTCTTTATCTTTTTTAACCGCGCGCAATTTTGCCTTAATTTCTTTCTTTGATTTTGTCATTTTATAGCCCCCTGCACTCTTTCTATGACCCTATCTTTACCCATAACTTGCATAATTGAATATAAATCAGGTGTATTTGTGCGTCCCGTCAACGCCACGCGCAAATTCATTGCGACATCGCCATTTTTAATTCCAAAACGATTCGCAATTTCAACGATTTTATTCCACCAAGTATCCTTGTCGTCCGCAATATTAAATGTCGATAAAAACGCATTTAATACATCGGCATTAAATTCATATTCACGATTTGGAACAAAAAATTTATCCCAAAAATATTCAACCTCGGACAAAGTCTGACGCCATGTAATAAAATCTTTTCTAATGCGTTTTGGATTATCGCGTTCAATCGACAAAACATTGCGTAAATATTGTAAATCCGAAATTTGCTCTTTACGCATTGAATCTGCGTATTTTTGCGCCCACGCGACAACATTTGCAACCAATTCATCAACCGACATTTGTGCAATATTTTCTTTGGCCCACCACTCTAATTTTTTCATATCAAACAGCGCACCCGACATCGGAATTTTCTTTGGTCGAAATTCATAATCCCAAATTGATTTCACCGCACCTTTTAATTTAGCCTCTTCATACCCAGACGCAATAATATTAAATAAATATTCCAACACCGCCATGACGGGCCAACCATCTGCCAACAAATTTGCAACATTTGATTCGGGGTCATGCCGTTTTGATAATTTGCGTTGTTTGCCAGTATCTTTGTCGATTGTATCCAATGTTGATGTATGAATATACATTGGTGGTGTCCATCCCATCATTTGAAATAATTGGTAATGCAACGGTAACGACGACAACCATTCTGCACCACGCACAACATGTGTCGTCCGCATAAAATGATCATCACACAAATGCGCAAAATGATATGTCGGTAATCCATCATTTGATTTAATCAAAACCAAATCTTCATTATTTTCCGGGAACCCAATCGAACCGCGCACCGCGTCTTTGCAGAATATGCGTCGTTCTGGATTACCATTTGAATACAAACGAATCGACGGAACCTCGCCATTATCCAAATGCGCAATAATCTCGGATTCAGTTAAATCACGGTCGCGTGCAAATTCGCCATAAATCCCCGTTGGGAACCCCGCCGCCGACTGTTCCGCACGAATGCGTTCCATATCCGCCGCCGTTAAAAAACAAGGATACGCCAATCCACGTGCCAATAAATCCGCCGCCACAGAATGATAAATGTCTTTGCGTTGCGATTGGTAATACGGCCCATATTTTTCATCATTATTATATGACAAACCAAAACTTTTCAGTGAATCGATAATAATTTGCACTGCATCTTTGACCTCGCGCTTGGTATCAGTATCTTCGATACGCAACATAAACACACCGTTCGTTTGCTGTGCCAATTTAGAATTTATTAAAACCTGGTATAACCCACCAATATGCATAAATCCAGTCGGGCTGGGGGCGAATCGTGTGACGAACGCACCCGCGGGCAAATCACGCGGTGGGAATTTCTCCTCTAATTCCGGCAAAGTATATTTTGGTTTTGCGCCCAAGACGCGTTCAATCAATTCTGGTTTTAATCCATCTCGCATTTTGTTTTCCTTGTATTTACAACTTTATGATTCTATACTAATCGTATGGAAAAGCAAGAAATAAGAACATTTGGTCGCCGTCATGGCAAAAAATTATCACCACGAAAACAATCGTTATTGGCGGATATTTTACCACAAATCGCCCCAGAAAACATAACACATCATGGGCAAAATTTAATTCTGGAAATCGGTTTTGGCAACGGCGAACATGTGCGCGATTTGGCACTGCGTAATCCCGACGCGGTTATCATCGGTGCCGAACCATTTATGAACGGTGTCGCGGCATTGTTGTCGGCAATCACAAACGAATCGGACAACAAAATAAAACCTGAATACAAAAACATCCGAATTTTCCCAGACGATGTCCGAAAATTATTAAACCAATCCAACATTTTATTTTCTGAAATATGGGTTTTACACCCTGACCCCTGGCCCAAGGCACGCCATGAAAAACGCCGTTTATTAAATTCTGAATTTTTAACAATTTTGGGAAAACACCTAACACCGACCGGACAAATTATCATCGGCACAGACCATTGGGAATATTTCGATTGGATAAATGACCAGGCAAAAAAAACATCGCTATACGCATCGTTTCCGCCACTTTCAACAATACACACACGATACGCCGAAAAAAACATGGCCGGAACCCAGGAACCAAAATATTTGGTTTTAACCAATCAATAACTGACAAAAAATTTCAACTTATTTACCAAATTTGGACGATTAGCCACAACCAAACGATAAACCTGTTCGGCACGCGAAAAACTGGTTCCCAACATCACATGCAATTCCATATCTGAATCAGTATCCCACGCATTCAACGCCGCATAAATCCGACCTGTAAAATCTGATTTTTCTTGTAAATCTTGGGACAATATCAACAACAACGATGTTGCCTGAATTTTTTTCAATGCCGCAAAAACAGATTCCCAATCCAATGGCCATATTTCCAACAAATCCAACCCAACCGATAAATCCTTATTAAAAAACAAATCGTTTCGCACCACCGACACAGATTCCGCGAATCGTTCCAAATCATTTAATTTACATAAAATCTGGGCACCATGCGCCCCGGATTTGAACCCAGAATTTATATCAACTGCCAAATCCGATATTGCATTTCCCGCCATTGTTTCCAATTCGAATCGCGAATAAATTTTAATATTTAACTTTTCAACCCACGGCCAAATTATCGAAACATCACGCGGCACGACCGATAATATCGGGACGCGCGTTTCGATTGCTGATTCTGCCACACCCGCCAAATCAGTCCCATCAACATCCGATGCCACCCACCAAGACACCGCGCGCGCGATATTTTCATCATCAAAAAATTCTTTCATATCTATCATAATACTTTTTACTTTATCATAAATATGATATAATTAAAACAAATGAAATTACATGAAAAAATAAATTCTATGTTATTGGGGATATTATGGTCATTGGCCATAATATTGGGGTTGGATTTTTGCCTGAACACAATATACAACTTTAACATATTTTCAGACGCACATTGGCAATACATCGCCGAAATCCAGGCATCCCACACCCAGATTGCAACTGGGTTTTATATATCAATCACCATCGCAATTGTATTATGGATATCGGGACTGTATATAATATTCCGCCCCAGATTCAGAAAAATAAAACTGATACAACATGCGCCCGAAACACACGAAACACAAAAAATCGAAATGAAAAACGAATCGCCTGCGCCGGTATCATCCCCCGTCATCACGGAACAAAAAAATGAAGTTTCCCCACAATCAACCGCGCCAAAATTCGTTCGACCACCACATTTGCATATTCAATCGGCTGCATTTACCGCGCCAAAACAAAACATGCAAAAAAAAGAGCCGCAAAAACCCGAGCAACAAAAACCGCTCTATACGCATGAAATCCGGGAAATTTTCGAGAACGCAAATTATCGTGTTATCAACCCCAAACCAATAAAAAAGACCCCAATATCTTTGATTGCATTGGGTGCAAACGAAACATTATGGATTGGCGCAGTCAACATATCACACGAACAAATGGCGGATGTTATGTTGGAATTAAAATCTGTATTTGATGAAACATTGCAAGACATTGAAATCGACATAAATGCGTTTATAATAAATCCATCAGACAACGATGCGGTGGATGCAATATTGGATTTTGATTCATTAAAATCTTTATCCGATACAATTTCTGAAAATCCGAACACGCCAGAATCTGATAACAATGACGATGACGGAAACAGCATGGATGCCTTTGCCGGATATATTGAAACGGTTTTGACATACCTGGGGAATAAATAATGAAAATATCTGAAACGACGGCAATTGCACGAATATCTGAACTGGGCATGGACGATATGCCGGTTATGGAATACACACCAACGCAATCAAAACTGCCCGCCGATTGGTTTACCACATATCGTAAATTGATTCATGAATTTATGCAAACATTAACCGATTTTGGAACAGAGTTGGCATTTATGAACCTGTCGCAAAATGAATTTATGGATTTAATAACTGGGCGTGCATTGCCACGAAATACATCTATACGGTGGCGAATACCAATCACAATGGGTGGCAAATTATCTGTTGAAAATATGTTTTTATGTCGCACATTTCCGCATTCACACAGACTGGACCGATTTATAATGGAACAATACGGCAATGACACAATATGGCTGCCAAATCCTGCCAAACCAATATATATCCCCAGTCACACTGCATCGGGTGGTGCGGGCGGAAACGCAACATCTGACCGATTGGCACAAATGGCAACCCAAATCGCAAACGATAATTCGTTGGGATAAAAATATAAACAGGAAACAAACATGAATCTATCTGAATTTTTAACCACGATAAAATCCAAGGGCGCATTTATATGGGGGCCATCAAACACACGGGCCATAGAATATGCAAATTCATCATTACAGCAAAAAAAATGTGCCATGTTACCAAATTTTATGATAAGTTTATATACACAAACCGCTGGGATAAACATGGGTTCGGGATATGTGTTTGGGCCATCTGAATTACCAAACGGGAAAAATTTTCCAATCCCCAGCATTATTGAAATAAACGAAGAAATCAGAAACATCCCTGCATTAAAAAACAAAACATTATTTGCACGAAATGATTTGTTTTGGTTTGCATTCGACGCATTTGGAAATACATTTATGCTCAGCAACACAACCGGAAAACCATTACGCCAATACGACGACCCGTATCGCGCATTATATGATTGTTTAATGGGTGGGAAATTATGAAAAAAATATCTGTATCTTTATCGGGCCATCAAACCAGTATTTCACTGGAACCGGAATTCATATCTGAATTGCAACGCATTGCAAAAACACAAAACAAATCGATTGCGTCAATAATATCAGACTTGGACAAAACACGCACACCGAATCAGAATTTATCATCGGCGATTCGCGTTTGGATATTAAAAAACATCAAAAAATCTTAATTATTTTTATCGGCTCTATACGCAATAAATCCGGCAAAAATTGAAACAATCAAAATAATTGCAAACCACCAATCGCGCCCCAGCAATCGATATATTGTCATATGCGCGCCATATACCGTGCCATCTAAAACACCAACCTGCCCCACCGGCAAAGACGATATAATTTTACCATCAGACGCAACAAATGCACTGACCCCAGAATAATTTGCGCGTATGACCGGCACACCTGATTCGATTGCCGCACGACGCACCATATCCAAATGTTGATATGTTCCTGGTGTTTTACCAAACCAAGTATCATTTGTAATATTTATAATTGCATGAATTGGGGATTGTTTTACCACCGCATCAGAAAAAATTATTTCATAACATACCGCCGGCGCAAACAGGAACGCATCCGCACCACGCGACCGAATCATCATCGCACGCGGCCCGTCCCCCGCAGTTAAATTCGCCGGCGATGGAATAAATTTAATTGGCCCATATTCGCCAAACGGCACCAAATGTGATTTATTATAAATATCCGATATATTTCCATCTTTATCCGACAACACCAACGAATTATACACGCGACCATTATCATACACCGTTGCACCGGTTATCACCGGGACATTTAATTTCTGGGCGATTGGTAATACATCATTTTGTAATAACACAAATGGATATGATGTTTCCGGATACACAACCAAATCAACCGCACCCACATCGCCCGCCAATTTTATCAAATCATCAACGCGATTTTTTGCCCGATTCAATGCGTCCGCACGCGATACAGCAATCTTTTTTTGTTGTGATGTTGCAGGTTGCACAATACGCACAACAAATTCATTTTGCCCGACATTTGACACTTTTATATTATTGTATGCACCAAAAATCCCGCCACATAACAAAACAATAAAAAACAACAAAACAAACATTAAATTTTTATTTTTTTTATCATGAATTATTTGAGTAATCGACGCAATAATACCAACAAAAATAAAACTAAGCCCCAACGCACCAAACACAGACATCGAATTAGAAATAATTGGATATGCCAACAAAACATTTGAAATTGGATTCCATGGAAATCCTGTAAAAACCCATTCTCGCAACCACAAAACGCACACACATAAAAACGCGAACAAAATCGGCTTTACGCATGATTTCATGCGTATAGACGATGTTATCACAAACGGAATCGTAAAGAAAATCGCGCCAACAATTCCAATTCCAACAATCCCCGGCACGGTCCAAATTGCAAATTCACGCGTCAACTCTGGGACAACATAAATCGAATGCAATGTCCACCAAAACATAGATATTGCATACATTGCCCCAAACGGCACAGCCCGCAACCACGCACACCAAAACGGAACCCGCGTATCATCAGAACACAACAACCAATACGCACCACCAAACGCAATCGCGGTCAACCACCACATATTAAACGGCGCAAACCCAAATGCGGCAACCCCACCAAACAATGCACACAGCACATATTTCCACCATGCAAATTTTGGCACAACATCATCCGCATACGGATTTTTTATACCCAATTTTTTCAGAACTTTTATTTCTTTGGATTCCATAACGCGTGCCTGACTATCGGTCAAATGGTCATACCCCAACAAATGAAACATACCGTGCACGACCATATGCGCCGTATGTTCCGCCACAGAAATATTCGCATCGTCAGCCTCACGCAGAACCGTATCCAATGAAATATAAATATCACCCAATAATAAATCATCACCCAATTCAAATGACAACACATTTGTTGGCTTATCCATATTTCGATACATTTTATTCATTGCATGAATTTCATCATCGTCGGTCAGTGTGATTGAAACCTCGGCATCTTGATATTTTTTACCAACGACGGCATTTGCGATTTTATCAAAATCGATATTATATTTTTTCCACCGTTTATCATTATAATTTACATATACTCTCATTTTCATCCACCACAAATTTATATAATAAAAATTTATCTGATACCAAACAATTGCATTCCTGGCATAATTTTTAACACTCTAGATTTTGCGGTATTATTGCCCAACCTCATCGCAGACATATAATTTTTCAACGCATTATTTATATCACCAATATTTTCATACGCCAACCCTAAATTAAAATACGCCGCAGATTCATAATCCCCACTGCAAATTTCCAATGCCCGCATCGACATTTCAATTGATTTTTTATAATCCCCAATATGAATATATGTGATTGCCAAATCATTAAACAAATCTGGACTGACCCCGGACATTTCAATAACACGCGTGAATCCACGCAACGCAGATTTATAATCTTTACCTTTATACGCCTTTAACGCGGCATCATAAATCTTCTGTCTGTCCAGATTTGCATACATATATTTATCGACATTTGCACAATACGCAAACACTGCATCACGATATTTTTTTGAACGCGCAACACATTGACACACACTGACACCATTTGCAACAACACCGTTGCATATAACATTTTTCGCCTTTACTAAATTAGATTTAGAAAAATCACCACGCAATTTATCAAAATAATTATTTGCATTCGACACCGATGTGCCTCTTTTTCCATCAATTTGCACACCGAACATATCTTGGCAGTAATTATCAATATTCAACAATAATAAAATTTCATGCACACGTCGTGATCTTAATCCAGGGAAGTCTTCCAATCTTGTTTTGCTTACATCATCATCAACTTGCAACAAATACTTTGCCCACGCCATACGATTTTTTGGATTTGCAACAATATATTCACAAAATTTTTTTCCACATTTTACAGAATTAAATAACACAGATGAAATTACCGTTAAATCACGCGGTGTCAACGACACATTATGCCCCGCCAGCGCATTTTGCATACACTTGAAATTATACCCATAATCCATATAGAAAAACCACCCATTAATTCCATCATAAACCTCGTCATCGGTCAAACCGCGCGGCAACCCATTTTTTAATTTTGGATATTCGTTATACATTGTTGTTGTATATATCCATTCAGCACTTTTGAAATCATACGGTTTTACCGGCAAATAATACAACCCCACCCCCAAAGTATTTTTTGAACCAAATTTATTATCACTGAACCAATCTGTTCTGTAATTTTCCGTTGAAAACAAAACCGCCTGGATATACGCAAAATTATCCATTACCGCCTGTTTTATGACTTTTGCATTTGTCATTTTGATTGGGCTGCCCAATTTTTTTTCTATTTCTTTTTGACGCAGATTTGTTTCATCCAAACGCGCATCATCAAACGATATTGTCTTAGAATTATTATTTTTATTTTCAGATTCAATTTTTATTTCTTTTTTTATATTTTTATCATCATCGCGTTGCACATCGCGCCCCGGTAACACTGTTGCACCAAGCATTGTCAACATTGCCCACCAAACCATAACCGCCGCCAGATTTGGATTTTTATTCACAAATTTTTTTATTTTATTTTTATTATTTCCTGTTTCATCGACATTTATATTGGAAAATTGTTTTTCCATCGCACGCAAAGCCTTGTTATCCAACGCCGTAAATTTGAACGCATACATAATAAATTCCAACAACCCCAATCCAACCAATTTAGATGCGCGCAAAAATTGTTCTGATTTTGTGTTCGGTGTTGATTCTGCAACCGACTTGAATTTTCGACCAACCCGTTTCAGTGGCGCATTCACAATTTTTCTATATTTTTCTGTCATCGATTGCCCTTTTTATTTTTTGCCCAAACCCGATTTTTTTGCGATTTTTGACCGCGTGCGCGCATAGTTCGGCGCAACAAATGGATAATCATCGGGCAAATCCCACTTGGCACGATATTGTTCCGGGCTCATATTAAACCGCCGCCGCAAATATCGCCGCAACATAACATGCCATGTGCCATCCTCTAAACATTGAATTTTATCAGGTTGCACCGATTCCGCGATTTGTTGTGGCGACACAACCGTTCCACGCAATGTTGCACGCGCCGCATTTACCGCATCGGTCATAGATAAATTTGGATTATTCGCCATAGCCGCCGCCGCCAAATTTGCAACCGCCAAAGTAAAATCACTGTTTTTCAAATTATTATTTACCATTTGCAAAAATACCTTTTATTCTCTACAATTATACCACAAATAAACAACAAGTAAAATCAAAGTAAAAATAAAATGAAAAACGAATCCAGACCTTTGGCTGATTTAATGCGCCCATCAACAATCGATGATATTGTCGGGCAAAAAAATTTACTGGGTGAAAACGGACTGGTCCGCCGTATGGTTGACAACAACAAGTTATCAAATTTGATTTTATGGGGTCCACCGGGATGCGGCAAAACCACAATCGCACGCGCATTGGCAAATACCGTTGACATGGATTTTGTTCCAATGTCCGCGGTGTTTTCTGGTTCTGCGGATATAAAAAAGGCGATGGATGCCGCACGTATGAATCGCGAAATTGGACGCAACACATTACTGTTTATCGACGAAATCCACCGTTTTAATAAAACCCAACAAGATACACTGTTGCCGTATTTAGAAGATGGCACCGTCGTATTTATCGGCGCAACAACCGAAAACCCCAGTTTTAATTTGAACAACGCATTGCTGTCGCGATGCCACATTGGGGTTTTAACCGCACTGGATACGGACGATTTAATGATTTTAATAACACGCGCAGAAAAATTTTTAGGTAAAAAATTACCACTGTCACGCGATGCAAAAATTCATTTGGCACAAATGTCTGATGGCGATGCACGATTTTTATTGAACACGATTGAATATCTGGCAAATGCAAATTTCAAGCATGATTTAACACCCGATGAATTGGACAACGCAATCCAAAAACGCGCACCATTATCCGATAAAACCGGCGACGAACATTATAATTTAATATCCGCGGTGCACAAATCACTGCGCGCATCTGATACAGACGCGGCATTATATTGGGTCGCCCGCATGATGACATCGGGCCAAGACCCCAAATACATATTTCGCCGTCTGACCCGATTCGCAATCGAAGATGTCGGATTGGCGGACCCAAACGCAATACAAATGGCAATCGCCGCATGGAACGCATACGAACGATTGGGCAGTCCCGAAGGCGACATCGCCATGACTCAATTAGTTGTATATTTGGGAACGGCACCAAAAAGCAACGCATGCGACCGCGCAATTCACGCGTCATATGCCGCCGCACAAAAAACGGGCAGCCTGCCCCCGCCAAAAAATATTTTGAACGCACCAACAAAAATGATGAAAAACATGGGATACGGTGCGGGATACATTTATGAACCAGACACCCCATTGGGATTTTCGGGTCAAAATTGTTTTCCCGAAAACATGCAACGACAAACATTTTACACACCCGTCGAACGCGGATTTGAACGCGAAATAAAAAAGCGATTGGATTACTGGAACGGTTTGCGTGAAAAAATAAACAATGATAAAAAATAAAAGGTGCCATTTGGCACCTTTATTTTTTTTAGAATAATATATTCAAATATAACCCAACGGTCGATTCTTCGCGTTCACATTCCCATGAATATTTTGCACCGTATTGCGTGCGTCCATATTGGCGCGCCAATTTAGCCTTTAACCATTCACGGTCAAAATCAGGATTTGTCGCAACACGAATATCCGCGCCAACACCCAAACGCCAATCATCAACCAAACGGAAATAAACTTCTGGGATAAAATCGATATAACTCATACCACGTGTATCATCAAAAATCCATGTTGATTTTACCGTCCCAGACAACGAAATTCCCGCCCATTGACGACCCACACGCAACCCGGCAAAATATGTCGATTTTGCAAAATCTGGTTCACGCACATGACGATTGCCCGCAAATTTCAATCCGAATAATAAATCAGTTGTCACACGCGCAGAATTATATTCCGGTAATCCAGCACGATACACACCACCCAATTCAATACTGGAAAAACCGCGTTCTTTGCGCGAACGCACAAAATCAAATTGATAATGCACATTTGCATTCACCGAAAACCGGTCATTCGCACCATATGTAAACGCCTGGCCCAGACGCAAAATATCATTTCCATATTCGATATCACTGACCGACAAGAAATGATCGCGTTCCAACATATACAATGGATCAGATGTATCCTTTTTCAAATAATCTGTGTCCACTGCATACGCCGAACCACATGCAATAACGATTCCAACCAATCCAAACAAAAACTTTTTCATATTACACCACCGATTTTATTTAGAATTGGAACATTACTTGCAAACCAATTGACCATTCGCGTGGCTTTGACAATTCAACACGACCAGTTCCCATTGCCGCCATATTTTCCGCAGTCATCGGCAAATTGCCCGCATAAATGTCTAAATTTTTGCCATCCGCCGAATCATACAAAGATGTTTTCGCATACAAATTCAATGCAAACCAATCGTTTGGTTGCCATCCAAATGCGCCCTTGATAGATAATTGGTTATGCCAATCATAGAATCCATACAAACCTTCGACATTTAATGTCCAATCTTCGGCCAATACGGTCCAAACACCGGCACCCAATTCCGCCATAAACAATGTTTTATCGGCATCACCATATTTAACAATGCCCCATTCCATGGTATCTGTATTTTCCATATAGTCGCCATAGATATCACCTTCCATGTCAACAATCCACGCGCGTCCCAAACCATAAATTGTTGATGTTGCAACTTTATAGCCCGCCTTTAAATCAGCAATAAAATAATCGACGCCATGTTTTTGATGTTCATAATATCCAGACAAAGTTGAAATCCATTCATTTGTATCAACAATGCGCCCCTGGATACCCAAACCATACAGATTCAAATCATCGTTTTTATAAACATCTTTATCTCCGGCTGAATTTTTCCACACCAATTCGTCCCAGTTATATTTTGCCATTGCCTGCAACGCGATACGGTCAGTCAATCCATAACTGAAATCTTCTTTTAATGACCATTCTGTCAAAGTTCTGTCGACATCGGCAAATTTATATGTTCCCTGCATATATTCACCGGTTGTGACCGAACCAAATTGACCCTTTAATGGTTGATAGAACGGATTTGCGATAAAATATTTCCGCATAGCCGATTTTTTATATGTTGACCCCGATTTATATGTTGTTTTGGAAACATACGCAGGTTCCGCCCGTTGATATGTGCGCGTTTGTGTTGCACCCGAATTATTATACGAACGACGCACCGTGCGTGTTTGTGGATAATCATCATACGATTGTGATGCACTGCGATTTATTCTGATTGTGTTTCCATCAGAATTTTGCATATCGATGCTGGAATACATACTGCTGCGCGAACCGGCATTTGCGCCCAACGCGACAAACGAACCCAACGCAACGACCAAACCAAAATATTTAATTTTCATATTTATTTCTCCTTTTCAAGGCTGATTATAACATATTTTTATTTTATAAAAAAGCCTTAAATTTACAATATGTGTCTTTTATTATTTGCGTCTGGCGCACTGACAACTCCCTCTTGTTCCATGCGTTCCATAAATCCGGCCGCCTTGTTATATCCAACCCCCAAACGGCGTTGAATATATGAAATTGTTGGTTTTTTATCACGCACAACGATTTCTTTGGCCTGGGTATACAAATCGCCATCTTTGGCGGCTTTTTGTTCTGCCGCCGACGGCGCAGATGCCGCCATTGCCTCTTCTTCGGCATCGGTCACACCCGCAGCATATTCTGGTTCACCCTGGGCGCGCAAGAAATCGCCAATACGCGCCAATTCCTCATCTGCGATAAATGCGCCATGAATTCGCACCGGCACACGCCCAGCCTCGCTGAACAACATATCGCCACACGACAATAAATTTTCAGCACCCTTTTCACCCAATGTCGTAATAGAATCAATCGCACTGCGCGCCTGGAATGAAACACGGGTTGGGAAATTCGCCTTGATAACACCGGTAATGGTTGTTGCATCTGGACGCTGGGTTGCCATAACCAAATGGATACCTGCGGCACGCGCCTTTTGTGCGATGCGTTGAACACAGGCCTCGACCTCTTTACGTGCCAAACTCATCAAATCGGCAACCTCGTCAATAATGATAACAATGTATGACATATCAGACATATCAACATCTTGTTCTTCGAATATCAATTCACCCGTCTCTTCATCTGTGCCGACCGCAACCTGTTGGGTCAATTTTTCACCATTTGCGCGTTTTGCAGCCATGATTTCGTTATAACTTTCGATATTGCGCGCATTGACAATTTGTAATTGTTTATAACGTTCCTCCATTTCACGCACTGCCCATTTCAATGCGTTCACAGCCGCCGCCGGGTCCAATTTTACAATCGGGGTTATCAAATGTGGAATATCGTCCCAGAACCCAAAATCCACACCTTTGGGGTCAATAATCATCAATTTGCATTTATCCGGTGTGAAATGATACACAATCGATGTAATAATAGATTGCACAAACACAGATTTTCCCGACCCTGTGCGTCCCGCAATCAACATATGCGGCATTTTTGCCAAATCGAAATACATCGGATTTCCACCAATATCCACACCCAATGCCAATGGTATTTTATAACGCGAATTTATAAACAAATCATTGTCTATCAGTGTTTGATACCGCACCGTTTGCCGTTTCAGATTCACCATTTCAACACCAATCAGTTGCGTTGATGGAATATGCGCAATACGAATATTTTCTGTGGCCATCGCGCGCGTCATATCTTTAACAGTTTTACTAACATCGACCATACGCGTTCCACTATCCGGCATAAATTCATACAATGTCACAATCGGCCCCGGGCGAATACCAGTCACATGCCCGTTCACACCATATTCAGCAAAATGAATCTCCATCGCTTCGGCATTGCGTTTTAATTCTGGTGTCACAACATTTTTACCAAACACAGATTTTTCCAAAAATGCCGGGTCTGGCAATTCATATTCCACGCCACCCGATGATTTTTTCTGCACGCGACGCGGGGCGCGCTTTGCCTTGGGTTTTTCATTTGCGTCATCGGCTTCGACTTCTTCGACCTCTTCGGCTTCTTCGGTTTCTTCTTCATCAGAATCACTTTCGCGCACCGGCAAAATATGAAATGCCGATAACACCCACCGCACAGAATGCCAAACCAAACGCGCAACATACAAAACATATTCTAATTTAATATTTAATAAAATTCCCGCACCCCATAAAAATCCACCCAGGCACAAAACACCAACCAAAATTTCCCAATTTCCAATAAGCAATCCAACATCTGATGCCGCAATTGCCCCCAACAGTCCGCCAAATGTGGACGACGGCACCAACATACCAAACCCCGCACACCCCAAGCATAATGTAATAAACCCGCGCAATAAATTATATTCTGGGGTTATTTCATCATCACGACCACCGATAAAATTCACACCTGCCCTCATCAAACATAAAAACAAAAACATCATTGGGATAAACCCAAAAACATATCGCATAAAACTGATAAAATTTCCAACCAAACCATGATTGCCAAATGTACTAGACACCGCCCAACCATCTAAATCCGAATTATGAAAAAACGTGGCAACAATAAACAACCCACCCATCAAAAACATCAACACGCCCAACAACCGCCAGGCTAAATTTTTCAATGCCCCAGATAACTTTTCTGGTAAAAATCTAGATTTTCCTTCCATGCCCCGATTATACCATAAAAAATCCTAAAATTAAAGTGGCATATCCAAAATAAAAACCGATGATAAACAAACCATCGGTCTGTATTTATTTTATTCGTCGCACAATCGACAAAACGAAATCTGCCATAACCATACCGATAAACGCACCCAACAAAACATCACTTGGCCAATGCGCACCAACGGCAACACGCGACACCGCAATTATAATCGCCAAAGTCCATGTTAAAATTTTGAAACGCGGCATCAACATTCCCAACATAACCAACCCCGCAAATGATAACGCGGTATGCCCAGACGGCATTGAATTAAATGCCCATTCAAATGTCCATGGGAAAAATCCAACGATACCAAATTCATCGAAAAATATAGGACGCGCCCGACCAATCATAAATTTCAATATTTCAACAACCACGCCCGACGCAACCAACGAACAAAAAACCAAAAACGCATTACTGTTTTTCAATTTTGTATATGCGTCTTTGGTTAAAAATTTAATATTAAACCACCGCATATGTGTTGTTGGGTCATTTCGCAGTTCGTATGTTTTTTTCAAATACATAATTATCGTTGCCAAACCAAATACAATCACCCATACCTTGCCATCAAAAATATATCCAAACCATTTGAACAAATCACAATTATAATTTTGCAAAAATACATAGACCGGAATATCATACTTTGCGATTCCTGCCCAAATCAAACACACCACAACAACCGTTGCAATCACCAACCGCACCCATTTGATATTATTTTGTTTTGAAATGAACATATTAAATCCTTATTCTGCAATCAATCTGTGATAGATAACTTTATCAGTTAAAATTTTTGTTGCAACCGCCGCCGACATCATATCTTCGTCATCACCACTGGTAATAACCGGACACCCACGACGAACCGCATCAACATTTACAGATTTATTTTTATTAAAATCTTGAATTCTGAAATCATTATTTATCACATTTACAAAGAACGCATTTTGCTGTTTATTCGAACGAATATTCGACAAACACACAATCGGGAACATACCACGCCCATCTAATTTAATCCCCGACACAGATTTAATAGATTTATTCAACAATTCCAATGCCGCACCATTTGATAAATCAATATGCGTTGCGATACGGGCATTTCCCGCCGTCGGTGTTCCAACCAAAACACCACGACCATTTTCATAAAACGCTGATGCTAATGCTTCGGCGACACCGGTTGTTGTATTTGATGTCAACACCACAACCATGGCTTTTGTAATCGCATCGCCACCCGGCACAAATTCCATATCTTCACCGGCGGTCTGACTGACACGCATAACTGGTTTTTCGCCCATAAACAAACCCGCGATTTTTGTTGCGGCATTTGCATCAACCCCACGTGCCGAACGCAGATCCAAAATCACCCCACCAACATTTGGATGTTTCAACAAAGCCTCGTTCACAATATTTGCAGCATTGTCCGACACTTCATGCACAACAATTTCCAACAGCCCATTATTTTTATCAATCGGACGATAAATAATATCCGCATCCGCCAACACGATTGTCGCACGACGCAGAACCACATTTCGATTTCCATTTGGTGTCAATAAATACAGTTTAACCGTCCCACTGTTCAACCCTTGGAACGCGGCATCCAATTCACTATCAGACATCGTTGCAACTTCGCGTCCATTGACGCGGTCAATCAAATCATACATCTGGATTCCCGCCATATCCGCAGGCGACCCCCGCACCACCGCACCGACACGAAATTCCCCACGGGGCTCGCGCCAACCTGAAATACCAACACTGGTCAAAATACGATTATCAGAATTATTCAACACCGTTTGCCGGTCAATATATTTTCCACTTTCATCAATTCCACGCATCAATGCCGCAACCGCACTTTCATAAATTTCATCATCAGACATCGCCGCCAATCGGTCATCCCGGTCGCGCATCTTTTCAATCAACGCAGTTGTAATTTTTCCATATTCCGCCCAATCACCAAATCGCGGTTTTTGATAATTTCCAACAATCGAATCGCGCCACACCAAAACAATGCGGTCATTTGTTGCCGCCAAATGTGCATTGGGACTTAAATTTTCCAATCCTTCGATTGCAACACCGATATTTTTTCCACCCCACTGCACAGAATTTAATTTTTCATAAATTTCAGAAAACATCATCGCCGCCGAATCATCCATCGCGGCATATGCAAAATTTGTGGTCAATGCAAAAATCACAGAAAAAATTATTTTTACAAATTTCATTTAATCCCCCCTTTGGTTTTATACATTGACCAAAATTTTTAATATTTTGTTTCACGCAAATTAAAGTGATACAAAATAACATTTGAAATATAAATCGATGTCAGTGTTCCCATCACAACCGAGAAAGTCATTGCAATCGCAAAATCACGCAACATCAATCCACCAAACATATACAATCCAACCATTGCCAAAATTGTTGAAATACTGGTCATCAATGTTCGACGCATCATTTCATTCACCGACAAATCAATCAAATCATCCATCGGCATTTTATGATATTTTTGGATATTTTCATCGATTCGGTCATAGTTCACAACTTTATCATTTATCGAATATCCAATACCCATCAAAATCACTGCAATCGCAGTTTGATTAAATTCCAACCCCGTTATCGAGAAAAATCCGAACATCAACACAAAATCCAGCACCAACGACACAAACGAACCAACCGCATAACCACCACGATACCGAATCCAAATGTAAACACTCATCAACACGAACGATACCAATACTGCCAAAATACCACCACGAATCAGTTCGCCACCAATTTTCGGTCCAACGATTTGCACTTGGGAATAACTGACATTATCGCCCAGTATATTTTTTATCTCGCTAACCCGGGCATTTTGTTGTGCATCGGTTGAACCTTTGGGCAAACCAACACGCACCAACACGGCACCACCATCAACCCCCTGTAATTCAGGCTTAAACTCTGCCAACGCAGAACGCATTTTATCAATTGTATATTCCGGGGTTGTTGGTTGAACCTCCATCAATATACCGCCCGAAAAGTCAATACCATAATTCAATCCCTTGAAACACAATGCCAAAATCGACAACGCAACCAGCGCACCCGAAATCCAATACGACAATTTGCGATATTTCATAAAGTGTAAATTCATCAGACCCACCTTTATTTACTTATTTCTAATAAATCCAATTTTTTTGTTTTTGCCATGCATATACCAATCAATCAAGACACGCGACAACACCAAACAAGTGAACAATGTCGTCAACACACCAATTGATAATGTCACGGCAAATCCGCGAATCGGACCCGCACCAAATTCGAACAAAATCAACGAACAAATCAGATTAGTTAAATTTCCATCCATAACCGTTTTGACCGAACGCGTAAATCCCATATCAACCGCACGCAATGTTGGAACGCCCGCGCGAACCTCGTCTCGGATACGTTCATACGGCAAAATGTTCGCGTCCACCGCCATGCCCAATGTCAGTACGATACCGGCAATACCCGGCAAAGTTAGTGTTGCACCCAACACCGCCGACACACCAATAATCATCGCCAAATTCACCAATAACACAATATCGGCAAACACACCAAACATGCCATACACTAATATCATAAATACAATGATGAATAACACACCAACCGCCGAACCAATTTTACCAGACGCAATTGTATCCGCACCCAAACCGGCCCCAACCGTGCGTTCTTCGATAACCGTCAACGGTGCCGGCAACGCGCCACTGCGCAACAACACCGCCAAATCTTTGGCACCCTGTAATGTAAATCCACCCGAAATTTGACCGCGTCCACCCGGAATCGGTTCACGAATATTTGGTGCAGATAAAACCTTGCCATCCAAAACAATTGCAAACCGTTCATTGACATGTTCCGTTGTCAATTTCGCAAACCGCCGCGCCCCCGACGCATCAAATACAGTCGTCACAACCGGCATATTATTTTGGTCAAAATCCGCCTGGGAATCTTTCAGCGATTCGCCCGACACTTCGACATGCGAATAAACCGGCACCAATTGTTCTGGATTATCCATATATGGTAAAAACATAGTTCCCGCCGGCGCACGATTCGATGCCAACTGTTCCGGACTGATTGTTTCATTTACCAAATGGAAAGTCATCTTTGCCGTTTGCCCAATCAATTCTTTGATTCGTTCCGGATTATCAACACCCGGCAATTGAATCAAGATATATTTACCACCCTGGCTTTGAATCGATGGTTCTTTGGTCCCCAATGCATCTATACGACGACGAACAATTTCAATACTGCGGTTCAATGCATCGTTCACCATTTCTTGCTTTTGTTTATCGGTATATGCGACGCGCACAACATTACCCGACGATGACACATCAACCCCCGCGCCCAAGACACTTTTCAGTCGTCCTTTGGCCTTGGAAATTTCGTCATTTTCACGCACCGTCAACGACACCACCCCGTCCGATTGGCGCAGATTTGCGAATTTGATAATTCCACGATTTCGGTCAACCAATGCAGAACGCACTTCATCATACAACTGCACAGATTTATCGGCAAACATTTGATTCGTATCAACCTCTAATAACAATTGGGCCCCACCCTTTAAATCCAGACCCAAATTTATTGGTTGAATCCACGACGGAAAATATTTCGCCACACCCGGCACCATTGTTGGCACCGCCAACAGCACCCCAAACAATGCAACAAAAATAATTACCAATTTTTTCAACATAACACAACACCCCTTATTCTTCGACACCCGCCACAGCATTTTTATTCACATGAACAACAACACCCTTGGCAATTTCCAATTCGATTGATTTTTCATTTATAGATTTAATTGTTCCATAAATTCCGCCCGCCAACACGCGATTGCCGACCTGTAAAGAATCAATCATTTTTTGATATTCCGCCATACGCCGTTTTGTTGGCCGTATCATAAACAAATAAATAATACCGAACACAACCGCGCAATAAATCAGCATCCCCAACCATCCACCCTGTTCGGTGGCGACCGCGCCATTATTTGCGATTGTATTTACCGTATCCACAGATGTTTCCATAAATTTCTCCTTTTGATTATGTGAAAACAATAGACAAAAAACCCACAAAAGTAAAGGAAAAAACCACAAAATCACACAAAACACAAAAACATAAAAAATCCGACATAAAAACATGCCGGATTTATAAAATAATATAACAACATAACTTATTGTGCATCAGCCGCCAGCGCAACCTTTAACCAAACACGGTCAGTCGATGTATTCTTATGCGTCCCCGTCGAAACATAACCACATGGGTGTGTATTATCACAAGACCCCGTTGCACCCGGCGTCACCAATTTATCACGTTGCAATACCGTTATATTCGCCGTATTTGCGGTCACCGTTGCCGTTGGTTTCGTGCCATAGTTTGCCGCCGTCGGTGTTGCCCCCGTTGCCGGCAATTGTCCAACCGCAACATCTGAGCCACCGACAGAAATAGCACCACCCTCATCAATCGAACCAGTCACAACCGGTGCCGCCGTATTACCAATTGCAGTAGTCAATTCATTTCCCTGGGGAATAACACCCTTGCGATAACCACGCGCATCATTATCACCCGTCGGCACACCATATTGAATATTATATACGGTTTTCTTAACCGTGTTCGTTGTCGCAGTCTTTATTTGGTTTATCCCATCAGCCATCGCGGCACCAGACATCAAAACAATGCCCATAACCCCCGCAAACAACATAAATTTTTTCATTTCTCTTTCCTTTTTATTTGCATGATTTATTTTATACCCATATGATACCATATTTTGATGTTCATAACAAACAAAAAATTAAATATTTTTTTCAGATTCTTTCAAACATTATATCTAAATCAGAAATTGGTATAATTTTATACACCGGTCGCCCATGATTGCATTGCACCCCACGGGTTGTGTGTTCAATATCACGCAACAACGCGTTCATTTGATTCAAGTCCAGTTTTTGCCCCGCCCGCACCGAATGATGACACGCCCAATTCGCCAATTTCAAATGCAATTTTTCATTTAATTGCACCGAATGTCCGTTTTCACGAACCTCGTCCGCAATTTCATGCAATAATTGCGCCCAATTCAAATCCCACGCAGCGGGCTTTTCGAAAATCGCAATCGCCGTATCCCCAAATGTATCCAACACCAACCCAGACGATTTCAATTCATCCGCCACCGTCATAACCGCCACAACATCCGCGTCCCGCATATTTACAACAATCGGTGTCAATAACGGTTGGGTGATGATTTTATGATTTCGCACGCGTTCATATGTAATGCGTTCATGCGCCGCATGTTGGTCAACAATCACCAAATTATCGCCTGATTCTGCCAATATATATTTATCACCAATTTGACCAATCGCCCGCCCCAACGGAAATTCATCAAACGCATCGTCAACCGATGCCACATTTTTATTTTCATCATTTGTAATAATATTATTACCTGTAAAATCTGTCGCCCGATTAAAATCATCACGCACATATTTCACAGAAAAATTTTTATTTCCAAAATTATTATTTTTATCAAAATTGTCTGCACGCGGCGCATGCATATTCATTTGTTGTGGCACGACATCTGCCAAACGCGAAATATCCGCATGCGCCAACACCACCCCACCATCGCGCGCAACATTATCAACCAAAGTATCCGCCAAACGCGCCCTTAAATTTTTTATAATAAACGCGCGAACATGGGCGGGTTCTAAAAAATGTACCTCGGTCTTGGCGGGCGAAACATTTACATCAACATTACGCGGGTTTAATTCCAAAAACAGTGCACACAACGGAAATTCCCGCGCATGCATAACATCCATATATGCCGCACGCAACGCGCCAACCAAAACCTTGTCTTTGACGGGGCGACCATTTACAAATAAAAATTGGTCAACCGATGACGCGCGTCGCAATGTTGGTTCCGATATAAATCCCGTCATTGACAACTCAGACGATTCGGACGACGCGTTTATTTCCAACATACGCCCACCAATATCATCACCCATAACGGCGGCCATGCGTTCCAATAAATCCTGATTTTTCGGAAAGAACCATTTGTTATTCAAAACAAATCCGACATCACGCCGCGCCATTGCCAACCGTTTAACAATTTCCAAAACCGACATAACCTCGGCACGGTCACCACGCAAAAATTTCAACCGCGCAGGTGTACGCGCAAATAAATTTTCAACCCGAATTCGTGTTCCCGAATCCCAATTTGACGGACGAACATCACCCGTCGTCGCATTTAATTGCCACCCATTTGGCGCACCATTTGAAAATGTATCAATTGTCATATCGGAAACCGACGCGATTGACGGTAATGCCTCGCCCCGAAACCCCATATATGTGATATTGGTTAAATCATCTGTTGGCAATTTTGATGTCGCATGTCGCATCACAGATTTTTCCAAATCTTCGCGCGACATTCCACACCCATTATCAATAACCGTAATCGATGTTCGGCCACCATCAACAACATCTATGACGATTTGGTCCGCCCCCGCATCCAGCGCATTTTCAACCAATTCTTTGACAACACTGGCGGGATTTTCAACAACCTCGCCGGCGGCGATTTGATTGACCAAAAAATCTGGCAACACACGAACAGACATAAATTTTTTTCCTCGCCTTTCTGATACGGTTAAATTATTCCTTGAATTTAACCTCGATAATTTCAAATTCTTTTTCACCCGACGGCAGCCGCACAGTGCAAGTATCCCCAACGCACCGCCCAATCAACGCACGCCCCACCGGCGAAGTACATGAAATAACCTGGCGACCATCCGATTCGACATCCGACAAAATACGACATTGCATACGATTACCATCTTCGTCTTCGGCAACAACACGCGCACCAAACACAACCCGGTTGCCGGATAAACTGTCCACATCTATAACATTGGCATTTGCAATAATATCTTCGATATATTGAATCCGCTTGTCAATTTGGCGTTGTTTTTCCCGCGCAGCACTGTAATCCGCATTTTCCGACAAATCCCCCAGCGACCGCGCCCATTGCACCACCGCCAAAATCTCAGGCCGCTGAACCTCTTTCAAATCTTTCAACTCTTTTAACAATGCGTCAAAACCCTGACGCGAAATTGGTTTCTTTTCCATATCTTTCACCTATTCATATACGGGGGTAAATTATACACTTTCATTTTAATTTTGCAATTATCAAATGTTCAGGCTATAATTCCCCATAATACAACAATGGATTAAAATGTTCAGACCAACAATTTTTTCTAAATTCTTATTGCGTCGATTCTTTGACGGGGTTGGCATTATATTATTGATAATATGCGGAATTATATACGCGGTGACATTTGTCGAACGGTTGCCATCGAATCCCGACACCATATCAACAATCATTGATGCATGGACACGATTATTGGAATATGTTCCGCTGTTTTTGCCTTTGGCGGTATTTATGGGAACATTATTGGCGATGTATAACCTGACCAAATCGTCCGAGGGTATAATTATATCGGGCGCGGGCATGTCGCCATATCAAATTGCAAAACCGTTTTTATTCGGGGCGGCAATTATCGGCATATTCGCAACAACGGTTATAAACCCATATTTCGTCAGTATCAGTTCTAAAAACATAACGAATCACGAATTGCAATTGATTGATAACACAATTTGGATTCGCGAAGAATCCGACGACCACTTTTTAACCATGGCGGCAAAAAACATGCACAAACAAAACCAAGATTTGGTTTTTGCCGATACAACTGTTTTTATCCAAGGCAAAGATTTCAAATTGCAAAATCGTATTCATGCCGACGAAATAACATTATCAAACGATGGATTAAATACATCACGCGCAACAATTTGGGACACACGCGGAAATCAAAAAACATCAAATTGGGAAATTAAAACAAAAATCACGCCACAAACCGTATTGGACAGATACCTGCAACCCAATCAGATTTCTTTTTGGCAATTACCACACTTTATCCACAAAATGACATCAATCGGTGTGCCAATGCGTGGACACCTGGTTCAGTTTTGGACATTATTATTCTTGCCATTGACAATGGTTGCGATGACAACATTGGGAATTGCTTTTTCACAAACACGCCAAAGACGCAACTTTAATTTTGGGTTGAAATTCAGCCTGGGTATAATCACATGCTTTTTAATGTATTTTTTAATCAACACATTTAACGCGCTGGGGGCGACGGGTGCATTACCGCCAATATTGGCAATCATCGCACCACCAATTATAATTATTGCGGCGTCTGGTGCATTTATTGAACATTTTGACACAATATAAATAACGGGGTGAAAACAATGCCATTAAAAAAGAAAAGAAATACAAAAAAAATACTGATATGGATTGCAATAATTATATTGGTTGCATTTATGGTTATGTATTTTTCACCGACCCAAACAACAATTGAATTGGAATTATACCCATGAATTACATCGATGTTTTTTTAGAGGCCCTGGCCGCCGAACGCGGACGCAGTGAAAAAACATTGATTGGGTATGCGTCCGACCTGACCCATGCAGATGCCGCATTACCAAACGGATTATTGGGGGCAACCGAATCGGACATACAAACATATTTATCAAAACTGCCCGACCGCGCATCCAGTATCGCCCGCAAGGCCAGTGCCCTGCGCGGATTTTACAAATTTTTAATGTTGGAAAAAATCATAAAAACCAATCCAACAAAAAATCTGGAATTACCAAAACGCGCGCGTCCATTACCAAAATTATTATCGGTGGACGAAATAAATTTATTAATATCATCGGCGGGCGATATAAAAAATTCGACACGATTGCGTGCAATGATTGAATTGTTGTATGCATCGGGATTACGCGTATCTGAATTATGCGAATTACCCATGACCGCAATTTTGGGCGACCATTTACTAATTCATGGCAAAGGTGCCAAAGAACGCATGGTTCCCATGCACAACGGTGCAATATTGGCATTACAAAAATGGCTGGAATTGCGGGACGACCCCGATTCGAAATATGTATTCCCCGGAACGGGAAAAACCGGGCACATAACCCGCGATGGATTTTTCAAGTTATTGAAAAAATGTGCGGTGTTATCTGGGATTGACCCCACGCATGTATCCCCGCATGTTTTGCGCCATTCGTTTGCATCACACTTGCTGTCGCATGGGGCAAATCTGCGCGCGATACAAACAATGTTGGGACACGAAGACATTTCCACAACACAAATCTATACGCATGTTTTGCCGGAACAATTACGCGAAACAATGGAAAATTACCACCCATTATCAAATAAATCAAAGGAACAACAATGATAACCAAATGCGACCATCCGGGATGTACCAAGGCCGGCACATGTCGTGCACCAAAAAATCGCGATTTGCGTGAATATTGGCATTTTTGCCAAGAACATGCCGCCGAATATAATAAAAATTGGAATTATTATGCCGACATGACCCCCGATGAAATCGAGGCTGATTGGGAACGGCAAACATTTGGCGCACCATTAAAAGACAAAAACAAATCCAATGCCGACGAGGCCGATTATATAAAATTTCTGAACGATTTTTTAACTGGGCGCGACACATTTGACCGCACCCCACCCAAAAGTAAATTGCCCACCGGGGTCAGTGCCGCATTCAAAACATTTGGTTTGCCCCCAACGGCATCATGGCGTGATGTTGGCACAAAATATCGTGCATTGGCAAAAAAACATCACCCCGATACCGCAGAAAACAAAAAATCTGCGACCGATGAATTTACCAAGATAACGACCGCATACAACACATTAAAGCAATACTTTAATAAATAATTTAATCGGTTGCACTATTTTGACCGCTATGCTATGCTGACCAAGATATATAAAGGAAATCAAGGATAAAAAATGTATGACATTATAATATTGGGTTCGGGTCCCGCTGGATTGACGGCGGCAATTTATGCGGCACGGGCAAATAAAAAAACTTTGATAATCGCGGGCGATACGATTGGCGGTCAAACGGCGGAAATTGCAAATTTAGAAAATTTCCCCGGATACACCGGTTCTGGCATGGATTGGATTCAATCGACCCTGGCCCAGGCAACCCGTTTCGGCGCCGAAATTGCCTATGCATCGGCGACCAATATAAAATGGGACGACAATTATAAATATGATGTCATATGCGACAACGGTCAAACATATACATGTTCGGCGGTGATTATGGCGACGGGGGCCCGCCCCAGAAAATTGGAAATTGATGGTGCGCGTGAATTGATGGGTCATGGTGTGTCATATTGCGCAACATGCGACGGATTTTTCTATTCAGGCAAACGCGTATTGGTCATCGGCGGTGGCAACGCGGCATTGAACGACGCCCTGTATTTGGCGGATTTGGCGGACGATGTAAAAATTATTTATCGCAAACCATCATTCACCCGGGCCGAGGCTATAATTCGCGACCGCGTCATGGCGAATAAAAAAATAACACCGGTGTTTGACACCGAATTGAAATCTATTCGCAAACGCGACGACACGCCCGACGGTGAATTGGTTGCCACAACCACCGACGGCCGTGAAATTATTTGCGACGGTGTTTTTGTCGCCATCGGGCACGAGGCCAACACCGATTATTTAACAGAACAGATTTCACGCGACGACATGGGACGCATTGCACCATCGGCATTACCCCGCGGAATGTTTGTTGCGGGCGACGAACACAGCGGTATTAAAATGCAGGTTGCAACCGCCGTCGGCACCGGATGCAGTGCCGCCATTGACGCGATTGCATATATAAATACAAAGGATAAATAAAATGTTGGATATAAAATTTATTCGTGAAAATCCAGACATCGTGAAAAACGCATGTCGTGTAAAAAATTTTCCTGATGTGGTTGATGAATTATTATTGACGGACGCGCGTGTTCGTGAATTGAAAACAATCACGCAAACGATGACGGCTGAAAAAAATAAAATTTCACGCGAAATTCCAACCGCATCTGACAAGGCACCACTTATTAAACGCAGCAAAGAAATATCTGACGAAATCGCCAACGACATGGCTGAATTGGCATCGCAAGAGGATAAATTAAACGATTTGATGCATCGTGTTCCACAAATCCCGGACGAATCGGCACCAATTGGCAATGATGATTCGGCGAACATTGAAATCCGCCGTGTTGGTACCCCACGCAAATTTGATTTTACCCCCCGTGCCCAGTGGGATTTATTGGATATGAATAATTGGTGGATGCCTGAAAAAATTGCAAACATTTGCGGGACACGCACATATTGCCTGGTGGGCGAAGCCGCCGAATTAGAATTGGCAATTGAAACATATGTGATACAAAAATTGATTTCACGCGGATTCACATTCATCGAATGTCCATCTATTACAAAACCACAAACGATATTTAATGCCGGACATTTTATGGGTTCCGATTTGAACATCATGAACGATGATGTATTTATGCTAACCGGCACAGACCGTTGTTTGGCGGGAACGGCGGAAATAATATTAAATTCATTACACGCAGATGAAATTTTACCCGAATCTGCATTGCCAATAAAATATGCGGGATTTTCCCCATGTTTCCGGCGCGAGGCCGGCGCCGCCGGTCGCGACACACGCGGACTGGTGCGATTCCACCAATTTAACAAGGTCGAACAATACATATTCTGCAAACCGGAACAATCGGACGAAATGCATGAATTATTGTTAAACAACCTGTGCGACATTATGGCGGATTTAGAATTACCATACCGCGTGATTGCAAATTCAACTGGCGACATGGGATTTAACAAGGTTAAAATGAACGATGTCGAGGCTTGGTTCCCGTCCGAATCCACATATCGCGAATTGGGTTCATGTTCGTCAATCGGCACATTCCAGGCACGCCGCACAAATACGCGTTTTCGCGAAAACGGCACAAACGAAGTAAAATTTGTTGCAACATTAAATAACACCGGAATCGCCCTGCCACGCGCATTGGTACCGGTTATCGAAAATCATCAAAACGCGGATGGTTCGGTAAATATTCCAAAATGCCTGCAACCACTGATGGGGGGGCGCACAAAAATCGGTGGAAAACACTGACGGTTCGCATCACCAAAAATCATAGCACAAAAAAAACTCCCAAACGGGAGTTTTTTACACACATAAAATTATTTAATATTGTCTCTTATTACCCGCCCACCAATGCATAACCGCACGCTTTACCGGATTTTTTTGTTTAACAATTTTGGCACGTTTTGACATTTTTTCCGCAAAATCAAATATCGTCGGTTCATATGGTCTCGTATTAAAAATCTTATGATAATAATAATTTTGAACCGCGCCACAAAAACCCATATAATCGGCATCACCATATCCAAAATAATCATGAATCACAGGATATATTTTATCAAAAACTATGCTATACGGTTGTTTAACAATACATCCCATGGCAAGATCGTAAACATATTTTTCGTTATATTCTTTTACCGTTTCTGGATGATTTGCTGCATATTCACGGGCGCGTTGTTTCCATGCACCATATGTATTTTCCGGCGAAAAATATTTATCCGGATTTTGCGCAACATCATTTAACGCAACCAACGCACGCGCCACATTCCATTTATTGCCATTTTTTACATTTTTCTGAAAATTTTTCTTTGCATTAAATTTTGCAACCACATACGCATCTGCAAAAGCATTTTTTATAACAATTTTCATATCTGGTTTCATATCATTCTCCTTTTAATTTATCGCCCAATTAAACTGCGTGCGCGAATGCGTGCAATCATCGGCGCAGATTTCACAAAATGACTTGCGTCAATTTGTTTATAAAATTCATTTCTATGGTCTCCCAAATATTTTTTATACAAATATAAAGACGAATACCCAGCCACATTTTCACCAAACAATTTATTAAAAACCTTGCCAAAATCTACATTTTTTACCATATTTGGATTTTTTACCATTTGACGAACAATCGACAAATTTTTACGCGCATCATACGAACGCCCCAAGACAGCCGTTCTGACCAACGCATGCCGATACAATGACCGCAAAGTATATTCTGCAACGGTATCAACATATTCTGAATCAAAATTATAATCAAATGGTTCTTTTTTCATTTTGTTTTTCCTTTTTACATCTATATTATAGACAAAATTTCACTATTGTCAAGACTGTTTTGCACAAATATATAAAAAGTATATAAAAAATACATATAATTTGTTGAAAATCCAAAAATATAGTATAATCTATACACTTATTACAAAAAAATAGGAATAAACATATGAAAATTCGCAACATCGCAATTATCGCACACGTTGACCATGGCAAAACCACCTTGGTCGATAATATGTTAAAACAGGCGGGAACTTTCCGCGAAAATGAACGCGTCGAAGACCGCGTCATGGACAGTGGCGACATCGAACGCGAACGCGGAATCACAATTTCTGCAAAGCCAACATCTATCCAATGGGGCGAATACAAAATCAACATTGTTGACACCCCGGGCCACGCCGATTTCGGGGGCGAAGTTGAACGCATTTTGTCCATGGTCGATGGCGTTGTTTTATTGGTTGACAGTGCCGAAGGCCCCCTGCCCCAAACAAAATTTGTGCTGTCCAAGGCATTAAAACTGGGATTACGCCCGATTGTTTGCATAAACAAAATTGACCGCAGCGACGCCCGCCCCGAAGAAGTCCTGACCGAAACATTTGACTTGTTCGATAAATTGGGCGCAACGGACGCGCAACTGGATTTTCCATACCTGTATGCGGTTGGCCGCGATGGTTGGGCGGTACGCGATTTAAGTGAAATAAATAATCCCAACAAAGATTTGAAACCATTGTTCCAATTGATTGTTGACCATGTGCCGGCACCTGATTGCAACGGCACGCGCTGCGCGATTGACGCACCATTTACCATGTTGGCAACAACATTAGAGGCCGACCCCTATGTCGGACGCATTTTAACCGGAAAAATCGAATCGGGAACGGTGCGCGTCGGTCAAACCGTCAAGGCAATCAATATGGCGGGCGAACTGATTGAAACTGCAAAAATCACAAAAATCATTGAACATGCCGGCATACAAAAAATATCGCGCGACGCGGCATCTGCGGGCGACATTGTCGTGTTGGCTGGGTTCAGCAAGGCAACCGTTGCGGACACATTGTGTGACCCGTCTGTCACGACACCAATTCCGGCGATTCCAATTGACCCACCAACCCTGACCATGACATTCTTTGTGAATACATCGCCATTGGCGGGTAAATCTGGTAAAAAACTGACATCCCGTATGATTGGCGAAAGATTATTCCGCGAAGCCGAAACAAACATCGCACTGAAAGTCACACAAAGCGCAAATAACGAGGCTTTCGAGGTTTCCGGTCGTGGCGAATTACAACTGGGGATTTTAATTGAAACAATGCGTCGCGAAGGATTCGAATTATCGGTCAGCCGCCCGCGTGTTATCATGCACCAAAATGAAAACGGCGAAAAAACAGAACCAATCGAAGAAGTCGTTATCGATGTGGACGATGAATTCAGCGGCGTTGTTATTGAAAAAATGACCAAGCGCAAGGCAACCATTACCGAAATGAAACCATCCGGCATTGGCAAAACGCGCATTGTGTTTTCTGCACCATCGCGTGGACTGATTGGTTATTTATCTGAATTCCGCACAGATACACGTGGCACCGGAATTATGAATCGCGTGTTTGATAAATACGATTTATATCGTGGTCCAATCACACAATATCGTCCCGGGGTTTTGGTATCTATGGAATCTGGCCAAACAACAACATACGCCCTGCACAATTTGGAACCACGCGGTGTTTTGTTTGTCGGCCCCCAAACGGAAGTTTATTCCGGTATGATTGTCGGTGAACACAGCAAAGAAAATGATATCGAGGTCAACCCAGTTCGCGGAAAACAATTGACCAATGTTCGTTCGGTAACGGCCGATGAAAAATTATTCTTGGCACCACCGCGCAAAATATCATTAGAAGAAGCCCTGTCGTATATCCAAGACGATGAATTGGTCGAGGTCACCCCAGCCACGATTCGCCTGCGCAAAAAAGAATTGGACAGTGGCAAACGCAAAAAAGCATATCGTTTCGCCGAAAGCGTTGATTAAAAAATATGCAGAAACCATGCGTATAGACAAAAAACATGCCAGAAAATTCTGGCATATTTTTTAACCTTCATAATTTAATTTTCTTTTCAACCATCGACGGAAATTTCCGCGTCTTTCACGCCCCGGCACAAAACATGATGACCAATGAATAATAAAATGTTTAATATCATTTAATCCAACGCCACCATATTTTTTATTATATTCCGCCAATTCACGTTTATATTCTGCGAAATCATCTGCGTCCCGACGCAAATCTTTTTCATCATAACGAAAACCATATGCATCAAAAAAATCACGCATATGCCGATTTACCCCAATAATTTGTGGCACAGATGAACAATGGTCTGTTGGTTTTTCTTCGACCGAACCCGATATAAAAATCCCATTCAATCGTTTTGTATCATTTATTAAATTCTGAATATCGGCATTACATTTTGCCCGGGCGTTGCGTTTAATTTGCACAACCACACCACCCGGTGCCATAAATAAAGCCAAATGCAACGCAGTTCCCGCACACCCCGCCAACACACGCGCATTTTTTACCAACGCAATTTGTTCGGTCAATGGCAAAGTTTCCGGACAAATTATTTTATATCCATTTTTTTCAAATATTTTCTGAACAACGCCCTCGCCAAATGTGCGACGCGATTGCATTGCCATACGCGACACATAAATTTTTTCATAAATCTGTTTTGGTTGTTTTACCGCCGCCGCAATCGCATCATAGGTTTTTCCAAACGCCGCCGACGAATACACCGGTATATTAAAACCCTGAACCGGGACATATACGCGACGAAACTGAGTCGTTTCATTTAATATCAAAATATTTTCGCGCGCCACACCCAATAATTCCAGCAATTCAAACATATAATTTGGCACCGGTTCAACATCTTTGTTATTTACCAAAACGAATTTAGCATTTTTATATTTTTTATCCAATGCCACATATGCCCTGTTCATATGTTCCAATAAAAAATGACCAAATTGTGGAAACACATTTCCCACGAACACCGCGTCCACATCCATATAGCGAATATTTTTATGATTAAATTTTGGCACAAATTGACCATTATTTTTACGCATTTGACGCGACGATTTTACGAATCGAAAATTTTCATCGAACACACCAAAACCATGCCGATGTTCATTTACGATAATCCCATGCGAATAACTTTCAACATATGTATCACGCATATACTGACGCGATATTGATTTTTCAAAATACCGTTCAAAATCCTTATCTGCAAACATTTTATACCACATAAAAAATCCTTATAGTTGCAAATGCTTTATAAACATAGTATATTATAATTATATATAAAACACATGTCCAATACTAAACGACTTTTTCTATTTGCTGGATATGCCGCCGACGGCATATTGGATGACGCATTGATATTTTATATTCGCGAATTGGCAAAATTGGGCGATGTTATTTTATGTATGGATTCTGATTGCACAGATTCCGAATTGAACAAGGTAAATCACTATACAATCGCGCGCATGGGGCATCGCCACGGCGAATATGATTTTGGCTCATATAAACGCGCATACCAATATGCAAAACAACATAAAATATTACCTGAATACGATTTTGTTTATATGGCAAACGATTCGGTATATGGTCCATTACACGAATTAAAACCAATATTGGAACAAATGGAATCAAAAAACACAGACGCATTTGGCATGGTGGAAAGTCGCCACACACATTATCGCCATATTCAATCGTGGTTTATAGGCATGCGAAAATCTGTATTTTTATCTGATTGGTTTGATGAATTTATTATGTCGGTCAAACAACAACCGCACAAATATTTAATCACGGTATTATACGAAAATAAATTTACCGATATATTGGAAGAACACGGCGGCACATGGTATTGCCCATTTGTATGCCGTGGACGCAGTGTTTATAACAAACCCAAAAAATTATTCCGCATGGGATGTCCATTTATCAAAAAGATGTCATTTACACGACACAATGGCGCAATCGGATACCAATTAAATTATGTATTAAAACACTGTGATAACGCGACGGCAAAAATCGTTCTATGTGCTGCAAATCATGCGTATAGCGCGAAATACATATCATGGCTTTTGACATCAAATCCATTCAGTGAAATAACCCGCGGAATTAAATATGCGATTAAAAAAATACAGGGAACAAAACAATGAAAAAAACAAAAAAAATTGCAGCAATAACCATGGCACGCGACGATGAATTTTTCCTGAACCGTTGGATTGCATATTACGGCAAACAATTTGGAACTGAAAATTTATATATAATTTTGGACGGTACCGACCAAACGACCCCAAAAAATGCCGGCAACGCACACATAACAAAATTAGAACATAAAAACATGTCGCGCACCGCTGGCGATAAATACCGCATTGGAAAATTATCAGAATTGGCAAACGAATTATTAAAAACATATGACATTGTTATCGGATGCGATTCGGATGAGTTTTTAATCGTTGACCCAAACACAAAAAAAACATTACGCGAATATTTATCCGGTAAAAAAATAAAAACATCACTATCGGGATTGGGATTGGATATCGGACAAAACATAAATTGCGAATCGGAACTGGACACAAACGCACCATTTTTGGAACAACGGGAATTTGCATTGTTATCCACACGATATACAAAACCGGTTGTAAAAACAACCACGCATCCCTGGGGCAGTGGTTTCCACAGTATCCGTGGTAAAAATTTCCACATTGATAAAAATTTGTATTTATTACATTTTGGCGCAATCGATTTGAAAATGCTGGAAACAAAAGCTGCCGCCCGTGGTGCCGATTGGTTAAACCACCTGCGTCGACGCGGCAATGGCACAATAAATGCGGTCAGCAATTCTGTCCCGCACACCGAAAAATGGCTGCGCATTGCACGCAATATGCAACAAATTTTCCGTCCAATTTACGCATTGGATAAACCGGGTATGTTGGGATTAAAACGCGTTGTCAAAATACCACCACGATTTAAGAAATCAGGGATTTAATTTGATTCATAATTATATCCGAATCGAATCGCACCAATCCACGCGTCGCTGTATCACGCATTGTATCGACATCAACATTTTTATCATACACATCCGCCATGCATTTTGCCAATTCAACCGCATCACCCGGTTGAAACAACATTCCCACCGTACCGTCCATCAAAATTTCACGCGGCCCGCATTTGCAATTTGACGAAATGTTTAACACACCCAAAACCTGCGCCTCTAATAAAACCGTTGGCAATCCTTCACCATAACTGGACAAAACATTTGCCACCGCATACGCCATATAAACATACGGATTTTTCTGCGCCCCAACAAATAATATATTTTGTGCAGATTTTAATTTATTCGCATATTTTTGGAACACAGATAATTTATCACCACCACCAACAAAAACCATTTTTACATTTTTATGATTTTTATAAAACAAATCAAACGCATCCAACACGGTTTTTATATCTTTATCATACGCCATTCGTGAAACACAGCAAAAATAATCCCCATCAACAATCGCCCCACCAATTGCCATATCACGAATACGCAAAACATCAATTGGATTATAAACACGAATAAATTTATCCGCATAATTCGGATTTTGTTTTCTTAAAAAATTTACACAATCATCAGTCAAAACAACAATTTTGTCGTATACGCATAGATTCTGGGAAAAATTGCGTTTTTGGAACACAGAAATCGAACTGTGAAACCACGCAATTTTTTTAACATTTTTTATTTTCTTGAACTCTTTGGCAAAACCAAAATCATGCCAATCAATAATCGTATCAAAACTTGCCAAATGATGCACAACGAAATACCGCCGCACGAAACGATATACATCACGACAAAAATGTTTTACAACACGCCACAGAAAAAATCGCGGCATTTTTGTTCCAAAATTTTTTGATGGATATAAAACGATTCGTTTTATATTTGGATGCGCACGAAACCAATCACAATACACCGGTTCCGACACATCAACAAAACAAACAACGGTTATATCAAAATTTTTATCATTCGACAAATATTCCAATGTTCGACACAATACAGATTCCACACCGCCCAACTGCATATCGCGCAAACAAAAAGCAATTTTTTTCATACCACTATTTCCCGATAAAATCCAATATTTTCATTGCCAATTTACGCCGATTTTTCGGCACAGACCGAAACACACCCAATTCATACAAATCCGTAAATTCTTGTTTTGCAATTTTCAATTCTTCATCTGTTTTCAGATATTTAATTTTACGAAACGCCCAATTCATAAAAAACCATAAAAAATTTTCCGACCATAATTTCATTTGATGCGCAGACGCCTGGTCATTATATAAAACAAACGAATCTTTGATACCCGCAATTAAACTTTGCATAATACGCAACTGTTTCGCAGACAAAACAATTCCACCAAAATTCGGTATATAATAATACAATGGCAACGGCGCGATTGTGACACGCGGATTTCGCAACATAACACGCGACCACCACGGAAAATCTTCGAACAAAATTCCCTTGATAAATGGAATATCCGCAATCAGCGACCGCCGATACATATTTTTCCAAACCTGGCAATGTTTAATCAACCATTTACGATTTTTGCGAAATGCGTTATGCGCACTGTCGGTGGCATATTCATAAACATCACTGATTGTTTTAGATTTTATTTTTTTTATATCATATCTTTTTTTAATTCCCCGTGGCACAACATTATCTGTATCAAAGCCCAATTTGTGATACACCATCAATTGTGGACGATAAAACCGATCGTACGTGAACGACACAATATCCGAATCATTCTGACACGCCAACGAATACGCAATTTCCATTGTTTGCGGATGAATAAAATCATCACTGTCCAGATACATAATATATTCACCCGTGGCAAATGGCATACCCGCATTTCGCGCATCAGATAATCCACCATTTTCTTTATGCACAACAACAAAACGCGAATCGCGCGCCGCATAATCATCCGCAATTTCCCCAGATTTATCTGGACTGCCATCATCAACCAAAACCGCCTGCCAATCAGTAAATGTTTGCGCGATTACAGAATCCAAACACCGACGCAAATATTTTTCAACACCATAAATTGGAATAATAATAGAAATCTTTGGTTTTTTATTTGGCATAAAAATCTCCTACATTTTATTTATCATCACATCCGCAAAAGACCCCGGCACCGGATTATCCGACCCACGATATGTTGTTTTTTGGAAAAACGCGCCACTGGTCACATCATCAAAAATTTTTTGATTAAACGGTTGATTTTGATATGTCCACCACAACGCATGTGTTGGGTCTTGGGCGACATGAGGCATTTTTGCAAAATATTTTTTTGCACGCGCGTCATTTTCCACCAAAGTTTTGAATAATAATTGGTGCATAAAATAATCAAAAGTATGATTTTCTTTTTTCCAATAATCCAAAATCATGGCTCGCCACGCCGCCAACAAAAACGCACCACGACGCGCGCGTATAAAACAGTTTTGACAGAAACTATACGGACTGCCCCCGATATTATAATTATCGCCGGTTAAATACATAAAATAATCTTGGGCCTCTATCCAATCGGGAATTGGTGCGGTCACAAACCCGGTCGAATCCAGCCAATATCCACCATACCGATACAGCAATTCCACACGACAAATATCTGCAAAATGCGCATGCCCAATTTTACCATCTTTATATTTTTGGACTATTTCATCTGGCAACGATATATAATCAAAAACCGTATTTGCATCCAACACAACCAATTCTTGTTTGCAATGGCGACGCACACTGCGGAAACATGCCCGAACCAATGCGGGGGCTTTATCTTCGCCCTGCAACCACAATGTCCAAATTTTATCATTTTTATCATCATGAATAACATCTGTTTCCGGCACAGACGCGACCGCCGGCAAATACCGTTTGAAATATTGCGATACAATTTTCGCCGTTGCATCCGTCCGCACACGACGACGCGCAACACGGTCAAAAAAATGCCAATTCAAAATATGCCCAAACAAAATCAATTTAGATGTTGCGATAAACCTTGCAAAATTCATTTCCGCCCCCTTTTACGGTTAAAATCAGGCGACACTTTCGCGCCGCCCGATATAATTTTTATTCATCATCCCCCGCAACAACATCATCTTCGTCGCTGGGGCCTGTGGTCATTTCTTCGGCAATACCCGACGCACGCGACATAATTTTATCCAGCAATTCTTGTTGCACATCTGGGTGGTCGCGCAGCCATTGACGCGCATTGGCCTCGCCTTGCCCCAATCGTTCATTATTATACGAATAAAACGACCCAGCCTTTTCGATAATATTGTATTTTACACCCATATCCAGAATTTCAGATATACGGGAAATACCCTCGCCATACATAATTTTGAAATCGACCGTCCGAAAAGGTGGCGCGACTTTATTTTTCACAATTTTAACGCGCGTTTCGTTTCCGATAACATTTTCTTTATCTTTGATTGCGCCCGTTCTGCGAATATCCAAACGCACAGACGCGTAAAATTTCAACGCATTACCACCCGATGTTGTCTCCGGATTGCCGAACATAACACCAATTTTCATACGAATTTGATTTATGAAAATCAGCAATGTATTACTGCGCGACACCGACCCAGCCAATTTTTTAAGTGATTGCGACATCAAACGCGCCGTTGTTCCAACGAACGAATCGCCGATATTACCCTCTAATTCAGCCTTGGGCACCAATGCCGCGACCGAATCGACCACAACGACATCAACCGCCCCCGATTTAATCAGTGTATCTGCGATTTCCAATGCCTGTTCCCCGGAATCAGGTTGTGAAATAATCAGTTCCGAAACATTACAGCCCAATTTTTTTGCATAACTGGGGTCCAGCGCATTTTCCGCATCAATATACGCGCATGTGCCACCCTTTTTTTGCGCCTCGGCCACGGCATGCAACGCCAGTGTTGTTTTACCCGAACTTTCCGGGCCATAAATTTCAACAATTCTGCCACGCGGATAACCACCAACACCCAACGCAATATCCAACCCCAATGAACCAGACGATATCGCTTCGATATTTTGTTGCGACCCATCGCCCATTTTCATAATGGCCTCTTTACCGAATTGTTTTTGGATTTGTGCCAACGCAGATTCCAACGCAGGATTCTTTGATGTCGCGACCCCAGCATCTTTTTCTTTTTTTGCCATAAAATTTCCCCTTTTATCTTGTATAAAAATCATACACAGAAAAAATCACATTTGCAAGTCTGTTCAAGAAATATTCTGTTTTCCAAAAACCAACACACACAACGCCAAAACTCCGACGGCAATCGGAACAAACCATACCGCCGATGTTGCGCCAAAAATCGCAATACATGCGGCACCCAAAATCGGGGCGATAACCTTAGGCAAATATGATGTCGTTTTGAAAACGCCATAAAACCGTGATTGTTCACTTTTCTGGGCATTATCAAAGAAAAACAAATCATGCACCGGTTCCATAAACGCCCCAGAAATCTGCCACAGGACAAATATTGCCAACAACGCATAACCTTGTAAAAATGTTGCCAATATCGCAAACCCAACAAAAGACGCCATTCCAATAATCATCAACAATTTTGGCCCGACACGCCGAACCAGATTCCCGATAAACAAATCAAATATAATATACGGCAAAATACCAATCGTCAAAACCCACCCCAACACATTTGCAGAAAAACCCTGTTCTATCACAACAATAGGGACATACAACACACGCATCGCCGACAACGCATAATATCCAAAATTTATTGCATACGCACGCGGCATACCGGGACGCCTGAAAAACGCCAGTGTATTTACCCACAAAGATTTAACTGTGCGACGGGGACTGACATATTTAATTTCTTTATCTTGTTGCACGATACCGAATCGTTTGAAAAATAATAATCCCCCTGCATAAATCATCGCAGATGCCAAAAACGGGATACGATAATTACCGAACCACTCGGCCATATTCAACGCGAACAACGGCGCAACCAAACACCCAATATTGACCCAAAAATAATATCGCGCATTTAATTTTGCCATACCAATATCTTTGGAAAAATCTGCCATAAACAACGGGATTAAAATTCCGACAATGGTTGACCCAACACCCGATGCATAATCCAGCGCAACAAATGTCGTCGGTTTAACAGAAAAACTCATCATCGCATAACATATAACAACCAACAAAAACGCGATATACATCAAACGAACTTTGGAAAACCAACGCAGCAATTCTTTGGAAAAAACGCCGATAATCATACAAAACACAGAATACAGCGCGACATAAATACCAACCACCGACGACGCCAATTTTTCATCACCCAAAATTCCGGTAAAAATCCCCAAAATAACCAACGAATAAACCGCATTATAAACACCCGACGCAAACCCGGTGAATAACCCCAGGTTCGCAAAAGAATACCCGGTCACATCTGAATTTATCGAAATATATTTATCTTTGGCCAAAACTCTCTCCATATAAACGACATAACATTATACCATACTTTTTCAATAAAACAAAACAACGAAAAAACCGCCCGAAACGGACGGTTTTCATTTTTCAACCAAATAATAATTATTGATTTGCCGGTTTTTGTTGTTGTGCGGCATTTTTTCTTTGTTCGTACAAAGCCTCGAAATCCACAGGCTGCATTGTGAATGCCGGGAATCCAGATTCCGATGTCAAACGGGTCACCAACGCACGAACCGACGGGAACAACATATGTGGCACATCAATCAATAAAGTGCGGCGTTTGACCTCTTCATCTTTTTCTTCTTCCATTTGCACCAGACCCGAATATGTTGTTTCAATCAAAAATATAGATTTTGCATCTTTATCCAATTTCGAATGAACCTTGGTAACCAAATCGACCATAAACACATTATTTTCCGCGCCCTTGATTTGAATATCAATATTTATTTCGATTTTCGCCTGGCCATTATCCTGGTTAAAGAACAATTCTGGGACATTTGGGCTTTCGAAAGAAATATCTTTCAAGAATTGAGAAATAATTTTGAACTGCGACATGCGATTGCTCCTTTTTTTTTAGTCCGTTTTATGATAATATAACAAATGAAACAGATTTTACAAGTGGCGAGGGAATAAAAAATGTTTAATATATCAAAAACAACATATTTCGGGGTTATTTGTGGACTATTTCTGGCATTTTCATTGACATCGTGCGACCTGTCAACACCATCACCCCACCAAGGCAACAACGCCGTTGTGCCATCATCGAACCTGAAACCGGTATCATTTTCGGCATTACCAAATTGGGAAAACGACGATGTGCGATACGCACTCCAAGCATTCCGCAACACATGTCGGGCAAAATTGCAATACACCGGTCGGGTGATTCCTGATGCGGCATTGGTTCAAGAAAAATGCAATATGTTGCCGGGCGCGGGGTCCGATGTTAAAACCGTTCGTGCATGGTTCGAATCGCACTTTCAACCATATAAAGTATATGACGCATCTGGCAATACGACCGGAACATTTACGGGATACTATTCACCAACCATACCAGCATGCCGCACAAAAACAGCGAAATGCAACGAACCATTGATGGCGGCACCATCAAATCCCGCAGAATACAAAAATGTGCATAAAAAGAAAATCGTCGAAAACAAAATCGGACGCGTTTTATATTGGGCGGATATGGTCGATGTCCAAAACATACAAATCCAAGGCAGCGGTATGTTATCATTGGACGACGGTTCAACGGTTAAATTAAACTTTGGCGGAACAAACGATATGCAATTCAAATCGATTGGCGAACAATTACGCAACCGCGGCATTAAACCCGATGGCGGATACAGTGCCGATGCCGTTTGGAAATACCTGAAAAAAAATCCATCCATCGCACGCGAAGTCATTTATAACAATCCACGATATGTATATTTCCGCGAAGCCGAATCTAAAAATGTTATTGGCAAATTGGGAACACCCCTGTCCCGTATTCGCAGTTTGGCGGTTGACGATTCGATTTACACCGTTGGTATGCCTGTATATGTGAACACGAAATTATCCGACGGGCGCAAATTCCAACGATTGATGATTGCCCAAGACACCGGTTCTGCGATTCGCGGATGGATACGCGCCGACATATTTTTTGGTTCTGGCGACGACGCATATAAATTCGCACATGGTCAACATGCCCAGGGTGAAATGTTTATACTATTGCCCAAGGAATATGTAAATGTCAGAAAATAATTCGGAAAAAAAATTAGAAAAACGCATCACGCGTCCAACGACAATCGCGGGGGTGTTTGGCAATTTTTTCCAAATGTTTCATCGGCCGGCATCTGCGACGGACCTGGCACAACGATGGGACGAAATCATGGGGTCCGACATAGCAAATATTGCGAAATTGGTTGCGATAAAACAAACCATCGATAAAAAATACAGTGTTGTGATAAAACCAACAAACCCCGCATTGGCATTACAATTATCGTATTCCCAAGACGAAATTTTGCGCCGTATAAATAAATATTTTGGATACCCCGCAATATCAAAAATAACATTTCGGAAATAGATATTATCACATCATCATCCATCTTTTATTCCCCGCCAACGGGGAAAAACCAGTAAAACAGGTGGAAATGGTTCCAACAAAATGCCCCATACTGATCAAGCAAGCCCAGCGAACATCAAGCGAACTATCCATGTTTGGCAAATTAAAAAATCATCCGACACTATGTATCGGAATCAAATGGATTCTTCACTGTCGTTCAGAATGACAATATAATACACATCTCGTCATTCCGGCGCAGGCCGGAATCCAGTTTGCGAACGCAAACCTGTGTAATATCTCATATGCCAAATAACACAAATTTGCGCCAATGGCGCAAATTGGATACCGCGCGACCGCGGTATGACGGTAATACCGTCGACACCGCAATTCAGGCAACGGGGTAATTGTGAAAAAAAATCTGGGACATCAGCCCAGATTTCATACATGCGAAACATATTCATTATCCCCACGGGTATCTATAATTTTGTCTTGATTTTTCATTTGTGATTTGCTTATCCAATTTTGTAATTCCTTCCTCTATCAAATCCAAACAATCTTTCATAGTTTTTTTATCTTTAACATTTTCAACTATGCATTTTGTTTCATCAACACTTCTTGGCCAGTTATCCAAATGCGCCTTTAACACTCTGAAATCACTATACAATTGTTCACGAACCGTTCTCTTAGAATTTCCCTTGTCAACAAACGGTTTCAATTTAGTATAATTTGATTGCACACAATTCAACGCATTTTCTGCCGACTTTCCACCGCAATCACTAAACTCCACCTTGACTGAATCGTCTGACGATTTGGACGATGTGCCACCGGCGACTTGCAGATTTGCATTCAACACCGCCTTTTCCAATTGAATCTTTAACCGTTTAATCATAGATTCAACCATAACATATTGCTTATACATTTGTTGTGCGATAACCGTCGTTTTCAACGCAACATTTTGACGAACTTTTTCCTTGGTTTCCGCATCGGTCGGATTCATTATGTCATTGTCTACTAAATTATACCTATGCACATTACACAACGCATATGTCGGATCTACATACGCAAAATCATTATTACAATCACCGTCGCATTTCGCACTTGCATCATCACAACACATTTTTGGTGGCAAACTGCGCGACATGGTCGCACTTTTCAATTTTGGTTCCAAAGGTGCGGTTGCACAATATTTTTTAATTTTTTCCGCACTGATTTCATCATTTGTATTCGGCGCATCCTGCATAATTAAATATTGCAGAACATCAATATTCGCCACACTTTTTCTGGTTCTGGCGCGCCGACCCAAAATACCACTGTTGACAATATCACTGGCACAACCAACACGAATTATCCCCGCGCTGGATTCATCCGGATTCAACCAAGCCTCTTGCACCTTTTCATAACCATCAACATCATTATAAATTTCATTTACTGTGCACGCGACCAAATCCTCGGGCGGAATAACCATGCCATCGGCACAATCATGCCCACCCCTGGTTGTTCCTGTTTTTTTTGATTTATACTGAGTGCAACCATCATTATCACCTAAACAACATGTGTCTGAACTATAAATTGGCGAACCACTACTATAATTTCCACGACATAAATACTTTGCATATCGATTGCATGACCCACTCAGCAACATATATATATCGCCCATATCAACCCCAACACTTTGTGCGCGCAACAATGCGTCCTCTAAATTATCAACCAACGCATCGTATGGGTCAAAAAATTTCATAGACAATTCTTTGAATTTTTTCACGCGTTTTGGCCCGGTGCAATTATCGCCATTTATTTCATTGCAACCGCCATACCGAAACGCATCACGCATAGTCGTTTTTAATTGATTCAAACTGGAATCGACACTTTCCATACCGGTTAAAATTTGGCCGGTAATTGTTGCGCGTTGAATAACCTCGGCATCAACACCCGATTGCGCCGCCGCCGTCTGCGTTGCATTTAATCCCGTATCCGCATCCACCGCCGATGGCGCAGATGCCTTGGCGGATTCCGCCGCCGACAACATCATTTCTTGATTGGCGCGTTGACTTTCCTGTAATGCATCCTGTAATGCAGAAATTTGCGCGTTATTTTGTTCCTGCATTTGTGCCATCTGCATTTGCATTTGTTGTTGCATATTCGCGATTTGTTCCGCGCTTTGATTCGCCGCCGCGGTTGCCGCCGCAGCCGCCGCATTTTGCGCCGCCACCGAATCAGACACCAACTGCGCCGAAATAAAATTCACCAAATCATCGCCATATTGTTTGCACGACGCATTTGTATTCACACAACCAACAACAATTTGCTTTGCGATTTCCGCGTCCGCACATCCGCCACCCGCACATTTTGGCGTTGCACAGCGCAATATCAACGCATTACAATTTCCAAAATTATTTTTAACCGTCGTGTTCTGTATATTTGCGCGGGGATTTGTCATTGTGTTCCATTGATTCGTTGCCACAGATGAATTTCCATTATATCCCGTTAAATTACTGCCCAATGTGGTCGCAATCGGCGCAGCCGTCGCCGTAATTGGCGTAGCACAACATACAACAAACAAAATTTTTGATATAAATTTCATAATCTCTCTCGTCTTGTAATTTTATCACAAAACAGAGTTAAATAAAAGAATAAAATTATCACGCATTTATTAAACTGTGCCTGTCCCACACAGCGCACCACGCGACGGGGTAAACTTTGCCATATTCGCGTGGGTCATTGCGATTGCAATCGCATCTGATTCATCCGCCGTTTTTGGTTTTGCCATCGGCAACAATATTTTCAGCATTTTATAAATTTGTTCTTTATCGGCATGCCCCGCCCCCGTCAGAGCCTTTTTAATTGCATTTGGTTCATATTCGAAAATTTCAATATTTTTATTTGCCACCGCAACAATCGCCGCCGCGCGCGCATGCCCCAAAATCAGTGTAGTTTTCGGATTTTTATTCACGAAAATAATCTCTATGCTACACACATCTGGATTAAATTTTTCACACAAATCGGTAATTCCACGAAAAATCAGACTCAACCTTTCGGGCAAAGACAATTTTGTCGGTGGCAAAATAACACCACTGGCAACATAGTGCCGTTGTTGACCGTTCGCATCTATGATTGCCCAACCTGTATGTAATAAACCCGGGTCAATTCCAATAATTCTCATGATTTTTATTATATCATAAACCCCATAAAATCCAAATGATTTTATGGGGAATTTTTTAACTGTAAATATTCTCCGACTTAAAAAATAAATTAGAATGAGATAGATGCGCAGTTGTTTGCAAGCGTAGCGCACAAACGCTACATAAACGAGCCAGAATCGACCAGATGTGCCACAATCAAATTAAAAATAAAAAGATAACGGTACAGATGCGACGATTCCGGCGAGTGCAGTGTACAAATGCTACATAAACGAACCGGAATCCAGCAGATGTGCCGCAATCAAATTAAAAATAAAAATAGAACGGTACAGATGCGACGATTCCGGCGAGTGCAGTGTACAAATGCTACATAAACGAGCCGGAATCAAGCAGATGTGCCGTTATATTTTTATTTTACTTATGCGGCCGCGGTGAACACCTTCTGCACATCATCATTCGCATCCAGCGCATCCACCAATTTTTCCACCTTGGCATAGGCCTCGTCATCTAAATCCATGGGCATATTGGGCAACCATGTCATTTCCGCACTTTCGGGTTCACCCAATTTATCAGACAACGCCTTTTGCACATTCATAAAATTATCAGGCTTGGTTGTGATAATAAATCCTTCGGGTGATGTTTCCAAATTATCCGCATCAACCTCCATAACCAATTCCATCATTTCGTCTTCGGTTTTGCCAATGGACGCCGGATACATAATTTGCCCCGCATGCGTGAACATAAACACGACCGAGCCTTCTTCGCCCATATTGCCACCATTTTTTGCAAAAATATTACGAATTTCCGGCACAGTCCGACGCGGATTATCGGTCAACGCCTCGACAATAACCGGCACCGCACCGGGGCCATAACCTTCGTATCGAACGGCGACAAAATTTTCAGTATTCGCACCCGACGCTTTGTCGATTGCGCGTTTAATATTATCGTTCGGCATAGAATTTTTGCGCGCCTGCAAAATCGCCAAACGAAGTCGCGGATTATTATCAGGGTTTTTATCGCCCAACTTTGCCGCCATTGTTATTTCACGCGCCAACTTGGTAAACAGTCCGCTGCGTGCCGCATCCGCCAAACCTTTTTTATGTTGGATGTTGTGCCATTTACTGTGTCCACTCATATTTGACCTTTTAATTTAATTGTTATAAAATACCCGTAAAAGGATAACAAATGATTGGAAAATTGCAAGGAATTGTTGATTATGTCGGCGATGGTTTTGTAATAATAATGGCGGGCCCCGTCGGGTACAAGGTTTTTACGCCCGATTACCTGACATTAAAATCAACGGTGACCCTGTGGATTGAAACGATTGTCCGCGAAGATTCGATTCGTTTATTTGGGTTTTCCAATTTATCTGGGCAAAATTTATTTAACCAATTGACAACTGTGTCGGGTGTCGGACCCAAGGTTGCGTTGGGTATAATGTCATCAATCAAGACCGATACACTGATGTCGGCAATCGCAACGGGCGACGCAAAAACAATCGCAACCGCACCGGGTGTCGGTAAAAAGGTTGCCGAAAAAATCATTGTTGAATTGAAAAACAAAATGGGTGGGGCAAACTTTGATTTTGATGGCGCATCGGCGGGCGATTCCGCCCTGCCCGACCTGCTTTCTGCGTTGGAATCATTGGGCTATCGCCGATTGGATATTATCGACATGGCACAAAAATTAGTAAGCAATAACCCAGGTTCCGATGTCGCAAAACTGGTCCCAATGGCATTAAAAGAAATAAGTTCGGGTAAATAAAATGAATAACGATACAATATTTGCTTTATCCAGTGGTTTTGGAAAATCCGGTGTTGCGGTCATCCGTATATCTGGCGACAATTTGCATGATTTTGCAACAAAACTGATATTCCCCCACACTGGGGTGGTAAAACCCCGTCATGCATATTTTTGCAATCTGCGCGATGATACGGGCGATTTAATCGACCAATGTATTGTTATTTATTTTGCCGCGCCCGCATCTTTTACCGGAACCGACATCATCGAAATTCACACACATGGCGCAACGGCGGTAATCAACAAAATATTTGAATTTTTGTCAGGTCATAATATGCGCATGGCGACCCCCGGCGAATTTTCGCGTCGCGCATTTATGAACGGCAAAATGGATTTATCTGATGTGGACGGATTGGCGGCATTATTAGACGCACAAACCGACCGCCAACGCAAATTTGCATTAAAATCGATGTTGGGTGGCGACGGCAAGATTTACAACACATGGCGCGAACAAATGATTGAAATCGCCGCATATGCCGCCGCAACTTTGGATTATGATGAAACCGATTTACCGGCAAACATATCTGAAAAAATTTTAAGTAAAACCAAAGAATTACACACCGATATTAAAAAATCACTTTCGCGTTATAATGTATCGCGCGCAATCGCACATGGGTTTAATATAGTATTCGTTGGCGAAACAAATGTCGGCAAATCATCACTGTTTAATAAATTGGTTGGAACGAACCGCGCAATCGTGTCGAATACACCCGGCACAACACGCGATGTAATATCTGCACAAATCGACATCGACGGGTATTTGGTAAATTTATCTGACACCGCCGGATTGCGTGAAACCGGCGACGAAATCGAACAAATGGGAATCGACAGAACAAAAACAGAACTCGACAATGCGGATTTAGTTTTACACATTTATGCTGATAACGAGTTCCCCTCCTGTGGAGGGGTGGCGCGAAGCGACGGGGTGGTCTTTTCGGACACACAAAACAAAGAAATCATTGTTATCAACAAATGCGACGAAATCAAAACCCGCAATAACAAAAATGCAATTTATACATCGGCAAAAACCGGCGACGGCATAGATGAATTATTAAACAAAATTCGCGAATACATGCATAATACTTTGGACGGCGCAGAAAACAATTTGGTTATAAATGCCCGCACATATAAATTATTGTCGGATACAGAACGCGAATTAAATTCTGCCCTAACGACATTCGACGGCAATTATGATATATTTGCCGAACATGTGCGACGCGCCGCGGACAACATCGGAAAAATACTCGGCACTATCACGGCGACCGATGTCATGGACGCAACATTTTCACAATTGTGTTTGGGAAAATGACGATTTTAATTAATAAAAACGGTATTTTTTATACCGTTTTTATTTAGAAAAATCGATCATCGCGCCGTAGCATTGTTCGTTATCTTGAACCCAACACCCCGTCCTTACCGGCGAAGGCGGATAAAAAACCGCCAATATGGCGGTTTTTTGTAGCATTTATAAATTAACGGCATACTTCAACAGCATACATTGTGTTGCCATTGAAAACAGGGTTCTTTACCATTACACGGTAAGCAACCTGACCTTCCTGTTCACATGTACCATAAATATTAACATATACATTTTCTGCATCCGCAGCCACCGCAGCAACATCCAAACCATCCAATGTATTAAACATTGCGTTTGCTTCCATAGCTTGAATTGCAGCCAATTCTTCAGACATTGGACATTTATAAACATCACCGTTTTCACTAGCAACAATCTTTTCACAACCAGACACCAAAGTCTTTTCTTGTGAGCATGCAGCCAATGCCATAACTGGCAAAATTAAAAACAATTTTTTCATGTTATTTCTCCTTTATTTTGTTTTTCTATACGCATAGATTATGGGACTTTTTAATATTCCGCGCAATACAATAATTATCACAAAATATAACAAATATTCCAAATAGAAAAAAAACCAAATGCGAAAAAAACTAAATATGGAAAGAGAACGGAACAAATGCGCCGTTGTTTGCGAGCGTAAATTATCCCAACGAAAGATAATGGTGCAGATGCGAAGATTCCGGCGAGCGTAGTGTACAAGTGCTACATGAGCGAGCCGGAATCCAGCAGATGTGCCATTATATTTCGTTGTATTTGCCATCGATTAAATTCTGTTTAACCAGATGATGCTTCACCTTTTGCGTCGATGTCATCGGCAAATCATCCGTTGTCATCGCAAAATGCGTCACCCATTTATATTTGGCAACGCGTTTATTGGCATCCGCAACCGCCTTGCTCAATTTATCTGCTGTCATATCGGGTTCAACCGAAAACACACCATACGCAACGGTTTTACCATTGACCTGATGTTCGAACACCGCGACATTTTTAACACCCGGAATGTCCAAAAACATAGCCTCTAATTCATCGGGATAAACATTTTTACCACTGTCCAGAACGATGACCTGTTTTTTACGACCAGCAAAGTGCAACTCGCCGTTTTTGTCCATATACACCAAATCCCCAGTGCAGAAAAATCCGCGTTCATCAAAAGATTCCGCATTGGCGGCATCGTTATTCATATACCCACCAAAAACCTGGTGTCCACGCACCCACAACATACCGATACCATTTTCATCTTTATCGCGAATTTCACACTCGTTATTTCCCAACGGCGCGCCAAACGCATACGGGATACGCTTTTTCACCGGGCGCGAACCACAAAACGGACCAACCGTTTCGGTCATGCCATAACCTTGGATAAACGCGATACCCAAATCGTTATAGAATTTTTCAACCTCGGGCTTGGTGGCGGCACCACCGGCAATCATCAACTGAACCCGCCCCCCGAACACCGCACAAATTTGCTTTTGCACGCGTCGCACGATAAAACCAAAACCAATTTTCTGCAACCATTTTTGATTTTTCAATATGAACGATACAATCCACCATTTTTTCTGCGCCTTGATTTCTTCAATAATTTTTTTGCGGAACAATTCCCACATTTTCGGCACAGACGGAATCACATGCGGCCGATATTCTTTGAAATCAGACAAAATCAATTTTGGATTTATTGACGGTTGCAACAAAATTCCCATTTGAAAATGCAACGGTGCCAAAAATCCCGCCGCAAAACCAAATATATGATACAACGGCAAAAACCCATACAGCACCCCACCCGGCTGAAACCATTGGTTAAAATCATCAAACGAATTTGCGCACTCTATTAAATTAAAATGCGTCAATGGCACGATTTTCGGTGTTCCCGTCGAACCCGATGTAAATGACAAAGTTGCAATATCATTTGCATCCAACGGATACGGTTTTAATTCAGGGTCGGTTTCATCATCAACCGTTTGAATATCGAAAAATTCGAACCCCGCCGCATCATAAAAAAAAGATTTTTCCGCCGCGACCAATTTGCATTGGGTCAATTTCGTCATATTATCGTATTCTGAATTTGTTAAATTCGTATCCAATAACAAAACGCGTGCGCCACGATACCACGCCGCAAACAAAGTAGTTATAAATTCAGGAATATTATGCGCCAACACCCCCAATGTATCACCATATTGCACACCAATCTTTTTCAATGTTGTTGCACGCGCCCGAACCAGTTTTGGAAAATCGGCAAAACTAATTTTTTCCCTGACCAGGAAAAGTGTCGTTGGACACTTTTCCATGGTTTGTTCAAAGAATTGGTACATATTCATGATTAAATATCCTTTTCTTGATATTTACCATCCATTAAATATTTACGCACAACATGATGTTTAACCTTTTGTGTGGATGTCACCGGCAAATCATCAGTCGTCATCGCAAAATGGGTCACCCATTTATATGACGCAACCTTTTTATTTTTCTGGGCAATTTCCGCAGACAACCGTTCCATGGTCATATCCGGTTCAACCGAAAACACACCATATGATACAGTTTTGCCTTTGACCTCGTGCTCGAACACGGCGACATTTTTAACACCCGGGATTTCGATGAATAATCCTTCTAATTCATCAGGATAGACATTTTTACCCGAATCCAAAACAATGACTTGTTTTTTACGACCAGCAAAATGATATTCACCATTTTTGTCTATCGACACCAAATCCCCCGTGCAAAAGAATCCGTTTTTATCAAAGCATTCTTTATTCGCCGCGTCATTATTCAGATACCCACCGAACACCTGGTTGCCTTTGACCCATAACATACCGATACCATTTTCATCAGCATTACGAATTTCGCAACAGCAATCACCCAACGGCGCACCAAACGCAAACGGAACGCGTTTTTTAACCGGTTTCGAACAACAGATTGGTCCAACCGTTTCGGTCATACCATAACCTTGGACAAAATCCATCCCTAATTGAGTATAGAATTTTTCAACCTCGGGCTTGGTTGCGGCACCACCTGCGACCAAACAACGGGCGCGACCACCAAACACCGCACGAATTTGATTCAATACTTTATCAACCAATTTGCCCAAACCGATTGCACGCAAAGTTTTTTGATGATTCATAATGAAAGACACCAACCACCATTTTTTCTTTTCGCGCACACCATCGATGATTTTCTTGCGGAAAATTTCCCACAATTTCGGCACCGCCGGAATAACATGTGGTTTATATTTTGCAAAATCTTGCAAAATTGCATTTGGATTGATTGTTGATTGCAACAACATACCCATACCAAAATGCAATGGTGCCAAAAATCCAACGGCAAACCCAAACACATGATACAGCGGCAAAAACGCATACAGCATTTCACCCGGGCGCAAAAATATATTCAAACTTTCCAAACTTTCCGAACAAGAAACCAAATTTTTATGTGTCAACGGCACAATTTTTGGTGTTCCCGTCGAACCCGATGTGAACGACAATGTCGCAATATCAGAATCTTTGATTTTATACGGTTTCAACGATTCATCTGTTTCGGTATCTGGGGCCTGGATATCGATAAATTTGAAATTTTTTGTTTTGTAAAAGAAAGACTTTTCCGCAACAACAAATTTACAATCGGTCAATTCCGTCATATTATCATATTCAACCGAAGTCAAATTTGTATCCAACAACAAAACACGCGCACCCAAATACCAAATTGCGAACAAACTGAACACAAATTCAGGCAAATTATGCGACAACAACCCAACCGTATCACCGGGTTTTATACCCGCCTTGGCCAATGTAGTTGCGCGCGCACGCACATATTTTGGTAATTCTTCAAAAGTAATATTTTCACGCACCAAGAAAACCGTTTTCGGATTTCTTTTTATATTTTTTTCCAACAATTCATACATATTCATTTTTATATTCCTTTATAAAAACCATTTATTCATGTCTAATTGGATATTTACCATCAATTAAATTTTGACGAACAACATGATGTTTTATTTTCTGGGTTGATGTCATCGGCAAATCATCAGTTGTCATTGCAAAATGGGTCACCCATTTATACGATGCAACCTTTTTATTTGCCGCACTAACCTCGGCAACCAATTTTTCCATTGTCATATCCTTATCGACCGAAAACACGCCGTATGCAACCGTTTTGTCTTTGACCCGATGTTCAAACACCGCGACATTTTTAACACCCGGGATATCCAAAAACATAGCCTCTAATTCATCTGGATAAACATTTTTACCACTATCCAGAACGATGACCTGTTTTTTACGCCCCGCAAAGTGCAATTCGCCATTTTTGTCCATATACACCAAATCCCCGGTATTAAAGAACCCGCGTTCATCGAACACCTCTTTATTCACCGCGTCATTATTCATATATCCGCCAAAAACCTGGTGTCCACGCAGCCACAAAACCCCAATGCCATTTTCGTCTTTATCACGAATTTCACACTCGTTATTTGTTGTTGGCGCCCCCACAGAAAACGCCATACGTTTTTTATTTGGCTTTGATATACAAATTGGACCAACCGTTTCCGTCAAACCATAACCTTGGATAAATGCCAACCCCAGGTTTTCGTAAAATGTTTCAACCTCGGGCTTGGTGGCGGCACCACCGGCAATCAACAAACGCACACGACCACCGAAAATATCCAAAATTGGTTCTTGGACTTTACGAACAAAAAATCCCAGCCCCATATCATTTATACGAACACGATTACGCAAAATAAAATCGACGATACTCCATTTTTTTTGCGTTTTCAGATTGTCCATAATTTTATTTCTGAACATTTCCCATAACCGTGGCACAGCCGGAATCACATGCGGACGGAACTTTTTGAAATCGTCCAAAATGTATTTCGGATTTATTGTTGGTTGCAACACGATACCCGCGCCAAAATGCACCGTCGCCAAAATTCCAATGGCAAAACCGAATATATGATACAGTGGTAAAAATCCATACATAATATCACCCGAACCAAAATATTCCGCCATATCTTCCAACGAATTTGCACACTCTATTAAATTATAGTGTGTCAATGGCACAATTTTGGGCACGCCTGTTGACCCAGATGTAAAAGACAATGTTGCAACATCGTTGTCTTGGAAATTATATGGATGCAGCATCGGATTTACCGGACCATCTTTGGCGGTAATATCGATAAATTTGAATTTATCCGTTTTATAGAAAAACGACGATTCCGCGCACACAAATTTGCATCCGGCGGCATCCGCCATATTATCATATTCAAACGGTGTTAAATTCGTATCCAGCATCAAACATTTCGCACCAACATACCATATCGCAAACAGCGTCAATGGAAATTGTGGAATATTATGTGATAACACACCGACCGTATCCCCGGGTTTAATCCCGTTGTCCATCAATGTCACCGCGCGCGCGCGCACCATATCCATAAATTCAGAATACGAAACACCTTCGCGCACCAGAAACAGATTTTCGGGCCATTGCCGAACAGCCATTTCCAACATATTATTCATATTCATAGTAAATTTCCTTGTTGTTTTTATATTGGACGGGGTATATTATAGAACGAAAAGACAAGGAAATCAAACATGAAAATATTGACTATAAATATCAACTCTATTCGCGCCCATGTGGAAAGTTTTATGGACATATTGCGCACAAACGAATACGACACAATTTTGGTCCAAGAATTAAAGGTCGATAACGCGAACTTTCCTTTTATGCTGTTCGACGAATTCGGATACAATATCAAGGTTTTTGGTCAAAAATCATGGAACGGCGTTGCGGTATTTTCTAAAAATTCTATCGAAGATGTATCTTTTGGAATCCCCAATTATGCCGATGTAAATTCCCGCATGATTGAATGTGTTATTGACGGACGCGTGCGGATTATCAACACATATATGCCAAATGGCGACAATATTGAATCACCAAAATTTGCATATAAATTGGAATGGATGCGTGCATTTACAAAACATATCGAACAATATATAAACTCACCCGAACCGGTTATTATCGCGGGCGATTTTAATGTTGCAATAACCGACCATGATATATGGAATCCAAAAAATTATATTGGTTCATCTATTTCGGCACCCGCTGCACGCGAAATAATGCAATCTTGGTTGGATAACGGTTGGACGGACATATGGCGCGAATTACACCCAAATGATACAGATTACACATGGTATGGTTATCGCGGTGGCGACACCGTTGGTAAAAAACAAGGATTGCGATTGGATTATTTTTTATGTAATAAAACCGCGCATAAAATGGTTAAAAATTGCGAAATCGATTTATGCCCACGCACCGCACAAAAACCAACCGACCATTGCGGTTTAATGTTAGAATTGGTTTAATCATCAACGCGTGCCAAATCGTCAAAATCTTTATATTTTGGGCCATTTGATTTGCGATATTCATATGGCGCGTTTCCAACGGCAAACATATCAATAACTTCTTTGGTTTTTTTTATTGCCGCATCCATCATACCCGCAACATCTTCTGGCGCAATCCAATACATATTTTCTTTGGAATTTTTCAGATACATAAACACCATGTCCGGGGTTTTCGACGGGTCTGCCATTTTTACATTAAATCCACCAGATTTTAACATATACGCCTCTAACGGCAACTGGGGCATCATACCATCTTGTAATTGCGATTTTGTTGGCATATCACCGGTTTTAATATCCATAACACCACCGTCCCAAACACGGTCGGCACGCGCACAAACACGAACACCATCTATAATAACATGCCCCCCAATTTCCGGCACAGACTTTTTCAACAATTCCGAATTGTCCTGCACTAATTTTGCAATTTCAATAAACCGTTTATGCCAAAAACGAAACATCAAATTTTCTGTATTTGTCGAATGCAAGGCCTCACGCGCGGCACGGTCCATTTCCGCCAAAATAACCGGCGCAGAAAAATCGCGTGCATGTTCAATCACCGAATGCACCAAATCACCAAACACACGCGCATCAACCCCCATCCACCAATCTTTATTTTTTTTCAACCTTAAAATATGCGACACATAAAACACATACGGATTATGAATCAGTTTTTCTAATTCGGTCACATAAACATCGCCCCATTTTGCGATTGGATTTGGCGCCGACGAATCCAACGGATTTTCCGCGACCACATCGCGTGCCAAAACATTGCCCAGTATTTTTTTCGCGGCATTTTCATTTATATTGCCACCACGCGCCATAACACGGGATAAAAACCTGGATTCCAATGTTTTTGTTCCACCCGAATTTAGCGACCGCAACCAATACACTTCATCACAACACGATAAATTCATAAAATCCAACGACATCAAAGAAACTTTTCTGTCGGGACTGGGCAATCCGATTTCATCAGCCACACGCGCCGGCAACCACGCATTTTCATATCCGCGCGCCGGAAACATTCCGTCATTTAATCCTGTCAAAATCACAACATCGGCGGTTTGCATACGCGCCTCGATAGTTCCCAACACAACAATTTTCGCATTATCATTTGGTACATCGCGCACCGCAACCGTCGCCGCCGCATCGGCAATAAATGCGCGCGCATCCGCACACGACAATTTAATATCATATCGTGTTAAAAATTCAGACAGATTTTTTATCGCCAACCAAATTTGCCCAGATTCAACCGAATCTATATCAAATTCAGGTTGCATAAAATCGATATTTTCCGAAATAATTTGCGCAACCGTATCAAACAAATCGAAATTTGCAATCGTGTAATACCGGTCAAAATTACCACTGCCCGATTCCATCCACGAATCCAACAAATTCAGAATCGCACGCGCCGCGGCACACGACGCACCACTTTTCGCACCCGAAAAATCTGCAACCAAACCATAATCCAAAAACGCACTTTCAATTCTTTGATTTCCGGCGGCATCCGGCGTAATCACCATAACCGTTTTATTTTTTTTCAACGCAGATTTGCAAATTTCCGCAACCGCCGCCGCCTCGATACTTTCGGTATCACAACACACCAAATGACAATTTTCCAAATCTTTATCGCCACTATATGCCGCCGTATCATTTCCAAATGCATAATTCATAAAATCAATCCCAGATTTCCCAAAATCGATTTTTATAACATCTGTTGGCGCAACACCAACACGCGACAAAAATTTATATTCCGCATTATACGGATTTGTATTTAATCCAAAATCAGAAATCCGTCCATCTATTTTTCCCGGCAAAATAATCCGCCCATTTTTTGATGATGCAACCGCCACCATCAAATCCGCCGTCGCCGGCACAGACGCGGTTGACCCACACACCACAACCAATGGATATTTTTCAATCTCGGGTATCCATGCGCGCACATCCATATTTCTTTTTGCCGCCGCCGTCATGCGCCCACCCGCAATTTTTGGCAAAACATTGGTCAATATATTCAACAATTTCGCCTTGGATTGAAAATGTTCAGCATATTTTTCATCAACCAAACTTTCCCAATTTATGTCTTGTGATGAAACGCCCTCGTTTTCCAGGTAATCTTGGCATCGCACAAAATCACGCGCAATTTGTAATGCCGTTGATATATTTCCGATATTCGCATCCGCCGATAACATTTTCGCCAATACAACAACGCGTTCCATATTACTGAACACATCCGCGTCTTGGATTTCATCTAAATCATCAACACCTTCGCCCAGGGCAACCAATCGTGGCAAAATAATCGCACGCCCAGAATTTTTCTCAACGAACATTTTTTCCGCCGCACGAACCGCACGCCGACTGGGTAAAAACACTAAACAATCCGACAACGCAACCCCGGATTCAGATATAATTTTATCCAGCGCATCTAACATATGCACCGGATTTGTCGTACAAAAAATATTTTTATTTGATACCAATTATTTTCCTTAAAATTTCCAAACCGATTTTCTTTTCCGCCGAAGTTATCAACACATCGTCCACCATTGCACCATGGTTATTTGGCGATATTTCCATTTGATGCTTTTCGCGAATTTTTTTATCTTTTTTGGTGTAAACGATTTGATACAAAATCCCATTTTTATCACAAAAATCCATCAATTCTAAATCAGAATCTTTGACCCCAACACGCGAATCTATCAAAATAAACAGCCGTTTTAATTGCGCACGCCCCAACAAATATTTTTCCAACCGCACAACCCACCCCATGGCAGTTTCGCGCGAAACACGCGCATAACCATACCCCGGCAAATCAACCAACATAATTTTATCATCTATATTAAACAGGTTTAATTCCTGGGTTCGCCCCGGTGTATTTGATGTTCGTGCAATTGGCGCACCAACCACCGCATTTATCAGCGATGATTTTCCAACATTACTGCGCCCAACAAACGCGTATTCTGGGAACGCAGTATTTGGCAAACTTTCAACCGTTGAATACGAACCAACAAATTTTATCATTTGCCCTCCTTGACCAGGCGTTTATATGCCTCTTTCTTGGAAATTCCTGCACGCGCCGCCAACATTTCCGCACCACTTTTCGTTGACCCCGCCGCAATATCATTTACAATATCCCGAATTTCCGAATCAGACATTTTATGCACCGGTGCCGGCGCAACACAGATAACAATTTCACCGCGCGGTGGTGTTATTTGCAATAAATCCGCCGGATACCCGATAATTGTTTCCTCGTGAATTTTTGTAATTTCACGAACGATTGCAATTTTTCTTTCGGGCATAACACGCGCCAATGCCGCAATAGTCGTCATAATACGATTCGGACTTTCATAATAAATAATTGTATGGCGAATTTTATTATCATCATGCAATTTTTTTTCATCGAAAAATCCACAAAATGTAAATCGGTCGGTTGGGAATCCTGATAATACCAATGCCGAAATCGCCGCCGTTGGCCCAGGCACCATAAACACCGGAACATTTGCCGCACGCGCCGCCGCAACAATACGAAAACCCGGGTCGCTGATACCAGGCATACCGGCATCACTGACGGTGGCAACCGCGGCACCATTTTGTATTTTTTCAATAATAGAATCCACAACGCGCAATTCATTATGCTCATGACACGAAACACATTTTGTTTTTATATCGAAATGCGCTGCCAATTTTGCAAACACACGCGTATCTTCGGCGGCAACCAAATCACAGCCACGCAACACATCCACCGCACGCGGCGACATATCAGACAAATTTCCAATCGGCGTTCCAACAACATACAGTCCTGATTGCATTTTCAATCCTTTTATGTTAGAATAATACAATATAAAATAGGTCATTTCAATGAATAGATTTCTGAAAATAATTATAACAACTTTGATTCTGGCTGGTTGCGCCGGAAAAACGGTAAAACACGATTGGAACGCGGAATACACAAACGCGCCAACGGGAACACCTGTTCAAATGCAATATGGGACATATTATTCAATATATGATTCCCCCGACACGCAACACAATATTGCGGTATTGTTGCCCACCACCGGACAAAGTGCCGCCGCCGGCCAAGAAATCCGCAACGCAATGGAATTGGCATTATTGCAACATTCATTAAATCACCTGAATGTGAATTTTTTCGATACGGCAAAAAATGCAACGGGCGCAATCAACGCCGCATTGCAATCCAACCCAGACATAATCGTCGGCCCATTGTTTTCATCAGACGCGCAAATTTTGCGCACGACCAAGCCTGAATTTATGCCGGCAATATCATTTACATCTGACGCGAACGCGGTTGGCGATGGGGTTTTGACGGTCGCACTGATGCCAACAAACAGTGTTGAATTGATTGTCCGCGAAATGTTTTATGACGGAATCCAAGACTTTATAATAATGGCACCTGATTCCGATTCTGGGAAAATTATGGCGGGCACCGCAAAACGCGCGGCGGAAATTTACGGTCCAAATGTCGCGGGAATATTTTTCTATCAAGAACACAATAATGAAAACTTGAAAAACACCGCCCAATCCGCATCAATGTCAAACGCGCGCATTGCGGCAAACAAACGCGCCCGCACAGTTTTATCTGACATTTTAACAAATGAAACATTATCCCGCGCCGAAAAATCAAACATGTATTATCAACTGGATAAAATATCAAAATCCGACACATTGGGTGCATTACCATATTCTGCGGTTTTGTTCTTGGGAACGGTTGACGACACAAAAACACTCGGGTCGTTCTTGCGTTATTATGGCGCAGATTCGCGTTCTGTAAAATTTTATGGCACCGCATTATTGGACGGCACCGACATCGCGTCGGACTATACAATGATTGGCACAAAATACGCGGCATTACCCGAACAAAATCAGACATTTGTAAATTTATACAAACAAACATACGGCACATACCCATCGCGCCTGGCGACATTTGGATTTGACGCAGCAAACATCGCAATGGGAACGGTATATTCGAACAAAACCCCGGCGGCATATTTACTGGACCCCAGTGGTTATGCCGGCATGGATGGTATCGTGCGGTTAAAACCCAATGGCGACAGTGAACGCGGTCTGCGCATAATGCAAACGAACGGTTCAGGAACGCCGGTTGTTGTGCGAAATGCACCCGAAAACTTTATCAACCCAATTTATAATATCGAACAAAGACAGATAACACCCGCATCTGAAATGTCATTGCAAACACGCGGAATAAATCCAAACGATTTTATCCGTATTCCCGACAGATTCCGTTCGAAATATAAATCTGAAACATACGGCATAAATATGACCGAACCCGAACCACAACCGCGCCAAAATGTGATAACCGTAATCAACACGCCAACATCACAATCAACGGTCATCGACACAGAATACAAACCTGTAAAATTGGAATCCATCAATAAAACGATGATAGATTCTGTGGAAATAAACGAATAAAAAAATGCTAAAAAAAATATACAAAATATTTTTTGCATGTTTTTTAGCGTGTTTGATAACATCATTATCTTTACTGTGTTTGCATATTTATTTTGGTGATAAAACATCCGATATCAGCGCAAAATTTTTTCCACCACAATCTGAATTTTTAACCCCCGAAAAATCAGAGTTTTCTATCGCGGTTGTATCTGACACCGGCGCCGATGATATAGTATTGGAAACAATAATAGACCACATCACATCAACAAAACCAAAATATGATTTTATATTACACCTGGGGGATTTTTTAACACATCGAACGAATACAGGATTACAATGGTTATTATATGAAATTCATCCAAAATTAAATGGTATTCCACTATACAGCACCCCAGGAAATCATGACATTACAAAACACGATATACGCAATGCCACACCATACAAAACCGTTATGGGACCGAGTTTTTATTGGTTTGGATATGGCCACACATTGTTTATCGCATTGGACACATCATTTGAAACAATTGATGACGCACAATTAAATTGGTTGGATAACACACTGAAAAAAATCAGGCCATTATTCAAACACTGTGTAATATTTACACATGTTCCCCCATTTGATATCCGCCCCGACATAATTTCAAACCACGCATTGGATAAATCTGCATCAGAAAAATTAGAACACATATTAAAAAATTACAATATAGACATGATGATTTTCGGACATGTTCATTATTATTCACAAGATAAATTTGCTGGGATTCCTGTGTACACTGTTCCATCCAGTGGTCAAATCATCCGCGACTCAACAAACAAATATGGATATGTTCACATTGAATTTGACAAAACCGGATTAAAAACCGTCACACCAAAATACATAGATTTTCACGGCACCAAACGAAAATACATTGAATACACAATTGCACGCGATATATTTCATCATAAATTACGCGAAACCATATCATACATAATGATACCCGGGCTGATATTTTTTGTATTGGGTGTTATTACATTTTTCATAACCAAAATCATGACACATAAAAAATTATATAATTGATACAAACCATATAATATGCTATTATATAAATGCATACATAACATAAAACCAAAGGGGTAAATTATGCTGACACTTATCTTTATCATTCTGAAACTTACACACACTGTAAATTGGTCATGGTGGTGGATTTTGTTGACATTGGCATTGGATGGCGGACTGTTTGGTCGCATATTATAAAAAACAAATGCAAAAAACAAACACCCCGTTTGGGGTGTTTTTTATTTTTTCCACCGTTTTAATGTTGGAAAAATTTTTTACTTATAACCATATTATACTATTTTGTTCTTTTTTTATTCTTTGACATTTTTATTTCCAAACGAGCCCCCACCCAGCCCAAAAACATAAATAAAAATCCAATAAAAAACACATACCACCTGCTCAACAAATTTTGTTCTATCAACAAATCCATGACATCAAATACAATCCCCACCACAACAAGATAAACCAACCAAATTAAAAATACATGACTTTTTTTCATAATTTATCCTTTACAAAACACAGGAACATTATAACATAAAAGTTATAAAAACTCTACCTATTTGCAAAATAAAACCACCCGATTGGGTGATTATATTTTTTGGTGGGAGTGGGTGTGTGCCTCGATACACAATAATCAAAATTAAAAAATTTATTTTCATAAATTTTTAAAATTTTTCTAATTGTTCATCTGCGTATTGGTCATGCGCGCCAACCTGTACACGAAAATTTGATTTTCGTGTGGCGCATAAATGCGCCTGGCGCTCTGACCCATCCACCCACTCCACTTGTCAAAAAATAAAACCACCCGATTGGGTGGTTATATTTTTTGGTGGGAGTGGGTGGATTGTAAATTCCCACTACGCTTACGCTTGTGGGCCCCTTTCGCCTGCGGCTCGAACCATGGGCGATTTAATCGCCGTGGCCGAATACCATAAACCACTCCCACCAAAATAAAAAATGACCCATTCGGGTCATTTTCTATTTTGGTGGGAGTGGGTGGATTCGAACCACCTCAGTCGTAAGACAACAGATTTACAGTCTGCCCCGGCTCTCCAACTCCGGCGCACGCCCAGAACTCCATTTTCGCCCGTCTTTACCATCTGGCGAAAATTCGTAGCCTGCCACCCGAAGCCTTTGGCAAAGGGTGGTGCGGGCAGCGGGAATCGAACCCGCATTTCAAGCTTGGAAGGCTTGCATACTAGCCTTTGTACTATGCCCGCAATAAATTCCAAGCCATGGTATTATACTTGAATTTTTACCAAACGCAAGTATTTTCTATTTTATCGGCGGGAAACAAGTGACCCCATCATCCATGCAACAATTAAATCCCAAGTCCCCCAAATCCGTATATGTTTCACCTGTGCAACACCCCATCTCATCTGGTTGTGCGCCGTCTTGACATAATTTTGATGTTTTGGGTTGTGTTTTCATTGGCGGAAAACATTTTTCATTATTTTCAGTACAACAATTAAATCCTAAATCACCCAAATCGACATAACTTTCCCCCGGACAGCATCCATTTTCATCGGGCGTATCACATGTTTTTTCTTCGGTGGTTGTGGTTGTTACATTTTCGGTCGTCGCAACATTTTCCACCGCCGGCACAGTTTCATTTACATTGGTTGTATTTATAATAATTCTGTTCCGTGCACCAAACATACGCGAACCGGCGCGTTTCATACATTTCGACCTATATTCAGATTTCAATTCATTCAAACGCACAACATCCGCATCATCCAACACATCACGCGAATTCAACTTGTTCATCTCAGAATTTATATCGTCGCAACTCATGCGTTGTGCCACAACACGCGAATCAACAATTTCTGTTGCATCATCATCTGCATACGCCACCGCAACATAAACCGCCGGCACCAACGCATACACCGCCAAAGCCAATATAATTTTTTGCATATTCGCCCCCTACTCGTTTATAATTTTTTCAATTTGCATAATAAAATCGATTGCCGGATTAGTCATCTTTTTTGCTTTCTCGAAAATTTCTTCTGCATCCGATTGCATTTTCAACCGTTTATATGTTTCAACAACCTCTATCGTATCTTCCTGATTAAACTTATCATCGCTGATACCGCGGGCAATATCCAATTCTTGCTTGGCCAATTCAACATATCGCGCCGAATTTTCCGGGCATCCGCGTTCAGCCATCACCGCGTAAATTTTTGCACGGTCAATGCGTTCATCTGCCGTCATATCGGCATACGGCGCAAGCAATCTGTCTTGCAGATTTTTTTCAATTTGTGCGCATGTTGAATCGTTCATATTTTCACAGACCGCCACCGCAATCGCATTTTTATTTTGCATCATTTGCACATACACATCGCGATTTTCTTGGCATCCATACATTGCCAATTTCTTATAAACCTCTAAATCAAACAAAACAGAATCGCAATCATTTGCCCCACTCAATTTATCCATCAACACACCTTCGACCGCCGCGCAAGATTCTTGGGCAACCGGCACATTCGACGCGCGATTCATTTGTATTTTGCGTCCCCAGTTTGCGACACCCACACCCGCCAACAATCCACACACGAATAACGCACCAAACACAAACCAAATTTTCGTTCCAGAAAACGCAACCTGTTTTGATTTCATATTCTCTCTCCTATTTTTTTTCATACATATATTATAACTTATTTACCCGTCCATTTACAATGGTAATTTTTCTGTCTGCGCGCCCAGCCAAATTCATATCATGCGTCACAAACAACATCGCCATTTTATTTTTTCGCACAATGTTCAACAGCAAATCAAACACCGCCGCCGCATGCGCGGGGTCTAAACTGCCGGTGGGTTCATCTGCCAAAATAATTTGCGGTTCATTTGCCAACGCACGCGCGACCGCCGTCCGTTGTTGTTCACCGCCCGACATTTCACCTGGAAAATGAGTTGCCCGATGTTCAACATTTACCGCCTTTAATAATTTTTTTGCACGCGCCATCGCCACATCTTCGGCAACACCATTTGCCAACATCGGCATCATAACATTTTCTATGGCTGTAAAATCAGACAATAAATTATGTCTTTGATAAACAAATCCAATTTTTTTGCGCCGAATAATCGTTCTTTGCTCTTCATCCATTTGATGCACCGGCACATTGCCGATTAAAATACTGCCGGCGGTTGGTTTATCCAACAACCCAACACATTGCAACAATGTAGATTTTCCAGACCCCGACGGCCCAACCAAAGCCACAATTTCACCCGCCGCCAAATCAAAACCACCACCGGTCAAAACATGCAACGGTTGACCGCCTTCCATAAAAATTTTTTTAATATCACGCACAGATAAAACAATATCTTGTTTTTTCACACGCGACAAAGAATTCAAAATTCCCGCCATAATTTATTTCGCCTTTTTAATTTTATTCATTTCTCAAAACCTCTACGGGTTCGGTGTTTGCGGCCTTCCATGCCGGATACAATGTTGCCAAAAACGCCAACGCAATCGCAATCACCGCAATACCAAACACAGTCCAAAATTCCACACGCGATGGCAATTCAGACAAATAATACAACTCGGATGGGAACAAATCACGCCCCGTCATCCATTGAAAAAATTTACGAATTGGTTCGATATAAATTGCAACAATTGTCCCCAACACAGTTCCCGCAAACGCACCAATAACCCCAATCGTCGTGCCCGACAAAATAAATATTTTCATCATAGATTTTCGCGACACCCCAAATGTCCGCAGCACCGCAATATCTTTATTTTTATCTTTGACCAACATAACCAGCGACGAAACAATATTAAACACCGCGACAATGATAATCAGCATCAAAATCAAAAACATAACATTTGATTCAACCTGTAACGCACCAACAAATCCACGATTCAAATCGCGCCAATCACGAACAACGAAACCATCTGGCAATAATCGCATCAACGCATCGCGCACATCATTTGTTTTTTCTGGGTCGCGCAAGAATATATCAATATGCGTTATCGATTTACCAATATTCAAATATTTTTGTGCTGTTTCCAACGGCATAAAAATATAACCAGAATCATATTCATACATCCCCATAAAAAACGCGGTCTTTATCGGATACGACATTATTCGTGGCATCGACCCAAACGGCGTTGGTGTTGATGAATTTGCAGAAACCAACGAAACCTCGGTCCCAATCGACGCCCCCAAATTCCGGGACAAACTGGCACCAACAACCAATTCACCATCTTGGATTTGATTTAAATCTTTGCCATAAAACCGTGTGCCACCATCCGTTTTTGCAATCAAATCAGACATATTTATTCCGCGCACCATCGCCCCAGAATTTTTCCCGCGCGATGTCACCATAACCTGACCTTCGGCGATTGGAACAATCGATGTTGCATTTGACATCACGATTTTATTTTGACGAATTTTATCTATCAAATAATCATAATCAGAAATCGCACCATCTTGATGATAAACAACGACATGCCCGTTCATACCAACAATGCGCCCCAACAACACATCGTGAAAACCACCCATCACCGACATAACAACAATCAGCGTCGCCACCCCCAACATAATTCCAACCAGCGACACCCACGACACCAGCGCACCAAATCCGCGTTTTTTTGCCCACAAATACCTAAACGCAACCTTTCTTTCCAGCCTTGAAAACAACATTTTTTACATCCTTTACGATTTCAGAAAATCACGCAACGCGTCCCCCATCAACGGCGCACCCGATTGCACATTTGAATCTGCATCCACAATTGACACAATTCTGGGCGACATAAACACAACCAATTCCGCAAACGGACTGATTAAAGTTTCCGGCGTTGTCACAAATGAATGCGTCGGTATTCCAACAATGACATAGTTATCACCAACACTGGACGGAATATTAAACGATGTCAATTCGCCGTATTGTGTTGTCAGAACGATTTTCGCATCGATTTTTTGATACCCACCATAATCACCATATTTCCCAGTTGCCCCGATAATTAAATCTGTTTCCAATCTGTCTTCTTTACTGCATTGACCAATATCAAACCGCGATTGCCAACCATTTGGAATCGAAAAAGTCCCCTGGGAAATCAAAACAACATTTGATTGCATTGCCAAAAATTCTTGCAAAGTTTTTGTGTTTATTTCCGGTCCAACAACCAATGCGCGTCCAACCACACCCGGTATAGACATTTTAATATTATTTTTTCCAAATGCCGGCAACAAATTCATCCAAATAATTGGATTATCTGTTTTTGGATACACACGATACACATCCATATCCCACGCAATCATGTATTTTTTAGAACTAATATCCGCAATAATACGCGAAACCTCGCGCTCGGTTTGCGCATCACCTTCGAACACCAATGTTTTATCTTGCCAATTTATCAGTAAATTTCGCACATCTGCGCCATGCATTGCATCAACCAACGCCATAATTATCGCCTCGTCCCGTGGCATTTTAATCATCCATTTGGCACGATGTTGCAAATGAATTTCCGCATTGACCGCATCATAAGAATAATACGCACGACCAATCCTGGCAATCAAATCAACCGCATCTGACAAAGTCCCCGACGCAACATCGCCCGACACTTTTTCAACAATTTGTTCATCCATCACAACCGACACATCTGTTCCGTCCAGCAATTTATTCAATGCTGATGCAACACTAACATCTTTGAAATGGAAATTTTCCACCGCCAAATCAGGCAACGCATCACCTACACCCAAACGAACAATTTCAATTTTCTCCTCTGGGACAACCGACACAACCGATTGGTTATTCCAATCCACCGTGCAACGCATTGGCAATTCAACCGAAAACCGTTGCGCCGTATCAGTTGTCAACGCCGCCTTTTTTGGAAAAATTGGCACAGATTTTTCATCAATCACAACATCTTCGATAACCTGGACAGTATCATAATATTGCATTTCTTCCATTTGGCGTTGACGGTCCATTTCTTCGGGTGTCTGACACGCCACACACAAAAACATTGCACAAAATCCGATTAAAAATTTTTTCATTTTCTTCTCCATACTCTCACCATACTATATATTCATCAGTTTTTCAAATTCTTCCAATGTCATTTCATAAATAGGCTTTTCCGTTGGGGTCACCAAATCTTTGACAGATTCAAATCTTTGTTGAAAAATTTTCATAACGCGGGCAACATCCGCCGGCACCTTTTGCGATTCATTTAATCGGCGACCATATTCAACAATGTATTCCAAAACATCCGCGACAAAGAATCGTCCAACATAATTTTCCATGTTGATACCGCCCTTTTCCACACAGATTGCCGACATTGTCGTCAACATCTGGTTATAAAAGTTTGCCAGTTTTATAAAATTCTGAACCGATATAGCCATATATTTTTCCTTCCTGTTTTTTTACATTATAAAAACTATTGCCCCCCGAACGCAAATGAATTATAATATAAAATATGAAAATAAAACAAATTGCTTTATTACTTGCTTTAACGGCATGTGCATCCGCCAATCGCGGCGACATTGACAATGCCACCATATTAAACTGGGAAAACGAGGCTGTCACCACCGAACAATTTGTTCGTGACCACAAATCATGCCTGGGGATAAAATCCAATAATTACACCCCACGGTCGCGTATTGCACGATTGTTATTACCAAACCAGAATGACCAAATGCCGAATTGGGATGGAATATGGGTGACATTTCAATCCAACGAATATCGCGATGTCGGGCAACGGTCATTGATGTCGGTTCCACGAAACAAATCATCGCGCACCCTGGGGGCATATCGCCGTTGCATGTTCCGACGCGGATACTTGTTGCGGGCGATATAAAAATAAATTTTTCTTGTCTTTCTTATTTATTAAAAATATGTTATAATGCCAAACATGAAGCGTTCAATTTGGTTTTGGTTATCATTTATTGTCGCCATAATTTTGGCAATATATTTTATATCACGCACAATAATGGTTGGTATGGGCATTGGCCCCATGGCACGATTGCATAAAACATACATAACCGCCGATGTTGGCAACAAAGACATGACGGCATTATCTGCGGCGGCGGCATTACCAAAAAACACTTCATTTTATTCGATTGACTTGGACAACCTGAACGCGAACATATTAAATGTTCCCGGGGTCAAAGATTGCGCAATCCGCCGTATGCCGAACGGAAATTTAATAATAAATGTTGCATACCGTAAATTTATCGCAACATATACAGACGGCGAATATTTCTATCCATTATCTGCGGACGGCAAATATGACGACAAATCCCCAATCACGGACAGACCCGAATCAACATTATTATTTCGCGGTCAATTACCAAATGACATATCCGACATCACAAACGCGGCAAACGATATGATATCGAACATAGATTATATAGAATGGATTGAAAACCGCCGTTGGAACATTCAAACAACGGGCGGAATAACAATAAAATTACCCGAAAACGATTTTGTTTCTGCGATTGCCAGTTTAATAACTATCGACAAAGCACACAATTTATTGGGTCGCGATATTCGCGTCATAGATATGCGCGACCCGGCACGAATATTGGTTAAATAAAAATGAACTTGCTTGATTCATGCTTTTTATGTCTGGACATCGGAACATCATGTGTTCGCGGAATTGCGCATCGTGTGATTTCTGGAAAAATCGTAAAATCCGCAACCGCCATGTGCGACAGTTTTAACCAACAATTTGCCATAAAATCAGTAATTGATAATTTAGAGCATGAATTAAACACACATTTTGAATCGGCATACATAACCGGGAATTTTGGGAAATCTGTATTTATGCACCAACAACAAAACACCGTTTGGAACGGCGAGCATAAAATCACCGATGGTGATATTCGTGCCCAGATTTCTAAATTGACATTTCCGTCGGGATTTACACCAATTCACATAATGCCATTTCAATACGATACGGCATCTGCACGAAAAATCCAAACCCCGGTGGGATACACCGACCATCAATTGATATCAACTTTTGGAATCATTTGTTATGAAACCGACCGCATAAACGAAATTATATCCATATTGCGAAAAACACATATTCAATATGACGGTGTTTTTGACCCGGCATATTTGCAAAATATGACTTTGCGTCGCGCGGGCGAAACCGTAATGTTTATCGACATGGGCGCAGAATTTTCCGGATGTTCAATTTGGAACGATTCCGGTGTATGTTGGCACGAAAAAATTCCTATGGGCATGTCCAACGCAACAAACGATTTAACAAAATCATTAAATATCGATTTTGACGAAGCCGAACGCATAAAACGCATGGTTGCAAATTTAATTCCACGCGCAATGGACCGCATGACCCCCGCCGATACCGCATATGATTTCACACGCGGCGATGTGAACGATGTTGTTGTTCCACGCATTGTTGATATTATCGGAGAAATCAAAAAATCTGCCGAACCACATGTTGCAAAATATCAACCAACCAAAATAATAATCAGTGGCGGCGGCACCCAAATCCAAGGTGTGGTTGACTTTGTCGGAAACGCATTTGGATTACCGATTGAAAATCATCATGCCGACGCAACCATAACAGCAATTTCTAATTATATATGGGATTCGGAAAAACCTGCGCGCGACGCATATATGGCACGCATGGCACGCCACGAAAAATTCATAAATAAAATCACGAAAATATTTGTGCGAAAACCTAAAAAACAAAAGCCAAAATTTATACCAATCGCACCATCAACATTATGCTTTAATATGTTATCACCAATGACATATAAATTATTTGCATCCGCCGGCATATCAACAATACATGTTGATATAATGGACGGATTTTATGTTCCGCATGTTGCCGGCGGTATTGCCGAATTAAAAGAAATCCGCGCAAACACAAACTTTCATTTACATGTTCATTTAATGACCGAAAACCCATCGGTCTGGGCGGCAAACGCGATAAAGGCTGGGGCGAACACAATTATTTTATCATTAAACACGACTGGGGTTCGTGCGGCATTACGCGGGATTCGTGCAACGGGCCGTCGCGCGGGTGTCGCAATAAACCCAGACACCCCAATAACACAACTTGTTCCGATTTTGCGTGATGTTGATGAAGTTATGGTTATGGGGGTTGCCCCCGGCGCATCAGGCCAAGAATTTAACACATCTGTATTACAGAAAATATTGGCATTATCAACAACACGAAAAAAACATGGATTAAAATACATAATATCTGTGGACGGCGGAATAAATCCAGAAACCGCACAAAAATGTTGGAATGCCGGCGCAGATTTTTTAATCAGTGGTTCATACCTGGCAAAATCGAACGATTTTCCATTGGCGGTGCAAAGTTTATTAAGGAAATAAAAACAAAATATTATTTCTGTTTAACAATAATTTTACGGCCCGTCCCGCAATCCGCGCCACACAGTGAAATATACACATGAATTGTATTTTCCGGCAACATGCCCGCGGCGACATCGGGCCATTCTATAATTGTAATATCATTTTGGATTGCATATGGCAAACCAACCTCGGTCAATTCAGATTCATCTGAAATTCTGTATAAATCGAAATGCGAAATTCCGTCATAGTTTTGCACAATTGTAAATGTCGGCGACGGCACAATCGTTTTTTCCCCACGCAAAGTCCGAATAATTGTTCGTGCAATCTCAGATTTTCCCATACCCAAATCACCGTGCAACGCAACGACAACCGGCGCATGCAAAGTTTTTGCAAATTCGCGCGCCCATTTATGTGTTGCCTCCAAATCAGGTAAAATAAATTCTTGCATATCAAAAATCCTTTATTCCAACAACAACAAATCGTCTTGCATTTTGTTTATCGTATCGCGAATTGCCGCCGCCTCTTCGAACTCTAAATTTTCAGCACATTTTTTCATGCGCCGTGTTAAATTCGCAATTTCTTTTTTCATGCTATTTGCATCCCACACGCCGTCAGAATTATAAACAAACTTGCGTTTCTTGTCCACTTTTTCATGCGAATCACCAACCTCGGCAAACACGGCCTTGGACACAGTTTTCGGAACAATACCATGTTCGGCATTATATTTCATTTGAATTTCCCGCCGTCGTGCCGTTTCACGCAACGCCTCATCCATAGATTCGGTAATATTATCCGCATACAAAATCACGCGCCCATTTGCATTTCGCGCCGCACGCCCAATCGTCTGAATCAGCGACCGCGTCGAACGCAAAAACCCTTCTTTATCCGCGTCCATAATTGCGACCAATTCGCATTCCGGAACATCTAAACCTTCGCGCAGTAAATTGATTCCAACCAACACATCGTATTTTCCCAAACGCAAATCGCGCAACAATTCAATGCGTTCCAATGTTTCAATATCACTGTGCAGATACCGCGCCCGCACACCATTTTCGTTCAGATAATCATTTAATTGTTCCGCCATTTTTTTGGTCAATGTCGTGACCAGCGCACGCCCACGCGTTTTCTTTAATGTTTCCAACAAATCGTCAACCTGGTGTTCAATTGGGCGAACCTCGCAAACGGGGTCCAATAATCCCGTCGGACGAATAACCTGCTCTGACACAACACCGCCCGATTGTTCCAATTCCCACTGTGCCGGTGTTGCAGACACAAAAATCGTTTGTGGTCGCAAATTATCCCATTCTTCAAATGTCAACGGTCGATTGTCGACACACGCCGGCAACCGAAAACCATAGTGCGACAAATTTTCCTTGCGCGCACGGTCCCCGCGAGACATCGCCCCAATTTGCGGCACGGTCACATGACTTTCGTCTATAAACAAAACCGCATCGCGTGGCAGATATTCGAACAATGTCGGTGGTGGTTGTCCCGGCAATCGTCCCGATAAATATCGCGAATAATTTTCAATCCCGCGACATGTCCCGGTTGTTTCCATCATTTCAATATCAAAATTTACGCGTTCACGCAAACGCTGTTCTTCGACATATTTCATATTATCATGAAAATATTTCAACCGTTCGTCTAAATCTTGGCGAATTTGACTGATTGCCTGTAATACGGACGGCATAGGCGTTGCATAGTGAGTGTTTGGATACACCGCAACCCGATTTAATTTATGTAATTTTGCACCGGTCAATGTATCAAATTCCCAAATTTCTTCGATTTCATCACCCCAAAAAGAAATTTTCCATCCCATATCCGCCATATGCGACGGGAACAAATCCAATGTATCACCACGCACACGAAATTCACCACGCGCGGGCGCGACATCGTTTCTTTTATATTGAATATCAACCAAAGACCGCACAACATCGCCAATACCAATTTTATCCCCAACATTTAACACCACACGCATAGACGAATATTGTTCTGGCGACCCCATACCATAAATCGCCGACACAGATGACACAACAATAACATCGCGTTCTTCTAACATGGCGCGCGTCGCACTGTGTCGCATACGGTCCAGTTGTTCATTTATCGCAGCATCTTTATCGATATATGTATCGGTTGTTGGGATATATGCCTCGGGTTGATAATAATCATAATATGAAACAAAATATTCAACATGATTATGCGGAAAAAAAGATTTCATTTCTGTATATAATTGCGCCGCCAAAATTTTATTCGGTGCCATCAACAACGCCGGCCGCGACAATTCCGCAATCACATTTGCCATCGTAAAAGTTTTCCCAGACCCCGTCACCCCTAATAAAACCTGGGACCGACGCCCGGAACGCACGCCATCGACCAATTCGCGGATTGCGGTTGGTTGGTCGCCCATTGGCGCATAATTACTTTCAAGATTAAAAATACTTTTTTTATTCACAAACATAAATATAATACACTATAATAAAAAAACAAGGGAAAGAGAGCATGAAAATAAAACCACGGCACAAACGCCGCCTATTTTGGACAATCGTATTTTTAATCGGTATCGCAATCATCGGATTGATATGCATTCCGCCGTTTATAAACCTGAATAAATCCAAACCAATTTTGGAAAACAAATTATATGCCCAAACGGGCGTACCGGTAAAAATTATGGGCGATGTGAATTTCAGTTTATTGGGTCATACCGCAATCATCGCACATGACATTGAAATTCCAAACGGCACAATCGACCGAATATCTTTTTCTGTGCCATTTAGTCAAATGTTTAATTTGCAACACGCGACATTAAACCCAGAAATCGGAATATATGACGCAAACATAAAAATCAGTGAACTGCTTCCGCGCCCCACAAATTTGGTCGCAAATATATATAATACAACAGTCAATTTTATGAATCGTGATTATTCGATTGTTCGTGGAAAATTATCTGGCACAAAACTGAACGCAACCGTTCGCACACAACAACATAAATACGACATCACATACGATAACGGTGATTTTGTTGTATTAAACACCAACAACAAATTGCATATCAACGGCACCCTATTCCCATCTGGTGGCGCGGCGGGCGAATTATCCATCACCACAGACGACGCAAACAAATGGTTCGAATTTGACGAACCAAAAATCACATCACCAATAAATTTATCTATGGAATTTAATTGGGACGGCGGATACGGATTTGATTTTTCACGCATTCGCGCGAACAATTATACCGGCAACATAAAATTATTACCCAACGGATTTAATTCTGTAAATCTGAAATCAGATTCCGCAAATATCGATTTATCCTTTATCACAACCGACCATATTATGTTAAATAAAATGAATATGGTGTTTGATATGCGCGGCAAAATTAAATTCCATGAAAATAATTTTTCACGGTTTATGATTATCGCCGCCGGGTTAAACAACGAACTGGAATTAAATCATGTTATCGCCGACAATATTGAATTATTTGGTGGAACATACAACGCAAACGGATTGCACAACACAAAATTACAAATAAACAATATGGATGAAAAATTCAGTTGCAATTTTTCCGGCACACCAAAAAAATGGGAATGTCAAAACTTTGAATACGGCACAATTCGCGGAAACATAGTATCTGATAACGGCATATTCAAAATAACCGCATCGTCCACCGAAAAAATGCCATCACAAAACACAATACGAAAATTATTATCGCACATCGGGGACAGTGGCACCATCGATTTCACATTTTCTGATATGTCGGGAACATATGTGATAACACCGAAACAAATGATACCAAAATATAACTATGCAAAAAACATAACATTATCAGACATCAATATTGACATGAAATTTTTGCCTGAATTTATGCGCACATCACGCGGCACATACACAACACGCGATAACAAAAAAACATTTATTCCACAAAATCAACAATGGATATTGGATTTATCAGACAACAATTTCACAATCACTGGAAAAAATTTCAAGCAATTATTACCAAATATAGATTTACGGTTTATAAACGATTTATCATACATGGTGTCTGGGACATATAACGATGACACAATCGGCGATTTGAATATAATAATCGCAGACCAAATCATATCTGGGAACGCAACAAAATCTGGTTTAACATTACGCACAAAAATATTAGATTTAGATAAATTCATCAACAAATCTTTTATCGATAATTATGACGAGCAAAAATTTTTAACCCCGCATCCATTGGCGACAATGTTCGATATACCAATCAATATATCCATATCCGCCGACAGCGTTATTTTTAACAACACCGAATACAATAATTTTGTATATTCGTTGAAACCAAACACACAAACATTTTCTATATCTGACACAAATCGCGGACATTTATTGGGAATAATTGAAAAGAAAAAATTTGATTACGACATATCAATTCAATTAAACAAATTCCAAACAACCGGCGAATTATTAAAATTTGACGCACCATTAAATGTATCAGATTCGACAATAACCGGGGAAATAAATCTGCATACATCTGGACAGACCGCAAACGATTTAACATATAATTTAACCGGCGACATCGACATGACATTAAATGGCGGCGTATTATACGGAATTGGATTTGACCAATTTTACGGATATGCCGACCAAATAAACGCATTAAATGCAGAATACGCCATTTCTTCGGCATTGGAATCGGGTGCAACACGAATAAAGAAATTAAAAATATTTGGAAAATACAAAAACGGAAATTTCGAAACAACGCGCCCATTGACAATATCTATGCAACATGTCGATGGTGTCGGCGCAGTATTCATCAACGATAATGTTATGACCGGCACATTTGAATTTGTTATGCGCGGCACCGCGCCAAATCCTGCAAACATTGAATTGACAATAACCGACACCGGCCGTCGTACATATTCAATAAACGAAATTATAAACAACCTGGACGCGGGATTTATGCGCGCATTTGTAAAAACACATAACAAGTATTAAAAAACTAACAAAAAAACACCCACGATTTCCGTGGGTGTTTTTATTTTGCATTTGGTTTAATTTTTCTCGCGAATTTTAATATGCACATCGCGCAGTTGTTGTTCCGACACCTCGTTCGGGGACCCCATCAACAAATCCTGACCACGCTGATTTGCCGGGAACGCGACGATTTCGCGAACACTGTCGCCAATGCCCAAAATTTCCGACACAACGCGTTCAATACCAAACGCACAACCACCATGCGGTGGCGCACCATATTGAAACGCGGTGTATAATCCAGAAAAGTTTTTCTCGACTGCCTCTAATGGATAACCGGCAATTTCGAAACATTTTTTCATAACATCTGGGTTATAATTACGCAAACCACCACTGCAAATTTCAATGCCATTCAACACCATATCGAATTGCGCCGCCTTGATAGTGAACGGGTCGCGTGTAGACAATTCTTCGATTGAATCAACAATAGGATACGAAAACGGGTTATGCGTAAACGCCGGCGCACCACCGCGTTCCGGGTCCGGTTCAAAGAACGGGAAATTATCAACCCAGCAAAACGCGAAATCACGCGGGTTTACCAAACCCAAATCTACGCCTAATTTATTGCGCAATTTACCCGCCGCTTTCGCTGCGACATCCACCATATCGCAAATAAAGAACAACGATGATTTGTTCCCCGCAATATCTTTCAATTTTGCGATACGCGCCGCATCCAACTTTTTCGCAACCGGGCCTTTGGCTTCATCGGCAAAAACAATATAGCCCAATCCCCCCAAGCCTAATTCTTTTGTTGCGTATTCACCCAATTTATCGAACCACGAACGCGGACGGTCCGCCGAATTCGGTGCCGGCACCGCACGCACCACCGCGCCATTTTCAATCGCATTTGCAAATATTCCAAATTCAGACCCGCGGAAAATTTCTGTCACATCAGAAATTAAAATCGGATTGCGCAAATCAGGTTTATCACACCCATATTTCAACATTGCATCATCATATGAAATATGCGGAATTGTTGGATAAACATTTGCATCTGGCGCAAAAGTTTTTACCAATTCCGGCATAACAATTTCGCCCACGGCTTGGATATCTGGTAAATCAACAAAAGACATTTCCAAATCTAATTGGTAAAATTCCAACAATCTGTCGGCGCGCAAATCTTCATCACGAAAACACGGCGCAATTTGGAAATACCGGTCAAACCCAGCCACTTGCAACATTTGCTTAAACATTTGTGGGGCTTGGGGCAACGCATAAAATTTACCATGATGCAACCGCGACGGCACCAAGAAACTACGCGCGCCCTCGGGCGAATCAGCGGTAAGCAGCGGTGTTTGGAATTCTGAAAATCCCAAATCCCACATTTTATCGCGCAACCATTTCATCATTTTATTGCGCATTAAAATATTATAGTGTAATTTTTCGCGCCGCAAATCCAAGAACCGATATTTATAACGCAATTCTTCGGATGTTTCTTCGTCACCAAACACTTGGAAAGGCAAAACTTCGGCATTGGTTAAAACATCAAATTTTTGTGCCTGAACCTCGATATGACCGGTTGGGATTTTTTCATTTATCGCATCCAATTCACGCGCGACAACCTTGCCAGTAATTTTAATAACCGATTCCGGGCGAATTTTTTCCAAATTTTCATCCCCACCATCGAACACGCATTGTGTAATTCCGTAATTATCGCGCAAATCCACAAACAACAACGACCCATGGTCGCGTTTGCGATGTACCCAACCCGACAAAGTCACAATTTCACCAACATTGGCAATATTTAATTCGCCACATGTATGCGTTCTGTATTTAGATTTTAATGATAACATTTTTGGTCCCTTTTTTTATTCTTGTTCCCCAACGCCGTTGCAAATTGGGTTTTTATGGCACCAAATGAAAATTTTATATTTGGCACCAGCATTAGAATTTTCGGGGCGCGAATATAATACCGCGCGGTGCCACCCGAATTTATCACTTTACATTGGGTTTTGATGCCTCCATGGTTGTCAGTCATATCATTGGCACCGCGCCCATAAAATCAGAATAGATTTTAATCACAAAAAATACAATTTGCAAGTAATTTTAAGACCGTTCAAAACCACCACCAACTTTTTCCAAAACAAACTTAAACCAATTGATATGTTCGCTTATCTGACCAGACACTTCCAAATGTCGGATATATCCTTGGGCTTGATTTTTTATTTTATTAAACTCCGCATTACCTAATTCTTGGCATTTCTTGGCATAATACGACGCAACAAATTCGGAACACAGTCCTGTTTTTTCAATCTGATAAATATTCATAAAATCTTCAATGTTATGTGCATATTTTTCTATTCTTTGTTGCCGTCTGTTTTTTTCTTGTTGTTGTTTTGCACACACTTGTTGGAACTTCGCATTTATATCATGCATACTATCACCTCTTGTTAAATATAACATACACCCCAAAACACAATTTGCAAGTATTAAGAATCCCCATAAAATGGGGATTTATTTTATCGTGAATACCGTGATATTCTGAAACAGCGTGAATACCACACTGGCTTTTTCTGACCACTTTGTTTTTCAAGCCGCTGCACATAATTATCAGGCATTAAAACAGTATTCGAATAATTATTTTGACGCACGATTTGATTTACAATATTTTTATCAACACCCGCCAATAACAACAATTTGGTCATATTTGCACAATCATCTGGCCCCAAATTATTTTGCAACAACAATTTAGTCAATGTTGCCGAATCATCTGGATTCAGCACAGATTTACCACATTTGATATTATCGTTGACCATTTTCAACACATCAGATTTTGTAATACTGTCGTTTGATGATTTAACATTTGATTTTGCTTGCGCAATCTTTTTTTCGGCACTTGATTTATCGCCACATGCGCACATTTCATGAATTTCACGCGATGTTATATGCGCCGCCGCCAAATCACGAACACCGGTTCCATGTGGTTTTGCCAAATCTATGACAGATTTTAATTCTTTGATTTGGTCTGAATTTAATTCCGCACCATTTACGAAATTATTCAACACATCGATATTATATCCATATGCCGAATAAACCCCCATGGTGTATGCAACGCGTTCTGCACTGATACCACCCAAATCAACATTTTGCATACGATTTTGTATTTTTTGCAAAACATCAGATTTTTTATCTCCAAAGAATTTATCCAATCTGGAATCATAAAATTTGTCAGACGATTTAACATTTGCATTATTTTTAACAACCGGTTTTGGTGCAATTTTCTGGTCGTGTTTGACAACCGTATCTTTAACAACTGGTTCAGATTGTTGCACAGCAAAATTACCATTCGCACGCGCCAAATCTTGTTCAGATACCATATATGTTTTTTCTTCATTATTTTTGGTGTTTTGTTTTGCAACTTTTGTTTTATTGTCTTTATTCGATGCATCTGTTTCACCTGCATGCGTTGAATCTTGCGAAAAACCAAATGTTATTCCCACCAACAACAAAACGCTTGCTGCATATGGCATGGCACGAGCAAACAACGGTTTTAAAACACCTGTTTTTGCTTCGCGTTTTTCCCTTTTTGCTGCAACTTTTTCTTTACGTTCTTGTGCTTTTTGTTGTGCTACATTTTTATATTGTTCAATTTTTTCTGCAATTTTTTGCTCGCACGATTGGGCCACACCCGCCACTTTCTTTTTTATGCGTTCCTTCAATCCTAAATTTTTCAACTGTTCTTTTTTCTCGCTACGCTCTTTTTGTTTTTCGAAAAACACTTTGGATGGATTTTGGACAAATTCATCTTTATCTTCTTGACACATTTCTTGATATAACGGTCTGATTTTTTCCAGCGCAGATGTTATAACATTATTATCATCATTATTACGTCTTAATTCTGATTCAAAACCATCAATTACATATTTTAAATCTTTTTTTGGTACATTTACACGCCCGCTTATAATTGCATTGGCATATTGTATCTTTAATTTAGATACAGCACTATCAACACACTCAACTTCACACGGAATACTCCCTGACATTTTTTCCAAAAAATTCACCGTTGCAACAATGTTTTTATCAGAAATTTTAATTTTACCACCATTTACAGCAAAAGCATACCGTGACACAAAACGACTATATTCCGGCATACAACGGGCATATTTATCCGGATTTGATGATTTTTCCATACGCATAATACCATGCAAAATTTCCGAAATTTGCAATTTATTCAACTCTCTACGTGGTACATTATCCATGTTCACTAATAACATATTTTGCCTCCATAAATGTTTTATTATGAGCATAATATACACCAAAAAATTAAATTGTCAACTGTTTTTGTTTCCTATGCAAAAATTTTGTCAAATCCGATTATATTCCTAAATCCCAATAAAAAACCCACACAATACTGTGTGGGTCAATAAAACCTGTGGTAGCGGGAGAGGGACTCGGACCCCCGACACGTGGATTATGATTCCACTGCTCTAACCAGCTGAGCTATCCCGCCAAACAAAACGCATTATAATGGTAAAAAAATAAAAATCTAGTAAAAAATGGTTTTTATGTTGATTTTTATCCGCGAACAGGTATAATACCGCTGTTGCCCTAATAGTCTAGTGGTAAAACACGTCCTTGGTAAGGACGAGTCGCAAGTCCGATTCTTGCTTAGGGCACCATCTGCTTTCGCTTACGCTACAGCGAGATTGGTTTCGCAGAAAGCAAGCGAAGATGTAGAGTTAGAGAAACGGATGTCTCGCTGTAATGAACGTAGTGAATGAAAGCGGACTTCTGATGTTTTATGTGTATATTCTACAAAGTATAAATTTCCCACCATTTTTTTGTGATAACCTTTGGAAATCTGCGAAAATTTGAGAGTCCCAGATTTGTTATTTTAACATTTTTTTAACCTGTTTATCAAAATCAGATTCTATTTTTTGGGTTTTATTAAATGCAGCGTATTCTGATTCTGCATGTTTAATAGCCTTTGCATTTGATATACGACCATGATTATTATCTGGCAGTACATCGTATTTTCTGAAAGCCAAGAATTCGTTTACACTGTTTGCAAATTCGGCCATTGTAAATGTGTTTTCTCGTTCAATTAAATCTTCAATATAATCAAAATATCCAGATACAGTTCGTTCCAACTGTTTGATTTCTTTTTCAGAAAGATAGTTTTTAGCAATCCCTACATCTGATTTCAAAATCCGTCCATCTGGTGAATGTTTCCATGTGGTTAATCCCATATTGTCTTTCGTTCTGTCCGCTTTTGTATATATTATTTCAGCAGCAGTTTGACCAGTAATTGCATAATGGAATTTGTTTTGAACAGTTGCATAGAAATTATTAGTAATATCTGAATTCTTATCGTAATCAATGCAGCATTCTGCAAATATATCTGTGATTTGTTGATATATTCTGCGTTCAGATGCACGAATAGAACGGACACGTTCTAATAATTCACGAAAATAATCTTTGCCAAAGGCTTGTTTGCCTTGTTTTAATCTCTCGTCATCCAGAACAAACCCCTTTTGAATATATTCGTGTAAAACTTTGGTTGCCCATATTCTGAAATTAGTGGCTTTAACAGAATTAACCCTGTATCCAACAGATATAATAGCATCTAAATTATAAAATTGGGTTTCTGATGTTTGAGTTTTATCGGATATTGCTCCATGTTGAGTGGTTATTTCCATTTTGGAAACAACCACTTTTTCATCTAATTCACCTTCTTCAAATATATTCTTAAGGTGTTTGCTAATAGCGGGAATCTGAACTCCGAACAATTCAGCCATAGATTTTTGGGTAAGCCAGATTGTGTCATCCCGTACCATAGCATTTATTTTAACATCTTGGTTTGGAGTGTTATATACCAAAAAATTAAATTCTTTATTCATCTTTTACCTTTTGGGTCATATTAGAACAATATCGGTCATAATTCAAGTATTATGGCCTTTTTTTAAGGGCTTTTTTTAATAATCATAGCCATATAGATAATATTTTTATATAATTCTTTCGCTTGCGCCACGGCGTGATTATTTTATTAAATTTATTTTTTCCAGTTTGTTTTTATATGCAAAATATGATAAAATTGTCGGTATGAAAACAAGATTATTATTTTTATTACCCATTATTTTACCAAACATCGCATTGGCCGACGATTGGTTTTTACCCGAACGCAACCCATTTATGGGAACATACCAAAACCAAATGTTTTACGGCATCGGCCAAGGTTTCGATACCGGAATTTTATTACCACCACCGGTGCGACCTGTGCCTTTTTATATTGGAACAATAACATATTCGCAACCAACGACATTTTTTCGTATTCCGGCACGACGCAGTCTGAATATTTCTGAAACATTGGGATTGGGCAGTAAAAATGGTTGGGATTGGACCGATTACACAATTCCAATCGGATATGCCACCGAAGACATCGCCCTGTTTCGATATAAACGGTTATACATGGGTATGGGTGCCGGCGTCGGATTACAGGTCAAAGAAAACAAACGCCTGGGTGCAAAATTGTTATTCCAATTCAAGGTCACAATTGGTGTGAACATAACCCAAGAATGGGCAACTGAACTGTTTATACAACATTTTTCCAACGCAAACACCGCCGAAGACAACCATTCTTACGCATTTTACGGATTGGGTTTAACGCATAATTTTTAATTTTACCAATCTATGGGTGATTTACCGTGTTGCGCCAAATATTCATTTGCACGACTGAAATGTTTGCAACCAAAAAATCCACGATATGCTGATAACGGCGACGGATGCACCGTTTTCAACACTAAATTTTGCGTGTTATCCACCAACGCGGCTTTCTTTTGTGCATACGAACCCCACAACATATAAACAATATTTTTGCGTTTTGCCAATGCCGCAATTACCGCATCGGTAAATTGTTCCCAGCCCCGGCCCGCGTGCGATGCCGCCAAATGTGCCTGGACCGTCAATGTTGAATTTAACAATAACACGCCCTGCTTTGCCCAATGCGTCAAATCACCATGCGTCGAACTGGGGTGCCCTAAATCAGATTCAATTTCACGATAAATATTTTGCAACGACGGCGGCGGTGTTATGCCATTTGGCACCGAAAAACACAATCCCATCGCCTGACCGGGTTCGTGATATGGGTCTTGGCCAATAATCACAACGCGCACAGAATCCACCGGACACAAATTAAACGCATTGAAAATATTTCGTGCCGCCGGATAAATTTGTTTGCCCGACAAATATTCACCACGTACAAAATCTGTCAGTTCTCGAAAATAATCTTTATCAAATTCGGGTGCCAATTCGCGTTTCCAAGACTCTTCAATTTTCACATCCATATTTTAATCCCTTGATTAAACCATTTTGACAAGATTTCCATAACACAACATCAACATACCCGCGCGGTAATCCTGTTTCACGCACCAAATGCGCAAACATATCATCACAATATTTTTTTATTTGCGGATTTAATTTTCCATTATCTATAATTGCAAAAATTTCCGGATTCCCTGCGTATAGCGCCCCCAACCGTTGAATCCAAATATCATATTTAACAATATCACACCCCAAATTTCGCGCCAAATGATTTGCAGTTATCTTTCCAATATGTGGTAATGTTTGTATAAACGCCAATTTATCATCTAATGTTTTTTTGGAATAATATTCATCACACAACGCGTTGCGATTTTGCCAAATTTTACAAATCGCATTTATTTTATTTTTATTGTTAAAAATTTTTATTAAATCATCAAATCCCGCACCCGCACGCAATTTTTCACAAATTATTTTATGAATTCTTTTTGCTGTTTTTTGCGAAAAACCACCCGCCAAAATCACATAGGCACATTCATCAGAAAACGCGTCGCCCGACAATCGTTTTGGTGTTGCCAGCATTTCGCGTATTTCATCAAAAGATTTGGAATCTGAATCCAACCCACGTTCCCGCAGTGTTTTATCCAGATTCCAAAACCAATCTGCATCAAACATTACACATCCAAATTTGCATCCAATGCGTTTTCAACAATAAAGTCGCGCCGCGGTTCAACCACATCACCCATCAACATCGACACAACCTCGTCCGCCTGGGACGCGTCATTTATTTTAACCTGGAACAGCGAACGATTATTTGGGTCCATTGTTGTTTCCCATAATTGTTCTGCGTTCATTTCACCCAAACCTTTATATCTTTGGATTTTCAATCCGTTGCGCGCATATTCAAACGCCGTATCCAACAACGCCAATGCGCCCCAGATTTTTTGTGATTTTGATTTCACATTTAACACCGTGGGTTTTGCAAAAATTTCAACTAATTCGTCTTTGCCCGCCAACCGGTGCCAACCACGAATTTCGGGCGAATTCAATTTTTCGCGTGGCAAGAAATGTGTTTCGGTCACCGAACGCAATGTGCGCGTGATTGTAATACCCGACGCATCACTGAAAACCTTCCACCCGCGTTCAAATTCTAATTCTTCCGCGTCCAGCATTTTTGCCGTCGCCGCAAAATTTTCATCTGATTCATTTTCCAGCGCACCGTTCAAAGCCAATGCCTCGATAAAGCGCAACGGCATAACATGATTTAACGCCTGTAATGTATTGCGCATATCCAAAACCAAATTCAGCAATCGTTTCAAATCTGCGCCCGAAATCTGGGTTCCATCCGCAGTCTGAATCATACCGTCGGTTGCCAACTGATTCATCAAATAATCGTCCATATCATGTTCGCTTTGGATATATATTTGTTGTTTGCCACGCGTCACACCATAAAGCGGTGGTTTTGCAACATAAATATATCCGCGTTCAATCGCCTCGGGCATATGGCGATAGAAAAATGTCATCAACAAAGTCTGAATATGCAATCCGTCCACATCGGCATCGGTCATGATAATAATTTTATGATAGCGGATTTTATCTATATCAAATTCGTCTTTGCCAATACCGGTTCCCATTGTTGTAATCAGCGCGCCAATCGTATCCGATGTCAGCATTTTATCAAACCGCACGCGTTCAACATTTAATATTTTTCCACGCAACGGCAAAATCGCCTGGGTTTTACGGTCGCGTCCCTGTTTTGCGGTACCACCTGCCGAATCCCCTTCGACGATGAATAATTCGCATTTTTCAGGATTGCGTTCCGAACAATTTGCCAATTTACCCGGCAATCCGCCTAATTCTGGTCCTGATTTTTTACGCGACAATTCGCGTGCCTTGCGCGCAGCCTCACGCGCGGTGGCGGCCTCGACAATTTTATCAACAATCGATTTTGCAATAACTGGATTTTCTTCCAGATATTCATACAATAAATCGTTCACTGTATTTTCCACCAACGGACGAACCTCGGATGACACCAATTTATCTTTGGTTTGCGAACCAAATTTCGGGTCAGGAATTTTCACACTGACAATACTGGTCAATCCCTCGCGAAAATCTTCACCGGTTAAATTGACATCTTTTTTGGTCAATTTTTCACCAATGTATTTATTCAACGCACGCGTCAAACCCGCACGAAATCCCGCCAAATGAGTTCCCCCATCGCGATTTGGAATATTATTTGTAAAACATAACGATGTTTCAGTATATGCGGTTGTCCATTGTAAAACAATTTCAATATATGAATCTTCAATTTGTTTAATCATTTGAATTGGTTCTGCATTTAACAATTCTTTGGATTTATCCAGATATGTTGCAAAACCCTTTAACCCATCAACACTGTGAAATTCGCGTTCTTTTTTATCTGGGCCGCGCAAATCTTCCAATATAATGCGGACATTTGCATTCAAATAAGACTGTTCACGCAACCATGTTTCCAATGTATCGAAATTAAATACTGTGCCGGTAAATGTATCCGGGGACGGCAAAAATGTGACCTCGGACCCATGTTCATGATTTGTTTTATTTTCTGTAATTTGTAAATCAGTTGTCGGAACCCCATCGCGAAACGCCATAAAAGCCTGTTGATTTCCGCGCCAAACGCGCACCTCTAACCAAGTGGACAACGCGTTCACAACCGACACACCAACACCATGTAAACCACCCGAAACTTTATACGCACCATTACCCTCGTTATCGAATTTACCACCCGCGTGCAATTCACACATAATCAATTCCAGCGCAGACCGTCCCGTTTCATGATTTATATCAAACGGCATACCACGACCATTATCGCGGATTGTGACACTGCCATCTGGGTTTAACGAAACATATACGGTATCTGCATACCCCGCCATTGCCTCGTCAATCGAGTTATTCACAACCTCGTAAATCATGTGATGCAGGCCGTCGCCGCCCTCGCCCACATCGCCGATATACATACCCGGGCGTTTTTTAACCGCCTCTAAACCCTTTAAGACCTTGATTGAATCACCGGTATATTCGTTATTTACTGCCATTATATTTTCCTTTCGTTTTTTGCTATCCAAACCATAGCAATTTGTGGTATAATTTTCAAGGAAAAAGGCATAATTTTTAACAGGAGATTATTATGAAATTTAAACTGATTTATTTTGGTGATATTTTTGTCAACCCTAAAAAACGCGCGCAACACATCGCAGACATCCGCATGCAATTTCACCCACAATTAAAAAAATTAGTAGAACACAGTCCATGGGATAATTTAACACGATACATGTTGCCCAACGCGTCCAAGGCCCCATTGATAACCCGTCATGTCGGCGGCATAGATTGGAATCCGATTATCAGTCCGAACCTGAAAATGATTGCCGAACTGGATATTTTAATGTTGCACCCTGAAATCGTTGGTGTTGCGCGTTCTGATATAGATAACCGAATAAAAACATTGATGGACGGATTGCGTTGCCCCCAAAACGAACACGAAATTGGCGCAAACACACCAACCGACATTGGCCCAATTTATACACTTTTGGACGACGACCATTTGGTCACAAAATTGACGGTCAACACATCACACTTGCTATCGCACGATATGTTTCCATGCAATATAAAACCATCACCCGACGCAATATTTATGTTGATAGATGTAAATGTTCGTGTCACCGAAGGCACATTGGAAAACCTGCCATTTATGGTGTAATCGCAACGCTTTACCAATAATAATTCATCATTTGAACTCTGCGCTTTGCCCGCACCCCATAGCCTTTGGCGACGGAGTGAACTCTGAAAATAAAAAAATCCCCATCTTGGGGATTTTTTTATTATGATAACATCATTGTAATTTGGTCTTGCATTTGGAAAGTTGCCAACACAACCCATGCGATAATTGCCGATACCAATAAAATTCCAAAACTGTTCAATGTGCTGGATATCGATTCCATTTTTCGCACAGAATTTTGCAAATAATCATCTGCCAATCTTTCGATATTTGCATCAAAATCATTCATTTCAGAATAAATAGTTAAATCGCCAATAATTTCTTGATTTGGGAAATCGCGACCTGTATTCGACAACGCGACACCTAAATTATCACCATTTGCAATATACCGTAATGTTTCGTCTAAAATATCACGCAAATATTTGTTTGCATTATCCGCCAAAATACGCATTGCATCCGGCATAGACACCCCCGCCGCAACAAAAGCCGCCAAAGACATCAACCACCCAACCGATGTATGCATTTTATATATATTCCACGGTGGCAATTTATCAAATTTTGCCCGCAACCATCCAGTCCAATTTGACAAACTGAACCACACCAAAACACATAACAAAACAAACGCAACCAAAATCACAGACCAATATTTTATTGAAAATTCAGATACCATTATCAACAAATTTGCTGCGCCATGCCACACAACATTTGGCCCCGCCACATCCGCCAACGGTGGCACCAAATACATTCCAACCATAACAATAATACCAAATGTCAAAATCAACAAAAACAATGGGTACGCAATTGCGCTTCTCATTGCGCGCTTTATTTTGGTTGTTCCATTTACAACTTTATCGACATTTTCCAGCGCAACAACCAAATCTGCAACATTACCACTTGTCACCAATAATGTTTCTTCCGCCGGCAACCAACCACGCGTCGCATCAGAAAAACTCATACCCATTTCCAGATTTTTTTGCCACATCCGCATTGCGATTGCATACGGTTCATCCGGTTTTCGCCCATTATCAGATTCGATTTTTTCAATTCTGACCAACGCATCCATCAAAGAAAAATTATTCCGCAACAATGATGCCAATTTGCGAATCAAAGCCAACCGGCGTTCTGTATTAAATTTGAACACCATTTTTGCATAAAATAATTCTAACTCTTCCATTTTTAATATTCCCCAGGTCTATCCAATAATCCGACCCACCGTTCTAATTCATCGACACCAATAATACCCTTTAACATCAATTCCGCGGCGGCCTCTTTCAATGTACGTCCGTCCATTTCTTCCAACCAATATTTCATGGCCAAATCAGTATTCCCCGCCAATGCCAATCGTAAAAATTCACTGTTTGTAATAATGATTTCGCCCGCCTTGATTCGTCCAAATGTTCCCGAACCTTTGCACTCGCTGCACCCGGGACCACGAACAAAAGTCTGCTTTACACCAACCATACCGAACGCATCTTTGACACGCCGATACGCCGGGTGTTCTGGATGATTTACCAACGGTTCACGACAATGCGGACATAATTTTTTGAATAACCGCATAGACACCAATCCGCGCATCAGTGTTTCATCTTTCAACTTGAAACTTTCAACACCCATATCCAACAAACGGGTCAATGCCGCCATCGCAGAATTCGCATGCAATGTTGTCCAAACATTATGCCCCGACAACGCACCACGCACCGTCAACTGTGCCGCCGCCAAAGTTCGTATTTCACCAACCATCAATGTATCGGGGTCGCTGCGTAATGCCGCCGCCAAAGCCTCGGTATATTTTTCATCGCGTTGTTCTTCGTTCATAGCGTTCACAACCGGCATCTGATGCGCGCCAAAAATTTTTTGTTCAACCGGATTTTCCACCGTTATCATATTTATTTCATAATTACGTTCTTTTAACATCAACGCCATATTTCGCACCAAAGTCGTAGATTTACCTGACGATGTCGGACCCGCAACAATCACCAAACCCGTTGGATACGCACGCAAACGCATCAACAAATTTTGTTCATATTCACCAAATTCCTGTTCTGTTTTAATACCTTCGGACGGGTTATCATACAACAATCGCATAACGACATAACGCGACCCAAACGCAATCGGATTAAATTGCATACGAATACTGGTCACACCATTTGGCAGATATAAATCTTTGGTTCCACGCAACGGTGTTCGTCCGTCTTTCTGTGCCGATTGGTATTCATTTTGTGCATAATTCGAATTTGAAATATCCGCAGACGCAAACGCGGCACGAACAAACGATTCACCCCATGCCGAATTATATTCCAACACAGGTTGCATACTGCCATCTATACGGAAATAAATTGTTGTTTGGTCTGCGACCTCGATATGCACATCAGACACCTTTTGTGCGGCCGCCCGCGCGATAATATCAACAAAATCTTTCTGCATCTGATTATCATAATCGGTGCGCGCACGAACAACATTACCCAACCGGTCTTCATATGTTTTGTATATTGCCGAAATCAATCCTAAATCAGAATAAAACGGAATCCGTTTTGGCATATTTCTTTCACGCAATAAATCCAAAAAAGCCAACACGCGCCCATCATATTTATGTGTTCTGGAAATAATAATTTCACCACCTGAAAAATACGCAATTAAACTTTGGACATCTTTGGACAATTCCATCCGCGCACCCGTCGCGGTCAGCAACCGGTTTCCATTAGAAAACAAATAATCGACGATTTCTTTTGCCTCGGCACCATCCATACCATCCGGCACAGATGTTTTTTTTGACAAATCATCATCAATTTTATTCTTACTCATTTTTTTACCGACTGGATATATTCAAATTTTGCGTTTCGCCATCTTTACTAAACACGACACCATCTTCCAAAGAAATTGATTTAACGGTAAATCCATCTATTTTTTTACCAACACTGACGCGTTTGGTTTGACCTGTTTCCAAATCAGACAAAGTTGCCTGTAATTGATTTCCCGCACCCATAACATTGACCAATTTATATAATGACGCAATATCATCGCCTTCGACATTTCTGGCAACCTTTTTCGGCGCAGATTTTTTCGGTTGTGTTTGCGTTTCAACATTTGAATACTCGGTTGATTCTGTGGCGGCACTCAACGCGCGTTTTTCTTGTTCGATTCTGGCGGCCTCGGCTTCCAATTTTGATTTTTCATTTTGCAAAATTTGCCGTTCTTGGTCGGCGCGTCCCGACAGTGTATCCATTTCCATTTGCAATTTAATTTTTTCCGCCGCCAATCTGTCCAAATCCAAATCCAATTGTGCGCGTTCTTTTTCCAATTGCATTAAAACTTTTTCTTGTTCCAAATCAGTAATTTGTTGAAACACAGTTCCATTGACATCATAATCGGCAACCGATGTTGCGCCGATAATATCTTGGACAATCGCATCAGACGCATATTCCAATCCTGTTTTATTATTATAATCCACATCACCATATTCAATGGTTTCTTCAACCAAATCATCATCCGCATATGAATTATGCGATACGACACACGAAAACATCACCAACAACAAACCAAAAAATTTAATTTTATTTTGCATAGATTATAACCTCATAGTTCCAAGTCCTTGATACCGCGTTCCACAAACAACGCGTCATATAAACACCACCAAAATCGTCAAAGATTTTTATAAATTGCATTGGCAACAATTTAGAAGAAACCTCGATTTCGACAATATTCAAATTTGCCGTATCAACACCGTTTGACAATGTATCAACAACAACATTTGTTTTTGCGTCTGTATCAATCGATTGAAACAGACTGATAACATTTCTTTCAACCGTCAACGCATCATTTTCATCTTGGGACGCGGCGCGTGGAATTTCAGGCAACGCAACATTCACACGCAAAGTATCTTCGTTTAATTCATCAACATTTACCCCCGGCAGAAATTTTTCCGCCATAACATAGAACGCATCCAACGAACCATATTTTCTGGTAAATTCGGCTGTGGCGGTTGTTTCATCACACGAAACATTTGTTTGCACCCATCCGGTTATCGGTTGCATTAAAAATCCAATTGCCTGATAACATTGTTTGGCGCGCGCCATTGGCACCGGCAATTCAGAATACGGCATAACCAACGGTTTAACTTCTTCTTTTTTTATTTCGAATTGCGCATCCAATTCTTTATTTTTTTCTTCGACCTGGCGTTTATATTCCGCGACCAATTCTGGGTCTAATTGCACAGGTTTATGTTCACGCATTTTATCGATTGGTTCACGAAAAATAAAATAAACCAGCGCAAAAAAACCAACCAACAAAATAACAGACAAAATTCTGGACGGCCACCGACTGATTGGGCGCAAATGATATCTTGTTTTACGCGGCAACAATAAATTCAGATGTTTTTCAATTGCACGCGGTATTCCCCACGAATTTGGTGCAATAAACGCCGACCAATCAGGAATTTTTGCATATTTTGCATATTCTGCGCGGGCATCTGAATCAGAATCAAATAATTTATCCGCCAAAATGACACCATTACGCACCGCCAACAAATAATATTTTTTATCGATTAAAAACACCGCCAAGAAAGATGAATATTCACTCAACGCATCAACAATTTCCGCCGCCGCCGATGGCATTCCCGAAAATCCACCACGCGCCTTGGCGGCCAAGCCAACCATCGACCGATATTCAACAAACAAATTTGCATCTGTCTTGGAATTTTTCGCCAATATCTTGGCATAGTTCCGCGGAGTATATCCGACCGCGACCGGTTGCCAAAACAAACCCACCGCGAACTTTTTCTTGTTCACGCGCAACACATCGGTCCGACCCGCCGCCGCAAAAGAACCACTAACCTTGTCTGACAATTTTCAATCTCTCCTGAATATGATTATAACAAAAAAATACAATCTTTGGCAAACATATAATAACACAATTTACCAAAATTATTTTTTCCCACCACAATCATACACACGCGCCGTCATAATATATTTATATTCAGGCCCAAACATCACCCATGAATTTTGTTGTTTTTCATCTTTTTCTAACCAAAACACATTACCGGTTTTGTTTTGTGCCACAATCCGATTTTTCAAGTATTGAATTGCGTCATCATGGGAATACACCGACGCATCTGCATTTATTTTATACAAAAACACACAATTTTCTGGCGCAGACGCAACCTGGATTAAATCAGACGATTTTTCCGATACATCAACCGTATGATTACACGCCGTCAACAACGCCACACACAAACACAAAATAATTTTTTTCATATTTTTCTCCTTTGTTCCTTTGATTTATACATTAAAAATTATTTTTCAACAATTTCATAATTTTCCGGGTCGCTAAATAATTTACGCAGAACCAAATTATTCATTGCATGACTGCCCTTGTTTGACACCAAATCACCAATGATAATTCCACCCGATGTAAACATATCACCAAACGCATCGACAACCTTGTGCCGAACAAATTCATCAGCCCAATATAATTTATTTAATGTCCCATCGCCTGTGGCATTTACGGCAATCACATTATGTTCCGATGCGCCCCGCCCCATACCATGCCGTTTTAATGTTTCCCATTCAGAAATTTTTCCAAATGTTCGTGCACGCGCAACATCACGAATAAACACATCGCGCGATTTTTTCGTTCCATCGTATTTATAAGAAAAACTTTGCGCCCCAATAATTTTTTCAGGATACACCAATGTCGCCGTAATATTTAACGCACGCCCATCATTTGGGGACAATTTTACAAAACCGTCTGTTTTTCGCCCCGCCAATTTATTCAAAATCCAAAATTTAGCCCTTTCCAAAAACGGCACATTTTTTTTCGCATCTGCGGATTTTACAATAACTTCTTTTTTAACAATAATTTTTTTAGGTTTTCCACCAACAACACCAACCGACAAAAATTTTTCAACAAATTCATACGCACTGCCATCTAATATTGGAACCTCGGCACCATCTATTTCAACAACGGCACTGTCAACACCAACAACATGCAACGCCGCCATAAAATGTTCAATTGTTTTGACATGCGGGCCATTTAATTGACCAATTGTTGTATTTCTGAATCTGGTTTCCCCAACATTTGAATAAATTGCATCTATGGGAAAATTTTTATCCAAATCAACACGATAAAAAACAATTCCCGACGCTTTGCGCGGACGCACAACCATACGCACCGGCGCACCACTGTGAATACCAACACCGTTTATTTCAAATTTTTTCTTAAAAGTCGCCATTTAATTTTCCCTCTAACCAATCAAAAAATTTAGATTCTATTTTTGTTTCCAACTTGGCATATTTAATTTCATCGCGCACATCCACCGGCAACCGCACCCAATCTTTTTCAGTTGTAATTAAACGCGCATCATTTTTATTTGCCAAATCGAATAAATATTTCAAATCTTTATCATTATATTGATAATGGTCTGGGAAAGATTTTTTCACAACAACATTTTTCAACCGGTCAAAGAACTTTTTCGGATACCCAATTCCCGCAAACGCAACCAATGGCTCGTTTTCCGCATACGGTGAAATCGTAGTATTTTCTGCAAAAAACACTGGCATTTTTTCAGGCAATTTTAACGCGTCCCGAACACTTTTTTGACTTTGATATTTTTTTGGCGCACGCGCATTTTGCATAATAATAACCGCATCCGCACGATTTAACGCTGCAACCGTTTCGCGCTTTGGTCCCGCCGGCAACAAAAATCCATTACCGAATCCAAAATTTTCATCTATAACAATCACAGAAATATCTTTTTTAATTGCTGGGTTTTGGAATCCATCATCCATCACAATTGGGTTTTTGGATTTTTGTTTATTCAACAAAATGATATTACTTTTTCTGTCCCCGGTGTGAACATTTAATCCACCCCGCGCCAGCATTATTGCCTCGTCCCCGATACCATTTGTATATTGTGTTTGTTTATACCCACGCATAACAACCGGCGCATCCAAAAATTCAGCAATCTGACGCACAATGGGTGTTTTACCAACACCGCCCGCCAAAATATTTCCGATACATACAATTTTTCGTTTTGATTGCAACGGGTTTCGCGCACGCAATTTGAACACAGCCCGACTGGATAAATAATAAACACCCGCCAACGGCAATAATAAAATTGCAACCAGATTTTTTTTCATAAACCATTTTGGTGTTTTCATTTTTTATTTACCTGTTTTTGCAATTTTTTTGCTTCGCGCATTCTTTGTTTGAATTCAGACGCCGTCATATCTTGTTCGACCTGCATTAAATTAAACATTTTATCCAAATCACGCATTTGTTTAACACAAATATCCTCGATTTTTTTGCGTTCTTTTTCAAATTCCGGCGATTTTATTTTTGATTTTACAAATATAGGCTCACCCACATCCATAATATTTTTAGAAAACGGCAACGCAATCAAATACCGGTCCCAACGCGTCTGGAACCATGATTTCGACGACGCAAAGCATACCGGAATAATTGGCACATCCGCCATTTTTGCATAATACATCGCACCATCTTGCAATCGCAAAGACGGGCCACTGGGGCCATCGGGACACATAACAATACTGCGCCCATCGTTCCGCAACACACGCACCCCCGCCCGCAATACAGACACCGCACCGTTGCTGGTACTGCCATACACGGCACGCGCACCAAACAAATGCTGAATTTTCGCCATAAGTCTCCCGTCTTTATTGCGACTGGTGACGGCACATGCATGCATACCATACAACCCCATAACCAATGTCGGTATCATCGTCCGCCCATGCCACAACACGAACACAGCCGGCTTTTTAGAATATTCTTTCAAAACCTTTTTATTGCGAATATGCGTGCAACATGTGATAAACATCAACCACATGATAATTGCGACCGGCACCGCAATACACCATTGAACAATATCCAGCCCCAAAAAAGGGTCTAAAACATACTTTCTAAATTTACTTCTTGCCATAACAGCCCACCATATAAATATAAAAAAATCATAGCAACAATAAAAAAACAATGCAAGGGAACAAAGAAAAAACACAAAAAATGCAAAAAACACCGGTAAAAAATGATTTTTAATTGACAGGAATATAATTTAGTATATAATATAGCCTATCATCGCGGGGTAGAGCAGTCCGGTAGCTCGTCAGGCTCATAACCTGAAGGTCGTTGGTTCAAATCCATCCCCCGCAACCACGAATTTTCTAAAAATACCGCTTGCGCGGTATTTTTTTTAGAAAATTCAGTGTCCCGCCGTAGCATTGTCCGTAATCTTGCAAAAAAATTTATGCTTATCAGCGAAGGCGGACTTGTGCCATATTTTCGCGAAACCCATCCCCCGCCATTGTTGCCATGGTTCCAGACGAGCGAATTCCATCCCCTGTCCTCAATCTTGCTCTTTATTATTTTTACATTTCTTCCCGCCCTATCCCACAAAATCAAAAAAATATTAAAAATCCCCCATCATTTTGGGCGGGTTTTATTTTGTTAAATCGAACGACATACTAATCAGTTTTTTTACATTTTTTTCTGGCACGGTGCCGTCCAATAAAACCGTTATCCAGTTTTGTTTATTCATATGATATGCCGGCAAAATACCATTTACACCATGAAAAAAATCGATAGTTTCTTTATCGCATTTAACATTTATAAAATCAACCATGCCGTCCCCAGATACACCCAATATTTTACGCGGCAATGTTGCAACCAACGCAAACCATTTGTTATTATCCACATGCCGAAACACACAAAATGTCGGATATTTTTTCCATAAATATTCAGGTTTCGCCCCATATTCTTGTTTTACAAATTTTACAATTTTATCTTTCACAACAAACCTTTTTTCTTGTTATATTTTTCAAAAGCCTTTTTCACTCTATCGGCTGTGCATTTATTAAATTCGTCGGTTGGCGCATCATCTAAATCATGCGCATCAGATTGCAATTGTTCTTTGAAATCATCAACTAATTTTTTCAGACTTTCATCTTTCACAATTTTATTTTGCATATTTTCAACAATCACCGGAATTTCATCAACATTTTGAGTATAAACAGGTTCTATATTATTTACAATATCACGCAATGCAATTTCAATTTTTGGGAAAACCACATCAAACGCCGCAACCGCATCATTTATATGATGATTTTCATGATTCAACACCGCATTATATTCACAAGAATCTTTCTCATATTTTTTATCGACAAAAATATTAAAATCATTAAATCCAATTTCAACATTTACCGATTCCAACAACACACAATAATATCTGCCATCAAAAGTATACGAAACCCCCGGCAAAAAAGAACTGAACGGTTCAATTTTAACATAACCCGCACGCGGCCATAAATCATCATCTGATTGACTGACCGTTGTTTTCCAATCTGCGCGTTTAACATTTATTTGTGGAATTTTTTTATATTTCGCACAACGATTTTCATCCGCATTCGCATGAAAAACAAATCCGAAACATAACAAAACACAGAATAATTTTTTAACCATTACACTTTTTCAATTCTTCATACTGACTGTTATCTTCATCGATTTTTTCATTGCGCAATTCTTCGGCCGCAGAAATTTGTTGTTTAACCAAAACAACATCTGGATGATGTTGCAATTTATAATTCAAATTATCAATTGCATCATCAATATCTTCTTCTTTTTTAACATAAATTGGTATAATAGAATTTGCCGCCGTATAAACAGATTTTTTCAAATCATCTTGGAAATCATCAATAACCGACAAATATGCGTTTATATGTTCGCCTTCATGTTCCAAAACCGTTTTATACGAACACGACCCGAATTTATGTCGCATATCAACCTTGACCAAGAAATCACTATAACCGATTGTTGCATTTATATCTTTGATACCCACACAAAACCCATCATTATTTGGTAATTCATTGACATTTACAACAATATCATATTCATCAACCAATGTTGCAATGACATTACCATGATATAAATCCATCATACGCAACGGTTGCCCTACTTTTTTCACCCAATCGGGTTTTTTTATTTGGACCCCAGGTCTTGTTTTATAAGCGACACATTTATCTTCTGCATAGCCCGCAGTAATTACAAAACAAGCCAACCAAAAGGTAAAAAATCTAAACATTTTTTTTCAGATATTCTTCTACAAATGCGCTCCCATACGATTTATATAATTCTTCGGCTAATAATACCGACGAACGCCCTGATTCGAACAATTTTAATAAATTGCCCAAACCTCCCAATTCTGTATTCAAAATAACAGACTCATTATTCACCGGCCGCGACAACAACACCGCCCTTTTCAAATTTGGATATGCCTTGCCTTGAATAAACGCCATTTCCAACGGATTTAATTTCCAATGTTCATAGTCCGATAAATCCGCGCCGGGGTTTCTGAAAAACATAACCGTTTGTGCCTGACCACGAACAACATCACCAATCCCCAGTTTATCCAATACATTTGCGCGTTGGAACGCAACCATATATGCCTGACGATTTTTACGACCTTCTTGCAAACCCGCAATAAAATTATCACGGAACATTTTGTTTTCCAACATAGGCGCGGTTTCATCAATCATAATCAACGACGGATTTCCACCCGACACCGTTGTATTATTTATTCTGTGTAAAATATATGAAATCACCGCAGGTGCCAAAACCGGGTCTTGTAAAATATCTGTAAAATCAAAAGTTGTCAATCTTGATTGTAAATCCAAAGTATCCGCATCTTCATTAAACATATCGCCATATTGCAAATCATCAACCCATTTTTTCAACGCAGACCGCATTGTTCCACCTGATGAAAAACAACTCTCCCATAAATTTTTCAACTTTCTGTCTTTGTCTGCCAAATAATCAAAATTGACCGAAACTGCACGCGCAATTTCATCCGCCGACGCATCATCCGATTGCCCCGAAATCATTGCCAACCACCGCCGCAAGAAAGCACGATTTGCGACCGTATCCGCCATTTTCAACGGATTTAAATGTGTTTCAAATGATTTAATATTTACATCTGTATTTTTTTCTTTGCCCTGCATAGTTATATATTTTCCGCCGGTCGCCAGTGTAAATATTTCTGCACCTTTATTTCTATCAAAGAAAAACGCCTTTAATTTCGGATGACGCAACGATTGTGCAATCAAAAACGAATACAATGTTGTTTTACCACCACCTGTTGGCCCAATTGTTAAACTGTGTCCAACGGCGGCTGGTTTATCCGATACATGGAATTGGAACTGATATGGCGTTCCCTGGGCAGTTGGGAAAATAACCAACGGCCCCGGACCCCAATCTGAATTTGTATTTCCGCGCGGCACCGCGTCCATCGGAATCGACACAGCCGCCGTTTTTGATAATAATTTGAAAGTCCGCGGAAATACATCAAACCCCGGAATAATTGAAAACCATGACACACGCGATGCAAATGTTTCAACAATCGGCGACACACCAAATGACGCAGAAATCTTTTTGAATTCACCAACATATTTTTCTAAATCTTCAACACTATCCGCGAATAACATAAACAATGGATAATAATTCACCATGGTTTGATTTCCAGAAACATTTTCATCCATCACACTTTGTGCGGTTGCCATTTGTTCCATGGTCGAATCTTCATTTTTTTCATCAGTTGTCGATTGTGTTTGCCGCAACGCCGTTGCAACATCGGCAACACCCATAATATGAAAACCGTTCATACAAATCATTTCTGTCTGTATGGTTGAAACATTTATAAAAAATTCTTCATCTAAATAATCAGGCGCAATTTTGAAAGAAACCATTGCGGCATATTTAACCAACCCGCCACTTTCATATTTAACAAAACCATTATCCAAAAAATCAACATCATCAACCGTCACCAAATCAGCAATATTATTTTCACATTTTCCGGGTTCTGGTTTGGTAATTGGCGATAAAATCCGCCCAAAAAACCGCGCCATATTATTTGTCGAATTATTTTTCAACAATACCGGTTTATATGCCGCAAACATAGATTCCAAATAATTACAACATTGGTCTAATTTATCCGCCGCGTCATTGCCCGATACAGAAATCACAACATAATAATTATTGGAAAAAATCTTTAATCCCTGACTTTTCCATTTATTATAAATCATTTGTAATGTTGGTTGATGAAATTCATAATCCATATTTTCAACAACCGCGTCCCGGGTGGTAAAAAACCGCAAAATAACATTTGGGTCATGAATTTGATTAAATAAACTGGCGCGCAAATCCAGAAATTTTTCACGCGTCGCATCATCTTGCATACTGGTTTGTAAACCATCCAAATGATAAACGCGCACCAATGACCCATCAGAAATCTGTAATGAATCATCATCGCGCACACGTTCAAACGGCAAATAATCAGAATACCGCATATAACCGAATTTTGGGAATACTTTCCTGGTTATCATTGGTAAAAACAACATTAAAGCAACAAAAACAAAAACCACCGCCACAACCAATATGGTCAATGTTATCGGAAAATCCGAACTGCCCGCGAAATAGTCAAAAAATCCAAAATCATTATTCATTATGCAACCAATCTCCGCGGAATTTTTCGTTTAAACAGTTGAATTTTTGCCAAAATAATCTGACCAATTTGTGGGTCTGACCGGGAATAAATCGCCAAAATCATATGAACAAAAATGACCGATAATAAAAACAATAATGGCGGAATTTCAACCCCAAACACCAATAAAGCCGTCAAATAAATAGCAATAAATCCTATGAATTGGACAACAAAGTTCAACACTGCCAAATAATACGGCACATAAAATATGCGTGGCGGATTTGCCAATGCTTTCAAAACCTGTTGTCTCATCTCTTTCCTGTCCTGTTGATAATTATACCATTTTTTAACATTTTTTAACAAGCAGAAAAATAAAATAACAAAAATTGTTAAAATTGTTGAAAACCGACCAAGTTTTCAACCGGTAATTATTTCGATAAATTTTCAACAATTTTATAAAAAACCGCGGAAAACCGGAAAATAAAAGTTGAAAAACTGTTGATAAAAAACTAAAAAACTTTTTCAACAATTTCAACAGCCCCAACAAAAACAACAAAAATATATATTTATTATTTGATTTTTGTTAAAATCCGTTTATAATTGACCCGTAAAAAGGATTTGATATGAAATTTTTAAGTTCATTAAAGGCTTGGAAAAAACGCGGTGATATTAAACAAATTCGTCGTGGTAAACAGGTTATCTTGATTGACCCCAAAAATCCTAAGTTAAAGGCTAAACAGGGTTTCAAGAAAAAATAATGGTTTGATTAAACCGACTATTTTTAATACTCGTTTTGATACGGGTATTTTTTTTATTCGAAAATATCTATATCGTTCATAAATGCCTCACGCAGGGCAATTCGAACCTCGATATCGGTCAATCCCGATTGGTGTAAATATTCAATTTGTGGCGCGTTATATTGCGCGATTGACGCACTGTGCGATGCGGTATCCGGAATTGCAGATATTTCTTGGACGGGTAAAAAAGTAATTTTTGCGTTATCTTCCAACATTGCAGAAAAATTTATATCTGACCGGCAATTTTCGCAATATTTATATATATGTGCGGTACCATTCAAATTTGATTCCGAATTTTTATAACCTAAAACCCGGGTTTTAATAAAAATACCGGTTTTTCTGCACAAATGATACGCATCTAAATTACAGTTAAAAACGCCATGATTTTCAACAATGAAAAAACCACGCAAATCCGAATCGATACCACTGTTTTTAATCGAAATATTTAACCGGGCATTATTTACAACCTTGATTTTCCCAGACAGATAAATTTTCTGATTTTTAACATTTTCATTTATAACAATATCCAGGTTATTATCACCCAAAATTTCCCCAACATATATAAAATGCACGGGTAAATCGTAATTTTTATCTATGACCGGCCCGTCCAGTGTTGAAAATTCAGGACAAAACACCCCATCGCGAAAAACAACAGTTTCCGCGCGAAAGGTTTTTATATTGAAATCTTGCCAGATGTATGACATATTATTCATATTATAAAGGATTTTATTATGGGATTCAATTGCGGAATTGTTGGTTTGCCAAATGTGGGAAAATCGACACTATTTAATGCACTGACACAAAGTGCGGCGGCGGACGCGCAAAATTATCCATTTTGCACGATTGAACCAAATACCGGCCGTGTGGTTGTGCCGGATGAAACATTGTTGAAATTGGCGGCGGTTGATAATTCTGAAAAAATCATACCGACACAATTGGAAATTGTTGATATTGCGGGTCTGGTGCGGGGCGCATCCACCGGCGAAGGCTTGGGGAATAAATTCCTGGGCAACATACTGGAAACCGATGCAATAATTCATGTTGTTCGTTGCTTTGAAAATGACGACATTGTGCATGTGAACGGAAAAATTGACCCGTTGTCCGATATTGACACAATTGAAACTGAACTTGCGCTGGCGGATTTAGAAAGTTTGGATAAACAAATTAAAAATCTGACCAAGAAAGCACATGGCGCGGATAAAGAGGCAATAAAACTATTGGCGACGGCGGAAATTATTCGTGAAAACCTGGCCAATGGCGTGCCGGCACGAAAATTAGATGTGGATGCCAAACCATTTAATTTATTGACGGCAAAACCGGTGATTTATGTATGTAATGTGGACGAATCATCCGCGGCATCTGGGAATAAATTTTCTGATATGGTTATGGAAAAATATGGCGCAACAAATCCGGTTTTAATAATTTCATCAAAAATCGAAATGGAAATCGCGCAAATCACCGACCCAGATGAACGAAAAATGTTCTTGGATGATTTGGGGTTAAAACAATCTGGCCTGGACCAGGTTATAAAAACCGGATACGAAACATTGGGGTTGCAAACTTTTTATACGGTTGGACCGCGTGAGGCACATGCCTGGACAATAACGCGTGGCATGACCGCACCCATGGCGGCGGGTAAAATTCATACGGATTTTGAACGCGGATTTATTCGTGCCGAAATTATAACCCCGACGGATTATATTGAATACGGTGGCGAGGTCAAAGTCAAAGAGGCTGGCAAAATGCGAACCGTCGGCCGCGATTATGTAATGCAACCCGGCGACATTTGCCATTTCTTGTTCAATGTATAAAATAAAATTGTTAAAAATTCCCGGCCAAAATGATAAAAATTATCAAAAAAGCCGGGAATTTTTTTATTATTCCGCCCCTATGGGGAGGGGGACCATCGAAGATGGTGGCGGGGGTATAATTTCCCGGCCTTTTTAATCAAAATGTTAAAAAAAGCCGGCAAAAATCATTATAAATAAAAAAAACAGCGACGAAGTCGAATTGCAAAATTTCGTGGGTATAAACCCTATTCCATATATAATAATTTTTCTAATTTTTGATTTACATCGGCAATTTTTTTCTTTATATCACTCAATTCTTCATTTGTGTAATTTTCGCCATTTATCATGCCCTGCATTTTTGTGCGTAATTCTTGTTCCAATGTTGCGCGATACCGTTGCAGTTTCAATGACACAATAAATTTTTCCGCCGCCGCATCTGACCAACCCAAATCTGGCGCATCCATATCAAAAGAAATATTTAATGTTGCCAGAAAATCCGCATATTGACTCGCCAAATTTGGGAATTTATTCACAATATAAATCAGGGTATTTTTCGTGACGGTATCTGTATCGGGTAATTTTATTTTTGGCGCATCTGTTTTTTTCCAAGACCGCCATTGTTGAAATTCGCGTTTTTTATATTCTTGCTCGATTTCGTATTGCAATTTTTTGTCTTGAATTTTTTTCAATTCGTTTTCCAAAAATTTTTCCGCCTGGACGCGTCCGCCCGGGGTTGATACCAAATAATTTTCGTTCACCGATTTCCATAAAAAATCCACCAAACCAACCGCATCATTTATAATTTTTTCCATCGCACCAACGCCACCGGTTTTTAATACCTCGTCTGGGTCTTTGCCACCCGTGACGAACGCAAAACGCACATCGGAATTATCACGAACAAACGGCAACACAATGGACGCCGCCCGCACAGCCGCCTTTTGCCCGGCACCATCACCGTCAAAGCAAAAAACAATATTACGATTTGATTTGCATAAAATTGCGATATGGTCCTCGGTCAGTGCCGTTCCCAATGGTGCGACCGTTTCACCGAAACCATGAACCTGCATTTGAATCGCGTCAATTTGACCTTCGACAACGATACTGCGATTTTTTTTATAAATATCATCGCGTGCAAAATTAAAACCAAATATAGTTTGCCGTTTATGAAATAATTCTGTATCGGTTGTGTTTATGTATTTTGGGTCTGACCCGTCAAGACTCCTCCCAGAAAACGCGATAACCTGACCCCGCGGATTAAATATAGGAAACATCAATTTATTCCGGAAAAAATCATACAAACCATAATCACCACGCCGAACCAGTCCCGTCGTCAACAAATCATTTTGTTTAATATCGGAAAATTTTGATGCAACTAAATTATTTTTTGGCGCGTATCCCAACCGATATTTTTTTATCATTTCATCGGAAAAACCGCGTCGACGCACATAATCCAACGCATCGCGCCCAACGGGTTCGAATAATAATTTTTGATATTCACGCGTTGCGCGTTCACAAATATCAAAGTAAGAATTTTCTAAATTTTGACGCGCAACTGATTTTGGTTTATATTCCGGCATTTTCATACCCGCCAAATCCGCCAATTCACGAATTGCATTTGGATATTCCAAATGTTCGGTATTCATCACAAACGAAATAATATCGCCATGTGCACCACAACCAAAACAATGATAAAAACCTTTATCTTCGGACACAGAAAAAGATGGTGTTTTTTCATTATGAAACGGACAACATCCCCAATAATTTTGACCTTTTTTAACCAATGGCACACGCCGTCCAACAACATCCACAATGGACAGACGCATTCGTAATTCATCAACAAAATTATTATCAAATTTTGCCAATTATTTTTTTCCTTTTTTTACCGCCACCTTGGTTGCAGGTTTTTTATTATTTATCATTTCAATCGCCGCATCCAAATCAGGTTTTTCTTTGACCGAAACATTTACGCGTCCTGATGAAATATACGGACCATATCGTCCAGTTGCATAGAATAATATTTTTTCTTTTGTTTTTGGATTTACACCCAAATCTTGGGCAACGCGTCCAGCCGATTTTTTATTTAATAATTCTTTGGCAATTTCCAAAGTCATATTTTCCGCAGTATATCCTTTGGCGGGGGCATTTTGTTTTCCATTTGAAACATACGGTCCAAATTTTCCAACCGGATAAAAAACAATGCCTTCGTCCAAATCAATCGGTGTATTCGGTTTTTTTTCGGTATCATCATCATTTGGAATATTCGCCGCGTCATTTGAACCAATTTTCAATGTATAATCACATGTCGGATAATTATTGCACCCAATAAACGCACCGTATTTAGACAATTTTATCCCCAACACACCACCGCATTTTGGACATTTTGTTTGTCCATCTGGGAATAAATGTTTTTCCATAAATTCATTTATAACATCGATAATTTCAGATGTTTTAACACCGCGCGCCGCGTCGATTGTTGCCTCGGTCGGTGTCCAAAATTCGTTTAATGCGGTAATTTTATCATTTTTGCCATTTGATACATCGTCCAGGGTGTCTTCGGTTTTTGCGGTAAAATTCACATCAACCAATTCGGTAAAATATTTTGCCAAATATGCAGAAATAATCCAACCCGCCGATGTCGGATGAAAACGATGTTGTTTGTCTTGTTCGACATAATTGCGGTCAACGATAGTGGACATAATTGTCGCGTATGTTGATGGACGACCAATTCCCAATTCTTCTAATTTTTTAACCAATGACGCCTCGGTAAAACGGGCGGGTGGCATTGTGAAATGTTGTTCAGGCAAAAATTTATTTATGATAATTTCATCACCGATATTCAACGGTGGCAATTTAACATTTTCCGGTGCATCATCATCTTCGTTGGTTTCGTTATATATTTTCATAAACCCATCAAATGTGCATGTTGTGCCAACACTGTGAAATATCGCATTTGCATTATCGTGTTTTATATCAACCGCAACCGAATCAAATTCAGCATTTACCATTTGGCATGCAACCGTTCGCTTCCAAATCAAATCATATAATTTTTGTTCGTCTGTTTGCAAACCCGTTGCCGGTGTATCAAAATGTGTTGGGCGTATAGCCTCGTGCGCTTCTTGTGCATTTTTAGATTTTGTGACATAAACATTTGGTGATTTTGGTAAAAATTTTTCGCCATATGTTTTTGATATATACGCACGAATATCAGCCACCGCGTCATTTGATAAATTCGTTGCATCGGTTCGCATATATGTAATTAAACCTTGTTCATATAAATGTTGTGCAACCGACATAGTCCGCTTTGATGAAAATCGTAATTTTCGCGATGCCTCTTGTTGTAAAGTACTGGTTGTAAATGGTGCAAACGCATGCCGCGAAGTTTTTTTCTTGTCGATATTTACAACATGCGCGACGATTTTTGGTTCACCAAAATCCGCCAAAATTTTATCAACCGTATTTTTATCTTTAATGGTTTGTTTTTCAATTTTTTCATTATTATATTTTGATAAATTGCTGTTGAAATTTGTCCCATGTGCCGCACATTCGGCACCCAAAGACCAATATTCTTGGGGGTGGAAAGCCTCAATCTCGCGTTCGCGGTCAACAACCAATTTCACCGCAACCGATTGCACGCGACCCGCCGACCGCCCCAGGTTTCGCCGCCACAACAATGGCGACACACTAAACCCAATTAAATAATCCAACGCGCGGCGAACGATATAGGCATCAACCAAATTCAAATCAATTTCGCGTGGTGCACCAATCGCGTCCATAATTGCATGCTTGGTAATTTCATGGAACGCGACGCGGTAAACTTTTTTACCCGTCAACACGCGTTTTGATTTTAATATATCCAAAATATGCCACGCAATCGCCTCGCCTTCGCGGTCCGGGTCCGATGCCAAATATATCGCATCAGATTTTTTAACCAAATCCACAATCAGTTTAATTTGTTTTTCTTTGCCAGGCATAATTTGCCAACGCATTTTGAAATTATTTTTTGTATCAACACTGCCATTTTCAGGAACCAAATCACGAACATGACCAACGGATGCAATAACATTCCACCCCTTGCCCAGATATTTTTCAATAGTTTTTGCCTTGGACGGCGATTCTACAATCATTAAATTCATAATTTAACTTCCTTTTGCAGATAATTGTTGGTCTTTATTTATATGTGCATTTTGGCACAGTCCGAATCCGAACATCAGTGATAATAGACTGCTGCCACCAAATGACATCAACGGTAATGGCACGCCAACGGTTGGCAATAATCCCAATACCATAGATATATTTATAAAATAATAAACAAAAAAGTTCAACATAAAACCAAAACAGACTAATTGTCCAAATCTGTTTTTGCATGTTTTTGCGCACCAAAACAAAACCAAAATAATCCATGTATATATAACCAATAATATAAACGCACCAACAAAACCAAATTCTTCACCCAACATAGTAAATATAAAATCAGTCTGTTTTTCTGGTAAAAACGATTGTTGCGATTGGGTGCCCGACATATAACCTTTGCCAAAAATACCACCCGAACCGAACGCGATTTTCGCCTGGTTTATTTGATAACCGGTGCCCTTTGCGTCATGTTCGGGGTCTAAAAAAGTAATAATTCTATCGCGTTGATAATCGTGCATACCGGCAAACCACACAACCGGTGCCGCCAAGATTCCCAATATTGCAACAATAAAAAACCATTTTTTTGGCGCACCAACAATATAAAACATGCCCATCATAATCATCATCAAAGATAACGCCGTTCCCAAATCAGGTTGTAAAACAATCAGTGCAAACGGAATAAATGTCAACAATGTTGGAACAATATAATTTTTTGCCTGGGTCAATTCAACCGAATTCATCCATGCGAAATAACGCGCCAAAACCAACACCATCGCAATTTTGATAAATTCAGACGGTTGCACATTCATAAACCCCAGGTTCAGCCATCTTTGTGCACCCATACCAACATCGCCAACAAATGTCACCAACACAATCATAATAAACGCAATCGCATAAATTAAATACGCAGATTTTAACCATATTTTAATATTGGAAAACGCGACATAGAAAAACACAATAAATCCCAATACAATTTTTAATAATTGTGGGGCGGCAAATGGTTTCCAATTTCCACCACCGGCGGAATACAACACCATGACGGAAATGGCCAAAACAATGCACATAGGTAAAAATAATCCCCACAAAAACCGAGATAATTTTTCGGATATTGTCATCATATTTGCATTTGAAACGCGTGTTTGATGAATCATTATTTATCGCCCTCTAATAAAGTTTTCATAACCGCGGCGCATGTGCGTGCGGCGGGTCCACTGCCGCCGGAATGTTCGGTAATAATACAAACGGCATATTTTGGATTATCGGTTGGCGCATACCCAACAAACAAACCATGATTTCGTTTATGCCATTCCAGTTGCGCAGTCGTTAAAACCCCGGTTGCGCGTTCGGCGCGCGAAATATTTCGCACCTGGGATGTTCCGGTTTTTCCACCCATTTTTGCGCCATTGACATCAATCGCACTGCCACTTGCGGTGCCACCGGGTTTTGTCACCTGTTCCAATCCATTTAATACAAACCGGATATTTTTTTCATCCAACCCCAGGTTTCTAAAACTTGGTTTTTCATCACTGTAAATCAAACGCGGTATAACAATTTTATTCGACGCAACACGCGCAATCATCAACGCCAATTGCAGACAATTTGTTAAAATAAATCCTTGGCCAATCCCAGAAATCACCGTATCGCCATGCACCCAATGACTGCCTATATGTTTTTCTTTCCAATATTTATCAGGTATCACCCCAACCATTTCTTTTGGAAAAATATCATTCATATACTTTTCGCCCAAACCCAAACGCAACGCCATTTTTTTTATCGCGTCGATTCCAATTTTTAATGCCAATCGATAAAAATAAATATCGCATGAATGCGCCAATGCCCCCGCCAGGTTCACATGCCCATGACCTTTTTGTTCCCAACAATGATATCGCCGGTCGCCATAGTCCCAATATCCCGGACAAAAAACTTTATCATCGGGTGTAATTGCGCCCGATTCCAATGCAGCCAATGCGACAATGATTTTGAAAGTTGACCCCGGTGGAAATAAACCTTCGACAGTTTTATTTACGAATGGTTTTGCGTAATCTGTTCGTAATTTTTCCATATAATCTTCGGCATCATCCGATGTAAATAAATTCGGGTCAAATCCCGGCGCAGATGTCATCGCCAAAATATCGCCGGTTTCAATATCAATCGCGACCCCACATCCGGCCTTGTGTTGTGATAACGCATCGTGCATAACCCGTTGTGCATCATATCGCACAGTTGTTTTTATATCATGCCCCGGCACCGGTTTTACATATTGTTCTTCGTCTTCGCCAGTAATGCGTCCCACGGCATTTGAAATCATAACCGTTTGACCGGGCAATCCCGCCATTTCATCATTATACTTTTTTTCCAATCCCAAAATACCCGTTGTAAAAAATGGAGCATTTGGTTTTGGATTTTTTGGCGCACCAACATATCCGAAAATATGCGCGCCCGATTCACCCATTTCATATACACGCGCATACCCCGATGAAATATGAACACCGGGTAAATTTTTCGCCTGGATTTTTGCCAAATTTTTCCAATCGGTATGTTCCGAAATCAACACAGGTTGAAATCTTTGTTGTTTTCTCATTTGTGCAAAAATTCGTTTTAATGTTTTTTGTCGCAAATTCAAATCATCAGTCAAAATTTTTATCAACCCGTCAATATCATCAGATTCTTCGGGAACGATATAAATACGATAAATCGGTGTATCGCGCGAAATTGGTATGCCTTCGGTTGATAAAATTTTTCCGCGTTCCGGCATGTTTATCTGAATCCGATAAGAATTATTTTCAGATTTCTTTTTATAATCGCGATAATTAAAAACTTGCATTTGCAACATGCGCAACACCAACACCGATGTTAAAATTGCGCCCGTTGTTAAAAACAGTGCACTGCGTCGGTCAAAAGTATTTCCAACCTCGATATCAATCATCGCCATGCACCTTTTTCATAAAATTTGTAATTGGCAAATACATTGCCACCACCCAAACAAACAACCATATTGACCGCCACAATACAACCCAAGACAAATTTACCATCATCAATATAAACATCGCAATACCAAAAAATATCATAAATGGCACAATGGCATTTTTATCCGCGCGTGGAATATCAATAAAATATTGAAATCCAATTACCGCATATGCGGCGCAATACATTGCCGTCCAAAATAATTTTGTATCAAAACAATAGTCTATTAAAAAACAAAACAAAATAGAAAATGGTGCAAACCACCGAATCGGGCGCACAAACGAATAAAAAAATATTGGTATAATTGCCAAAATTCCCGCCGGATTAAAAAATTGTAAATTCAATCGCCACAAAACAATCACCGCCAAAAACGGCGACGCATCAGACAACCAAGATATAATTTTTTTAATCATTTATATTCGTTATTTGTGTCAAATTCCAAAACCTTGACCCGCGATATTGCATCAGGTAATAAAACCTTGACCTCGTGTTCATTTTTCATTGTGCCAACCAAAATACCATTTGGCAAAACACCACTGATATTACTGGTTATAACACTCATTCCCTTGGCGGCCTTGAATTCAGGACGACTGAAAAGACCAATCTCAGGAAATTTTGACCCGTCCCCATTCAGAAAACCATAAACCTCGTCCCCGGCGATTCTGACGGCGATATTGCTGTCGGCATCATTTAATGCGCGCACGCGTGAAAAATCACCACCAACATCCACGACCATACCCGCCATAACACCATCAACCGATGTCACAACCATGCCCCGTTTAACACCATCAAACACACCCTTGTTTATTAAAAAGTTGCTGTGGTGCAACGCAACCGTATCATGCACAACATCCGCCATAATCACACTTTGCGGGGTTGCATGCACAATATCCAATTCATTTGATAAACGCCGATTTTCACTTATTGCGACATCGCAGGTGTTTTTCATCGCACGCAATTCATCGATTTCACCACGCAACCGTTCATTTTCCGACCGCAGATTTGATAAATCATAAATATTTTCAACCGATTCCCCCAACGCGCGCACCGGCCAAGTAATAACATTTCCAACCGTATGCGCCACCGGTAAAACAATATGCCCCAACCAATTTATCAGGTAAAAATCAGGCTTTGCCACCAATACATAAATAAAAATCAACGGCACCGCGCCCGCGGCCGCGGCGGATTTGATAAGTTTTATTGCGCGTGAAGATATATTGCCTTGTTTCATTTTCACCCCCCAGTTTATACATCAAAAAACGAATATTCAATAAAAACTTGATTTTTCTTTTAAATCTGCCAGAATACAGGTTGTAAATGTCTGAAATGGCATACGGCATTGCCATCAAGATATATAACCAAAGGGGTAAAAAATGCCAAAATTAAAAACCAAGTCGTACTTGAAAAAACGTGCGTCTATGACTGCAACTGGGAAAATCCGTGTTGCCAGAAATGCTCATAAAAAATTACTGCGTCATAAATCCAAACGCGCAAACAACGCGGGGTCGAAACCACAGTATTTGAACGATAACATGATGGGCCAGGCTAAAATCTTGGCACCATACGGTCTGAAATAATTATAGGGGGCAGTTATGGCAAGAGTAAAACGTGGAACAACAGTTAAACAAAAACACAATAAAATCTTGGCGCGTGCCAAAGGTTATTTGGGCCGTCATCATTCAACATATCGTGCCGCACGTGAAAAATCGGAAAAGGCGGGTCAATACGCATATCGCGACAGACGCGTTAAAAAACGCGAATTTCGTGGTTTGTGGATTGTTCGTATCAATGCCGCGGTGCGCAACAATGGTTTAACATACTCTCAATTTATGAACGGCCTGCGCAAGGCTGGTGTCGCCCTGGACCGCAAGGTTTTGGCCGAAATGGCATTTGCAGGCGATGAAAATTTCACAAAATTGATTGATGTTGCAAAACGATTTATTGCCGGGGAATCAAAATAACCCTTGGCGGTGGTCTTTTGTTTTGTAATAATAAAGCCGTCAATTATTTGATGGCTTTATTTAATTAAAGGTAAAAATTATGCAAGAACAAATAAAAAACATACAAACATTGCAAGAATTACAATCTTTATATACCGCGACATTTGGCAAAAATGGCACAATGACGGCGCGGTTAAAAGAAATGTCAAAAATGGACGCGGATGCACGCGCAGAATTAAACAAGGAAAACGCCGCACTGCGTGAATTATTCAAAACGCGTCAAACCGAATTAGAAACCGCGGCGTTAAATCAAAAATTAAAAACAGAATTTGTCGATGTGTCATTGGACCCAGAACCCAAAAATCACGGAACAATTCATCCATTGACCGAAACATTGACGCAAATTGGGTCTATATTGGAATCGTTGGGATACGAAATGTGGACCGGCCCCGAAATCGAGGATGATTGGCATAATTTTACCGCATTGAACACACCGTCATATCACCCCGCGCGTGATATGCAGGACAGTTTTTTCTTGCCCAACGGCAATGTTTTACGCACCCAGACATCTGCGATACAAATTCGCGCGATGGAATCGCATGGCGTGCCAATTAAAATGTTTGGTGTTGGACGCACATATCGCAAAGAAATGGACGCAACACACAGTCCCATGTTCGGTCAAATCGAAGGTTTATATGTTGATAAAATAGATGCACATATAACAATGTCTGATTTGGTTGCGACAATTCGCACGATGTTGGAACGTTATTTTGAAAGAAAACTGGAAATGCGTATTCGCCCATCATACTTTCCATTCACCGAACCATCGATTGAAATAGATATAAAATGGGGCGACAAATGGTTGGAAATTATGGGTGCGGGTATGGTGCATCCAAATGTATTGCGTAATTGCGGTGTAAATCCTGATGAATTTCAGGGTTTTGCGTTTGGTTTTGGTTGGGACAGATTGGCAATGTTGAAATTTGGATTAAACGATATTCGCCAATTCTATGACGGCGATGTTCGTTGGTTGAAAAACAGTGGTTTCGAAGCATAGGGGGAATAAAATGAAATGGTCTTATGAATGGTTGCGTGAATATCTGGATACAGATTATTCGCCCGAACAAATTTGTGAAACATTAAATCGCACCGGATTAGAGGTCGAAGATTTCATCGCCCCTGTGCCACCCATTGCGGCAAAAATCATAGAATGTAAAAAACATGATAACAGCGACCATTTGCATGTTTTAATGGTTGACGATGGCACAGATACCCCGCGCCAGGTTGTATGTGGTGCGCCAAATGTTCGTGTTGGTATGATATCGGCATTGGCGCGTCCCGGGTGCAACATCGGTGGCGAAATAATTAAATCTGGAAAATTGCGTGGCGTTTTGTCCGACGGCATGATGTGCAGTGAACGCGAATTGGGACTGGGCCCCGACCACAGTGGAATTATGGAATTGCCCGCCGATACAAAAATTGGCGCACCAATCCCCGGTATCGCATCCAGTGCCATTTTTGACACCGGAATCACACCAAACCGCCCGGATTATTTGGCTGTGCGTGGAATTGCGCTGGATTTATCGGCGTGTTCTGCGGGAAAATATATCGCAAAAACCCCTGATAACTTGGCGGATATGCGTGGTGCGCGTGATGTTAAAATAATGTCTGACCGTTGCCCAACATACCGTATGGCGGAAATTCATGGAATTAAAAACGCGCCATCGGCTGCAAAAATTGCAAACCGTTTGATTGCGGCTGGAATAAATCCTAAAAACGCGTGTGTGGACGCAACAAATTATATTTGTTATGACATGGGCGCGCCTATGCATTGTTTTGATGCAGATAAAATCGACGGAGCAATTATAATTCGCACTGCGCAAAACGGCGAAAAATTTACAGACCTGTTTGGCACAGAACACGAATTGACCGACAAAGATTTGGTTATTGCTGATATGACCGGGATTTTGGCACTGGCGGGAATTGTTGGTGGTGCGCGTGCGATGACAACCGATGATACGAAAAACATTATTTTGGAATCTGCATATTTCGAGCCCGTCGGTATTCGCAAAACTGCGAAAAGATTGGGTTTATCCACCGACGCATCATATCGATATGAACGCGGTGTTGACCCAAATGTATCGGGGCCGGCATTGGCATTGGCTGTGGATATAATCATGGACGCATGCGGTGGCGAAATCGTAAATGTTTGCACCGCCGGGCGCAGTGAATTTACACCAAATAAAATATCATATAATCCATCGTTTTGCCTGCAAAGAACGGGTGTTGATATGCCGATTGACACACAACGCAAAATATTGGAATCTTTGCAATTTAATGTCACTGATGGCAAAGGCGGCATTTGGACCATCACCCCACGCAGTGCGCGTGTCGATATGACGGCACCTGAAAATGTGGTGTCTGACCTGATACGGATTTATGGTTATGACAAGGTTGGCCTATCGGGCGTTGTTGAAACAATAAATGAAAACGCCGATAAAATGGAAAACAAATCATGTTTAACTATAAAACGGCGTTTGGCGAATCTGGGATTAAACGAAAACATATCGTTTGGTTTTGGAAATTCTAAAATCGAAAGTATGTTGACCGACAAACCAATTATTCGCGTATCAAATCCAATCACGGTTGATTTTGATTGTATGCGAAATAATTTGCTGGGCAATTTATTGATTGCATTGTCGCAAAATACCAAGCGCGGATTCCCAGATATGTCTGTGTTCGAACTGGGGACGGTGTTCGATGGCGATATGCCGGGCAACGAACATACGCAAATTTGTATATTGCGTTCGGGCACAACATCGCCCAAACATTGGATGCACCGCAATCGCGAATATGATGTGTTCGATGTAAAATCTGATATATTATCACTGATTGGAAATCAGAAATATACAATCGAAACATCGGGCGCACCAATGTGGGCACACCCATATAAATATGGGCGGATTATGCAAGGCAATAAACAGATTGCTGAATTTGGTGAATTGCACCCAACGGTTGCGCACAAATTACACATAAAATCACCAACGGTAATTGCAATAATCGACGATGTAAATAATTTGCCGAAAACACCAAAATATGCAAAAACACCAATATCGGAATTTCAACCAATCACGCGTGATTTTGCATTTGTTGTTGAATCAAAATTCCCATCTGACCGTTTAATTGCGACGGCGCGCAGTGCCGATTCACGCATTGGTGATGTTGTGATATTTGACGCGTTCGATATGGGCGGTGGAAATAAATCGGTTGCATTTACAATCACGATTTATCCAGAGTCAAATATGGGCGATGCTGAATTGACCGAGTTGCAAAACAAAGTAATATCCGCGGTCGAAACCAAATGCCACGCAACCCTGCGCGGGTAATTCCACCCGGGGTAAAATAAAAACGGTGGGGAAACCACCGTTTTTTTATTCATCATTTGAACTCTGCTTGTGACCCATAGTCTTGACGACGGGTCAAACTCTGAACTTTATCCTTTGCGTCGCACCATTGTTGAACGGGGCATAATTCGCATTTTGGACGAACCGCCCGACAAGTATATCGCCCATGCAAAACCATAACATGATTGACAATATCATGATATTTTTTTGGAATTTTTTTGCATAATTTTTTTTCAACTTTATCCGGTGTGTTGTCGGCATCACTAACCCAACCAAACCTGTGGGATAGCCTAAAAACATGCGTATCCACGCCGATATTTGGTGCGCCCCATAAAACATTTGTTATAACATTTGCGGTCTTTTGACCAATGCCCGGTAATTTAATCAGTTCATCACGATTGTGATATTTTTCTGGGAATTTCCAATCATCGCCCTGCCCGTCCGCCAATTTTTCAGCCAATTTAATAATGTTATTCGCCTTGTTATTGAAAAAAGAAATGACCCGTATGTGCGATTTTAATCCGTCCAATCCCAATGCCAACATTTTTGCGGGTGTCGGTGCAACGCGGAATAATTCCGGCGTCACCTCATTTACTTTTTTATCAGTTGCCTGGGCGGACAAAATCACCGCCACCGCAAAAGTAAATTCATTCACCGAATATAATTCAGACCGGATATTCATATCCAATGTTGGGCACACATTTGCAAAATAAATATCCGGTGTAATCATTGTTTACGCTTTTTCGATATCGATTGCGAATTTGTGTCCTTCGATTTCGGTTGTAAATTGCGTAGCATTTCCACGCACCAAATCAACAATCAACGCGTCGTGCATAATGCGCGCTTGATAAATTTCAATCGCGTTTTCCATATCGCCCGTCGCCGAATATGTCAAACGAATCCGGTCAGACACATCCAACCCAGCGGATTTGCGCGAATCTTGGATAAAACGCAACGCGTCATTTGCCAAACCTTCGACCAACAATTCGTGTGTGATATTTGTATCCAGAACAACAACCGCGGTATTGTCCGGTAATGCCGCACCCGGCACATTTGGTTTTATTGTTAAACGATTTTCGAATTCATCACTGTTCAATGTATATTCGCCGACGACCAATTTATCGCCATCGATTTTGTATTCGCCGCGCTTTACCGCCGGCACAATTTCGCGCAATGCCGACCCAATGCGACTGCCAATTTTCGGTGTAATCAAATACACAAACGAATCCGCCACAGACGATACATTATCAACGAATTTAATTTCATGTGCATTTAACTCATCACGAATAATATCAGAATATTTTTCGATATTCGCCCCAGCGACAGTTATATTTTGCAACGGCAAACGATTGCGTAATTTATATTGCTCACGCAACTGTTTTCCGACCGACACAACCGATTGCACGCGCCGCATATCATTGACGATTTGCATATCTGGGGTTTTCGCCACCGGCCAAGATTCCAAATGCACGGATTCCGCACCGGTTAAATTTTTATAAATATATTCAGAAATAAACGGCGCAAACGGAGCCAACAATTTGCAAAATTCCGTCAACACATAATACAGTGTATTAAACGCGTCCCTTTCTTCGTCCCAGAAACGCGCGCGTCCGCGACGAATGTACCAGTTATTCAACACATCTAAAAACCGAACAAATTCTTTGACTGCGACATCAGGTTTATATTCGTCCAACGCGTTTGTTGTTATGCGAATAACTTCGTTTAATTCCGCAACAATGTATTTGTCCAGCGGATTTGTCGATGATGTATCCGCCACCGCCGTAATATTTCCCGCATTTGCATACAATGTGAAAAAGTGATATGCGTTCCACAGCGGCGTCAAAATTGTTTTAATTGAATCAACAAACACTTTGCCTTCTTTATCCACAGGCACAGGTTCTGCTTTCAAGAAATTACTGCCCAATATGAAAAGTCTAATTGCGTCTGCACCGTACGCGTTTAACTGTTCTTCGGGATTTACAAAGTTTTGCAAAGATTTTGAAAACTTGCGTTTGTTTTCATCTACAACCATACCATTTGCAGATACAACGCGGAACGCAGGTTTATCAAACAACGCAACGGACATAATCATCAAATGATAGAACCAACCGCGTGTTTGGTCTTGACCTTCGATAATATAATCCGCCGGGAAAGTTTTATCGAACAAATCTTTGTTTTCAAACGGATAGTGCAAAGATGCAAATGGCATAGAACCCGATTCAAACCAACAATCCAAAACATCTGGAATTCTTTTCCATCCGTCTTTTTCCAATTTATCCAATGTTGGTCTGTGCAAATCGTTGATTTGAACACCAAAAAATTCTTGCAATTCGGCGATTGAGCCAAATATTTTATATTCGCCATTTTTTTCCCAAATTGGCAACGGCACGCCCCAGAAACGATTGCGTGAAATACCCCATGGACGCGCATTTTCAATCCATGACAAGAAACGATTACCCGCGGATGTCCATGTTGTTTGTGTTTTGGTTATTTCAACCAATCTGTCGCGAATCTTTGGCACATCAACATACCAAGCATCTGTTGCACGATAGATTAATTTTTCTTTACTGCGTGGGCCGTATGGATAACTGTGTTTATGTTGGTCTTTTTTAACCAATATTCCATTTTGGCGCAACCAATCGATAATCTTTGGGTTTGCAACGAAAATATTTTCACCCGCCCAATCACGAACCGTTGAATCAAAATTACCATAATCATCAACATTTAAAATCACAGGAAATTGTGGGTCGATTGCCTTGGCAACGATATAGTCGTCTTCACCATACGCCGGTGCAATATGCACAATACCGGTACCGTCGCTGTCGCTGACATAATCGCCAGAAATAATTGTGTATAAACCATGACCGTCTTTGGCTAAATCTGTATAGTATGGGAATATTGGTTTATAATGCAACCCAACCAATTCGGCGCCCATAACCGTTCCCAGATTTTCAGAATTTGCGAAAATCTTTTCATATGCTTTGACGCGACTTTCTGCCAAAACATAGACATGCCCGTCGTCATGGCGCAGGCGCACATATCGCATTTTATTATTTACCGCCAATGCCGAATTTGCCGGCAATGTCCATGGTGTTGTTGTCCACGCAATCGCCCGGTCGCCATTTTCTAATTCGAACCAAACCGTGACGGTATCATCAACAACATCTTGGTATTCACTTGATGCCTCGGAATTGGACAGAACCGTTCCCAATTTCCAATCGAACGGATTGACCTTGAAATCTTTATATAATAACCCTTTGGTGTATAATTGTTTTAATCCCCAAATCACAGATTCCATAAAATTTTTATCCATGGTGCGATAACCTTTTGTCCCGCCACCATCAACCCAACGACCA
>DFGC01000013.1:8678-15695 GCA_002371155.1 Alphaproteobacteria bacterium UBA3760 | reverse complement strand
TCCCGGCCTGCGCCGGGATGACGCGACGAAACGCCGACCGCTTTGTTGTCAAGTTGTGTCTAAAAATTATAAATTTTAGTTGCATTGAAACATTTGTTTTTTGTAAAATGAACCCAGGGAATAATAAAAAATCGAGAGAGCCAGGAAAACCATGAAAATTTTGCGTATGTTCGATTCGTTAAAATTTATGCGTGCGATGTTTGTTGCCGTCGTCGCCATATTTGCATTCGCGCCTGCACATGCGGCAACATTGCCCGCCGGATATACCGAATTGGAATATTTACAAACGGATGGAAATTCATGGATTGATACCGGAATCAAAGGCGATATGAGTTATAAATATGAAATAGATTTTCAACAACTGGATGCGGGGCAATACAGGAACTGGGGCGCATTCGATCAATCTGGCTTTAGTGGTGGTCCCAATATGTCTTTGACATATGCAACGGGATTTGCAGTTCGGTGGACAGTTAGTGGAAGTGCTAGTCAGGTGTTAAGTAATTTTTCGAGCCTAGATTCAAACCGTCATCATATAATTATAGATAACGGTTATGTTACATGGGATGGTGTTAACAAAGGACGCAGCACCGGTCATCAAGATAATTATGTGTTTGGATACAATTTATTTTTGGGGACGGTAAATCCAGGGGGAAACACTCCCACAAGTAATGCGAAATCTAAATATTATTCATATAAAGTATGGAATACTTCGGGTGATTTGATTCAGGATTTAATCCCGGCAAAAAATTCATCGGGTGTTGTTGGAATGTATGATATGGTCAGCGGGCAATTCTTTACCAATGCCGGCACGGGTGAATTCATCGCGGGGCTGCCGGTATCAATCAAAATTGCGACGACGCGGTATAATGAACAACAATTTGCGCCGGTGGAAACGCGGTTGGATGCGGCGCGCACGGTGATAAACGATTTGATAACCCAAATGCAAACGAACGCGGTCAATGTGTCGAAACTGGCGGTGGAAAAGCAAACACGCCCGAACGCGGATTGCCCGGCGGGTAAAAATTGCCTGTTGGTGACGGACCCAACTGGTGCGGAAAATTGGTATGAAATTGCCGGTGCGGACGCGGTGCAATCATCGTCAAATGTTCCGGATTATTTTTCGTTCACAACAACCGCATTAAATGCGGGCGACAGTGTGGAGTTTTATTTAACCCCATCGGGAACATTTACGGTTGATTGGGGCGATGGTTCAACGCCCCAGGTTATAGAGCGCGCATTGGAAGATTCAATCGTATACACGCATTCATACGCAAACGCGGGCCCCAAGACGATAAAAATTACCGGACGCGCCAATGGATATTCGACGGATAGTGGGGTTTTGGATTTTGAAGATACATCACAAATTGCATCGATTGATGGTTCGCTGGGGGCAATATTCCCAACATTGGGAAATGCATCGGGTCAACAACCGTGGTTTGATAGCACATTTTCCAGTACCCAAATCACATCAATACCGGCAGGGTTATTCAGTGGCGTGACCGGTGCGGCGGAGGAAATGTTTGCCCGCACATTTCAGAACGCCCCAATCACATCAATACCGGCGGGGTTATTCAGTGGCATAACCGGTGCCGCGGATAGGATGTTTATCGGCACATTTTCCAGGACCCAAATCACATCAATACCGGCGGGGTTATTTAGTGGCATAACCGGTGCGGCAGAGAATATGTTTACCGGCACATTTGCCGGGTGTTCTAATTTAACCGGATATATCCCGGAATCGGCGTTTGCTGGTTTGATATCTGCGGGCAGTCCAGATGCGAGTAATTTTATGAGTCAAATATTTGGTGGTTCAAGAGGATTGGCAATCGCATGCCCCCAAAACACAACCGAGGTTTCAACCCCATATAAATCCAAATATTGGTCAACCAACAATGGCAATGCGGTGATGTGCCGCCCAAATTAAAATGTCGGATGACTATACTGGGTGTGAAAAATAAGAATTTTTTGTTGCAAATGCTTGTTTTTTATACTGGATTTTGATATAATTATGTCGAAATGAAGGTATCACGTCGCACAGTATTAAAAATGTCCGGGGTCGGATTTGCGGCAATTACTATGTTGCCGCGGGTGGCTTTTGCTGGGCGAAATTCTGTGTTGTCAATGCGAACGGGGGTTCAACCCAATGGTAAAACGCGGTTGGTGATTGAAACATCGTTGCGACCGTCGTATGATATTTCATATCCCCAAAATCAGATGGTTGTGTCGCTGGCAAATACAGGCGCATGTTCGGTCAGTCCGAAATTGTCTGGTGATGGATTGGTTAAAAAATTGACCGGGGTGTCGGTCGGTGATAAATTAAATGTCGTTGCAGATTTGCGAAAATCTGTGGCACCGATTGATAAATCGTCCGTTATGATTTTACCGCCAAATGGCGATAATGAATATCGTTTGGTTTTAGATTTTGTTGCGGGTACAAATGCCACGGACACGAACAGTAAAAATGATAAATCTGAAAAAATTTCCAGTAAACAATATGTCATTGTTATTGATGCCGGGCATGGTGGCAAAGACCCGGGTTGCATCGGCAAAGGTGGAACACGTGAAAAAACAGTCGTGTTGTCGGTTGCAAAAAAATTGAAAAAAGAATTAGATTCTGCGGGTTTCAAAACATACCTGACACGCAGTGGGGATAATTTCTTGAAATTGGCGGAACGCGCGGAAATCGCCGAAAAGCGGCATGCGGATTTATTCTTGTCGTTGCATGCAAATGCAAACCCCAGTCGCCAAACCCGCGGATATTCGGTTTATACTTTGTCGGAAAAGGCATCTGATGAAGAGGCGCAAAAATTGGCGGAAACAGAAAACGCGGTTGATAAAATCGGGGTGTCTGGATTTGAAAAGTTTTCCAAAGAAATTCGCGTCGCGTTGTCTGCGTTGCAACAAAGGGCGGTCGCGGAATTGTCCGAAGAATATGCGACAAACTGTGCGCGGGCAATGGATAATGCGTCAATTGACCGGTTGCCGGGGCCCAGTATTCGCCATGCGCCGTTTGCGGTTCTGCGTTCAACCGTGCCGGGTGCGTTGATAGAATTGGGGCATTTGTCCAATGCAACGGAAGAAAAGTTGCTGAAATCTGATTCGCATCAGAATAAATTGGTGCGTGCGATTGTGAAATCTGTAAAAAATTATAATTTTGATGTTTAATTCTTGAAATTGAAAAGAAAATATATATAATCGTGCTGTACGGAGATATGGCAGAGCTGGTTGAATGCGCACGACTCGAAATCGTGTATACGGGCGACCGTATCGAGGGTTCGAATCCCCCTATCTCCGCCAGGAATTTACCCGCCCAAAGTGGCGGGTTAATTTATGGCGGAATTGGTCGGTTTAGAAACATTAGTCGAACGAAGTTCGGCGGTTGGGTTCGAAAACAAGTAGATTTTGGAAGTGACAACGCACCAAAATCGTCACGGTTTCCCCGCAGTGTCGGCTTTGCCGACCGAGGGAATCCCCCTATCTCCGCCAGGGAATTAAAAACATGCCGCCCAATTTTTTGGGCGGTATGATTTTACCCTGGGCGGAGATAGGGGGATGGGTCAGAGCGCAGCGCATGACCAATACGCAGATGAACAATTACAAAACATGCAAAAACGGATATTTTTTATAGAGTTTTTGCGTTTATGTTTTGTTATTGTTTATCAAGGGGAATGGCAAATAAAAAATCCAGGGAATTAAAATCAAGCCGCCCAATTTTTTGGGCGGTATGATTTTACCCTGGGCGGAGATAGGGGGATGGGTCAGACCACCCTTCGCATCTGCGATGCTATGGGTGGCGAAGTGTCCGGAGCATAACATAAGCCACCAAGAATGTTTGCGGTATTATTTTACCGTATTGAATTTTCTTGACTTTTGTGCATGTTTGCGACATAATTGTCCCGTTCATATTAAACAAAGGGTTAAAATATGGTAGCAACAAAATCTTTAAAGGGTTGCGAATTAGAATCTAAATGGTATCTGATTGATGCGACCGACTGCACATTGGGACGTTTGGCGGCGTTTACGGCAAACATTCTGCGCGGGAAAAATAAACCAACATGGACACCAAATTTGGATTGTGGCGATCATGTTATTATTATTAATGCCGACAAGGTTGCATTGTCTGGACACAAGGCTGATAAAGATAAATTCTATTGGCATTCGGCTTGGACCGGCAGTTTGAAAGAACGCACATTGGGTCAAATGCGCGAACAAAAACCTGAATTGTTGGTTAAAAATGCGGTAAAACGCATGATGGGGCGTCGGACAACGGTTGCATTGGCGGATAAACGTTTGACTAAATTGCATGTGTATGCCGGTGCAGAACATAAACACAGTGCGCAAAATCCAGTTGTTATTGATTTTGCAGGCCTGAATCCCAAAAACAAAAGAGGATAATCATGACAGAAGCAAAAAAAACAACGGCAAAGAAAACAACTGCAAAAAAGGCGACGGCTGTGAAAACTGTTAAATCGGCGGCAAAATCGGCACCACGTGCGGTGGAAAATGTAAAGTTGACTGGGGCAACATATGCAACCGGTAAACGTAAAGATTCTGTGGCGCGTGTGTATTTGTTGCCTGGCAAGGGTAATATCACCGTGAATGGCAAATCAATGGCGGATTATTTCCGTCGTCCGGTGTTGCAAATGATTATTGCACAACCGTTTGGTGTTGCAAAACGTGAATCTGAATATGATATTGTTGCGTTTGTTATGGGTGGCGGTTTGTCTGGCCAGGCGGGCGCGGTGAAACACGGTATTTCCAAGGCTTTGGAAAAACGCGAACCTGAATTGCGTGCCCCGTTAAAGGCGGCCGGGTTCTTGACCCGCGACAGCCGTGTCGTTGAACGTAAACACTATGGTGTGCGCAAGGCACGTCGTTCAACCCAGTTCAGCAAACGTTAATATTTCGTTTCGTTGGAATTTTCCCCTGGGACAATCCTGGGGGAAATTTTTTTATGTAATTTGGGTGTGGCAATTATAAGTTTATGTTGAATTACGAAAAAAATGTTGTATACTGCGGGGGCAAAAATATATAAAGGATTTATTCATGATTAAAAAAGAAAAAATCAAAGATTTACATTATTCTGTGTCGGGTGTTATTTCGGCGGACGAATTGCAACGCGCGGCGGATGAAATTTTGACTGAATACGGCAAAACTGCGAAAATGCCGGGATTTCGTGCGGGGCATATTCCATTAAATGTTCTGCGCCAGAAATTTAACAATAACGCAACGGCGGACGCGATTGATAAATTGATGAATCGCGATTTGAACGCATATTTGGCCGATAAAAAAATTCGTTTGGCGGGTGCGCCACGTGCCGATTTGCCAAAATGGTCGATGGGTGCGGATGCAGAATATACTTTGGAATTCGATATTTTACCGGAATTGCCTGAATTTGATTTGGAAAAAATAACTGTCACAAAACCGGTCGCCAAATTGGACGAGGCCGAGGTTGATAAAGCATTGGAAAACATTCGTCGTTCACGCAGTACTGCGGAAAAACAGGATGAAAAATACAAGGCAAAAAATGGCGATACCGTTGTTATCGATTTCAAAGGATTTACTGGCGATACAGCATTCCCCGGGGGCGAGGCCACCAAACATCACTTGATTTTGGGTTCGGGCGCGTTTATCCCAGGATTTGAAGATCAAATTATCGGGCATAAATCTGGGGATAAATTTGATGTAAATGTAAAGTTCCCGGCGGATTATCACGCGGCGGATTTGGCGGGGCGCGATGCGCGTTTCGAAACATTTGTGCACGAGGTTCGCAAACATATCTTGCCGGAAATGAACGATGAATTGGCGAAATCTGTGGGGTTTGAAACGGTTGCAAAATTGACTGACCATATTCGCGATGTGTTAAATGAACAATATGCGGATGCGGGTCAACGCGCAATGCGTAATGAATTATTGGATGTGTTGGCAGACAAGGTTAAAATGGATTTGCCGGAAAACTTGGTCGAACAAGAATTGGAAATGGCAAAACAGGAACACGAACACCACAATGCCGAACATGGACACGACCATAAATGGGACGACAAGGCCGAGAAAAAAGAGGCGTCGCGTCGTGTGAAATTGGGGTTGATTCTGGCTGAATGGGGTAATAAAAACAAGGTCGAGGTCACACGTGACGATATGCAACAGGCTATCTGGGCCGAGGCATCGCGTTATCCAGACCCCAAGCAGATTTTTGAGTTTTATAACAAAAATCAAAATGCGTTGGCGATGTTGCGCGGAATGTTGTTCGAACGCAAGGCTTTGGATGAAATGTTGAAACATGTCAAAACCAAAGAAAAAACGGTCAAGGCTGATGAATTATTCAAACAGGCCGAGGTTAAATAGAAATTGTTTTGGTTTATAAAAATCGCGGGGAATCCCCGCGTTTTTTTTGCCTGCCACCCATAGCCTTTGGCGACGGATGGTAATTCTCCTCCCATCGGAGGTGGGGACCACGGAGTGGTGGGGTGGTCTTTTATTCACCCCCAGGGCGTCCCCTTCTTTCCCAAAGAAGGGGTGGCAGCCGCAGGCTGACGGGGTAATTTGACACAATCCCATACACACCGGATGCCCGAGCCTTTCACAACTACCTCCCCCCGCTGGCGCGGGCTACTCCTTCTTTCATAAAGAAGGAGAATATTCCGCCCTAATTCCCCTCCCATCGGAGGGGAAAACCACGGAGTGGTGGGGAGGGTGGTCATTCTGAGTAAGGGAACCCGCGAAATTGCAAAATTTCGTGGGACCCGTCAACGAAGAATCCAGGTAATTAAAAATGCGGTCGGCGTGTTGCCGACACATAAATGAACTGGATCCTGACGGTCGTTTTTACGTTCTTTGCCGATGGCAAAGGTGTAAAAACTCTCTCAGGATGACAAAACGCATGCGTTTTGTCGCCAGCCGGTATGACGACAGCGGGACACGATTGGGGGGATTCCTCCCCATTGGGGAGGAATACCACACCACTCGTCATCCCGGCTTTCTTCCTTTCGTCATCCCGGCGCAGGCCGGGATCCAGTT
>DFGC01000013.1:2360-8600 GCA_002371155.1 Alphaproteobacteria bacterium UBA3760 | reverse complement strand
AACCTGTGTCATTCGGCATAATTACACAAGTTTTGCGTTCCGCAAAACTGGATACCGCGCGTCCGCGGTATGACGACAGCGCGCCATTCCTCACCCTCCCCGCCACTCCGTGGCCCTCCCCTCCGTCGGAGGGGAATATGGCTGCTTTTCCAACCCCACCCTTGCGGCGGGGTCGCAGAGCATGCACAACGTGCAATGCGATGCGGGGGCGGGTAAACAAAACGCATGCGTTTTGTGTCATTCTGAGTAAGGGAACCCGCGAAACACAAATGTGTTTCGTGGGACACGTCAACGAAGAATCCAGGTAATTAAAAATGCGGTCGGCGTGTTGCCGACACATAAATGAACTGGATCCTGACGGTCGTTTTTACGTTCTTTGCCGATGGCAAAGGTGTAAAAACTCCATAGGGATGACCACCCGTCGCCCAAGGCTATGGGTGGCGGGCAAAAAACATGCGCGTTTTGTCGCGTCATCCCGGCGTATCGGGCCCCGCCCTTGTCGTCATACATAAAAAATGCCCCGGACGGGGCAAAAACAAATGATAAAAATATTATTTTTCATTCGGCGTTTCCGGAATATCCGATACAGAAACCTTGTCATTTTCCGCCGGAATTGGACTTTGTTCGGGTGTTGCCACCGTATCGCCAACCAATTCTTGGTGTAATTCACTTTGTTGTGTTGCCGAATTTGATTTTGCCGACACCAATGCCAACAATGCACACAGTACGAAAAATATTGTCGCCAACCATGCCGTTGCACGGGTTAAAAAATTACCCGCCGCCGCGCCAGTCAATGCGCCACCAAACATCGATGCCGCCGATGAACCAGACATGCCGGACCCTTCGGATTTTTGTAATAAAATAATTGCAATCATGAAAAATGCAACGATTATCAATAAAACCAATAAAACAGAAAACATTTTTATTCCTTTGTTTATAAACACCCAGATATTATACGCAAAAACATTAAAATGCAAGAATTTTCAATAATTCCGCGGCGGCGGCGGTTGATGCCTGTTTTTTCGATGCACCCGACCCCGTTGCCGATTTCCCCAGCGCAGATACCGACACATTAAACACCGGGCTGTGCGCCGGGCCCGTTTGTGGCAAATATTCATATACCGGCAATTCGCCCGTATGATTTTTTTGCACAAATTCTTGGAGGGCGGTTTTGGCATCTTTGGGGGCAACAATTTCCGCCGCCGCCAATTCGCGCCATATATCAATAATAATGTCACGCACGACATTAAATCCCGCATCCAGATAAATTGCACCGAATACAGCCTCCATCGCGTCCGCCAATATGTGTTTTGTTCGACCCGCCGTCATGTGCCCATGCCGAATATGTTTTTCCAATCCGATTTTCCCCGCAACAATCGCCAATGTATCGGTTGACACCAATGTCGCATGGCGACGCGCCAATTCGCCCTCGGCCTCGTTCGGGAACATTTCATATAACAATACCGCCACAGATAACCCCAAAACGCGGTCGCCGATAAATTCCAATCGTTCATTGTTATGTGCCGAATCCGCACCACTTTGCGTCAATGCCAAATCCAGTAATTTTTCATCATTAAAAGAATAGTTTAATATTTTCATTTTATTTTATTCCCATTCCGATTCTGTCCCAACGGATTTTATTGCCCCATGTCCACAGTGCAATCATTGGTGCATAATAATTATGCGAATACCAAATAAACCAAACGCGCCCCAAAATATTATCACGTGGGACAAATCCGATTTCGGCGCGACTGTCCGAACTGTTATCACGATTATCACCCATAAAGAAATAATGATTTGCCGGCACCGTATATTCCGCCGTATTATCATATGGTGCATTGTCCGACATTTCAATTATACTGTGCCGAACACCGTTTGGTAATGTTTCGGTGTATTCTGTGGCATCAAACACCCCGCACAGCCCCGTTGCCAATTTGCAATAAGAATCCGGTTTATATTCGATTGTATAATTAAATGTTGCCGGTGCGTTATCCACCCATACCTTGTTGCCCTTGATGGACATATTGCCGTTATGGAATCCGACACTGCGTATAGATTTTGGTAAAATTGCCACGATATATTTGCGCGGATTTTCGCGTTTAACAATTTTTCCGTTTATGTACAGGCGACCGTCGCGAACCTGGACCTTGTCCCCGGGACGCGCAATCAAACGTTTGACAAAATCTTGGGATTCGTTTATAGGATTGCGAAATACGATAACATCGCCAACATCCGGTTCAGTTGATAAAAACCGCCCATCCCACAGATGCCACGAACCAAACGGAAACGAATACCGTGAATAACCATACGACCATTTTTCTACAAAAATATGGTCGCCGACATGCAATGTTGGTATCATTGACCCAGACGGAATATTAAATGGTTCCAATAAAAAACTGCGAAAAATAATAGCAATCAACGCACCATAGAATATTGTATTAAACCATTCACGAACGGCATTAGGATTTTTTAATGGCATTTTTCCAACCTTTTATTTTTATTTACTGGGGTATTTTATAACTTGAAAACGCACAAAGCAAGTTTATAATGTGCATATGATTTCATTAAATTCGATTATTTTTAATGGTGTTTCTGGAACGAAAATTGATGTCCAGGTTCAATTGGCAACTGGATTGGCAAAACCAGACTTTAATATCATTGGATTGGCGGATCGTGCGGTGCGTGAATCTGCGGAACGCGTTCGCAATGCGATGGGTGCGTTAAATGTGTCGTGGCCACCACGCCGTTTAACGGTGAATTTGTCGCCCGCCGATGTTGAAAAATCTGGGTCGCATTTTGATTTGCCGATATTATGCGGGATTTTATGTGCGCTGGATATATTGCCCCAGGATAAATTGTCGAAATATTTAATCCTGGGCGAGGTTGGACTGGACGGGTCAATTCATAAAACGGACGGGGTGCTGCCCGCCAGTGTTTGGGCAAAAAAGAATAATCTGGGGATTATTTGCCCCGCGCCCCAGGCGAACGAGGCGCGTCTGTCGGGGATATCTGATATTTTGGCACCGCGACATGTGTTGGATTTAATAAATCATTTCCAAGGTATTCGCGAAATAGAATTTCCAGATATTCCCGACGCAACCGCACCTGTGCCCGAACAAAATATCGGCGACATGTCCGATGTATATGGTCAACAGGCGGCAAAACGTGCGTTGGAAATTGCGGCGGCGGGCGGACATGCAATGTTGATGGTTGGTCCCCCGGGATCTGGGAAAACAATGTTGGCGTCGCGCCTGGCGGGGATTTTGCCCGATATGACACCCGAAGAAATTTTGGATACATCAGTTATATATTCTATTGCGGGACAATTATCGGGACGCGGACTGATAACAACGCGACCATTTCGTGCCGTTCATCATACCGCCAGTCCTGTATCTTTGGCGGGTGGCGGGTCTGATGCAAAACCCGGTGAAATATCATTGGCACATAATGGTGTATTGTTTTTGGACGAATTGCCTGAATTTAATCGTTCGACATTGGAAATATTGCGTCAACCGATGGAATCTGGTCAGATTATGATTTCGCGCGCCCGTCGTAATGCGGTGTATCCGGCGAATTTTCAACTGATTGCGGCGATGAATCCGTGTCCATGCGGTCATTTGGGAAACGCGGCATTATCGTGCACGCGCGCGCCCCGCTGTGCCGAGGCATATCAAAACAAAATATCCGGCCCATTATTGGACAGAATCGATTTACATGTTGATGTTGATGCGGTAAATCCTTGGGATATGAAACCGGACGCGGAAAAATCTGAATCCAGTGCCGAAATTCGTGCACGTGTTGTTGCCGCCCGTAATCGCAGTATCAAACGCCAGGGATGTATCAATGCAATGTTAAATGGTCCGGCATTGGATGCGGTGGTTAAAATGACCGATGAAATGACGGCTTTTCTGAATACGGCGGCGGAACGTGTTGGAATGTCTGCGCGTGGATACAATCGTATTAAAAGAATTGCGCGCACAATCGCCGATTTGGCAAATCGCGATGATGTTATTATGGACGATTTGATTGAGGCAATTTCATACCGTCCGGTAAATCGCGGAAAATATGGCGTAAAATTATAAGGGCGAATAAAAACCTTGCTTTTATTGTAAAAAATACTAACCTGGGGATTGTATAAATGTAGGATATGGCGCATCGCCACGGGGGATTTACTACCAATAAAGAAATGTAAAAATTGCTTTATTTGCAATAAATTCGCGTGGTGGTGCAAAAAGTTAAATATAAACAAAGGATTATAAATGGTATTATTACATAAAAAAAGCGCACCGGCACCGGAAACATCGGTGTCGCGCGAAAAAACAAAACAAATTGCAAAAAAGCCGAAACAGATTTCTGATAAAACCGTTTTGGAATCTGATAAAAATGATGAAAAAATGTATTTTATGGCGTTGGGCGGATTGGAACACGTCGGACAAAATATGTACATTTATAAATATCATGGAAAATACCTGGTCGTCGATTGCGGTATGGGATTTTTAGAGGAAGAAATCGGCGCGGGCGATGTTCAATATTGTGATACAACTTGGTTGGAAAAACGCAAACAAGATGTTGTCGGATTTGTTATCACCCATGGCCACGAAGACCATATTGGTGCATTAAAATTCATTTGGCCAAAATTCAGAAAACCAATTTATTGCACGCGTTTCCCGGCGGAAATTTTGCGTCAAACATTTGATGGATTGGAATTGGATTATGATCCAAAACGCGACATCGTTGAATTTGATGCGAATGGTGCGACATTGGATTTGGCACCGTTTACGGTTGAAACTTTTCATGTTTCACATTCAATCCCCGAGGCCCAGATGTTAATCATAAAAACACCGGCGGGAAAAATTTTGCACACCGGTGATTGGACATTTAACGATGATAATCCGATTGAACCGGCAACTGATTATGCGCGTTTGCGTGAAATTGGATCTGATCCGAAATTGTTGGCGTGCGTGTGCGATTCGACATCTGCATCGCGCCAGGTACCACAAACAACCGAAATCCAGGTTCGCGATACATTGACTGAATTGATGAAAAATGCGCCGGGGCGTGTGTTTGTGACCGGTTATTCACGCAGTATTGCGCGTCTGAAAATGTTTGCAATGGCGGCGCACGCGGCGGGTCGTATTGCCGCAATCAAGGAACGCAGTAATCCAAATCCGGTGCCATTTGTTGGTTTGCCCGAATTTCGTGAAATCGGTTTGGATTTTGGGTATTTGGCGGAAAATGATATTTACCTGCATCGCGACATACGCGATTTGCCCGCAGAAAAACAAGCCATATTCCTAACCGGTTCCCAGGGCGAAAAATTCGCAATGTTGACGCGTCTGTGTCATGGTAATGTCAAAGAATTGAAATTGATGCCAACCGATACCGTGATATTCAGTGCGATTATTATCCCGGGGCGTGAACAAGATGTTTCATATCTGTATAACAAATTGGCGCGCATGGGAATTAAAACACATACAATATTTGATACCGACCATGTCCACGCATCTGGGCATGCGGGGCGGCCTGAATTCGAAAGATTTTATGATATGGTTCACCCCCAGGTTTCAATCCCAATGCATGGCGATTATATCAATGAAATGTTAAATGGGAAAATGGCGATGGAACGCGGCGGTGCAAAGCAAATGATGGTTGTGCACAATGGCGAAATGATTGCGTTGTCTGATGGACAAGAGGCATATGTTTCCGATACTATTGAAACCAAGTTCGTCGTGATGGAGGGCGAAACCGAACGCAGTGCCGATGACCAGGTATATAAAAACCGTAAAAAGATTGCGACCAATGGTGCGGTGTTCGTGACATTGCCAATCGACAAACGCGGATTTCTGAAAGGCACGCCCGAGGTTTCCAGTGCCGGTATTTTCGAAACCGATGATACCGGTTTTATGAAACGTCAAATCCAAATTGAAATCACGCGGGCGATTGACGAATTGACCAAAACCGAACGCAAAGATAGAAATAATTTGGTTCGTGCGGTTCAAACGGCATCTAATCGGGTCGTTCGTGCGTCATTGGGCGCAGATAAAAAACCGCAATATACGGTTCATTTTGTCCAAAAATAATTATACCAGATGTTCGTGGGGGCGATACCGCGCGATGACGCGTGGCGGGTTAGTTCCCCTCCCATCGGGCCCCGCCGCGACGCAACATGCGACGGGTGGGTGATTTCGCGCGGTATCCAGTTGATACGCAGTATCAACTTGCGTAATAATGCCAAATGAC
>DFGC01000013.1:0-2269 GCA_002371155.1 Alphaproteobacteria bacterium UBA3760 | reverse complement strand
GCCTGCGCCGGGATGACGCGTGGTGTGGTATCCCAACCCTTTGGGGAGAAGAACCGCTCTTCGGCGGTATGACGGCATAAAAATCGGCACAGTTCCATTATAATTTCAAATAATAAAAAATGTCGGCGCCGCCGACATTTTTATTTTAATTTGGGCGGCACATCACCGCATAGTTATCACTAAGGGTTGACCAATATTTGTATTTATACGGTGTTGAAACCTCGGTGGTACCACTGGGACATTCCGTCGCCATACCGGTTCCTTTAAACATTTGCTTCATAAAATAACTTGCATCCGGACTGTTATTTTGGATTAAACCCGCAAATGTCGATTCTGGGATATATCCGGTCAGATTTGAACAACCGTAAAATGTTTCAGCAAACATATAATACGCTGCACCGGTTATACCACTAAATAACCCCGCCGGTATTGATGTGATTTGGGTGTTCCGAAATGTGCCGTTAAACATACCAGTCGCCGCACCAGTTACGCCACTAAATAACCCCGCCGGTATCGATGTGATTTGGGTGCTGGCAAATGTGTTGGAAAACATACTATCCGCCGCACCCGTCACACCACGAAACAAATTTTCCGGTATTGATGTGATTTTGCTCTGGGCAAATGTGTTGGAAAACATACCTTTCGCCCCACTATTCACCCCACGAAACAAATTTTCCGGTATTGATGTGATTTTGCTCCGGGCAAATGTGCCTTGAAACATGCCCTCCGCCGCACCGGTTATGCCGCTAAATAAATTTTCCGGTATCGATGTGATTGGGGTTCCGTAAAATGTTTGGTAAAACATCCTATTCGCCGCACCGGTTATGCCACTGAATAACCCCGCCGGTATCGATGTGATCTGGGTTTCCAGAAATGTTTCGTAAAACATTTGCACCGCCGCACCGGTTATGCCACGGAATAAATTTTCCGGTATTGATGTGATTTTGGTGTCGTAAAATATATGGTAAAACGATGGTTGTTGTCCCTCACCATTTCCCAATGTTGGGAATATTGCACCCAGTGAACCATCAATCGATGCAATTTGTGATGTATTTCCAAACGAAAGGACGCTTGTCGTATCCGTCGAATACCCGGTGGCGCGTCCGGTAATTTTTATTGTTTTCGGGCCCGCGTTACTGTATGAATGATTGTATGTTTCGGATGTTGTGTTCGTGCGCTCTATAACCTGGGGCGCCGAACCATCGCCCCAATCGACCGTAAATATTCCCGATGGGCTTAATGAAAAACCCACACTGTCGCCCGCATTTAATGCGGTTGTTGTGAACGAAAAATAATCCGGCACATTTGACGATGATTGCACCGCGTCCGCGCCAACAATTTCATACCAATTTTCCGCACCATTTGGGTCCGTCACCAACAGGCAATTTTTACCCGCGGGACATGTCGCGTTTGGGCGCGTTTGTTTTTCCACCGCCAGTTTTGACACATTGACCGCGTTCGTTTGCATTTGGGTTATCAAATCGTTTATCACCGTGCGCGCCGCATTCAAATCCGTTTCCACCTGGGTAAATTGTTGTTCATTATATTTTGTTGTTGCAATTTTGATTTGATATTCCCCCGCAACAAATTCACCTGTGCCGGCATTGGTAAAGAATTGCCCGCTGACCATATCATACATTCCAACAACACCCGATGAATTTTTTGCCGGGATTAAATCCTGAATCAATTCACCAGACGTATTCCATACTTTATATGAATAATATTTAGATTTCGCATTACTTGTGGGAGTGTTTCCCCCTGGATTTACCGTCCCCAAAAATAAATTGTATCCAAACACATAATTATCTTGATGACCGGTGCTGCGTCCTTTGTTAACACCATCCCATGTAACATAACCGTTATCTATAATTATATGATGACGGTTTGAATCAAGAGTCGAAAGATTTACCGCCTGACTATTATTTCCACTAACTGTCCACCGAACTGCAAATCCACTTATATATGTCAAAGACATATTGGGACCACCACTATAGCCAGATTGATCGAATGCGCCCCAATTCCTGTATTGCCCCGCATCCAGTTGTTGAAAATCTATTTCATATTTATAACTCATATCGCCTTTGATTCCGGTATCAATCCATGAATTTCCATCCGTTTGTAAATATTCCAATTCGGTATATCCGGCGGGCAATGTCGCCGCATGTGCTGGCGCAAACGCAAATATGGCGACGACGGCAACGAACATCGCACGCATAAATTTTAACGAATCGAACGGTCGCAAAATTTTCATGATTTTCCCCAGTTCTCT
>DFGC01000015.1:6028-21026 GCA_002371155.1 Alphaproteobacteria bacterium UBA3760 | reverse complement strand
AGGCTTGGTTGGCGGAGCAATATGCAAACGGCACTCCCGTAATCGTTCTTTATCCGTTGGCAACGGAAACGACGGAAAATGTCACGGCGCAAAGTTTGACCACCGCGCCGGTGCGTCAAACGGCGGGCAGTATTCTGGGCATGCCGATAGAGGTTGTGTTGGGCGATGGAACCCGCGAGTGGGTGCGCGACATGATAACCATTGCAACGACGAAATACAACGAAGAAAGTTTTGCGCCGGTGGAAACGCGGTTGGATGCGGCGGTTGCGGCGGTGGATACGGTGGTGACCCAAACAATGACCCAGGCGCAGGCGATTGACCAAATTGCGACGAATAAGCAAACAAGACCAGATGAGGGATGCACGGCGAAATATTGTTTATTGGTCGAAGACGAGGACGGCACCCCGCATTGGTATCCCATCGCCGGCGCAAACGGTGTGGAATATGTTTTACCGTCGGGATATACTCAGTTGGAATATATTCAAAGTGATGGTGCAAGTTATCTTATTGTACCGTATCGTGTAAATAATAAAACCGTATTTTATGCCAGGTATAATCAAATGCAAAAAGGTACATATGCTGCATCCGTTATATTTGGTGTTACATCAACCCCAGATGTATCAAAGGCAAATTATGGAATTTTAAGATTGTTAAATGGCGCTAGCGATTTTAACAGGATGGGGTGGGGTGATTCCACATCTGGTTCTGTTATAGATGTTAATGCACCACAAAATCTTAACACCTGGTACGAGGTTTTGTATGACCAAAATAAATTATATCAAGATAATGTATTATATGCCACATCGGCAACATCAAATGATACAGAATGGGTGGCAAATTATGATTTGGGTGTTTTTGCAAGAAACAGTGCAACTGTAACGATGCCAGCGATTGCAAAAATATCAAGTGTTTGGGCCAAAGAAGATGGTGTATACAAAATAAACCTGATTCCGGCAAAAAATTCATCGGGTGTCGTTGGAATGTATGATATGGTGTCGGGGACATTCTTTACCAATGCGGGCACAGGCACATTTACCGCGGGTCCGGAAATGTAGTGTATAATTTTTTGTTGCGGTATGAATTTTCTTGATTTTTGGTGGGGGGTATTTATAATTTGTCCGTAAATTTATTTAACCAAGAGGATTTATTATGGCATCATATGTTGCAAATGATATGCGTGTGGGTTGGGTCATTTCGCATAATGGAAAACGTTATTCGGTGACATCTATTACCAAGGTTAAACCTGGCAAGGGTGGCGCGTTTGTCCAGGCGGATTTGCGCGATATCGATTCGGGAAACAAAGGTGGCGATCGTTGGCGTGCCGAAGACAAGGTCGAAAAATTGATGGTCGAAGATTTGGAATGCCAATATTTGTATTCTGATGGGACAGATGCATATTTTATGAATTTGTCTGATTATGAACAATTTACTATGCCGGTTGATTCGCTGGGCGATCAAATGAAATTCTTGGCGCCGGAAATGATGGTGCGTGCCAATTTTGTCGAAGGTCATCCTGTGTCGATTACTTTGCCGAAAACCGTTGTTGCAACCGTTGTTGAAACGGAACCCGCGTTAAAGGGGCAAACCGCAACTGGGTCGGGTGGAAAACCGGCGATTTTGGATAATGGTGTGCGTGTCCAGGTGCCTGTATTTATTGAACAAGATGAAAAAATTGTCGTGAATACGGAAACTTTGGAATATGTTGAACGCGCAAAATAATTTTTATCTTTTATAAAAAAAATTAAAATTGGTGAATTTTTTTCACCAATTTTTTTACTTTGTATTTTTTTTATGCTTTTTTTGTGGTATAATATAAATGCAAACAAACAATAAACGATGAGGGTACAAAGATGAGAAAGTGCATAATTTTTGCCGGTTTTATGGGCATGATAATGATTGGTGCGGTAAATGCACAGCCGGTTGTGAATTCGGCGGGAACGGGTGTTGATTTTCCCAGCGATACCGCAACACATCCGACATTTGATGTTGGTCAGACCGGTGAATTAAATGGGAATAATGCATATGTTATAAAAGATCCAAATATCAAGGTTGCAACGACAAAATATGTCGGTTCGCGTGTTAATGATGCGAATACCGGGGTCCAGGCGTTGGATGCGTCTGCGCGAACACAACGGGCCCAGGTGACAACGAATGCCGGTAATGTTTCCGATATGCAAACGAACAAGCAAACAATTGCCACGGGTAATTGCAATAATTTGGATACGAATTTGTACAGTGGGTGTGGTTATATTGCCCCAAATGGTGCGAATGTGAATACTAATGCCCAGGCAAATTATACATGGGTGAAAATTAAAAACAGCACATTGCTTTTGGATAGTCCAGGTACGCCACAATATAATCCTACGCCACAATATAATCCTTAGATAAGTAATCAGGGTACGGTGAATGGACAGCCATGATTGCGGAACAAGGGCGAATGCAACAGAGCCGTAAAGTTTTTTGTTTTAATGTCTGTTTAAGACAATAATGGTGAAAAAATGGTTATGAAAAAAGTATTTGGTGCTGGTGCTGTTATGTGTGTATTTGCATTTTCGCATAATGCGTATGCTGATGGCATGTGTGGTGTCAATCTGTTTAACCCAATGGTTTTGACCGAGGCAGACTTTGTGAATCAAAACGGAGTGTATATCGGTAAGTGGAATGGTTATTTGAATTTGTATCTGTCTAATTATTCATTTGGTTTTTTGGCGGGAAAATCGTACAAGGTTTCATATCGTTTGAAATGTGATGTAAACGGTGGAATGGGAAATCAATTTTTAGGATTGAAATTGTCTGATGATACGGTCGTCGGGCCGAATTCAAATGTTTGTGATGGGCAAGGTGGCACAGAGGCGTTGGTTGAATATACTGTGCCGGCGGGTGCAACCGTTGTTGGTATGACGGTTGGAACGGTATCGGGTGCGTCCGCGTTTGATGGTGAGATTTCAATTTCTGATGTTATGGTTGTTGATTCTGGGCAGAATACATCATCATTTATTGCATATGAGCCGTGTATAAAAATCGCAACAACAAAAATGAACGAGGTTCGCGCAACCGCAGTCCAGGAACGTTTAGACGATGTTCGCGATACAATTGATAGTTTGATAACACAAATGCAGAATAATGCCATTGGGGTTGATGCATTGGCGGTGGAAAAACAAACCCGCCCGAATGCGACATGTCCCGCGGGTAAAAATTGTTTGTTGGTGACAGACCCGACAAATGCAGAAAATTGGTATGTGATTGCGGATACCAATGATGCGTTGTTGGCATCAAATAATACTGATTCAGGAACGTCTAATAACACGCCAAATACACCTGAGATTGATACATCAGAATCTGGAACATCAGGAAGTGGTGAAATAGAACCGTAAAGTTTTTTTGTGTGGGAACGGGGCGCGATTGCGCCCTGTTTTTTTTATGATTTTTGATTTTATTGGTTAAATTTTATTCGCACAATGAAAAACGGTGCGCATTAAAAATATGCACATGTTGCGGATTTCATCGCGGGCTGCGCCGATGTATTCGCGTGGATTGAAATTTTGTGGTGCGCCGAATAATGATTTTCGCACCGCCGCCGTAAATGCCAATCGCAGGTCGCTGTCGATATTTATTTTGCAAATGTTCGTTTTGGTTGCGGCAAATTCCAGTTGTTCTGTGTCGATGCCCATTGCGTTTTGTATGTCGCCACCGAATTTGTTGATCGTGTCAATGTATTCCGCCGGCACAGATGATGCGCCATGCAAAACCAGTGGTGTGTTTGGAATTTTTGCCTGGATTTGTTCCAATATATCAAAACGCAATTTTTCGTTTGCTGATTTTCGTTTGTATGCGCCGTGGGAAGTGCCAATCGCAATCGCCAACGAATTGGTTTTGGTGTCGGTCACGAATTTTTGTGCGATGTCTGGGTTGGTATAAACCGATTCGGTGGATTGAGTATTTTCATCCTCGATTCCGGACAGAATCCCCAATTCAGATTCAACCGACACATCGCGTGCGTGTGCGTATCGCACAATGTTCGCGGTTGCGTTTATATTTTCGGATAAATCGCGTTTACTGAAATCCAACATGACACTGGAAAAACCAATGTTTATTGCGTGCATGCATGATTCAACCGATACGCCATGGTCCAAGTGCAGGGCGATTTGTTCGGTGGGCGTTATCTTTGCACCGGCAATCATTCCCATCAGCATGTCGTCGCCCATGTATTTTAATGCCGATTCGGAAATTGCAATAATAACCGGGGATTTGGTCAGGCGCGCCGCCGATATAATCGCAGAAATCGTTTCCATGTTATATGCGTTAAATGCCGGCACTGCGAATCGTTTGTTGATTGCGTTGCGAAACATTTCGTGTGTATTGCACAGGCCGAATTCAGAATATTTCATGCCGTCCCCCCAAATGTATATGAATATGATAGCAAAATAAGAGTTTTTTAATCCAGGGGATTTTTTAATTGTAATACTTGACAATGTATATTTTTGTGCGATAATTATTGCGAATCGGATGAAAAGAATCGTCTGTAAAACAATTATAAAGGATGAAAAATGAAAAAAATTATGTCTTTGGTGGCAATGGTTGCGTTGGCGGCTTGCTCGAACTATTATGATTATTACAAGGGTGGCGTTCGCTATACCCAAGATGGCGAAGACTGTGTTTATTACAGTGATGAATATGCGCGTCATTATTCCCGCGATGTGGATTCTGGGGATATTGATAAAAAGATTGTTTATCGCAATACCCGCTGTGCGGATTTGTATGCTCGCGATATGGCGGGCCAAGATGCGCGTAATGAACGTCGCGTTTTGACACCGGTTGCAAATGTTTCGTATGCTGAACCGGTTGCGGCGCCGCGTCAAATCGTTGTTAAACCGGTTGCCACACAAACATGTGATTGGTGCCAAAAACGTTCTTCGAAACAATATGTGATTGTATCGGGAATGTAATCCGGATATTTAATAATATTTGTCGGGTGGTGCGGTTGCATCACCCGATTTTTTATTTGAAACATATGCGTGTTTGTGATAAAATATTCATGTGAATAACATAAGGATACAAGGAGATTTTAATATGAAAAATTATGCAAAGGTTTTAGTGTTTGCCGCGATTGTGGCATTGGTGGTTGTGCCGGCCCAGGCTGCGGTTCCCCAGGCGATGTGTGATTTAATCGGCAAAATGCAGGATGTTTTCAAATTGTTGCGTATTTTGGCATTCGTTGGTGCCGGATTTTATATGGCTGGGTGGGCATGGGATTATATTTCCAAAGGCGAATCCAAAATGGATGATATGAAAAAGAAGGGTATCGGGTTGCTGGTTGGATTTACATTATTGTTTGCAATCGGTGTAATATTGTCGTTCTTGTTAAATGCGGCGGCACCCGGGGGTTCGTTGGGTTGCGATAATGTTACCGGTGGTTGGAATAAATAATCGGTGGTATAAAATAATTTTATTCGGGTGGTAATCCACCCGAATTTTTTTAATAAAAATGGCGCCGTGGCGCGCCGTTTTTTTTATTTTATTTTTTTATGTCGGTTTTATTGTTTGTTTTCTTCGACATTTGCCAAAGAATACAAAACCGATGAAATCAGTGATTGATATGGCACGTGTTGTTGATTTGCCAATTCTTTGATTTTATCCAAAATCGCATGCGGAATTCGCATATTGATGACGCAATCTGATTTGTTAAAAGTGCGATATGCCGCGTATTCTTTTAACAGGGCCTCGATATTCATAATGAATAATTGCTGCATAACATTTGGCATAATACAAACTCCTATACAACACGCAATACACATGTCTTTACGATTGACTATAACATTGTATTTACAGTTGTCAATACATTTGTGAATACCGCGGTATGTGCGGGTGTCATTACTTTTGTAGTGACGCTTGTGTTGATATAATAAATTTGATTTTTATGTTTTTTATGTCTAATATTTATGCGTGCGATTGTGCATATTTTAAGGAAAGGATTTATTATGCTGAAAAAAATTTTTTGCAGTGTGTTTTTGTTTTTATTTGTCGTGGTGCCCGGTCATGCTGAATTAAAGGTCGATATTGTTGCGGGCGATGTGTCGCCAATGTCGGTCGCCGTCCAAGGTGTCGAAACATCTGGGGCGGTTGCGAAATCTGATGCGGAAATGGTGCGGACGGTTGTTGAAAACGATTTGAAATCGACGGGGCTGTTTCGGATTGTGCCGCATGATGCGCAACCTCAATTTGTAAAGTTTAATGATATGCCGGACTTTAATTTATGGTATGCGATTCATGCCCAGGTTTTGGTGCAATCAAAAATGACCAAGGTCAAAAATGATATGTATAAATTGGAATTCTATGTTTGGGATTTAAATGGTAAAGAGCAGATAGAGGCACAAAGTTTAATGGCATCGAAAAAATCTATACGGCGTATGGCGCATTTGATGGCTGATGCGATTTATGAACGGTTGACCGGCGAAGTTGGATATTTCGATACACAAATTGTGTTTATTGCCGAATCGGGTGATGTGACAAATCGCGTGAAACGTATGGCGATTATGGACCAAGATGGTTATGGTATGCGTTATTTATCTGATGAAAAAACTTTTGTTATGTCGCCGCGTTTTTCGCCGAATATGCGCACGATTATATTCTTGTCTTATCGTGATGATAAACCGTCAATTTGGACTTTGGATTTAGATACGGGTGCGCAACGGCGGTTGGGTGAATTTGGTGATATGAATTTCGCACCGCGTTTTTCGCCGGACGGAAATCGTGTGGCGTTATCACTGGTGCGGGGGCGCGATACGCATTTGTTCGAATATAATTTGAATACCAAAGAATTGCGCCAATTGACATTTGGAAATTCGTTGAATACATCGCCGTCTTATTCGCCGGACGGAACGAAAATTGCGTTTAATTCTGATAAATCGGGCAGTCAGCAAATTCACATCATGGATTTGGCAACGGGCATGGACGAACGCATAACATTTGGGGCGGGGCGGTATGCTACGCCGGCATGGTCGCCCGATGGACAATTTATTGCGTTTACTAAAATTGCCGATGATACATTTTATGTCGGAATTATGGGCACAGACGGCAAACGCGAAAAAATATTGGCGGGCGGTTGGTTTATGGAGGCTCCGTCTTGGGCACCGGGGTCGCGTCGTTTGGTTTATTATGAAACAGAAAAATCTTTTGATGGTATGGACCGTATGAGTCATCTGCGCAGTGTCGATATAACGGGGCAAAACCTGTATGATATTGAATTGCCAGACGGTATAAATGGGGTCGAACCAACATGGTCGCCGAAAATTCAACAATAATTTACGGCGATTATTATGCGTAAATTTGGGGTCGTGTTTTGTGTTGTTTTGGGATTATATCTCGGTGTGGCAAATGCCGTGCCGGCGGTGGTGCGGTATGTTGTCGATGGCGATACTTTTTCCGCCGGTGTGAAATTACAGGACGACACGACGGTTTCTGTGCGGGTGCGATTGCGTAATGTTGATACGCCTGAATTGCATGGGGAATGTGTCGATGAAATTGTTGCGGCAAATGTTGCCAAAAATCGATTAGAGGAGTTATTGCCGGTTGGCACAACTGTTGAATTGAAAAATGTCAAAGATGATAAATACCTGGGGCGCATAGATGCCAATGTTGTTGATTCACGCGGTCGCGATGTTGGCAACATGTTGATTCGTGATGGTTTGGGGCGACGGTATGGTGGTGGCAAACGTCAATCATGGTGCAAACAAAAAATATAATACCACATCTGCTTGGTATTCGCTCGTTCATGTAGGTCTACTACACTTCGCTCGCGAATACCTGCGCATCTGTGGCATTATATTTTTTGTTTGATTGATTTTGATACCACATCTGCGTGGTATTGTCATACCGCCGGCGCGCGGTATCCAGTTGATACGCAGTATCAACCTGTGTAATGTTGCCAAATGACACAAGTTTTGCGTTCCGCAAAACTGGATCCCAGCCGAAATCACCCACGAAATTTTGCAATTTCGTGGGGCCCGATACACCGGGATGACGTTATTCGGTGTCGGCTCTATCTGTTTTGCGCACGTGATAAAGACAAGGAATGTCTGGCGTGGTTATTATTGGGAATTTTATGCGCTGTGGCGGTTGATTGCGTCGGATATTTCGTCCAATGTTGCGCTGGACGGTAATAATGGTTCGAAATATACATTGGCGGTGCCACCGTGCATTAAACCGCGTTTGGGCCAATACAGGCCACTGTCGGTGCCGACCGGTAATATCGGCAATTTTAATTCGTGTGCCAAATACAATAATCCGCGTCGTAATGTTGGGCGTGCGCCGGGTTTTACGCGCGTGCCTTCGGGAAATATAATCAGTGTTCCGCCGTTCATAATTTTTTTTGCAACCGTATCGGCCATTTTGCGCATATTTGTATGACCGCGTTTGCGATTCACCGGCAATAATCCAATTCGCCAAAATGCCCATCCGTAAATCGGTATCCACATCAATTCGCGTTTGACTATGAAAAATGAGTGCGGAACATGTAATACCAATATAGCAACCTCTAAGATTGACATGTGTTTTGCGGCGACGATTGCCTTGCCATCCAGGCGCGTGTTTGTGTTCGGGCGGTTTGGAATCCCGTTTTCGTATTCAGATGGGTAATGAACCCGATATTTTATATTGCATATTATGCGTGCCAGAAATAATACACCGCGTGTTTCCATGTGCACGACAAATAAACACAGTTTTTTTGATATCAAACTGATGAACAATATGGGCGAACATAAAACAAAATAAACCCCAAGTATAAATTTGAAAATTATTGTTTTTAACATTTTATCCTTCCTTGATACCAAATAATGTGACCAGGTATTTTATATATTCAACCGTCCATCGTTGCAGTCGTTGTGATGCCGGCATTTCAATCAATGGTGCCGAACATGTTATCAATTCAACATCGGGTATTTCATGATGTATTAAATGCGTTGCGCGTTTCATGTGTTCTTCGGTTGTGATGATAACAATACGGTCAATGTGTTTTTGGTTAACAATCTTTTTTATCGCCAATGCGTTTTGATATGTCGATTTTGATTTTGTTTCCATTGCGATATGGCGACCGTTGGTATCAAATTTATGACCACCGGCACCAATTATGTGAATCTTTGCAGATGGATACATTTTTGTTTGGCGCATTGCAAATGGAACGCGACGCGCATCACCCGTTAAAACAAATACATTATCGTTTGGTAAAATTGGACCGCAACGAATTGGCGATGTCAATTTGAATATCATCCCGCCCAAGACAAAAAATCCCAATATTAAAATAGATGGTGTTATGATTTTCATTTCTTTAACTGTTTTTCAGGATTCTTTTGGTTGTGTGTTTTGTTATATATGTTGCAAAAATTGTTATAAAGATTGGCATTAAAAACAGTAATACCCATCCAAATGTGTTTAATCCAATCATTGCGAACATGCCAACGCCCGCCGAGTGTGCCGCCGCAATAATTAAAAATAAAAATGGCAACGCAAATAAAAATCCGAATATTGTCGCACGTGTGCAAATTCGTGCAACGATAACCTGCATCTGGCGGGCGACGAACGAATCGCTGGCCCCGATTTGATTTAATATTTCTAATTCGCGTTTATGCAACATCGCTGTATTGTGTGCAATGTATGTGACGCATATGGTTATAGATGTCAATGCCACCATTAAAACCAATGCGCAAATTGCAATTAAATACCACCCCGCGCGAATCGGTTTGGACAGTGCGCTGGTATGTGTTAAAAATTTTGCGTATGGTGTTATTTGTGCCTGGACCGATTTCAAATCTGTGGCAGATGAAAATTTAACCTCCCACATTTTGGGCAGGTATTTTTGTAATGCCGAGCCCCCCGATACCCATGGCGACATTAGGTGCATCATTTCCGAATCGCTGATTTCATTAGATGATGTGATTATTTTTTTATTTTTTTCCAGAATTTCGCGAATTTTTGGTGCGTCATTCGAATCGGTTGTCTGAATTGTTGCATATAAATCCCAATTCGTATTCATACGCACCGCGCCAGTGCCAATCATCAATGCAATTCCCAATGTCAAAACCGATAAAAATGTCAGCACCGACATAATTGCCGTCATAAACGTGCTCTGTTCGCGTATCAATGAAAAAACAACAGGTTTTTGTTTCATTATATTTTTCCGATTTCGTCAAATTGTTTTGATAGTTCATTAAAATAATTTTTTGGGGCGGGTCCACGCCACATCTTTTTTTCAGGTGCCGGCGTGTGTTGCGATGCCGTTTTTGCGGTGATAAAGTTCACATGATGATTTTCAATGTGTATCACCGGAAATTTATATGTGTCGATTAAACGGCGACTGTGTGTTGCCAAAATAATTGTTGTTCCGAACATTTTATTCATTTGAATAAACAAATCCATTAAACGTGATGTGTTGTCATCGTCCAGATTTCCCGTCGGTTCGTCCGCCAACAAAATAGATGGTTGGACAATAATTGCACGCGCAACCGATACGCGTTGTTGTTGACCACCGCTGAGTGCCAATGGTTTTTCGTCGGCGTATTTGCCCAGACCGACCCAATCCAAAACCTTGGGCACGATGGTGCGAACCTTGGCCTCGGGCATATTGCGGACGCGCAGGGGTAATGCGACGTTGTCAAACACGGATAAATGCGACAATAACGAATATTCTTGGAAAACAATAGCCATTTTTTTACGGATGTCGGTGATTTCATCACGCGACATATCATTTGTCGTTTTGCCGAATAATTTTATTTGTCCGGTTTTTGGTTTGTGCAGTTGATAAATCAATCGTAATAATGTTGTTTTTCCCGCACCAGATGCCCCGGTTAAAAAATAAATTGCGCCACCGGTGATATTAAATGATACATCGGTCAAGACATCCGCGCCATTTTCATAGCACGCCGATACATTTGTCAGTGATATTGTCGATTTCTTTTCTTCCATTGCATTTGTTATCTTAGAAAAAAATAACAGATTGGTCAAATATTAAAAATATTTCATTTTTTGTGGTTTTATAATTTGGCAAATGGATATTTTTATGATAAAATTGTTTTATAAAGTGGTATCAGATTATGTTTTATAGCAGGTTTTTATATGGTGCGATTTTGGTCGGTTTTGTGCCGGGTGCGGCATTGGCCAGTATCGCATATACACCAACGCGTCCATGTGCGTGTTTGTCGTGTTGTGCGGCGCAACAGCCGCAATATCCGGTGCAACAAAACTATGTGCAATCCAATAATTTTCAACGGACATCCTCGTCGGTTAAACCAGAACACGAATGGTATTTGTCGGCAAATGTTGCGATGAATATGTGGTCGTGGGGAACGGAATACGAATCTGATTACAGTGGGACGAATATTTCGTTTGATAATGACGATTATTCGTTTGAATCTGTGTTTGGTGGTTCGGTTGCAATTGGAAAACAGTTTGAGTCAGGAATGCGCGCCGATGTCGAGGTTGGAATATCTTCGGAATTTTCTGATTCAGATGAAATTGCAAAATATTCGTTGTCGGCACCGTATGTGATGGCGAATGTGTATTATGATTTCGATTCAGGTGTGTTTTTGGGTGCGGGCCTGGGGTTGGCAAAGCCCGAGGTTAAATTGGATGGGGATTTGTTCGAAAACAAGGAATATTCCAAAAACGCTTTATCGGTCAAGGTTGGCGCGATGGTCGGGTATTCTGCACATGTCGCAGATAACGCGTATGTTGATTTCAAATATCGGTTGTCTGGATTTCGTGGGCCGGATTTAACAAATGCGTTTTTGTGGGACCAATATGTCGGAACCGACGAATTATACAGTCTGAATGTTAAAACGGGTATCGTGATTGAAAATGCGTTATCTGTCGGGGTGCGGTTTTATTTCTGATGGATAAGGGTATAGAGAGAGAATGAAGTATCGGTCAGGATTTTATTCATTTGTTTTAACCAGTGTTGTTTGCATGCTGGGCGGGGCGGCGTTTGCGGCATCGTCTGTGCGTATGTTGGGAACAAATGGTAAAACGGTTGTTGCCGCGTCACCAGATGCAACGACGGGTGGAACGGTAAATTCTGGGAATTCATCGGGTGCGGTGACATCGCGTGCATCATCGGTGCGTTTTTCGCCGTCTGTATCTGGGTCGAATAATACTGCGTCGCAATCGTATTCTGGATTGATGTCAAATAGTTCTGGGCCGGCATCGACAAACAGTGTTGTTGTAAATCCGTCGGCATCACCATCGGCGCGTTTGTCGATTGGAAAATATCTGAATTTATCACATTCAACGCGACCCGTACCATCGTCGGGTGGTGGCGGAACAACGCAACCAACACCGGGGATAAATACAGACGAATTGCAGGCTGAATTAGATGACTTGCGCGAGCAAATCGAACGATTAAAAGATGGCAAGCAAAATACTTTGATTGTTGGCGACAGTGAATATATTGATATTACAGGACCGGATAATAATATTATTTCTATCAATATCAATCTGTTGAAAAATGATTTGAAACAGGTGTTGGGAACCGATAAAGATATTATAACCGAAATCGATGAAGATTATAAGTTGTGGTGGTGCTATGCGAACGAGGCGGGAACGGCGTGTGATAGCACGAAAAAATTGGTCGTTGATTTAGGTAAAATTTTGAACGAATATGATTTGGCAGAAAATAATATTTCTATCAACCAGGCTTTGGCGGGCAAACAAGGCATTTTGACCGAGGCGGATAATGGTTTTATCGAAATAAATCAAGATGCAGGCACAATCGGTATTCGTTTTAATGAATTGAAAGAGGCGTTGGGTATAACCAGTGCACGCACAACCGAAATTCGATACACCCAAGATGGCAAATTACAATGGCGGTATTTGGATGAATTCGAAAGTGATGGCGTGACCAAAAAATGGAATACTGCGGATATTGCGGCATTGTTGCAACAAAGTTTGGATAATTATGTCCAGGTTGATGTGTTGAAAAACTATGTCAAAAAATCTGAAATAATCGGATTGCAGGGCACATTGACCGCATCCGAAAACGGGTTTTTGGAAATAGTTGATGACGAAATCGGAATCAAATTTGATGATTTGCGGCGCGCATTGAATATCCCAGATGCCCAGGTCGATATTGAAATGGAAATTACATCGGCGGGTGTGTTGCGCTGGCGGTATGTTAATGCGTTCGAACAAGACGGCACAACCAAAAAATGGACCGATGTGGACATCAGTATTGGTGATTTAATTGATGGTAAATTGGCGAATTATGTCACAAATAATTCTTTACAGGAAACATTGAATAATTATGTGACAAATAACAAATTGACCACCGAATTGGAAAATTATGCCACCAAGACATATGTTGATAATGGTTTGAGTACCAAGCAGGTAAAACTTAGCGAGGCGGAAAACGGTTTTATCGCGTTGACCCCGGTCGAAGGTGGTGAAACGATTGGTATTAAATTTAATGAATTGAAAGAGGCGTTGGGGATTAAAAATGCCCGAACATCTGAAATTCGCGTCAAAGATGGCATTTTGCAGTGGCGGTATTTGGATGAATTTGAAACAGATCCAGAAACCGGCGCGGAAACGACAGTTAAAAAATGGACTGATGTTTATGATTTGAACGTGATATTGGATGATTATGTGACCAAGCGTGATTTTAATTTGGTTATAAATCGTATCGATAATGAATTGGCGGGCAAGCAAATTAGATTGACCCCGACCGAGGGTGGATACATATTGTTGAATCAGCAAACGGGTGAAATCGCGGTCGATATGGTTGAATTGAAAAAATATTTGTCTATCGAGGCGGGTAATGCCCGGACATCAGAATTGCGCGTGTTTGATGGCAAATTACAATGGCGGTATTTGGATGAATATGAAACCGATGAAAATGGTAACCAGGTTGAAATTTGGCATACATTGGATTTGACCGCGGTTGAATTGCCGTTGTATGTGAAACATTCATATTTGACCAAGAATTATTATAACAAAACATATATTGATAATTTGGCGCGCACGATTGAAAACAACATAAACACGACATTAAATAATTTGGCGTTGCCCGATGGACCGATTGATAATGGATTGTATATGTTGTTGGTTTCGGATGGTGATACCGCGGGTGAAAAATCGCGTGTGTGGCAACCGGTGACTATTGTTGGTGCCGATGCCGTCGAAAATTAAGATGTCTGCGCAGGAAAGGAAATTGGTGATGAAATTACGTCTTTTTGATTCGTTAAAATTAGTGTTGGCGACTGTTGCGTGCGTATTCGCGTTTGCGCCCGCACACGCGGCGGACGAAATCAAAATCGCAACGACGCGGTATAATGAACAACAATTTACCCAGGTGGAAACAGATTTGGACGCGGCGCGCACGGTGATAAACGATTTGATAACGCAAATGCAAACGAACGCGGTCAATGTATCGAAACTGGCGGTGGAAAAGCAAACACGCCCAAATGCAACATGTCCCGCGGGTAAAAATTGCCTGTTGGTGACGGACCCAACGGGGGCGGAAAATTGGTATGAAATTGCCGGTGCGGACGCGGTGGAATCATCGTCAAATGTGCCGGATTATTTTTCGTTCACAACAACCGCATTAAATGCGGGCGACAGTGTATCGTTTGATTTAACCCCAACTGGGACATTTACGGTTGATTGGGGCGACGGCACCACGCCCCAGGTTATCGAACGCACCAACACAACATCCGAAACATACAGCCATTCATACAGCAACGCGGGGCCAAAAACGGTAAAAATTACCGGACGCGCCAATGGATATTCGACGCAAGGGGTCCTTTATTTTAGAAACAAATCACAAATTGCATCGATTGATGGGTGTTTGGGTGCAATATTTCCAACGTTGGGAAATGGTGAGGGACAACAACCAAAATTTCCTGGCACATTTGCCGGCACCAAAATCACATCAATACCGGAAGATTTATTTAGTGGTGTGACGGGTGCGGCGGATTATATGTTTTCCGGCACATTTGCGGGCACCCAAATCACA
>DFGC01000015.1:0-5847 GCA_002371155.1 Alphaproteobacteria bacterium UBA3760 | reverse complement strand
AGCATATGTTTCACGACACATTTGCCGGTTGTTCAAATCTGACCGGATATATCCCGGAATCAACATTTGCGGGCCTAATCCAAAATAACAGTCCAGATGCGAGCGCTTTTATGTCATCTATATTTGGTGGTGCAACCGGTATGGCGACCGCATGTCCCCAAAACATGACCGAGGTTTCAACACCATATAAATCCGCATATTGGTCAATTGGCAATGGCAATGCGGTGATGTGCCGCCCAAATTAAAATAGCATCTTGCGTCATCAAACCCAAATGTCGTCATACCGCGGTATCTGGCCCCGCTGTCGTCATACCGCCGAAGGGCGGTATCCAGTTGATACGCAGTATCAACCTGTGTAATAAAGCAAAATAACGCAAGTTTTGCGGAACGCAAAACTGGATCCCGGCCTGCGCCGGGATGACGAAAGAAAGAAAGCCGCGATGACGCGACAAAACGCCGGGATGACGCGTGGTGTGGTGGTCGCACTTGGATATTCCCCTTCTTTATGACTACGAGTAGATTTTGCAAAGCAAAATCGTCAGGAGTGCCGCACAGGGCGACAAGCCCGAGCGAAACAAGGGGGGGACCGTCGTAGACGGTGGGGTAGTTGTGAAATGTTCGAACATCTGGTGTGGTCGTGATTATACTGAACTGCCCCGTCTTGTTCGCTTTGCTCACAATCCACCCCTTCTTTTCCGCGGGGGCGGTAAAAGACGGGGAATGGCGCGCTGTCGTCATACCGCGGTATCGGGCCCCGCCGCGGCGCAACATGCGACGGGTGGGTGATTTCGCGCGGTATCCAGTTTTGCGTTCCGCAAAACTTGCGTAATAATGCCGAATATCCCACACGCAACTTATGCGTGCCGCGTTCAACACATCCAGAAAGGCGTCTGGGCTTTTTTACCACTGAAACCAATTGTAAATATCTTTGTCATATCAGTATTTGACTTCGTTTAATATCAAATAAAAATCAGGGATATGTTTTGGTGCCATGCCATTTAATAAACTAACAGAAGCAACCGAACCAAAAGGCGCATAAAAACCGGCATCAAATTTATAGTATTTACGAATACATTCGTTGATTTGTTTTTCTAAATCAGACATAGACATATGAATCATCATATCCCAAACTTTTTCTTGAATTTCATCATACTTATAATCGCCAAACCTGTAATTGTCCCAGAAATAAGACAGAATTTGTTTTGCTTGTTTTTCATTTAAATCTTTTATATTTTTGGGGAAATTATAGCGTGGGTGCGCAGCCCGATACATATCCAATTTTTCTTGATTTACACCATACGCATTTATTTGTGCGGCATTATTGTCGATTTGTGTGTTTTCATATTCAAGTATTTTATTAACAAAATCACTACGCCTATCGGCAACAGCAACCATTGGGACCAGCAATAATAATACAACCACTAACTTTTTCATACACCTATTATTGCAGGATATATACAAAGAAATCAATATCTATTTGTACGACTTGTCCATCCGTTTTTCGCAGTTTCCCAGTTTCGCGTATTTCGTAAATAGTCAATTCTTTCAGACTTGATTGTTGACATAAATTCTTCAATCTTTGTGTCTGGAATCGAATTTATAGCTTTGATTGTTTCTTTGCCTATGACGCCATCAACTTTTAAATTTGCATCAGAGAAAGAGTTTATTGCTCTCTGGACAACTTTTCCTGCGCCACCCATAACGTTCATATCAAATACCGCGTTACGTATTCTATCATTTTCTATTTGCGGTATTCTTGTATTATCCCAGTATTCGCTCTTATATATCTCTTTTGCTTGGTATTCTTTTAAATCTTTTACATCCTGCGGAAAATTTTTATCTGGGTATTTCGCAGAATATCTATCCAAAGTACTTTGTTTTATACCCATGTTGGTTGGTTCATCTTTTTTCTGGTTTTTGCCGGTTGTATATCCGCCTTCGCGTTCTTTCAAATTATTATATGCTTGGTCGAATTTTTTAGTATCGTCACTCATTTTCATGTCTTGTGTCTCATTTTTATCTGTTTTATTCTCTGGTTTCTGCCCTTTGTACAGTTTGCTGGAAATTGGTCTGTCATCGTCATCTAACTTTACTTCTTCAACCCAACAACGACAGTTAGGATGCACGGGAATTTCTGGAATATCGTCTTTGTCTTCGAATACTTCGTCATCGTGTGATACACAATCATCGCAAATTCGTTCATCATCTTCGCTGTGCCAAACCCTCTCAGTAATTATTTGATTGCAATAGATTACGTAAAAAATTTGGTGTTTTCATAAAATCTCCTTGTGTTAAATAAAAAAAAGCCCGCACATCGGGCCCCGCAAAATTGCAAAATTTTGTGGGTGATATTGCGGGCAATAAAAAACGGCGCAACAATGCGCCATAAATCGAGAAATATTATACCATAAAACCGCTCAAAAATCAACAAAAAATGGGAAAATCTTGGCGCGCCCAGCAGGACTGTAAATTCCCAACACGATGTGTTGGGCCCCTTTCGCCACGTAAGATTCAAACTGCGCCGTTGGCTTGTTTTCATCAACTTTCGGCTCCGAACCTGTGTTCTCGTCCAACTGGGACACACGATAAACAAAAACCCGACCGTTGGGGTCGGTTTTTTATTTATGGCGCGCCCAGCAGGACTGTAAATTCCCAACACGATGTGTTGGGCCCCTTTCGCCACGTAAGATTCAAACTGCGCCGGTGGCTTGTTTTCATCAACTTTCGGCTCCGAACCTGTGTTCTCGTCCGCGGGGACACACGATAAACAAAAACCCGACCGTTGGGGTCGGTTTTTTATTTATGGCGCGCCCAGCAGGACTCGAACCTGCAACCCACAGATTAGAAATCTGTTGCTCTATCCAATTGAGCCATGGGCGCAATGTTGCGTTCATTTTAATAGAATTTTGCGCGTTTTTCAAGTCTGATTTTATACAAAAAAATATCGCCGTTGCCGGCGGTATTTTCGAATGCCCAGAAAGGAAGGAAAGGAGAAAAAGAAACGGGCATTCTAAACTGGTTAAAAATGTTTGGGGTCCCAAGGTCCAGAGGAGAGAGAATGTAGGAGGGAGTCTGAATCCCCAGGGCCCCAATCCGACGACATTGTCATCGAAATCAAACGGATTAATCCTTTTGACGAATCGTAATGTAATACATTTTATTTGGTTTGTCAAGTAATTTTGTCAAAAAATTTTTTTGTTAAATTTTTATGGCTAAAATCCTGGGAAATCAGACATCTTGCGCGGGGGTGGGGTGGTGGAATAAAATTATTTATGAAACAGTTGTATGAATTTTTTTTCTAAATTTTTGGTTTTTTCGACAGATTGATGAATTTTCCTATAAATAAATATATTTTGTGGCGGCGCGATTAAAAATTGGAGGAATCTTACTATGACACACGAAGAAGTATGGCGGGCGATTGAAAAATTTGCGATGGAACATGGAATGTCTTGTTCGGGATTGGCAAAATGCAGTGGTTTGGACGCGACGACTTTTAACAAAAGCAAACGGTGGTCGCGTTGTGGGCAACCGCGTTGGCCGTCCAGCAACAGTATCGCGAAAATTTTATCTGCGACGGATACAGATATGTGCGATTTTACCAAGCATATGCAACACTAAATATTTTTTTCGAATACAGAAAAAATTTCCCAATGTGCGGCGCCGACAAATTGGTCAACTGGAATTATGCGGGTAATTTTATATCCCGTGCCGGTCAATATTTTTGCGTCGCGCATCCATGTTGCCGGATTGCAAGAAACATACACCACGCGCGCAACGGATGATTTTGCGATTTCTTTGCTTTGCGCCAATGCGCCGGCGCGTGGTGGGTCCATGATAACTGCGTCAAATTGGTTTAATTGTTTTGCGCCGATTGGGTGATTGAACAAATCGCGATTTTGGAATGGTCCGGCTATATCGAATCCGGTGGCGTGTGTGGCATAGGAAAAATTTCCAATACCACAGAATAAATCGGCGACGCGCCGCGCCGGGCGGACAGATTCCACAACCAAATCACGCATGATTTTTTCCGTTGATTGCGATGGTTGCAGGAAAGAATTGTCTGGGAAATTGACGATTTTATCATCGAATGCGATTTGTGGTGTGGCGGTGGCGCGCACGATTTTATCGCCCCATGTGAATCGAATTATTTCGTGTGGTAATTTTTGCACGGATTCGCGGAATTCTGGGGAAAAATATGGAACATTGCTGGACACATTTACGACGATTCCGTTTTCGCATTTTGTGATTAAAACAGACGCGTCGCCCGCCCAAGGCAATTTTGCAATATATGGCAAAATATTATTTATATCATCGACCAAGTTCGGACAATTTGTAATATTTACAATATCATGCGATTGATTTTTATAAAAACCGAAATAACCCGGTGCGGCGGCGAAATCTGCGCGGCGACGGGTGTGTGGCGCGCCCCAAATTGGTGCATCTATATTTTCGATTTTGGGTAATGTTTCAGATTTTTTTGCATGATAATCCGGCGCAGAAAAATCGTATTTGCACCCGCCACATATACCAAACAATGGACATTTTGACATATAACCCCCGATGTTATTTTTGGTTTCAGTTTAACATAATTTCTGTTGATTCCAAGTTGTTTTGTGCATATCATATAAAATATGAAGAATTCAGATAAAAAAATTGCATTGTTTGCGGGTGCGCTGTCGTTGCCGTTTTTGACGCGTGATGCGTTGCGACGCGATGGATGGGACGTGTATGTTGTGGGGCTGAAAAATTTTTACGACCCGAAATTAAATCCAGATTTGGTAATCCGCCTGGGCGGGGCGGGGCGTGCGGCGCGCGAATGTCGTCGTCGTGGTATTCGCAAATTGTTATTTGTTGGTGCGTTGGGGCATGTAAATTTATCTGATATTCGGCCGGATTTATGGTCAATGGGTGTGTTATTGAGTGTGATTAAACATCAACGGGGGTATGATTCAATGGCGGTTGCATTTACCAAGGCGTTGGAAAAACGCGGATATGAAATTGTTGCGGCACAAGATGTCGCACCAGGTTTGACATTTGAACACAGCGGGATTCAAACGCGGACGCGTCCGACGCGTAATGACATGGCGAATATAAAGCGTGCGATTGATGTTTCGCATACGATTGGCGAACAAGACATCGGCGCATCGGTTGTCGTTGATAAACAGGTTATCGCGGTCGAGGCCGCCGAAGGCACCGCGCGAATGTTGGAACGTGTTGTTGAAATGCGAAAAAATCGTCGTCGGTCGGGTGGGGTCTTTGCCAAGATGACAAAACCGGGCCAAGATTTACGAATTGATATACCGGCGATTGGTGTTGATACGGTGAATGCGGTTGCGGCGGCGCATTTGCGTGGAATAATTGTGAACGCGAAAACATGCTTTGTTATTGATAAAGACGCGGTGATTGCGGCGGCGAACCGCGCCAAGATTTTCATCATGGCGGTATAGGTGGGTGCGGTCGCACTTGGATATTCCCCTTCTTTATGAAAGAAGGGGGGGACCGTCGTAGACGGTGGGGTAGTTGTGAAATGTTCGAATATCTGGTGTGGTTGTGATTATACTGAACTGCCCCGTCTTGTTCGCTTTGCTCACAATCCACCCCTTCTTTTCCGCGGGGGCGGTAAAAGACGGGGAATGGCGCGCTGTCGTCATACCGCCGTAGGGCGGTATCCAGTTTTGCGGAACGCAAAACTTGCGTAATTATGCTAAATGACACAGGTTGACGACAAATGTCGTCAACTGGATCCCGGCCTGCGCCGGGATGACGATAAGAAGAAAGGTGGGATGACGAGCGGTGTGGTTGTGATTATATTAAACTGCCCCGTCTTGTTCGCTTTGCTCACAATCC
>DFGC01000001.1:15258-15544 GCA_002371155.1 Alphaproteobacteria bacterium UBA3760 | reverse complement strand
AAGCAAACTTGCGTAATAATGCCGATGATTCCGCCCCTTTGTGGAGGAATACCCGCCCCCGCATCGCGCTAAACAAATGTTTGCGCTCTGCGACCCCGCCGCAAGGGCGGGGTTGGAAAAGCAGCCATATTCCCCTCCACAGGAGGGGTGGCGCGCAGCGACGGGGAGGGTGAAATGTTCGAATATCTGGTGTGGTTGCGATTATACTGAACTGCCCCGTCTTGTTCGCTTTGCTCACAATCCACCCCTTCTTTTCCGCGGGGGCGGTAAAAGACGGGGAATGGCG
>DFGC01000001.1:0-15104 GCA_002371155.1 Alphaproteobacteria bacterium UBA3760 | reverse complement strand
CGGCCTGCGCCGGGATGACGAAAGGTGTGGTGGTCGCACTTGGATATTCACCTTCTTTGGGAAAGAAGGGGACGCCCGGGGGTGAGATACCCCCGTCAGCCTGCGGGTTCCCCTCCCCAGGCACCACCCACCCGTCGCTATGGATGCGCCGCGGTGGGGCCCGATGGGAGGGGAATACCACCCCGTCGCAGGTTGCATTGCCATTTTTTTGTCCGGTTGTGCTGATACTCTGTCGCGATGAAAAAGATTTGCGATAACCACGGAATAAAAAAATCCCACGGTCGTGGGATTTTTTACTTTGTTTTTTGTGATTGGCGCAGTAATGCCGCATGTTGCGATAAATAATGCCGTCTTTGTCCGTTTGGCCAAAAATTTGAGAAATTATCATATGTATATTCGCATGCGCGCCACCCACAACATTTGGTATTTAATTCTGCACGTTGTGGAATAGGAACATTGTCATAACAAAATGCGTAATGCCAAATAAAATGCGGAATACGAACCAATATCGCACATTTTGTTTCTGGATTGGGGATTGTTGTTTTTGCATCGGTTATTATTTGCGGATGTTTTATCAATGTGCCAACTTTGTAAAAATTTGGAACAACTGCCACACAACATTCAATTTCAATATGTTGTTTGTTTCGTATACGTTGTATTGCATCGCATAAACAATTTAGCCCGTATCCTATATTGCCGTCGGTAATATCTTTGCCGATAAAATTATAGTTGTGTTGGTCAACTGGGTGATTGCCAATATAAATATGTGTTTTAGCAGAATCTTTGTCAACCGATATCGTCATTATTCCGGGATTGCCGTTCACCCAAATATTGCGTTTTGGGTCAAAATAATATTTTTCGCCTTTTATTTCTGTGAAGTCGGTTACCATATAAAATACCTTTGTATTATTTTTGGAATTAAAAAGGGGACCATTTGGTCCCCATTGGTTTTTATTTTTTGCTGTTTTCAATTGCCGCGCCCAAAATATCGCCCAGAACAGAGCCGGAATCGGCCTCGTTCGCGAATTCTTTGACCGCTTGTTTTTCCAATGTCACCTGCAAGTGACGGATTGACAATTTAACAGTGTTGTCTTCGACGGATACAACCGATGCTTCGACTGTGTCGCCAACATGATATTTTGATGTATCTTGTTCCGATTTTTCACGCGACAGGTCAGTGCGACGGATAATACCGCGTGCATCGCCCGCCAATGTCACAATCAATTCATCAGGTGTGATTTCAGATACCGTTCCCGATACAACCGCGCCTTTCTTGATAGAAATTGCGTTGTTTTCGGCACTTTCGGTCAATTGTTTGATACCCAATGTGACGCGTTCTTTGTCCGGATTGATGTCCAAAATTTTTGCAGTCACTTCTTGGCCACGGACGAATTTTTTCAATTCTTCTTCGTCCAATTTATTCCAAGACAGGTCGGATATGTGAACCATACCGTCCAATTCAGGTGTCAATGCAACAAACAGACCAAATTCAGTTGTATTTTTAATTGGACCGGTCACAATATCGCCAACATTGTGTGTTTCGGCAAATTGTTTCCATGGGTTTGGTTGCAATTGTTTGTATCCCAATGAAATACGGCGTTTTTCTTGGTCAATATCCAAAACCATAACATTGACATCTTGACCCACGGTTAAAACCTTGCTGGGGTGGATGTTTTTGTTTGTCCATGACAATTCAGACATGTGAACCAGGCCTTCGATATTATTGCCCAAATCAATAAATGCACCGTAATCGGTCAGGGATGCAACGCGACCGGATACAGTGTCGCCAACATTGAATGCGCGACTGGCGGTTTCCCATGGGTCTTCTTCCAATTGTTTTGCGCCCAATGAAATACGATGTGATTCTGGGTCGAATTGGATAACTTTGACCTTGATTTTATCGCCAACATGCACCAATTCGCGTGGATGATTGACGCGTTTCCATGACAGGTCGGTCACATGCAACAAACCGTCAATTCCGCCCAAATCAACAAACACACCGTAATCAGTGATGTTTTTGACCGTGCCTTCGAGAACCGCGCCCAGGGTGATGTTTTTCATCGCCTCTTTTTGTTGGGCGGCGATTGTATCAGATTGGATTGCACGACGGGAAACAATTGCGTTTGTGCGTAATGCATCCATTTTTAAGACGCGGAATTTGTCCGTCAAACCAATCATAGATTTTGCATCGCGAACCGGTTTGTGATCAATTTGTGATGATGGCATAAATGCAAATACACCATTGATGTCAACGGTATAACCACCGCGAACAACATCGATAATTGTGCCGGTTGGATCTTCGCCAGATGCAACAATTTTTTCCAAATCTTTCCATGCCTTTTCGGCGCGAGCCTTGGCATAGGACAGAACCGCGGTACCCTCGCGGGATTCGTATCTTTCAACGAATACATCGATAATGTCGCCAACGGCGGGGACAGATGCACCGAATTCTTTTAATGGGACGCGACCCTCGGATTTCAGGCCAACATCAACCAAAACGAAATCACCGCGAATATCTTTGACGGTGCCCTTGGTTGCGAAACCCTGTAATGTTTCCTGGGTGCCATAATTTTTGTCGAACATGGCAACGAAATCTTCGTTTGCCACCGGATTAAATAAACCTTTGGATAAATCTTTCATATTTAGAATTAAACAAAGTTTGCCGTTTGCATCAAATATTTATGAATAATTGCAAAGGACTTGTGGGGTTTATCGGATGATTTAGGCGCCCACCCGCGAAAATCAGGTGTATTTTATAGTAAATATTTCGCAAAATCAAGAAAAACTTGTGTTTTTGTGTGCAAAAAATCACTTTAATTTTTCGGCATAGCCACGTGCCAATTCATCACAACGTTCGTTGAATTCTTCGCCATTATGGCCACGCACCCATACCCAATGAATTTTTACCCGCGATGCCAATTCATCCAGTTGCATCCATAAATCTTGGTTTTTAACAGGTTTTTTGTCCGCCGTGCGCCATCCGCGAGACTTCCAATTTTTTATCCATGTTTGCATTCCGTTTTTGACATATTGACTGTCGGTGTGGATTTCAACAGTGTCGTGTTTTTTTGCCGCGTTCAGCGCGGAAATTACCGCCATCAATTCCATACGATTATTTGTTGTGTTTTTTTCACCACCGTTGCGTTCAGCGATATTTGTCCCATCGGTTGCAACAAATGCCCACCCGCCGGGTCCGGGGTTGCCTAAACAAGAACCGTCTGTCCAAATTTTTATCATTTTACTAACCTTTATTTTATGCTATAATATCATATTATGAGGTTTAATTCCAATGATTTAATCGAAATGTCAAATGCAGTGCGGGCGTTGGCGTTGCATGCGGTGGCGTGCGCAAACAGTGGACATGTCGGTATTATTTTGGGCGCGTCGGGTATAATTACAACGGTTTTTGCAAATTTTTTAAGACCGGGTCTGGATCGTTTTGTTTTGTCCGCCGGGCATGGCAGTGCGATGTTATATGCTGTGTTGAAATTGGCGGGATATAATGTTGGTGATTTGGAATTTTTTCGGAAAATTGGTGGTTTGCCGGGACACCCAGAAATTGGTATAGACGGTGTGGACGCCACAACGGGGCCGCTAGGCCAGGGTGTTGCAAATGCCGTTGGGCTGGCGTTGGCGGAAAAAATTCGTGGCACCGGTGCGCGGGTTTATTGTTTGTGTTCAGATGGTGATTTATCCGAAGGTGTCGCCGCCGAATCTATTGCGTTTGCGGGGCGTATGGGATTGGATAATTTGGTGTTATTGTGGGATGATAATGGAATTACGATTGATGGTGTGGCGCAAACGGCGATTGATATTCCCGGCGCGGTACGTGCGGCGGGGTGGCGTGTGGTAAATGATGTTGCGGCGGACGATTTTGACCGATTGAATAAGTCTTTGGTTGATGCAAAACGCGCGCGTGTTCCGGTGTTTATCCAGGTGAAAACTGTGTTAGGTGCGGGGTCGTCTGTCCAGGGAACCGCCGCCGCGCATGGATTGGGTATAGATGCACGTGAAATTATGAAATTGGTGCGGCAATATGTTTCTGGACGGGGCGAGGCTGCCTGGGGTCAGGTTGCCGCCGGCACTGTTCGGGCGAATATACAAAAAACACATACGATTGTTCCAAATCCGCGGTTCGAATCAGATGAATATATGGCGTCAACGCGGGAATTGTCGGCGCGTTATTTGGATATGTTGTTGGCGGCGGGTGCGAATATTGTCGGGGGCAGTGCGGATTTGGGAAAAAATACCGGTGCACGTGTTGCGCATTCGCGTGATATATGTGCCAATGATTTTTCAGGAAACTATATAAATTATGGTGTGCGTGAATTTGGTATGTCGGCGATTATGAACGGATTGGTTGCGGGTGGTGTGCGCCCGTATGGTTCGACATTTTTGGTGTTTTCGGATTATATGCGTCCGGCGATTAGAATTGCGGCAATGTCCAAGTTGCCTGTGATTTATATATTCAGTCATGACAGTGTTGCGGTTGGCGAAGATGGCCCCACGCATCAACCGATTGAACAGTTGGCATCCCTGCGTTTGATTCCGGGATTAAATGTGTTCAGACCATGTAATGGGCCTGAGGTTGCGTGGGCCTGGCAATCGGCGTTGATGGATACGGTGCGGCCGTCTGCGATTATTTTATCGCGGCAAAAATTTGCGCAAATTAAAACACCGCGTGGTGTGGATATGTCCAATGGTGCGTATATTATTCGTCCGGCAAAATCACACAGGGTGCGTTTGACGATTATTTCAACTGGTTCGGATGTGCCATTTGCGGTGGCGGTGGCGGATAAAATTGGCCCGTCGGTTCAGGTTGTGTCTATGCCATCGGTGGAAAGATTTAGAAAATCAAATGTAAAATTCCAAAAAGAAATGTTGCGCGGATTTGTTGTTGCGATAGAATCAGGTGCGTCGGCACCGTGGTTCGAATTTGCCGATGCGGTGTGCGGCATCGATCGATTTGGTATGTCGGGCGATGGTGCGGTGGTTTCGCGCGAAATGGGTATGGATGTCGATACGGTCGCGCGGGATATTTGTAAAAAAATGAAATAGTAAGATAGAAATGTCAGAATATATTTTTGAAACATCAAACGGTATGAAAATACCTGTGGTTATAGAATCGCGTCGCGGTGTGCGCAATATTACATTGCGACCCAAGGTGTGTCCGGTGATGGAAATTCATATTTCTAAACCGTTTATGGTGTCGGATGCACGCGCGATTAAATTTTTGGAATCAAAATCCCGTTGGGTGGAATCGGTATTTGCGCGTGCGCCGGAAAAATGTACTTTGCACGATGGGGACGAAATAGAATTTTTAGATCGGCGCGTTTTGTTAAAGCATGTGCCGGGTGCGCGGTCAAATAAATTAGAATTAAACGATAATGGCACATGGACAATGTATGTCGGGGGCGGGGCGGATATGTTTGAACGACGTGTGCGCGATGTGATAAAGGCAGAATTATTAAAAGAAATTAAAAATATTATTAAAACCACACCGCGGGAATTTTGGCCCGCCAAGATTGCATTGCGTGATACAACCACCCGTTGGGGGTCGTGTTCGTCAACAGGAACAATGTCTTTTTCGTGGAGACTCGCATTTGCACCACGGGATGTTATGCGGTATGTTGTTATGCATGAATTGTCGCATAAAAAACATATGGACCATTCACCGGCGTTTTGGCACCAGGTATCAGAACTGTATGGATTTGGTGTCGAACGCGCGAAACGGTGGCTGACCAAAGAAGGTGCATCGTTGCATCGGTATTTTTAAGTTGAAATTGTTGATGGTTATTGCTATTATCGCAGTATGATTATGAATAAAATATATTTTTGTCATGTTTTTCATCACGCCCAATGGGCGTCGTGTTATTAGCATTGTTGAATTTTTTTGTATCAAACAGTATGAATTTTTAACCATAGGATGGAAGTTATGGATTTGAAACCAACAAAACCTTTATCTGGATTTATCGAATTATTACCCGCCGAGCAGCGTGTTTTTGATATCTGTGCGGCGCGTATGTTGAATGTTTTGCGTGTTTCTGGGTTTTCTATGTTGGATTTGCCGGCGATTGAACGTGCCGAGGTTTTAACCGATAAAGATAACTGGGACGAAATCGAAACCCAGATGTTTTTGTTCCAAAAGGGTGACACCAAAATGGGGTTGCGTTATGACGGAACGGTTGGACTGTCGCGTTTCGTTGCGGGGCATATGAACGATTTGGTGTTCCCGTTTCGGGCGTCGCAATTTTCCAAGCGGTATCGTGGTGAACGCGCACAACGCGGGCGATATCGTGAATTCTATCAAATGGATTTGGATATAATGGGCATAAATTCTTTGTCCACAAATTATGATGCGGAAATTATTTCTGTGATTGGACGGGCGTTGGATTCGGTTTCGGATATTATTGGCCCGAACGAGGTTTTAATTGGTTCGCGTCCGTTTTGGGATGCTTTGTTTGATTGGTTGGAAATGAATGCGGGGCAAAAAAAAGATGTGTTCGTTTTAATCGACAAACGCGATAAAATGGGCGATGATGATTTCGCCGAAGGGTTGCGTGACACATTAAATAACATGGACAAAGAAAATGTTATAAAATCCGTATTTACAAAGGGTTATTCGGATTTTGTGAACAAATCTGATAATTTGGATGTGGCAATAAATGAATTAAATGAATTTATGGTTGTGTTGCGCGATATGGGGGTGAAAAACGCAAAAATAGATTTGTCTATTACGCGTGGTTTGGCATATTATACGGGATTGGTGTTTGAATTCAAATTGCGTGAACATCCAGAATTGGGAACCGCGGCGGGTGGTGGTCGCTATGCGGATTTGACAGGTAAATTTTCCAAGACAAAAATAATCGGGGTTGGGGCGGCAATTGGTTTTTCACGAATCTTTGCGGCAATGTTGGAAAATAACCAAATCGATTTATCGCGATTTGGAAACCCGATTGATGTTGCGGTTTTGGTCATGGGGGCGGACAATGTTGCGTATGCGTCGCGTGTGTTAAATGCGTTGCGGGATGCGCAAATTCCGTCCGTATCGTATTTGGACACGGATAAAAAGTTCAAAAACCAAATTGAATACGCAGATAAAATAAAGGCTAAATTCAGTATGATAATCGGCGACGATGAATCAAAAAATCAAGTTGTTGCGTTGAAAAATATGCAAACCGGGAATCAAGAATCTGTATCGGTTGGTGATGCGATAAAAATGGTAAAGGCGGCATAAAATGATTATCGAGGGCAAACTGCGTGATATACAAAAACGCGCGGCGGAAATTTCCGAGCAAATGAATTCTGGGACGGTTACGGGTGATGAATTGTCGAAATTGTCGCGTGAATATTCGCGGGTTGCGGAATTGTTGCCTTTGATTTCTGAATATTTTCAAACGGTCCAAGGTATCGCGGATGCGCGTGAAATGCAAAATGATGCCGAATTGCGTGATGTTGCGACCGAACAATTGGTTGAATTAAATCATAAATTGCCTGATATTGAACGGCGATTGCAAATTGCGTTGTTGCCACGCGATGCGGCGGATGATAACAGTGTGATTATGGAAATTCGCGCCGGGGTTGGTGGCGAAGAATCTGCGTTGTTTGCGGGTGATTTGTTTAATCAATATAAATCTTATGCGTTGCGTCGGGGTTGGAAAATAGAAATTATTGAAGAAAATCCAACGTCACTGCATGGGTATAAAGAAATTGTGTTCAAAATCGACGGTGTTGGGGCATACGCGCGTATGAAATTCGAATCTGGGATTCATCGTGTTCAACGTGTCCCAGAAACCGAGGCAGGTGGGCGAATCCATACATCTGCGGCATCGGTTGCCGTTATGCCCGAGGCCAAAGAAATCGATGTCGTTATCGATGATAAAGATATTCGTATTGATGTGTTTCGTGCCTCTGGGGCGGGTGGTCAGCATGTGAATAAAACCGACAGTGCAATTCGTATAACTCATTTTCCGTCGGGGATTGTTGTGACATGCCAAAATGAACGCAGTCAATTCCAAAACAAGGCGTCTGCGATGGCGGTGTTGCGGTCAAAATTATACGAAAAACAAAGACTTGAACAACAAAACGCAAGTAATTCATCAAGGCGGTCTATGGTTGGGTCAGGTGACCGCAGCGAGAAAATCAGGACTTATAATTTCCCAGAACAACGGGTGACGGACCATCGAATAAAACTGACATTATATAAATTGGATGATATTTTGGCGGGTGGTGATGCGTTGGATGAAATGATTGACGCGTTGATTTCGGCGGACCAATTGGAACAGTTGGCAAATATGGATTGAAATTTTATAAAAAAATATGGTATGATTTAATTCATGACACGGAAACCAAAAATAATTTTAGATAAACCAATCGTGATGGTCGGACTGATGGGGGCGGGTAAAACCTCGGTCGGACGCGCGTTGGCGCGCAGTTTGGGTATAGATTTTGTCGATTCTGATTCTGAAATCGAGGCGGCGGCGGGTGCATCGGTGGTTGATATTTTTTCAATGTATGGCGAACAAGAATTTCGGCGCGCGGAAACATCTGTGATTGAACGATTGTTGGATACGAAACCCCGGGTCAAGGTTATTTCCACGGGCGAGGGCGCATTTATCACGCCGGCGGTGCGCGAAATGGTAATGCGTCGCGCAATCAGTATTTGGTTAAAGGCTGATTTGGATTTATTGGTAAAACGGACTAATTTTCGCCATACTCGACCCCAGTTATTAAATAATGACAGTCGTGTGATTTTGTCGCAACTGATAAATGAACGGTATGAAACATATGCGATGGCGGATATTATGGTTGAAACCCATGATGAAAGTTTGCGTAAAACATTAAATGCGGTGTTGCGTGCGTTGGCACGATATCAAAATGCGCATGGTGACGAAAACGGATTGAAATTGGAAAAAACAAACAAACAAGAACAACAAACAAAAAAAGGATAAAAAAATGGGAATGGTTAAAGATTTCAAGGCTTTTATAAATCGTGGTAATGCAATCGATATGGCGGTTGGTATTATCGTTGGGTCGGTTATGACATCGGTGGTCAATTCGTTGGTCAAAGATGTTATGATGCCACCAATTGGGGTTTTGGTCGGCGGAATTGATTTTTCTGATTGGAAAATCGCATTGGGGTTGGGAACGGATGCGACAATCAATATCGGTGTGTTCTTGAACACAATCATCAGTTTCTTGATTACCATGTTTGCGGTATTTTTGGTTGTGCGTATCGCGGCCAAGGCGCGTGCGAAACAACCGGTCACAACACACGCTTGTCCGTATTGCCAATCCACAATCAGCAACGCGGCAACAAAATGCCCATATTGCTGTTCGGATGTTGAACCGGTCAAAACCGCCGGGGCAGAGGCCAGTGATTTGGAAAAAGGCGTTAAAAGCCTGACCAAGTTGGCGGGTGTTGGTGTCAGCAAAATTAAAAAAGTCGCCAAAATAAAAAAATAATTTTATGTGGTGAAAAAAAATTATGCCGCGCGGAATTTTCTGCGCGGTGTTTTGTTTGTATTTTTGGATAGGGCGGTTGGTTGTCGGGGGAGTAGTTTTATGGTGGGGAATGACGACAAATTGCGATTTACAAAAGGCGCATAATGTATATTATGTATAGCTGCGCCTTATTCGCCAAGGCTCATTCGACAGCAACTATACATAATATAATCGCAAGGAGTTGATCATACGCCAAAACCATGCATAATATAACTGCAAGGGGTTGCGGTTTCGTATGTAACTGCGAGGGGGGTGCGGGTGGCGGATTATATAATAACACTAGAAATGCGTTCTTGTTGTTGTTATAATGTGCCTGTTCCAAAGGATTTTATTATGAATCAGCATCAATATAATGTTTTTCTGGGATTGGCTTTATTTGTTTTATTTACACCGATTGTGTGGTTTATTTGGTTTGTGTTTTTTCGTAAACACAAATAATTTTTAATCGATTTTCAGGGCTTTGGGCATATATTTATATGGTTTTGATTGTTCATGGCGATGAAAATCGATTGATATTTTTGTATGATTTTTTGTTTGGTCGGGGTGGCTTTTTTTTGTTGTGTAAAATTGTGATTTTTTCGCAGAAATCTGGGCGCAGGGCGATTTTTGTGTTTTTGGGTGGCGGGTTTGGTTTGTGCGATTTGTGGCGGATTTCCGGGTGTTTAGTGCGGTTCGTTGTGTGTGTCGATATAAAAATCGTAAAAGATTTTTTTATGAAATTTTTTTAAGAAAATTTATAAATTTTTTGTAAATCTTTATGTTGTTAAAGTAATTTGTTGACGGCAATATGTTCGTGTGTTTGGTTGAAAATATTGTATGTTGCAAAAAAATTGTAAAAATTGGCAAAATGTTGAAAAAATAGCGAAAATCGCCCTATTTTGGCGAAAAAATCGCAAAAAATGGCGGATTTCTGCGGGTTTTTGGGCAAAATTGGGGTGTTTTGGGTGCTTGCGCCCTTTCCTGCCCCACGAAATTGTGGAATTTTGTGGGTGATGCTTGTGGGGGGAAACTAACCCCCACCACGCGTCATCCCGGCGCAGGCCGGGATCCAGTTTGCAAAAGCAAACTTGCGTAATTATGCCAAATGACACAGGTTGATACTTTGTATCAACTGGATACCGCGCGAAATCACCCACAAAACGCATCCGCGTTTCGCGGGGCCCGATACCGCGGTATGACGACATTAGGGCTTGGACAACGCCGGTATGACGATAAGACGGCCCGATACGGCGGTATGACGATACAGGCGGTTTGCGGTGTGAATGATTCCCCGTTTCATGGGGCGGGATTATACCCGCCCTGCCCAATGTTTTTGTGTGTTTATAAAAAACAATTGTGTGAATTTGCGATTTGTGGTAAAATTACAGAAAACCAAGAGAGAATAAAATGTCGATGTTTAACAAATTTGCGGTGATGATTGCGTTTGCTGTATGTACAACAAATGCGTGGGCGGGTCAATGTAAAAAACAAAGGGTACTATTGAAGAATAATGTTTTGCCCATGCCAGGCATTGTTTATTTTGACGAGGATAAGATTTCCGATACCGTGGTTGATGGGTACTTGTGTGATGAAAGTTGTGATGGTGTTAACTTAGTTTTGTTTGATAACATTGCTAGGATGGATAAAACGAGGAGGTATCCTTCTTTTTGCATAATAGAATGCAAAAACGGTGAGTGGGATACCAGGGGTTGTGAATATAACTTTGACGAATTTGTTGCGGAAGTAACTTCTTGTTATGATATTATGCCTGATGCGTATCTAACCCCTGGAATTAAGTATAATGGTATAGATTTTCGGGTAATTGATGGCAGTTTTAAAAAAATTAGCGACAAATTTTTTGTTGCCGATGGGTATATTTGTACTTGTGGTAGTGTTGGGCAACGGGAATGTGATGGGGATTATAAATTTTATGTATGCGAAACCGATGCCGATTGTGATGCGGAACATTTACCGTCCCACGCCACAGCGGGACATTGTGTGTCGGCGGGGCGTTCAGGATATAAAGTTTGCACTGCAACCGATTGTGGTGAAAATTACGAACTGGCGCAGGATAAAAAAGGTAATTCCATGGGTTGGTGTCGGAAAAAGTCGGCTGATAAAAATGAAAAATCCGATACGGATGAAAATTCTGGGGGTGGTCAAGGTAATATAGCAGAATCGAACAATGGCGAATCTGAATCTGGGACGACGACATCGACGACGGTTTTTGATGATTTGGATAAATTTATTTCTGAAAAGTTTGTTGGGTCATCGGTTTGGAAAAATGATGAGGGTAATTTTAATACCGCGCGTTTGGTGTCTGATTCGGTGGCGGGGGTTGTGTTGGGAACTGTCGGTGGTGTTATCACCAGTCATATTATCAAGAAAAATCAAATTGAAAATGGATTCGACGATTTGAAATGCACAATTGGCGGACAAACGGTTGCGTCATATGGCGACGAATTCCGTGTCGGTGTGAAATAGTTTCCTGGATTTTATTTGTGTTTTTTGTGCGCGGTGTGCGCCCTGCCCGTTTTCGCTATGGCTGGTGGTGAGTGTTTTATGAAAAATTTATTGTATAAAAATCTTGAATTTTATGGTGTTTTCTTATAAAATCCAATGGTTATATAACCCAAAAAAGGAATCAAGATGGCTGATGATACGAAAAAAATTATGGAACGCGAGGCAAAATGGCAACGCCGTTGGCGCGATGCACGCGCATTTGTGCCAAAAAATGATGGGTCAAAACCACGTTATTATAATTTGGTGGAATTTCCGTTTTTGTCGGGTGCGGGATTGCATGCGGGGCATTTACTGATTTATACCGGTATGGATGTCATGTCGCGGTTTCGTCGTCATTTGGGTTATGATGTTATGTTTCCTATGGGATTCGATGCAATGGGAATTACCGCTGAACATTATGCAACGAAAATCGGAAAACATCCCGCCGATATTGCAACAGAATTGAAAAAATCTTATGCTGCCGTTATTGACCAGGCGGGTTGGTCAGTGAATCCGGAAACCCGTGTTGCGACATCTGATCCGGAATATATTAAATGGACCCAATGGATGTTTATTCAATTTTTTAATGCGGGGTTGGCATATAAATCTGAATTGCCGATGAATTGGTGCCCTAATTGCAAAACCAGTCTGACCAACGAAGAATTAGAAGACGGTTGTTGTGATCGTTGTCATGGGCCGGTTGAAAAGAAAATAAAATTGCAATGGAATTTGGCGCTGTCGAAATATGCGGATAAATTGTTGGATGGTTTGCGCGATTTGGATTTTGACGAACGTGTCAAGAAAGATGAAATAAACCTGATTGGAAAATCGTATGGTGCGGATGTCGATTTTCGTGTTGGTGACGATATTATGACGGTTTATACAACGCGCGTTGATACTATATTCGGTGTGACATTCTGTGTGATTGCACCGGAACATAAATTGTTGCGCAAATGGTTGGATTCGGGACGCATTACGAATGCGGCGGCGGTCGAAGATTATATTAAACAATCGGCGGCTAAATCTGAAATCGAAAGAACCGATATCAGCAAGGATAAAACAGGTGTTAAATTAGATGGAATCGTTGCGATAAATCCATATACTGGTCGTGAAATTCCGGTGTTCACATCTGATTATGTGTTGGTTGATTATGCGTATGGAACAATTATGGCGGTGCCGGCACATGATTCGCGTGACTGGGATTTTGCAAAAAAATTTGGTTTGGAAATTATTCCAGTATTGGCGGGTGGCGAACCTGATAAAGTATGGGAGGGTGACGGTCCACATATCAATTCGTCGTTCTTGGACGGTATGGACAAAGATGACGCGATTGCGGCGGCGATTAAATATGGCACCGAACATGGATTTGCGCGTGGCACAACAAAATATAAATTGAAAGATTGGGGATTTTCGCGTCAAATGTACTGGGGCGAACCAATTCCATTGGTTCATTGTGAAAAATGTGGATGGGTGCCGGTACGGGACGAAGATTTACCGGTTTTACAACCCTATATGACGGATTATAAACCAACCGAGGATGGCGAAAGTCCGTTGGCGCGTGCCACCGATTGGGTAAAAACGACCTGCCCTAAATGTGGTGGTGCGGCGATGCGTGAAACGGATACTATGCCTGGTTGGGCGGGGTCGTCGTGGTATTATCTGCGGTATTTGGATGCACATAATGATTCTGAATTTTGTTCGCGTCGGCAAATGGAAAACTGGATGCCGGTGACACATTATAATGGGGGACATGAACATAATACACGCCATTTGATTTATTCCCGGTTTTGGCATCATGCATTGTATGATTTGGGCTTGGTAAATACGCCAGAGCCATATAAAAAACGCACCGCCCAAGGTTTGGTTTTGGGGTCGGACGGATATAAAATGTCAAAATCGCGTGGCAATGGGTTCCAAGTTTCTGAATTACTAAACCGTGTTGGTGCCGATGCAGCACGTGTTGCAATTTTGTCGTTGGGCCCATGGAAAAACAATACCATTTGGTCCGAAGGCGCATTATCTGGGGTGCAACGATTCTTGAAACGGGTCGATGTTATGTCTGATAATTTGACCGATGATGCGTTGACAGAACACCAGGAAAAATTAGTCAATCGTTTAATTGCTGATGTCACCGATAAAATTGAAAACATGAATTTCAACACCGCAATTTCGGGAATGATGGAATTTATAAATGCGTTTCCGGGTGGTAAAATGCCCCGTCCTGCGTATGAAATTCTGATTCAATTATTGAATCCGTTTGCGCCACATTTAACCGAAGAAATTTGGGAAAAATTGGGTCATACCGATATGTTGGTGTTTGAACCATGGCCGGTGGCGGACGCGTCAAAAATGGCGGATAACGACATGACGATTGTTGTGTCGGTCAATGGCAAACGCGTGCGGGACTTTGTTGTACCGGTGGATATTGCCGAATCTGAATTGATTGAATTGGCGAAACAAAATGCAACCAAACAATTGAGTGGCTCAACAATTATTAAAACAATTGTGGTGCCGAAAAAATTGGTAAATTTCGTTGTAAAAAAATAAGAATATACACCCGCCCACCATTTGTCATCCCGGCGTATCGGGCCCCGCGAAATTGCAAAATTTCGTGGGTGGTGCCGGGGGGGGTATTCCGCCCCATTGGGGCGGGGGACCGTCGTAGACGGTGGAGGGGGTAAACAAAACACGAAACAATAACAAAAACAAATTACATATCCGGGCCGGCGGTAAATGTTCCAGTCCCGGCATTGGTAAAGAATGTACCGGATACCATATCATACACACCTATTACACCGTCGCTGTCGCGTTTGGCGGGAACACCATTAAACTCAATATTCGAACCATTTGTTATAACCGCGGAAAATATTTGTGATTGCGTCGCCGCATATTGTGACATTCCACCAGCAGAATTATTTAAATTAAACAGCAACAGTGATCTTGACGTCATTGTTACAGGATTATTGCTATATGTCACCTGGGTATCATTAACACTGGCTTTCTTGTCATTTAAATAATTCAATTTAAAATCGTATAAAACATTTGTTTCCATTGTTTTTGAAATTGCTGGAGAATAATTTGGAGAATTACTTGCGTCACCACCAAACGGCATTAGCACC
>DFGC01000014.1:43835-44176 GCA_002371155.1 Alphaproteobacteria bacterium UBA3760 | reverse complement strand
TTCCCCGTCTTTTACCGCCCCCGCGGAAAAGAAGGGGTGGATTGTGAGCAAAGCGAACAAGACGGGGCAGTTCAGTATAATCGCAACCACACCAGATGTTCGGGCATTTCACAACTACCCCACCGTCTACGACGGTCCCCCCCTTGTTTCGCTCGGGCTTGTCGCCCTGTGCGGCACTCCTGACGATTTTGCTTTGCAAAATCTACTCGTAGTCATAAAGAAGGGGAATATCCAAATGCGACCACCCCACCCCTCCACAGGGGAGGAATACCACACCGCTCGTCATCCCGGCGCAGGCCGGGATCCAGTTGACGACAAATGTCGTCAACCTGTGTCATTCG
>DFGC01000014.1:20455-43763 GCA_002371155.1 Alphaproteobacteria bacterium UBA3760 | reverse complement strand
CGGCATTATTACGCAAGTTTGCTTTTGCAAACTGGATACCGCCCTTCGGCGGTATGACGACAGCGGAGCTTGGATAACCGCCGTTTTTGTCGTTAGCCACGAAAAATAATTTTTATAATGGGTTTATTCTAAGAATTACTGGACATGTTGCGCCATTTGCCCAATATGCGTAAAGTGTTGTGTTTGATGCAATATCCCATTTGCGGGTTGCGTTTCCGTTTTTATCGTAATATTTTGTGCCAGTGCCATTTTGCCCCGAATAATATCCGCAGAATGTTTTATTCGATTGTGTTGGGACGCCAATACTGGGCATTGTTTCACCAAATGTGACAATGGATGTGATGTTTGTTGAACTGTTCCCGGTATCAAATGTTATGACATATGTTGTGTCGGTGTCAATTGGTGCCTTGCAATAGCCCCATTTTTTGTTTGCGCCGGTTTCAGTATAAAATTGTTCTTGCAATGCGATGGTTGTGTCGGTGTATGGTGTTGTTATCCATATCCCACCCATGCGTTCACATTCGCGCGATAATTCAGAACTCATAGATATATGCATTTTGTCCATGACAATGTTGATGTCTTGCAATACCAATGTCGGAACATTGTTGTTTAATGTTTCGTATTCAGACGGACGGATGCAAACCTGCATCGCATAATTTACGAATCGTTGATATAAACTGTCCACATAATCGCCACCGCATTGTTCGGAATTTGCCGTCGCAGAATTGCATTCGGCGATTGTCGCGTATCGTTGGTCACCCGGTGCATATACGCGGCATGTGTATGGGTATGCGTGGATTGTGTCCGTTGATTGAACCGCGCACAGGTTTAATGCAAAATCGTTTAGCAAACTTTGGCATTGGGCAACAATTTTTTGATTTACGATGTCATGCATTGCATCCACCAATGCGGTCAAACCCGTCGCGCCACCGCCGTAGAGGTTGCTGCATGTGTCTAATTTTTCGCGACATAAATCTTCGACCGTTTCCAGGTTTAATCCCAATAATGTTGCGTCGGCGGTATTACTGAAATCTTTTAATTGATTCGTTTGTGTGTCATAGCATTGGTTGACAACACCCAAGCATTCATTTTTTACCAAACGGATTTTTTCTTGTTGGTGTTGATGGATTTCGGTTATTGCCTGGCGCAGGAATTCGTCCCAAATTTCGCCGGATATGTCGCGACATTTATCCAATGAATTTTTTGCAAAAATCTTTTTATTATTTAATGTGTTCACAATCATATGATTCGTTTGATTGTTTAATATATCCCCAGATAAAGAAATCTGGGTTTCCAGTTTGTAAAAATTCGTGCTGTATATCGGGGCGCCGGTGTCAATGTTCAAATATAATCCCGTTATGTCCAGGCAATGAACAAAATCTGGGCCGCATGCCGTTGGCGCGGTTAAATCGTTGCGAACACTGTTTATACATTCGTTGATTGACAGTGCATTGTGGGCGTCATAGTTTTCCAATCGCGCGATATTCATTTCGTGTTCAGTTTCGCGAATCGATGCGGTTGCAGAATTTTTTTGTTTCGATAAATTTGTCGCCAATGCCGCACAGTCGTTTTCGATATACATCCCATATGCAGATATTACCATATTTAATACCGATGATGGACATGCGTCGGATACCATTTCGGCGCACTGGGCATTTACGGCATTATATAATGGTTCGCCAATTAAATTTGCGATGTTTGCACCCGATGCCAAATCGGTGGTTGACCATATTGATGATATGTCGCCGCCCGCGTCCAATGTCCCCGATGTTGATAAAGATTTGCTTTTTGCTTTGGCCAGGACGGAACTGATTGCATTTAATTTTTTGTTGGATGCGGATGTGTCGTTTGTTGATGATGCGGTCTGTTCGCCAATGGATGCCGATGTCATTGCACGAACATCGTTCGCGGATTTTGTGATTACATCAAGGTTCAAATCGCGAAATGTATTTAACGAATCAGATGTTTGGTTTAATGCAGATTGCTTTTGCTTGATTTCATTTATTCGTGCCGAACATGCACACCGGCGATATGTGTCGTCCACATTTGCGCAAAATTGGTCCATGCATGTGAAATATGCCGCATAGCAATCACTGTAATTTGTGCCCACACCAATCGTTGGCGTTGTGGTTGCCGCGCGCCCAATAATATTTTTTGATGGCGTGGGCAACAATCCAGAACGCGTTGTGGTTATTTGGCGCGTTTTGACGCGTTGTGGTGTGTTGTTATTTGTCGTGTTGCGATATGTCGTCATTGCGTTGCGTGATTTTGTGCCACGCACAGATGTTGTCGCATTTGTTGTGGTGCGTGCGGTTGTTGTGGCACGCGCATGTTGTAAATTTCCAGATGTGCGACCATCCCCATTGGCAATGCCAATGAATATAAAGCATGATAAAAATAAAAAAAGAAATCCCTGCCTGGTCATACTGACATAATTTTATCAAAAAAATATTTTTGTGGGCAATAAAAAAATACACCAAAATGGTGTATTTAATTTTTGCTTTTATTCATGTGCTATGCATTTGGTGTATCGGTTGGTGCAAAGTTTCGTTCAACGAATGTAATGCGACCCTTGTCCAAATCGTATGGTGTCATTTCGACACGAACCTTTTTCCCAACATTGACCCAAATGCGAGCCTTGCGCATTTTGCCGCATACGGTTGCGATAATATCATGGCCATTGTCCAGTTTTACGCGAAACATTGTGTTCGGTAATTTATCGGTGACAGTGCCAGTAAAAACGATAACGTCGTCTTTTGCCATAAATTAAATCCTTTTTGTTTTTTTTATCTTTGGGTTTTATGATATATCGCGTGGGGTAAAATTTCAAGATTTTTTTACTTGTGCTTGATATATATCGTTTTTTTTGATAAAATTATACATGATTATAATCAAGTGGAGAGAGATATGAAATTTAAGAATATCGCGGTTTTGTTGTGTTTGATGCCGGTTGTCGCATTCGGTGCAGAACGCGCCAGCAGCAGTGTTCGTGTCGGTGTCGTGCGAACAAATAAAAATGCAGGCATGGAACAAAGATTGCCTTCGTTGACATCGATTACAACAAAAAATATTCCACAACCAACACAATCAACACAGCCGGCGCCGGCGCCTGCGCCGACGCCAGTGCCAACACCGACGCCGGCACCGACACCTGTGCCAACACCAACCCCAGAACCAGAACCGGTGGTGGAACCGACGCGTCCGGCGGATTGTCGCGATGTTTATCGTCAATGCATGGATGATTTTTGTCTGTTGGATGAAACCGAGGGTGGGCGTTGTGCGTGTTCGGATAATATTGAAAAATCAAAGCCGTTGATTCAAGAAATCCAAAAAATTCAGCGCGAGGCGGACGATTTATATACAACCGGGGTTGAACGTGAAAAGTTAGGTGCCAAGGCAAGGATTGTTTTCGGGGAATCCGAGGCGGCTAAAAAAAGTTCTTTGCGGTCGGGAATTGATTTTTTGGCGTGGATAAATTCGGATTCGGTGGATGGGGATATTGGCGAAGATTCTGATATTGGACAAAATTTATATGTGATGGCATCAAATGCGTGCCAAGAAGAACTGCAAAGATGTGGAACCAAGGCGGGTGCCGAAGAGTTGCTGTATGGACGCATGATTGTCGCTGATTGCAAATCTTTTGGAACATATTTGAATGATGAAAAATTAAATGCCGAGGCAAATAAACGAACCGCCGAGGCGGCTGTGCGCAGTGCGCGTTTGGAAATGTTTAATACAACAAATAAATACAATCGTGGCGAATGTTTGTTGGTATATCGTTCGTGTATCGCAGACAAGGGTGGTTGCGGTTCGAATTTCGAGAACTGTTTAGATGCGGCTTTGTTGGAACGTCGTTCAAATGCGTGCGAGGATGTGTTGGATCAATGTATGGCGGTGCGTGATGATGTTGTCAAAGATTGGCAAGAAGAATCGATGACTGTGTTGGCGGATGCGGCAAAATATGCCGACCGGAATCAGCGCGCAACATGTTTGGCAAAAATACAAAATTGTTTGGAAGAAAGTTGTTCAACATCGACGGAATCTGCGTGTTTGACCGATGTCAAGGTTGCCGCGGGAATTTGTCCGATTATTACCGAATGCAATCAAAAAATTCCAGGGTTGCAGGCGGTTATAAATGATAAATTGGCGTATTTGCAAACAAAGTTCTGTGAAAATGATTTGGATTCTTGTTTGAAAGATAAGTGCGGATTGGATTTTACAAAACCGGAATGCGTTGGTAAAAGTTCGACGGAAATTGCAAAATTATGTCCGCAAAGTATGTTCCCGTCGTGCAAGGGTGCAAAACAATATGATGTGTTGGTTTCTTCCATTATGTTGCATATGGATTATCAGTTGCTGACGGGGTGCATAAATCAGTTTGCGGAAAAATTGACTGCGGTGTGTGGGGCGGATATGAATTGTGTTCCGACATCAGAATTGTTGGCGGGGATTGATACAACAAAATGGGCGAATCCGCGTTCATTTACCACGCAGTTGCAAGAATCAACACATGTCGCGGTTGATAAATTCTTTGATGAATTCCAAAAAGATTTGACTTTGTCGGCATGTCAAGATTTATACAGCAAGAGTTCTAAAAAGGTCAAAGGTCGCGCCAGTACGGTTGACAGTTTGAATACAACCGCGCGTATGATTGCGTATATCAGTGCCCGGAATCGCGCGGAACGCGAACTGTCGTCGATTATGGATGAATTGAAAATTGCCCAAGAACAAGATAGAAACGCAAAATATTGTATGCGTAGATATAAAACCCAGGCCCAGGAAGATAAAGAGGGGTCGTATACATATATCAGCAGTGCGATTTATGAACCGGATTTGCGTAATTGCCATGTGTGTCGTGTGCAACGCGTTTGCGAGACGGGTGGTGAAAGCAAATGGACATCTGCGTTAAAGGCGGGATCTGGGGGATTGACCGGTGGGGCATCGGTTGGAACAATGGTAAGCCCAGGATGGGGAACGGCAATTGGCGCGGTTGTTGGTGCGGTTGGTGCCGGTGTCGTTGGTGCGATGTCTGGGGGTGAAAAAGAATCTTGCCAAGAATTGGAATCGTGTGAAGATATTAATGTTGGAAATATCACAGAAGAAATGTTAAATGAATTGAACTGATGTTTTTTTGCGCGTGGGGAAACAATATGAAAACGAAATTGATGAATTTTGGATTTATTTTTGCGGTGTTTGCGTTTTGTGGCACGGTGTTTGCGGCGACGGGTAATTCGGCAATTCAATCGGGAACGCGTGTTCGTGCAAAAACAGATGCGAATTCGGCGGGGTTATATTCGACAGAATGTTATAACGCGTATTATGGATGTATGGATCAATTCTGTATTTTGGATAATGATAACGGTGGGTCGTGTGCGTGCAGTGATAAAAATGCGGGGTTCGAATCGCGTTTGGCCAAGGTTAAAGAAACCCTGAGCGAGGCGAACAGAATAAAAACAGAAGAGGTTGAACGCGTTCAGGCGGGTGCAAATGCCGATATTGTTTTTAATGGCGTGCGCGAATATGATTCGAAAACAGGTGATGTCGCAAAATTTTCTGTACAGAAAAAAACAGAATCCAGTGCGGACCGACGCAAATCTTTGTTGGCGGCATGGGAAAATAATTTTGATGATGGGGATGTGTTTGGAAATTCATTTGATTCAATCGCAGAAAAAACCGGCGATGCATTACATGCGGCGGCGGATGAATTATGTATGGAACAAATTGATATGAATAAATGTGGTGGCGAAATTTCTTTGTTGCAACAAATGTATTCGCGTCAAATTGTTTCAGATTGCAAGGGGTTCGAAAACAGTGTCGTAAAACAAGAAAATGCAGCAAAATCTGAGTTGGCATCTGCGAATGCGGCGGTGCGTGCCGCGTTAAAAGATTCATTGGATGCGGCAAATAAATATGACCGTGGAACATGCATGGTGGAATATAAAAAATGTATGCAGGGTTCAGATGCATGCGGCGCATCGTGGGAAAATTGTGTTGGGCAAATTGCGTCTGAAAATATGCAGAAAAAAACATCGACGACAATTCGGTCAAAATCAAGTGTGAATACTTATGACATTACGCAATCAACATTAGATGTGCTGGAATCAAAACGGTATATTTGTGAACGGGTGTTGGATCAATGTATGGCGGTGCGTGATAATGTGTGGACGGATTTTTTGAGGGAATCCGCACCAACAATTCGTTTGGCGGAAAGTCGCGCAGAATCCAAAAAACGGCAATCGTGCCTGGGCGACATTTCAGATTGTATTCAGAACGCATGTCGTGATGATATTGCCGGGCGTGGGCGTGCGACAATGGATGCGTGTTTGGCAAGGCCAGATATGGCGCGCAGTTTTTGCAAGGTTGAAATAGAACCGTGTGAACGTATGGAACCCCAGATTTGGAGTTATGTCAAAGATAAATTGGCGGCGATGCGTGTTGATGCATGTACCCAGGAAGTTAAAGATTGCTTTACCGATGATACGCGGTGTGGGGCGGATTTTTCCAAATGTATTGGTATGGACTATGCATTTATTCATGAAATTTGTCCAATCGATAAATTGGTCGTTTGCAAGCAAGCCAATCCAAAATTTTCAATGTCGGATTTGGATTCTATGTTGATGGGGTTGTATTTGAATATTGATAATTCTGCATTAGAGGTTTGTCAAAATTTGGTTGATGATAAAATGATGGAAATTTGTGGTTCGACAACGGATTGCAATAAATTTGCCGCAAATGATTCGGTTGGGACGGGGTCGTTGCAGTATCAAAAAGACGGTGCAATTCATCGTATTAGTGGCATGATTTCATTTGGAAAAATCAAGGTTGGTATGGGTGAAAAAGATGCGGGTTTAATTGATATTCGTGATTATGTGAATTTTTTAAGTGAATCAAATGCGGTGCCGGCACAGTATGTTGGTGTTGCGGATTCTGTGCTGTATGAATTAGAAAATATCCAAGGTATGATAAATCCGGTGATTCAAATGATTGAATCTGACCCGAAAATTCAATTCTGTATTACGGGGCGCAATTTGGAACAAATTACGGGTAAAAAAGAAAAAACAACGGCGCGATTCCCGAATTTGTTGAACCAGGTTAAAATGCAGGTCGCGTTGGCGGCACTGCGTCAGGCACAAAATAATTATGATAAAAAATACAATGAATATTTGGCGCGCGCGATGAATGGTGCGACGGTTGATATGGCAAATTTAATGTGTAATAAATTGCCGTCTATGAACGGTGATGTCGCGGGTGTGTCATCCGCAGAATTGAATACGCCGATTATTCCCACGGGTGCGATTGTTGCGGAATTCGGTGGTGTGTCGAATGCATCATTGGCGGCGGGTGGAACACATTCGTCAACAACATTGGGTGGCGCGTCAATGTCAACCGCATCGGGAACCGCCGCTATGTCAGATGCGTCGGCTAATGCTGTGGGTGGTGGTGTGGTTAGCTCAATTGCCAGCACGGTTGCAGGGTTGAACGTCCAGGCAGGAAAATTCTTGGCCGAAGGTGGCAAATTGGCGGCGGGCGCGACGGTTGCTTTTACTCCAACAGCCATAATTGCGGATATGGCAACAAAAACTATTCAAGTGTTGACGTCTGATAAATATACATCTGAATTTGATGGTGGAACACGTGAAATGTGGTCGACATTTAATCGCGATACGCGTGTGTGCCATCTTTGCACATCGACAATTACCAAAGATTGTAAAAATAAAGGCAGTCGCGGATTTTTGGGATTATGGGATTCGCGTGGCGTAGAATGCACATCAAATGCGCCGGTTGAAAATTGCCAAGATATTCAAATGTAAAAAGGGGAAAATATGGATAATATGAACGAGGCCGTTGCGGCAGATATTCAAAACAAATTACAACATGTGGCGGATGTTCAACATGAATTGATGACAACACCCCCAAAAACCGCAGAACAATGGCATGATTTAATCCAGGGACTGTTGGGCGGTGCCGTTGATTTTTGTTTCAAATTGGTGGCGGCGGTTGCAATTTTATGGGCCGGTATGTGGATTGCGAAACGCATTACCAAATCTATTAAATTCGCAATGGAAAAACGGGATTTAGAGCCATCGTTGGTGTCGTTTATTTCTTCGTTCATAAATATTTTATTGCGGGTTTTTGTTATTATTATCGTGCTGACGACGGTTGGTGTTCAGATGACTTCTATTGTGGCGGTTTTGGGTGCCGGCGCATTGGCGGTTGGTATGGCGTTGTCGGGAACATTTCAGAATTTTGCTGGGGGAATTATTATATTATTCTTGAAACCGTTCAAGGTTGGCGATGTTATTCAAACGGCATCGGGACGCACGGGAACGGTTAAAAAAATTATGATTTTTACAACTGAATTACATACATTTGATAACCAGGTTGTGTTTATTCCAAATGGGCCGTTGGCAAATGGGGAAATTATAAATTTGTCTGACAGAAAATTGCGTCGTGCGGAAATCGATATTGCAATTTCATATGGTGATGATGTGGATGTGGCGCGGCGTGCGATATTGGCGGTATTGACCAAGGATAAACGAATTGCGGCGGACCCAGCACCATCGGTGTTTGTCAATGAATTGGGCGACAGTGCCGTAGTGCTAAAGGTTTGGTTTTGGGCAAAATATGCGGATTTGTTTTCGTCCACTATTGATATTCGTGAGGCGTTATATAAAGAATTGCCGAAAAAGAAAATTCATTTTCCATTTCCACAAATGGATGTGCATATTCAAAAATAAAAATGCCCATTTGGGCATTTTTTTACAAAGTGCAATTCGCAGAGTTCAGAGTTCAATTGTGACGGTAATATTGCCAATCAATCCTATACGAAATTGTGGGGTGGGGCGGTATAATTTCAAGTGTGTAAAAACCACATTTAACCAAATGGAGAGACAAATGAAAAAAATATATACTTTGGCATTTGCGTCTGTGTTGGTGTCGGGGGCTGCGGTTGCAGGACCGGGACATAACAGTGCAAATATGAATAATAATATGCCAGTTGCAACAATTACAACGGTTGTAGAACCGGTCGTTGATAGAATTGTGACGGTTGAACAAATTCCAATGATGCGTGATAATCAAAATGTTGTTATGACCGGATATATTGTTGAAGATCTGGGTGATGAAATGTATGTGTTCCAAGATGCAACCGGCGCAATACATGTTGAAATAGAACCGGTGATTTTGGGCGAAATGGTGATAGTCCCAGATACCAAAATGAAACTAAGGGGGCAAATAGACAAGGGTGATAATGGCGAACCTGATGTTATCGAGGTTGATTATATTACAACCATGTAAAAAAATATCCTTTTTTTGTTCGATGTTTGATTTTTTTTGCCCAAGAATTTTTCTTGGGCAATTTTATAGTGGTATAAAAATAAACCCACCAAATTTGGTGGGGTATTTTATTTGTTTGTCAGTTGTAATTCAATGCGACGATTTTTTTGTAATGCCGCGGGTGTGTCGCCCAACTCAATTGGGTGCAAATCGCCAAATCCAGATGGCACCAAACGACGACGGGACACGCCGTTTTTCGCCAATTCATCGACAACGGCACTGGCACGCAACATTGATAATTGCAAATTGTTGCGATATCCATGTGTGCCGGCAACAACCGGTTTGTTATCGGTGTGACCATCGACGCGAATTATCCATTTTACATTTGGATTGATTTTTGTTTCGAAATCACGAATTGCGCTGGCGATTGCCTTTAATTGTTTTTTGCCGTCCGCCGATAAAGTGTATTTCCCAGATGGGAATAAGATGTCGCTGGAAATTATAAAACGATCGCCATCGGGGCGCATGATTGTGCGGTCACCAACGGCATCTTTGATGGCGCGATAAAATTCAGATTGATATTGGGTCATTTCGTTTAATTCGGCAACTTTATCCGCCAATGCCTTGTTTAATTTGTCGGACATAATTACATATTCCGCATGGGCGGCGGCGGCATCCGCGCGGGTCGCGGCCAATTCAGATTGTAATTTTTCCATTTCAGAATTTGCAATTTTTGTTTGCATTTCTGATTGTGCATCTAATTTTTTTTGTAAATCATCAATTTGACTGATTAAATCGGCGCGTTCATTTTTTTGGCGTGCAACCACAGATTCCAATTCGGCGATTTCGTTTTCATATTGTGATGTTAAATTGCGTGTGTTTTGCAATTCTTGAATTTGTGTGCGCAACTGAGCCGTTTGTGATTCCAAATCTTGTAATTTGATTTCGTATGCGTTGCTAAGGTCCGCAAAACTGGATTCGTTGGAATTTAATTCTTCGCGTGCCAATAACAGTAAACGTTTTGCCTCGCGTTCGTCCCGTTCCATTTGTTGTATCAGTGCGGTTTGTTCTGCGTTTGTTTGACGCAATTTTGATACGGTTTGGATTCCACTTTTTTTATTAAATACCGATGTGGTTGTCCATAAAAATACAAATACAATCAGCAAGAAAATTAAAATGATAACCAGGTTCGAAAATAAATCTACGAACCCAGGCCACGCGTTTGTTTTTTCTTTGTATCGTAAGTTTAACATGAATCGCCTCTCTCTCGTATTTTATTGATTTATGTTATACATTTTTTTGCGATGTGTTGAATTCTATATTCTCAATCGCGGTGTTTGTTCGTTGTATGGTTTCGTCAATTCGTTTTATCATATCCGTATTGGGGTCGATTGTGTGTGTATGTGCCGACATGTAATCCCCCAATTCAGTGAATATTGTGTTGTGGGCGCGGCCAACCATGTGTTCCAAGAATCCCATAATCAAACTGGCCCCCAGTCCCAACAATGATGATGTAAATGCGGTTGCCATGCCCGCCAGCGGTTGGGACATGCCGTCCTGCATAGAATTCAAGATATTTACATCGTCAAAATTTATGTTGCCAATCAATTCACCAAATGCACCCAATGTTATGACCAGACCCCAAAATGTTCCCAACAGTCCCAGGAATATCAAAGTCCCAGTTATATAGTGAATCGATTCGCGCGCGTCATTAAAACGATTCGCAACCATGTCCAATAACCCAGATAATGCATCGGCATAAATGCGACATGGGCGACGTTGTAAAATGGACGCAATCGGACGCAATATGTATGGTGGCAATTTCAGATTTCTTTGTCCATGTGTATATTTTGACAGCCAATTATATTCAGGCAATAAGCGAAACATTTCGTGAAAACACAATCCGATTCCAAATAATGCCGTTCCGATAATGATTCCATTTATCACATAATTTGTTGATGCCAATGCAAAAAATTCATTATGAAAAAAACCAAACAACACCGCCAATAATACGACGAACAATGCCATAAAGTTTAGAATTTTATGAAATTTATCGGTCATAGATTTTTTCCCTCGGGTACTCTTTATTTTGATATTAGTAAATTTTATAAATACAAGTCAACACTTTTGCGAACAATAATAAAAAAACTTGTTTTATGATGAAAAAAATAGTAAAATGTTATCGTGTAGAATTTGGGAGAATAACATGCCAGTAAAAAAACAAACAGCGAAAAATTCCAAGAAAACGGTTGCGCGTCGTGCGGCGGCGCGGTCGGTCAGCAAAGTTTCGGAAAAATCCAATGATACAAAAATGGTGTCGTTTGGGCGTGCGATTTCTAATTTTTTTAGAAAATATTTTCAATTTAATGGTGTGGCAACGCGCGCAGAATATTGGTGGATTGTTTTGTTTTTGGTTATTGTATCGTGGGCATCGTTGTTGGCGATTTTGATGATTCAGCCATCAAATGTATTGTTGGCTGGGTTTATTGCATTGTGTTGGATTTTGTTCTGTGTTGTGGTTGTTGTTCCAACATGGACATTGATGTCGCGTCGGTTGCATGATGCGGGATTTTCGGCGAAATTGTTGTGGATTAGTTTTGTGTTCTTTATATATTCGTTGGTCGTCCCAGAATTTGCAAGGGGCAGTATTATTATAGATTGCCTTAGTTTTACATGGGGAATCATTTTGTTGATTTTGTTCTTGTTTCCGTCAAAAAAACAAGGTAATATGTTTCGGGATTAAACAAAAGGAAGGATATTATGGTACGGGTAAGAAAATCTGAAAATTTGTCGAGTGCGCAAAAAATTGTGCCGTTTGGCTGTGCGGTTGCAAATTTCTTTAAGAAATATTTTCGATTCAGTGGGACGGCAACACGCGCAGAATATTGGTGGATGTTTGTTTTCTGGACTTTATATGTCGGTGCGTTGGCTTTGGTGATTTTTTCCGTGTCATTGTTTTGTTCGGTTATGAAATATACGGTCAATATTTCGTTGATGTCCCAGGGATTGCTGTGGATTTTGGCGATAACATTTGTTGTGATGGCAATGCCGTGGTATTCGTTGATGTCGCGCCGGTTGCATGATGCGGGATTTTCGGCAAAGTTATTGTGGATTTGTGCAATTTTGATGATATTGCGCCTGATTTTGCCGTGGACACGTGGAATTACATGGATTGATTGGGTTGCATGGGGATATTCGTTGTTTTTATATGTGTTGTTCTTGTTCCCATCAAAATGGCAAAATAATCGGTATAGAGATTAAATTGTCCCCGCAAACGCGGGGATTTTTTTTATGGTTGGCGCGTGCAATTGTTGCCAAATGGTTTTATAAATCGTCGTTTTTTCTTGATTTTTGGAAAAAAAAGTTCATAATTGGGGTGTTCCTGTCGATTGCATGGTGTAAATCGACCGAATTAAAATAATTAGACCAAAGGAAATAAAATGGCTTATTATGAAAGTGTACTGGTTTTCCGCCAGGACCTGACCGAGGCGCAAGTCAAAGAAAAAGCGTCAAAATTTACTGATATTATTAAAGAGTTGGGTGGCAGTGTCAAATCCTCGGAATTTTGGGGATTGAAAAGTTTGGCGTATGTCATTCGTAAAAATCGCAAGGCTCACTATGTTTTGTTAAACATCGAATTGCCTGGGGCACAAATTGCGGAATTGGAACGTCGTTCCCGCATTGACGAAGATGTTATCCGGTTTTTGAATGTTCGTGTTGACGAATTGTCCAAAACACCGTCAATCATGATGAAAAAGAATACAGATACCGAGGAGGCAGAATAATGGCAGTTCGTGCAGCAATTTATCGTAAAAAATCTAACCCATTAAAGGGCAAGGTTATCGATTACAAAGATATTAAAACATTATCCCACTATATTACCGAACGTGGTAAAATCGTGCCATCGCGCATCAGTGGTGTTTCGCAAAAAGATCAGCGGGCGTTGGCGCGTGCGATTAAACGGGCGCGTCACCTGGGGTTATTGCCGTTTGTTCGCAACAACCTGGGGTAATGAAATTTTATTCTGCGGGCGCTTGTCGCGGGTGCCGTTCCTTATGTAGGTCTACTACACTGCGGAACGTCCACCGCTTCCAATCGCCTCGTATAATAAAATTTTTAAGATTGATGATAACGGCGCATCTGCACCATTATTATTGATTTGAAAAAGTGGAATAATTAAATATTTGGGATTTGTTCCCTAACTTGAAATAAAGGACAGATAAAATGAAAGTTATTTTAACAGAAAAAATTACAAAATTGGGTAATATCGGCGATACGGTCGATGTGAAAACTGGGTTTGCACGCAACTATTTGTTGCCAAATAAAAAGGCGATGCGTTGGACGCGTGAAAATGTCGCATTGTTTGATGCGCAAAAGGCTGAAATTGTTGCGCGTCATGAAAAGGCCAAGAAAACCGCCGAAGGTTATGTTGATGCCGTTAAAAATGCAAAATTCTATATGATTCGCCAGGCGGGCGATACCGGTCAATTGTATGGTTCGGTGTCATCACGCGATATCGCACGCACATTAAAAGAAGTGGCAAATGTGTCCGTTGAATCGTCCCAGGTCTTGTTGGGTTCGCCAATTAAAACAATTGGTGTGTTCGATACAAAAATCGCATTGCATGCCGATGTGGTTGTGCCGGTGAAAATCTATGTCGCACAAACCCAGGAAGAAATCGATGCGTTGGTTGCCGGTAAAAAATTGACATTTGGCACCAAGAAAGTCGAAGAAGAAGCAACGGAAGAAAAAGCGGAAGAGGTTAAAGCAGAAAAGACATCGGAAGAAAAAACAGCCGAGGTTGCGACGGAAAAAGTCGCCGATGCGGAATAATTCTGGTAATGCATATCAAGGCACACCCGGGGAAACCCGGGTGTTTTTTTGTTGATAATGTTTGACTTTTTGATATTTTGTGTTATTTTTTGCGTAGTGTAAATATAAAAAGGATTAAAAATGAATACAAAATACATTGCGGTAAAACGTGATGATTTGGGTGATGTTGTTTTTTTTGTTGGTGGAAGACAGGCGTTAACATATCGTGGCGAAAAGATATATGATTTATGTTATGGAGTAGAGAATAAATTTACATGGATGCAGGAAGAAAATCCGAATATCATGGAATGGCATGTAATGTCGTCGAAAACACATGGCAAATTTGGGAAGGTTGATAATCCGTCATCTGAACCTGGTAGATATGCATGGATGCGTGTTGTATTAAGTGACGGAACGGTTGGCGATTGGGTCTTTGTCTACGCGGACAGGTCGGCGGCGGATTGTGCGCACTACTGTGCGTACGAATGTGCGCTCAACGTTCGGGCGAACGCCGCGTTCCGGCGGGCGGTTTTGTCGGCGGCGGATGGTAAACAAAATGTTAAACCTGTGACACAGCCACAAAATCAGGAATTAAAAAAGTTAGAGCAGGTTGACTTTTCTAAATTGCCAAAATCCCCGATTGAATTAAATGGATATAGAATTTTGGTTGAAAAAGTTTCGACACGCACAAAATAAACGTTAGAAAAATCCCGATAAAATATCGGGATTTTTTGTTGTGTTCAATTAATGAACCCCGCCCTTGTGGCGGGGTCGCAGAGCACAAGTAATGCGCGGTGCGATGCGGGGGCGGGTGTATTATGTTTTATATTTTTGACCCGCCCCCGACTCAACGAGTGCGTTGCATCGTTTCGTCGACCCCGCCGCAAGGGCGGGGTTGAAAATATGTTGTTCATTTTTATCTTTATTTATTGCATAATGCCCGTATGAAATTGGAATCAAATGGGATTATTGTGGCAATGCGGCCCTTTGGCGAAAGGGATGTGGTTGCACATATTTTTACCCAAAATTTCGGTATGTTGTCGGGAATGCTGCGCGGTGCGGTGGTTGCCAAAAACAAACCCATGGTTGGACAAATGGGCGCGGTTGCGTGGGGCGCGCGATTGGAATCGCAGTTGGGGGTATTCCATTTCGAGGCCCAGAAAAATTTGTCTGTTGCGGCGATGATGGATAATAAAAATTTGGCATATATGAATTCTATGTTCGCGTTGTTGGTGGCATTGTTGCCCGAGCGCGAGGCGTATCAAAATTTATATGCGGCGACGATTGACGCGTTGACGGGTTTGTCGGCGGAATCTTATTTGCAATGGGAATTGGTGTTGTTGCGCGAATTGGGGTATGCGCTGGATTTATCGCATTGTGCAAATTGTGGACGGACAGATGATTTGGTGTTTTTGTCCCCAAAAACTGGTCGCGCGGTGTGTAAAAATTGTGGTGCACCGTATGTGGACAAATTATTCAGATTGCCTGTAAATTTGGGTATAACATTGCGGTTTTTGGAAAATGCGTGTCGCGGGTTGGATGTGTCGGTGCCAAATTACAGAATTTTTTTGCAAAATAAATAATCTTTTGCTTGCGTTTTTTATAAATTCGTTTATGGTTATATCGTTCAACAGCAAAGGAGAAAAATATGATTTGGACAATTTTGGTTTTGGTTGTCGCAATTGCATTATTCTTGTTTGGCGCAAATGTGCTGGGCTCGACGGGCAAGGGCGAAAATTTCTTACAAAAATGCATTAAATTGGTTGCGATTGTATTGATTTCTGGATGTATGGCGCGTTTGGTGGTGCCATATTACCTGACATCGGTAAATCCAATGATTTTGCAAGACATGGCAAATAATTTCCAAGAACAACAGGCCGCGGAAAAAAATAAAGCGATTCGCAAGGCTGTGAAATCGGGCGCGGAATCCATGATGGCGGATGCACCAATTTTGGGTAATGCGGATGCGAAAAATACAATCTTTGTTTGGACTGATTTTTCATGCCCATATTGCCGTCGTGTCCATGGCGAATTGTCGCGTGTGTTAAAAGAACGTGATGATGTTCGTATCGTGATTAAGAACTTCTCGATTCATGGCGATTTGTCTGATGCACCGGCGCGCGCGGTTATTGCGGCGAAAATCCAAGATAATGCCAAGGCGGCTGCGTTGGTCGAAACATTGATGACACACGAATATTATTCATCGTCTGATATGAAAGACAGATCAAAATTGGCAGAAAAGGTCAAAGCAAATGTTCTGAAATTTGCAAAAGAGGCCGGTTTAGATGTTAAACAGTTAGAGGCCGATATGCAGGGCGAGGTCGTCACACGTGAATTGGCAAATGTTCGTGGCATGGCCCAGGAATTCGAAATCAATGGAACACCGTTCTTGATTATCAATGAACAAGCGTTCCCTGGCGCGATTCCATACAGCCAAATTATCGATGCCTTGAAAAAATAATAAATTTAATGCAAAATTGAAATCGCCCAAATTTGGGCGATTTTTTTTGTGAAATTTTTTATGCGTTTTTTATGCGCGTTGTTCTGATTTTAGTTTTTTAGGAATTATTCGGGTTATGTATGGTAAATATTCTGTGTGGGTTGGGACCTCGATTTTTTCAGTGGATGTTATTTCAACCGCGCGCATTTCAAATTCGAATTTGTCGCCGGGTTTTAATTTGCACGCCAAATCGAAATCAGGGTCGAGTTCGGAAAAACCCTGAAAACATTTACTGCGTCCAACGCGATATTCGATAAATGGTGTTTTATACATATATCCGACGCATGTGCAAATTGCGATTTGTTTTTGTTGCATGTTAAACCTCTTTGCGCATAATGATTGCATCATGACCATTTTCGTAATAATGCGGACGGGTGCCGGTGGCAATAAATCCACATTTTTTATACATTTCAATGGCGGGGGTGTTTGCATCGTCAACCTCTAAGAAAATTGTTTTGCCCCCAGATTGCGTTATATCGCGTTCGGCAATTTGCATCAGTGCGGTGCCGGTGCCGGTGCGTCGGGCGATTGGTGCAACACCAATTGATATAATTTCAGCCTCGTCCAATATGCGTCGCCAAACGATGAAACTGTTTTGACCCATGACGATTTCACACCCAGATTTTTTCAAATCATCAAAATCGTTTGCTGTCCATTTGTGTGTTTTTTCCGGAAAGCAAATTGCATAAAGTTTTTCAAGTTCTGAATACATTTTTATTTTCCTGAATTTTTTTCTTCGGCATAACTGGGGCGCAGATACATCGGTATTGCGGGTTCGATATGTCCGGATTCTAATTTTTTACGGACGATTTCCGTCGCCAATTTCAAATCAAATGGTTTGTGTCCAACGGTTTGTGGCCATGCCATTTGGCGTGTTTCTAATTCGTCGATTCCCATTGTGCAGGGCACCAAATTTTTCGCGCCAACAAAAAAATCACCGCGTCCAGATTCAATTGCCACAAATGCGTCGGGCGTTGCCGCCAAATAAATTTCAAATGCGTTTATTGGCACAACGGGTATATTTAATCCAATCGATAAACCCTTGGCATAGGCGATACCAATTCTGATTCCGGTAAAACTGCCGGGGCCAACAACAATGCCAATCGCCGTCAGGTCGGAAAATTTAACCCCGTTGTCGGTTATGAATTTTTCAACAAATGTGGGTAATTGGATTGCCTGTTTTTCGGCATCCATGTGGGCGAATTTTTCGTCCATAACCAAATCTATGCCGGTGCCAGATGTGTTTATAATCAGTATCATTTTTTATTTCCGTTTTTATATGCGTCCAAACATTTGTTGAAAATTATTCGTGCGACAATTTTATCGAACAATTTTCTGCGTTTTTTCATGCTTCGTGGTTTTTTAGGATTATATGAAATAATCCTGAATCGCGTATGCGCCCACCAAACATAATATTTCATAACCTCGATATACAAGTCGGTTGTGTTCAGTCTGAAACTGTCACTTATATGGATTGTATCAGAATAAATCCATGTTTCAAACCTTAATTCATTTTTATGTGAATCAATCTGGCGCGACATGTGTTTTATTTCGGAAATATAATTTTTGATTTCGTAGAATATATTCATAATTTACTGGGCACGCATTGAAAAACCGATTTTGTGTCCCGATTCACCACAGTCGCGAATCGATAATAAATCGTCAATTTTTTGTATTGTAAATTCGGTCGCAATGTCGTTCCCATCGTTTGCCAAAAGTTCGCGTCGCAACAATGTCGCCAATTCCCGTTGCAGATTGCGGACACCTTGTTCAGATGTGTAATTGCGAATGATATGACGAATTGCATCGTCCGATATTATTATGTTTTCAATATTCCAACCATTGTCATCCGCCACGCGTTTTAATAAATGTTCGCGTGCAATTTGAACCTTGTCATCTTCGCTGTATCCGGGGATGTTGATTATTTCCATACGGTCCTTTAATGCGGATGACATATTTAATGAATTTGCCGTCGCAATAAATAAAACATGCGACAGGTCAAAGTCAACCTCGAGATAATGGTCGCGGAAAGTTTTATTTTGTTCAGGGTCCAAAATTTCCAATAATGCCGATTCTGGGTCGCCACGCCAATCGCGTCCCATTTTATCGATTTCGTCCAGAACAATGACCGGGTTATTTGTTTTGCACCGCTTTAACGCGTCCATAATGCGGCCGGTTTGCGCCCCGATATATGTTTTGCGATGACCACGGAAATGAGATTCGTCAGAAATCCCACCCAATGAAATTCGTTGATATTTGCGCCCCAATGCGTTTGCAATAGATTTACACAGGGATGTTTTTCCAACACCCGGTGCGCCAACAAAGCACAAAATTGACCCGCGGGGGGCACCCGTTTTTTTCATAACCGCGATGTGTTCCAAAATGCGTTCTTTGACCGGTTGCATACCCGAATGTTCCGCGTCCAATGTTTCGCGGGCGCGCGCCAAATCAATCGGTTGTTGCGGTGTGGTTTGCCATGGCATCGACAATAATTCGTCCAAATAATTTTTTATCAGGCCACCTTCTTGTGACATGGGGGATATTGCGCGCATGCGTTTGAATTCAGATTTTGCCTTGTCCATAACATCCGGGGGCAGACATGCACTTTCGATTCGCTTGCGCATTCCCGCGGTGTCAGCCTCGTCATTATCTTCGCCCATTTCGTGTTGAATCGCGCGCAGTTTTTCTTGCAAAATTGCGTCCCGACGACCAGATTCCATTTGTTGATGAATACGACGATTTATATTTTCTTCGATTTTTGCGGTTTCCGCGTTCAGATTCACCTGTTCTAGTAAAATAATCAGTTTTTCGCGCCAACTGGGGGCAGATAAAATTTTAACCGCGATGTCGGTATCCAAATTCAAACTCTGAATCACGCTGTCAATAAATGCGGGCAGGGGATAATTTCGGATAACATTATAAATTTTATCCATCTTGATTTTTTTTGTTCCCGCCAAATTGCGTATGTTTTCAGTGATTTTATCGCGCAATGCAATCGTTTGTTCAAATTCAGAATCGTCCAAAATGTCAATTTTTGTTGCGTCGCCCATAAAAATTCCGTCAACCAATTTTACATCAGATAACCGAACCGCATCGGTTGTGCGAACAATTGAATGAACCGACCCGTCCGGCAGGTTTAATACCTGGACAATCTCACCAATCGTGCCGACATCGTATATATCTTCGGGTAATGTTGGATACACCCACGATTTTTGTGGCGCCAAAACAATTTTCTGACCGAAATTTGATGCCGTCGTCAGGCAATCCACAGATGTTGGATTATCCAAATATATCGGCATGGTAAGTCCCGGATGCACGACCAAATCACGAAGTGGTAAAATATAATTTTTCATAGCCTATTTAATATAGTGTGTTTTTGCGTTTTTTCAAGATAAAAAACCTCAATAAATTTATTGAGGCTTTTTTCATTTGTCTTTTCGTTGTTTTTAACGACGACGATAATTGTTGCCAGAATATTGTGCGCTGCTGGCAGATGAACGTTTTGATAAATAACGCGCCGCAATCAAAACCAACCATTCAACGGACAGTCCCGCCATCGCAACCAACATTGCATCACAGCCCTCGTTCATAAATGCCAAGACATAAACAACCTGGGAAATAAAAGAAATGTATAAAATACCAAATACACCTGTGAAAAATACTTTTTTAATTTTTCCAAACATTTTTTGTCCTTTTTTGTTTTGTTAAAATTACCGGGTTTCTGGTGCCAGGTACCCGGCCAACCCCGCAATAGCCAAAACGATATAATCAACAATCGCCAATTATATCAATGCTGTTATTTAAGCAGCCATTGCAAGGCGAACATTGTCGTTCGCAGCGTGTCTTACGCCATTCAGTTTTTAGTTAGTGTTTTACGACGACTATGTCGAATTCAGCCATAATGCCTTTATTGCGCCTGTCGAAACTATGTCAGCCCCATAAAGTGATTTTTTAATTATGGTGGAGCTGTGGGGTACCGCCCCCCAGTCCAAAACGACTATTCCGCATAGGGTTCAGAATCATCACTGCATCGCAGCCCAGTTATTATAAATCTTTATACTGGAAATTGCAAGTTTTTAAGTTTATAATGCGGGCGATAACAAATTTGCGGGGTTATTTATGAAATTTCTGGACAAGGCAAAAATTCATGTGCGTGCGGGTGACGGCGGGAACGGCGCGGCGTCTTTTCGGCGTGAAAAATATATCGAATATGGCGGGCCAAATGGTGGTGATGGTGGACGCGGTGGCGATGTGATTTTTCGCGCGGTGCCAAATGTGAATACTTTGATTGATTATCGGTTCAAGACTAATTTTGTCGCTGAACGCGGTCAAAACGGTATGGGAAAAATGCGGACTGGATTTTCAGGCGAAGATTTAATTTTGCCTGTGCCGACGGGAACGGTGATTTTGTCTGAAAATGAAGAAATCGAATATGCTGATTTGAATGCGGATGGTATGGAATATTTGGCGGCACGTGGTGGAAACGGCGGTTGGGGAAATTTGCATTTCAAAAGTCCGACAAATCGCGCCCCGCGCCAGGCCAATGACGGTTTGCCGGGTGAAGAAAGAACGGTTGTTTTGCGATTGAAACTGATTGCGGATATTGGGTTGGTTGGCTTTCCAAATGCGGGAAAATCGACATTGTTGGCGGCGGTGACATCTGCGCGTCCGAAAATTGCGAACTATGCATTTACGACATTAAATCCCCAGTTGGGTGTGATGTATGCGCATAATCGCGAATTTGTTATGGTTGATTTGCCCGGACTTATCGAGGGGGCGCATCGTGGTGTTGGACTGGGCGATAAATTTTTAGGCCATGCGGAACGCACCAAAATGATTCTGCATTTAATAGATGGAACGGAGCCCGATTGGGCGGCGCGTTATGCGGCCATTCGTCATGAAATGGATTCGTATGGTGGCGGTTTGGTAAATAAACCTGAGATGGTTGTGATAAATAAAATCGATGCCATCGATGATGATGAATTGGCTGCGCGTATGACGGCGTTCAAAAAATCGTTTGGTCGCAAGAAAAAGCCTGAGATTATTACAATCAGTGCGGCGGGGCGTATCGGTATCGATGATTTAATTGCAAAAATAGAAAGGAAAATGGTGGATTTAGATGACGGCGAAAAAAGAAACATATAATTTTGGTCTGCGTGATTTGGATGGTCGCCCAGTGCCCGATTCGCGTGTGTCGTGTGTGGGGCGTGATATAATGCGTGCGACGGGTGATTATGATACTGATTCTGAAAATGGAATTTATGCATATGCATCGAATGGTAATCGTGTGCCATTGTCAAAAATTGGACGGGGCGGGGTGCGTTTTATTGCCGGTGCGTGGCGTGTTCAGAATGTGCGGGGTGGGTTAAATGTTCAGGTCGTGCGCGATAAAAAATTTATATTGGGCGAAATATTGAATATCCATGAAAAGAATAAATTTGAATATTATCGTGCGGCGGAATATTATGAAAATTGTTATGGTGTGATGGAACCTGTGTATTCGTATGTTGTGGCAAAGTATGATACGGATAATGGGCCGATATGGGGATACGGAACCAGTGTTGAACAGGCGCGTGCATTTTTGGGAATTGCGTTGTTTGATGCCAATATTAGAATTATACATGCGGCATCGCGCAGCGGGTTAGATAAACAAAAATAAATAACAAGGAAAAGGAGTAAAAATATGCCTACATTAAAAGGAACACAAACGGAAAAAAATCTGATGATTGCGTTTGCGGGTGAATCCCAGGCGCGCAATCGTTATACTATGTTCGCGTCGGCGGCAAAAAAAGAGGGTTTCCATGCGATTGGTAAAATTTTCTTGGAAACGGCGGAACATGAATATGAACATGCGTCGCGTTTGTTCAAATTTATGGAAGGCGGCATGTTGGAAATAACCGCGTCTTTCCCGGCGGGTCGTGTCGGCACAACATTGGAAAATCTGAAAGCATCGGCATATGGCGAAAACGAAGAGAATACGGATATGTATCCACGATTTGCACAAATCGCCGCGCAAGAGGGTTTCCCGGCAATCGCAGAAATTTTCAAGAATATTGGTTTGGCGGAACGTTATCATGAATCGCGTTTTCGTGCGCTGGCGGATGCGATTGAAAACGGCACATTGTTCAAAAGCGATAAAGTTGTTATGTGGCGTTGCACGAATTGTGGTAATTGGCATATTGGATATGAGGCACCAAAGGTTTGTCCGGCATGCCTGCATGAACAGGGATATTTTGTCAGCGAGGGTATCGTTTCCCGTTGTGACACGTCCGAGGGATTTTGTGAATACGCAAATCGCGACTAGTTTTCGGATTGTTCGCAATAAAAAATCGCCCACTTCGGGCGATTTTTATGTTTGTTATACCACCGGATGATGCGACAAAACGCGCATGTTTTTTGCACGCCACCCATAGCCTTGGGCGACGGGTGGTCATCCTGAGGGAGTTTTTACACCTTTGCCACGGCAAAGAACGTAAAAACGACCGTCAGGATCCAGTCCATTTATGTGTCGGCGTCGCCGACCGCATTTTTAATTACCTGGATTCTTCGTTGACGGGTCCCACGAAACACATTTGTGTTTCGCGGGTTCCCTTACTCAGAATGACACAAAACGCGGGTGCGTTTTGTTCACCCCCTCCACCGTCTACGACGGTCCCCCTCCCCAAATGGGCGGAATACCCCCAATCGGGTCCCGATGTCGTCATACCGCGGACGCGCGGT
>DFGC01000014.1:0-20327 GCA_002371155.1 Alphaproteobacteria bacterium UBA3760 | reverse complement strand
TCAACTGGATCCCGGCCTGCGCCGGTATGACGATAAGCCGGGGCCGATACGGCAGTATGACGAATATGGATTATTTTTTGATTTCCATTGTGTCCAGTAAATCGTTCAATTTGCGCAGGGAACTGTTTTGGCAACCGCGACCACGCCATGATAAAATTTCTGTGCCAGTTTTTTGTTCCACAATCGAAACATTAAAATTCCACCACCAAAATCCGTTAAACATGCACCAAATTGGACGGAATATTTCACTGCGTTCTTGGACACGAACAGAATATTTCGCGTCGGATGGAATTTCGTATTTTTCAATGTCAAAATCGGATGATTCTGTTGTTTCGGTCAATCGGCCGACAAAAACATTGTATCCACGCGTGTCCATTGTTTGTTTCACAGAACGTTTCATGGAATATCCACCGCGCGGGACAAATATCTTGTGATTTGGGTCCAATGAATTCGGTTTGACATAGACACTGTTGCATGCGGTCATTAAAAATAAAGATAAAATTGCGATTGTGCGAAACATTGTTTTCCCCCATGAGTTTGTAAATGCGCAACGCGCACAACAACAAAAATTGGTGGCGCACCCGGCGCGATTCGAACGCGCAATCCCCACCTTCGGAGGGTGGTGCTTTATCCAGTTGAGCCACGGGTGCATTAAATTTTTATATCCGTATTATAAATTGAATCATTAAAAAATCAATGTTTTTATGTTATTTATCCCATTTTTCGCCAATTGTAATTTCGGCAACCAATGGCACAGATAATTTACATATGTTTTCCATTTTTGTGCGGATTTTGTTCGCAAATTTTTGCGCCACATCGGCATCACATTCAAATATGATTTCATCGTGAACCTGTAATATCATTTTTATTTTGTCGGCGTTTGGTGCCACAATGTCGCGCGCAATTTCAACCATCGCCAATCGCATCAGGTCAGCCTCGAACCCCTGGATTGGGGCATTGATTGCGGCGCGCAGTGCGTATTGTTTTAATCGCGAATTGTTTATTTCGGGTAATTCGATTCTGCGTCCCCATGGGGTATAAACGCATGCGTGTTTTGTTGCGAACTTTTTTGTGTCGTCGATATATTTTTCAATCTCAGGCAACCCCGCCATGTATGCGTCTATGATTTTTTTTGCATCGTCGCGTGATACGCCCAATTGTGATGCCAGCCCGAATGACGATATTCCGTATATGATTGAAAAATTCACCGTTTTTGCCGCGCGTCGCTGGGATTTTGTGACAGGGGTGTTGGGGGCAATGTTATATATTTTTCGTGCGGTTTGTTCGTGAATATCGGTGCCGGCGGTAAATGTTTCCCGAAATATTTTTACATTTGCAACATCCGCCAACAGTCGCAGTTGTATTTGGGAATAGTCAACCGAAATTAAAACGCGACCCGCGGGCGCAACAAAGCAACGACGAATTTCGGTTCCCAATTCAGATTTTGCCGGTATGTTTTGCAGGTTTGGATCGCGACTGGACAGGCGGCCGGTATTCGTACTGGTTTGTATATATGTTGTATGAATTCGTCCGTCGGCGGCAATTTGTTTTGGCAGCGCATCTGCGTATGTTCCCGCCAGTTTTGCGACACTGCGCCATGATAATATTTTTTCGATTATTGGGTGTTCGTCGGTCAATTCGTTTAATGTTTCGGCATCGGTGGAACGTTTCTTGTTCGATGGTAATTTTAATTCGTCAAACAAAACCGCCCCCAGTTGTTTCGGACTGGCAATATTAAATTCGTGGCCCGCATCGCGCCAGATTTGTTCTTGTAGATTTTCCAGTTGCGCGTGAAACACCGATGACAAGTTTTGCAACCCCGCACGATTTACCAAAACGCCGTTGCGTTCCATTTGGGTTAAAATTGGCATCAATGGTCGGTCGCATGTTTCGTATAATTTTTTCAGTTTTTCATTTTTATCTAATTCGGGGCGCATTAATTCATACAATGCCATGCACACACATGCATCTTCGCCGGCATAGGCCGCGGCGGTATCGATTGCGACCGTTGCAAAATTGCGCGATGCGTCGGGAATTTTAGAATCAAATAATGATGCGAATTTTATGTTTTCGTGATTGAAATATTTTAATGCCAATTCGTCCAGTCCGTGCCCATGTGATGTGCCATGCAATATGTATGACAACAGCATTGTGTCGTCGGTTGGGGTGATTTTTTCTATATCAATGCCAGCATTTGCCAAAATGTGCAAATCGTATTTGAAATTGTGCGCGATTTTTAATATTTTATCGTCCTGTAAAATTTTGTTTAATTTTTTTAATACCGTGGGCATTTCTGGTTGATTTGGCGCGGGCGCATCAGATGAAAATAAATCGTCAGATTTTTTTATATGGTTTAAAGGAATATATGCGCCATGTGTTTTATCGTATGCCAAAGATATTCCAACTATTTTTGCCGTCATTGTGTCAATGCCGGTTGTTTCTGTGTCAATAGCAACAATGTTTTTTATATGTGATAAAAATTTTTCCAATTCGGAAATTGTTGTTATTGTTTCGATTTTCATTTGTCCCATTGACGCGTGCCGTGCGGGCGTTGGGACGTCAACCGGGGTGGGGCATACAGATGCCGCGTATTCAAATGTTGTTTGGCGCGACGGGTCGTATTTTTCAATTGGAAAAAGTTTCTGAATTTTTTCAGCCAAAGACGCACTTTCAATTTCGTTTTTTACATATTTTAGTGCGCCGGGTGTGTTAAATACAAATGGGGTCAATTTCAAGTCTGATAAATCGACATCTGATTTTAATGTCACCAATTTTTTCGATATGTATGCCATATCGCGTCCGGCAATCAGTAAATTTCGCGTGCGTTCATTTTCGATTTCGTCGATGTGTGCGTAAATGTTATCCAATCCGCCAAATTTGTTTATCAGTTCCGCCGCCTTTTTCGGGCCAATGCCATGAACGCCCGGAACATTGTCAGATGTGTCGCCGATTAAACTTTGTGCATCAATGACCAAATTTGGTGGAACGCCGAATTTTTCCAATACACCCGGTGCATGGATTTCAGTTTGCTTCATCCCGTCATATAAAAATACACAATCGGATACCAGTTGCATTAAATCTTTATCACTGGAAATAATGCGGGTTTTGTCGTGAATTTCGCAAAAACGGCGCGCCAATGTCGCGATAACATCGTCGGCCTCGACCCCGGGAATACACAGAACCGGCATGCCAATTGCCGCCATACAATCGCGAACCATATAACTCTGTGTGATTAAATCCGCCGGTGTTTCGTCACGATTAGCCTTGTATTGGGGATATATTTCTTGACGGAAAGTTTGACGCGATGCGTCGAACACACATACAAATGTGTCGTCGGGTTTTGCCGATGCCAATACGGGTAATATCATATTCATAAATCCATATACCGCCCCGGTTGGTGTCCCGTCGGCCCGCGTCAAACGAGAGTGCACCCCATAATATGCACGAAATAGTAATGAATTTCCGTCAATTAAAGTCAGCATTTTTATCCCAATATTTTATGTTTAGAATACATAACGCAATTTCAAACGCGCGTCATATTGGAACAAATCTGGTTTATCAGAACCGATTTCCATAAAGTTCGGTGCGTAAAGCGCGCGACCTTCGACATCAAATTTTAATGGCAATGCCAAAATGTCAAATGTCAATCCCAACATGCCTTGGTATGCGACGGATGTTTTGACATCGTATTTGACAGAATCATGACTGTAATTGCCGCCGAATATTGAACCAACACCGACACCGATGTAGGGGTGAATCATTGTTGACATCATTTTGAAATATGCGTTTAACATCGCGTCGTTTGTGGTGATGTCGTCTATCATTAAATGGTTATATTCAGCCTCGACTCGTAAAAGTGGGATGTCAATACCAAATACGCCACCAAAAGATTGTGCTGCATAATTTTTGTGATGTTCGTCCAAATATACCGATGCGCCACCGGCACCAAACATACCGCCGGCATAGACATCAATAACCGGTGCCGCCGATGCAGAACCCATAATTGTCGCGGTTAAAACAGAGCCTAAAAAAATTTTATAATTTAATTTCATTTTTTTCTCCTTTATATGTTATCATAATAGAAAAAGGGTTTTTATTATGCAAGAAAATAAACCAATTTTAATTGTGGGACTGGGGAATCCCGGTGCAGAATATGCAAAAACGCGTCATAATGTCGGTTTTATGGCGGTTGATGCGATGGCGGGCGCGGGCGCAACATGGAAATCTGAAAAAAATGCGTTGACATATAAATCTGAATTGGATGGGCATAGTGTTATTTTTGCCAAGCCACAAACATATATGAATGACAGTGGTCGTGCGGTTTTGGCGTTGATGACTTTTTATAAAATACCGCTGGAAAATTTAATTGTAATTCATGATGATATGGATTTACCAAATGGCAAAATGCGTGTCAAAATTGGTGGGTCCAGTGCCGGACATAACGGTATAAAATCCATAGATGCCGCCGTTGGCGCGGAATATAAACGCATCAGAATTGGTATTGCGCATCCGCGCGATTTTGGAAGTTTGATGAATCCGGCTGATTGGGTGTTGGGAAAATTTTCAGATGCACAACTGGATGAAATAAACTCTGCAATTCGTGAAATTCGGATATTTGAATAAAATTATTGTGCGTTGATTGTTATACCAGACGGGATTAGATTCATACAATTTTCGCCATTTGCATCGCAAAAAAGCGTTGTGTTATTCATTTGGCAATCACCAAGAGATGTTGCGCCGGTGGCAACGGTTGTTGTGCCAAATGGACATTGGGTGCATGTTGTTGTTGTTCCGTTTGTGGTCGCATAGTATCCGATGTTGCATTCACATGTTGTGCCATTTAATATCGCGTTTTGTGGGCATTGTGCGCATGTGACCACACCATCGGGTGATATGATTTTTGTATAACCCGGTTGGCATTGAATGTTATTGGCGGTTGTGCCGCGTGGGCATCCGGTGGTGGCATTTGCCGGACATGTGCGACAAACACCGCCGCCCATGTAATTGCCACTATCGCATTTACAATCATCAATACTGGTTGAACCATCCGCACTGGACGAACCGGCCGGGCAAAGTGCGCAATTATCGCCGGATTTGTAATAGTTTATATCACATTTCCATGGGCATTCCGATTGACCATCTGCTCGCGAATCAGGATCAGGGATTTTGCCAGGATAGGTTGTTTGACTATAGTTGTCTGGGCAATTAGGGCAGTGATCAGTTATATTCGTGTTGTTATTATTGTATGTTCCAGATATACAGGCAGAACATTCGGCTACCATCATGCCAGAAGCTGGGACAAAGAAACAACCGTTGTAAGATACGCAGCCAGTTGGATTTGAATCAGAGTTTACTTGGCAATCCGCCAGGGCATGGACGGGAAATAAAATTATTATGGTCAAGATTGAAAATATTTTACGCAAAAAAACTCCCTTTGTTTTAATGTTAAACAAAAGGAATTTTTTTTGCAAATAAAAAAAGACGGCATTTTCCCCCGTCAGTTTTTATCGTGTCACATTGTATCCGAAATTTGAAAGCCATGCTGAATCTTCGTCGTTAGCAAAATGAACCCTTAGACGATCTTTGCCACGTACGCGAGGATTTAACCTTTGACACGCATCAAGATGGATTTTGAGATTATGCACGTTTTTTTCGCCAATACCTGCGAATAAATCGTATTGTGTCGGAATCGCGTAAAATGTATCCGCGTCCATATGTGCGCGGATTGTATCTGATGGAATACCGTATTCGTCATAGACGAATGTGTATGTGTTGCTGTTTGGCTTTGTTGGTGTGGGTTCTTTTTCGCAACTGGTATTAAAAAAGGCCAAAAGGCCCCCAATAAATATCAATTTTGCGACGGTGTTTTTATGTGTTGGTAATATTGTTTTTTTCATTGTACAACTCCTTTGTTGTATATTTGTATGTTCGCATAAAAAATATATTTTGTCAATAAATTTTAGTTAGGAATAAAAACAACCAATGTTTGGTATTTCGTTATCAGAATTTAATATACCATTGGCCATTGCCGATTGCAGTTGGGCAATTTATCCAATTGGTGCCATCATATGTGCATTTGATGTGGTTGGTGTCGTCTTGGCAATATGCGGCATCATCGCGATTCGCGTTGATAAAATAATTTATGCCATATTCGTCGGATGCACCCGGGGTGCGGTAATAACATGCGTTCGCATCACATTCCAGCATAACATAATTCCCAGAACAATTTATTGTTGGGTTGGCACCCGTTGTGCCCGATATAACATCGCCCGAACAAAATACATATTTCGTCATCCCAGAATCATTAAACCGCGCCAATAATGTCATATGGTTTGCGTTGTTGTTGTTTGTGCATATTGCGGTTGTTGTGGTTATTGTCGAATCTGTCAATCCACCAAACAGTTCAGATATGTTTATGGTTGCGCCGCCATTTGCACAGCAATTTGACCATGTGTCAAATGTTTCAGACGAACAACAATTTGTTGTTGCGGTTGGGGTCGTTATGGTTTGGCGACATAAAATGTTTCCTGATGTGCATTGGACAATTTGTGATGGATCAACGCACATTGTTGTTGTCCCCAATGTATAATCCAATGTGCCCGCCGGACAAATAGATGTCGCGCATGAGTTTGCCTCGTATTGTGTATGTGTGTTTTTTGCAAACCATGACAGCAAAGTTGTTGCGTTCGGGTCGGTTGGAATAAGTATGTGATTTTGTTCAACCATGTTATTAGGTTTATCACTGCAATTACCCCAAATTTGTTCCGCAATGCGACAACGATAACAGTCAACAGAATCTGCTGAATCCAGGCATGGGTGATTTGTGTCGGTGGGGTCACTGCATATATCATATACCGATGTATCGGAATACATCATGCTATATAATTCAGATGGCGCATTATAATTTGGTAAAATGTTGTGAATATTTTGTATCGCAATGTCGGACGCCCCCGATACGCAATTTAATACATCGTTCCAACATGCCGCACGCGTCAATATCGAATGACGGTTGACCGATGATGTTATGTTTTCGCATAAACCAAAATTTCCGGATATGGATTTGCATGAATTTATTATGCAATTACGTCCAACCTCGCGACAGGTGTTTATGATTGTTGTGTATGTTTCACGCGCAGAAATACCGGTGATGCCCGTTTCCCAATCGTTTGATGTAATGTTGCCATCGGGAACATACTGGGTTATTTTTGCACATGATGTTTTTACATTTTCACACAGTGCGTTTATTGTTTTATCACTTTGGACACCAAATGTTGATAATGCACGCGAATCGAATTCAGATAAATTTTCTTTGGCATTATCTAAACAGTCCGATAATAATGCGGTGCATGATGTGCGAACCTGTTCCAATTTGGCATTTTGGGCGATTTTTATTTGTGCCAATGCATCTTCGACAAAAGCGTTCCATACATCGTTTGATATTGTTTGGCAATTTTTCATCGCCGGTTCCAAGTATGTTTTTTTTGCATTCAGGTATGATACAAATTGTGCATTTGCCGGTGTTTTTGCCCATGAATCGGTTCCCGTCGGGCGCACAATCAGATTTGACAGGTTTATTAAATCGGGGGATAAAAATGCCTCGCCCGTGGTGGGGTTGATATATCGACCCGAAATGTCCAAACATTTTGTTAAATCGGTGCCACATACATTTGTGTTTTCCAACATGTCTAACATTTTTGATTTACATGTTAAAATGTCGTCAGAATTATTTTCTTGGTAATTATTCAAACGCGTCATATCCAACAATGCACCCGATTCTAAAATTTTACTGCGTGCCTGTTGTGCCTGGGTTTCAAAAGCCTTTTTAACGGTGTTGCAATCTTGTTCGATTGCCATATTATAACTGTTTTCGACCAATGATATGTCATCGGGCGAGCAAACCTCGGTCGCCATTTCACGGCAAATCGGCAATGCCGCATTACGCAGGGCGGTGCCACTTTTCGCGGTGGTTGCAATACCAGATAAAGAATCAACCGAATCAAATGCCGAATCTATATCTAAATTCCAAGATAATGCAGACATGTTCCCAATACGATTTTCCGCCGAATCGAATTTAGAATTTAATTTTTTCGCGATGTCGTCCAATGCGCGTTTTGATGCCGTTTTATCGGCCGTTGCATAGTAAGCATTTTCGCCTTCGGTTGCACGATTTATAACGGCGGCATCCGCCGGGTCCATATTTATTTGAACCAATCTTTGACTGAAATCCAACAGTTTGTCTTCGACATTATTTAATGATTTTTGTGTTGCGTCAAATTCTGTTGCGCGGGTTGAACATGCGCAACGTTTTAATTGGGCGTTTTTATTTGCGCAAAATTCGTCCATGCAATCAAAAAACACCGTTTTGCATTTGCCAAAATCGCGCTGCATAACCGTGTCGCGCGTTTGTGTTGTCGCCGCACGCGATAGCCCCGTTGCGCGTACGGTGCGTGTTGTTGTTTGGCGGGGACGCGATAAAACCGTTTTTGTCGTGGCCGTGCGTGATGAAATCGAATTTTCACGTGGCGTGGTGGCGACGCGTGATTTTTCGGTATTTGTATTTCGTGATGTAATTGTTTTTGTTGCGCGTGGCAAAACGCCGGTTCTGGATTTTGTTGATTGTGTGCGTGCCCCAGTGGTCGTTGTTGTTGTTTGACGCGTTGTACGTGTTTGGATTGTGTTCGCCACCGCCCCGTCAAACGCAGGTATAACAAAGCACGCGGCCAAAAATAGGTTTAGACCCTTCATTTCCTTCTAATATTAAATGATAACAAATTTATTGGAATTGTGGCAAGAGTTTTTTTATGGTTTTTGGTGCAGCCAGGGGGACTTGAACCCCCAAGGATTTCTCCACAGCATCCTTAGTGCTGCGCGTATACCAATTCCGCCATGGCTGCGTGATAAAAATTTTCTTGTATTATTCTTGCAATAAGATGTTTATTTTTCAAGTTTTTTATGTTATAATGATTTCGATAATACAGAACAGGAAGTGAAAATGGCCAGAAAATCAAGACTTTTGTTGGGGTGTTCAATATTTGCGTTGTTGCCATGTGTGGCGACGGCGGCGGGAACATATTATAACTATAACGGTTCGCAACAGCGAAATTATGGAAATAATTCGGGTGCAAATCCGTTCTATAATTATGGTGCCGGAAATCAGGTGCCGTGTACCGCGGCAAATGGGTGCGCTGGGGCGCAAAATACGGGGACGCAATATCAGCGGTCTGCGTCGGGAAAACGCGTTGTTGCGCAAAATGAAACGGTATATAATACAACACCAACACAACGATATGTCGATGATGCAACGCGGCCGGGATTCAAATTGGGTGCGGGATTTTCGCATCAGTTTGCAATGTGGAAATTTGATATGAATACGGCGGGATCGCGTCTACATTATGATAATTTGGCCTGGAATGTTTTTGATGCAAATGCCAAGTATGATTTTAACGCGGGTTCAACCATGGTGCGTTTGGATATGGGGGCACAGTATGGTATGCAATCTGGCGAAAGTTCGATGGTTGATGACGATTTGACCGGTGGCGGATTCTTTTTGCAAAATTGGAATGTTGATTTGGACAGTAATGGGACGGCTGACCAGGTTTGGGTGCAACAGGGACATGCGTTATCGGTTGGAACATCGTCGGGTGGCGATATGTTGGGATTGTATGCCGGATTGGGACTGGGGGATGCGTGGCGCGTTGGTGGATTCAAGATAACGCCATCAATCGGTTATCGTTATTTTAAGTACAAGGTTGATACCAAACATAATTATGGTATGTCAATGGATACGGTGATTGGTGCCGATAATTATTGCATGTCCGAGGGTGGTGAAACCCAATGTTTACCGATGCTGGTTTTTGTGGATTCTAATAATGGGCCGTTGTTGGGAACAATTGGTGGTGTTGATATTGATGGGGATGGTGTGTTTGATACGTTCAGTTATATTACCGTTCCAACGGGCGCAAAATATGCGGAAACGGAAAATACATATTATTATTACCAAGATGGTGTTTCCCATTCGTACGAGGTTGAATGGTCGGGACCATATTTGGCATTGGATTTCCTGTATAATATGTCCAATTATGATGCGGTAAATGCCCGGTTCGAAATTGGTTTGCCGGCATATACGGCAACCGGTGATCAACCGTATCGCCCCGATTGGCAACATCCAAAAAGTTTAGAGGACAAGGGTGGCATTGGCGATGCGTATCATTTTGGGCTGGGTGCAAATTGGATGCATTCTTTGACGAATTCGTTGATGTTGACGGTTGGTATGACATTTGATTATTACAGTATTGGCAAGGCAGACGCGACATCGTATTTGAATTCTGATTATTATTTGACAAATTATTATGACCCGGCGGTGGCGACAAATAAGAATTTGGTTAGTATTTATGGAAACTCGGATTACCAAAATTGGACCGCGGTCAGTGGACGTGATTTACGAACAGACCAGGCCGTGTATATCAGCAACCTGGATACCATTGATGTGGTTAATGAATTGAAATCGTCTGGGTGGAAACAAGAAATGGCGGGCGAAATCGAATCGCTGTATAAATCGTTTGGTATTCGCGTCGGTATCAGTGGTAAATTTTAAGGTTTGATAAAGTGCATAGTCGTAAAATATTGTATTCTGTATTGTTGTGTTGTGCCATGTTTGGTGCGGCGGGCGCGGTTGAATTGACCGGAACAGTGCCGGTAAATGTGACGGCGGACACCGCCGCCGATGCCAAGACACAGGCATTTAATTCGGCGCGTCGCGATGTTATCGCACGCGAATTGCGCGCATATGCCATACCGGAACAGTTGGATGCCGCAATAAAAAACAGTTCTAATGAAGATTTGATGAATATCATTTCTTCGGATAGTGTGGCGGGTGAACGCACATCGGATACAACATATACGGCGAATATTTCTTTTGTGATTGACGGCGATGCGGCGCGTCGTTGGATGGATGCAAATTCGGTTCAGCATTGGTTGCCATCATCATCGTCGGTGATGGATATTGCGCCGGCAAATTCGGTCGTGTTTAATGCAAAATTATTACAGCCCGTATCTGATTGGATTGATTTGAATGCGGTTGCGCGTGCGGTTGGTGTTGATGTGGCAACGCGGTCAATGGTTGGAAATCGTGTGTCGTTTATAATGTCGGACACAAATGCCAAAAAATTTATTTCCATGTTGCAAGAAAACGGTTGGCATGTTGCGCATGATGTAAATGGATATAAAATCTGGAAATAATTTTGTTGAAATTTTATTTTGTCTGGGCTAGGTTTCTATACATATTCCTGGGGATAAAAAAAGAAAGGTGTTATTATGAAAAAAATCTTAGTTTCTTTATTATTTTTAATGCCGTGCGTTGCGTTCGCGTTGGAAACACCGCATGAAACGAAATTTGATTTGAATATTCGCAGAATTGGTGTTGATTGGTCAAAAACGCAAATTGGGCATGCGGCGGAATACGCGGATTCGCCGGTGTCTGCATTTACCGCAACATCCCAAGATTGGTTTGTTGGTGTTTTTGATACGGCATTGGAATATGGTTTTGACCGGTTGCGTTGGGATAATTCGTTGTTTATGACATATGGAAAAACAACATTGAAACCGTATGATGCACCACGCACAACGGACGAAAAGGCGGATAAAATTTTATTCACGTCTGACCTGTCGTATGCGATATGGGATTGGGGTGATGTAAAATTGGGGCCGATTGTTCGTGCCGAATATGAATCTGAATTTGTTGGAAATCCGCATATTCGTAAAATTGCCCGTCCATCCGCTGGTATTGCATTGTTTGACCATAAAATATTCAAGACTTTATACACAACCGCGGTTTATGAAAATGATTTTACCGTTGTTGATGACCCGGTCAGTAAATTTGCATTAGAGGCCGGTTGGCGCGCCGAATATGAAATCAGGGAAGGGGTAAAATTCACCAGTGATGGTTATTACCGTGAATATCTGAATTATTCGCAATATGTGCCGACCGATTTTCGTCGTGATTTATCGGTAAATGCGCGTTTGGATACAAACCTGTGGGGGGATTTTACATTTGGTCCGTATGTGAATTATCGGCGGGCACTGGCGCGTGGGGCGGAACATTATGGTTCAAATACGACGGTTGGTTTGTCGTTTAACTATATAAATAAATTTAATCTGAAACGCGCAGAATCGTTGCCGGAATAAATTAAATAATACGGCACATCTGTATCATTCTTGCCAATTTATAAAAACGCCTGAACCCACCCAAAAAATTCGTTGGAATTTTTCGGGGCCCGGGGACGGGTGTTTTTTGTTGACTGTTGTGTTATTTGTGATAATGTTTTTTTGATAAAATAAAAAAGGACATAAAATGGCGGAAAAAAACGAAAATCAAACAAACAAAAAAAACAAAGATGTGTCATCATCTTTTCCGCTTTACATGATGTGTGTTCTGGCTGTTCTGACTATAGGGATAATTGGTTCTGGTATTTATACGAACTGTGGCAGAAAAAAAGAATACAAGAACATTGTTACTAAGGTCAAGAAAGACAAAATGTTGGTTCGTGATATTGATACAGATACCAGCGAAAGAATTTTGATCGGGCTTGGTTATCATAATCCTGATGATTATGAGTATTTAGTTTCCGGGGATACAATAATCGTCAAAGCAGACAAGGATCTTTATAAAAACCATAAAGTGCTTTATTATCCAACCATACAATACAATCGTGGTATCACTTTGGCCAGACAGCAACGTGCTAAATTTAATCAAATCAAAGATTCAGTGTTTGTCAAAGCACAACAAAATAAAAGATAAAAGGATAAAAAATCCGCCGATTGTGGCGGATTTTTCTTGCAATTTCAATATTTTTATGCCAGAATGGTGGCACGCTTACCAAGCGAATAACACAGTTTTCGTGGTTGATTCTGTCCAAAAACCGCTGTTTTTGGCTAAATCCACGGGAACGAGGATTAAACAGAAAAAAGGATTAAAAAATGGCATTGCCAAAATTTACTATGCAACAATTGATGGAGGCCGGCGTTCATTTTGGACACCACACCCGTCGTTGGAACCCATTGATGACCCCATATGTTTATGGTGTCAAAGATAAAATTCACATCATTAATTTGAATAAAACTGCACCGCTGTTGCATCGTGCGTTGGTCGCGTTAGAGGCCGTCGCCGCCGCCGGTGGTAAAATTTTGTTCGTTGCCACAAAACACCAGGCCAAAGATATTGTTCGTGACGCAGCGGAACGTTGCGGTCAATTCTATGTGAACAATCGTTGGTTGGGCGGTATGTTGACAAACTGGACAACGGTTTCGCAATCCATTCGTCGTTTGAAAAAGATGGAGGCGGATATCGCAAATGCTGACAAATTGGGATTGACCAAGAAAGAAGTCGGCGTTATGACCAAAGAGGTCGAAAAATTGCGTTCTGTGTTCGGTGGTATTTTGGAAATGCACGGCACGCCCCAGGCGATGATTGTTATTGATGTGCCACGCGAAATGAACGCTGTGCGCGAGGCGAAAATTTTAGACATCCCAACAATCGCAATTTGCGATACAAATGCAAATCCGGAAATGGTTGACTATCCGGTGCCGGGTAATGATGACGCGGCGCGTGCAACACAATTGTATTGCGATTTGTTCGTAGATGCGATTTTGTCTGGTATTGAAAAACGTTTGGGTGGTGCGGCTGCGAAAAAGGCTGATGCGGATGTTGCGGCGGATGCTGATGAAATCGAAGATGCCGCCAAAGAACGCGAGGCAAAACAAAAATCCAAAGCGTCCGAAGGCAGAGCCGAACGTCGCGAAAAGAAAGCCGACAAATAAAAATATAAATGTTGTTCGGGGGCGCGCCCCCGAACGCAAAAATTTTTAATATAAATACAAGAAAGGAAAATACAATGGCAGAAGTTACAGCAAAATTGATTCAAGAACTGCGCGAAAAAACCGCCGCGGGTATGTTGGATTGCAAAAAGGCATTGATTGAAAATAATGGTGATATCGAGGCGGCTGCGGACTGGTTGCGTAAAAAAGGTATTGTCAAGGCGGCATCCAAGGCCGGTCGCGTTGCGGCATCGGGTTTGGTGACGGTTGTTAAATGCGATAATTTGGGCTGTGTTGTGGAATTAAATGCCGAAACAGATTTCGTTGCCAAAAATGAAAAATTCCAAAAATTGGTTGCCGATGTCGCAAACAAAGCATTGGAATTGTCTGGCGATTTTGATGCCACATTGGCGGCGGTTCGTGATGATATTGCGGCAACAATTTCAACAATTGGCGAAAATATGAATCTGCGCCGTATTGCCAAGGTCAATGGTGACCATGTGTATTCTTATATTCACAACGCGTTGGTGCCGGGCATGGGGCAAATTGGTGTTGCGGTTGCAATAAATGGGAATGACCCGCGCATTGATGAAATTGGACCAAAAATTGCAATGCACATCGCGGCAAATAAACCTGAATTTATGACGATTGCCGATGTTGACCCAGTGGCGGTTGAACGCGAACGCCGTGTATTCATTGAATCGGGCGCAACAAATGGCAAACCTGAAAACATTGTTGAAAAAATGGTGCAGGGTCGTTTGCAAAAATACTATGCGGAATCTGTATTAGAAGAACAACCATTTGTTATGGATCCGTCTAAAAAGGTTAAAGATGTTATCGCGGAACATGGTGGTAAATTGGCTGGGTTTGCATACTATGTTTTGGGTGAGGGTATCCAAAAACGCGAAGATAACTTGGCGGACGAAGTTGCAAAAATGTTGCAATAGTTTGATTAGAACCGCACTTTGATAGTGCGGTTTTTTATATGGGGAATTTCAATATGAAAGTAAACACGGTTTCTAAAATCAGAATATATGATAAAGAACCATTGGCAACTGTGTATTTTTTTAATGATCGTGAAATTGTTATGCCTAAATACACATTGTTTACAAAAAATGCCGGAAACGCGGCAATTCCTGTATTAAAACCGCGGGACAAATTTATCGAGTTAAATGATAAAAATGGATTTGATATCGCGTATGTTTATAATTGGCATTTATATTTTGTTGATGTTGTGTGCGATGCACGCCAGGTTATTAAAAATATGCCTTTGGTTGACAGGTTTGTGTTTGCGTGTATGTTGCAACGGGATGCACTGCGGCGTGGTTTTGTCCCACATTTGATCGCATACAAAAATTTGCAACGGATTGTAAATGGTCGATTGCGACAGGAAAAATTGTTGAGCCGGGGGATGTAAAAATGAAAAAATTTAATTTATATAAATTTAATGACGGAACATATTGTGCGCGCATAATAAATGGCGATGATGTCTTGATTTTGCGTGGGACGCGTGGTTTGTTGGTGCGTGCATTGGCGGAATTTGTTCGCACGGGACGCATTTCCAGGTAAAAACACAAGGTAAAATAAAAAAGGACATAAAATGTTGGTTATGCCAGATGCAGAATACATTACGGTAAAACGCGATGAAAATGGTCAGGTTGGTATTTTTGTTGGTGGAAAACCTGCGACACATTATCGTGGCGTGAAAATAAATGATATAAATTATGTAAAGGATGCTTTTGCAGGGATACAGAAACAGAATCCAAATATCACAGAATTACATGGGTTGTCATCAGAAACATCAGCGATGGTTGGTAATCCGTCGCCTGAACATGGTAGATATGCATGGTGTCGTGTAAAAAATAATGATGGTAAATTGGGCGGTTGGGTCTTTGCCTATGCGTACGCGTCTGCGGCGGATTGTGCGTACGACTGTGCGTACATCTGTGCGTTCAACGTCCTGGCGTACGCCACGTTCCGGCGTGCGGTTTTGGTTACGGCGTTTGATAATGGTCAAAACGGGAAAAATGCGCAATCCGATGATTTTGGTCGTATTGATTGGTCACAAAAGTTGGGTGTGCATAACGTTGGCCCGTATCGAATTATTGTTGAAAAAGCTGGTCCAAACACAAAATAAAATGAAAAAAATTCCCGGGGAAACCCGGGTGTTTTTTTATTTATTATTTTTGTTTTCCCAACATATTATCACGAATTGTTTTTGCCAAGTTTTTTTGTTTATATCATTTGTTGCAACGCTTGATTTTTCGTGATATTATTTCCCTGAGATAGAAAAAGGTTTTGTGATGAAAAACAATTTAATGTTTGAATTGCGCGAGCGCGGGTTTATCAATCAATGTTCAAATATGGATGCGGTGGCGGATTTATTGGATAACGGACAAATCGCGGTTTATTTGGGTTCGGATCCAACGGCGGATTCGTTGCATGTGGGGCACCTGGTGCCGGTTATGATGATGCGCTGGTTGCAAAAATACGGACATAAACCATTAATGTTGGTTGGTGGCGCAACGGGGCGCATTGGTGATCCGTCGGGCCGTGATACGGGACGCCCCATGATGACCGAGGATGTTTTGCAAAAAAATATTGCAGGACTCAAAAAATCGTATTCTAAATTTTTGCGGTTTGGGTCGGGTGCATCGGACGCGTTGATTGTTGATAACTATGATTGGATGCGTGGGTATTCCCATCTGGATTTCTTGGCGCAATATGGTTTGGATTTTACAATTCCGCGTATGCTGTCGATGGAAAGTGTTAAAAAACGTTTGGAAAATGGTATGACTTTCTTGGAATTTAATTATATGACTTTCCAGGCGGTCGATTTCTTGACATTGTATCGTGAACATAATTGCGTGTTGCAACTGTGTGGTGCCGACCAATGGGGAAATGCAATTATGGGGGTGGAACTGATACGCAAAAAATTAGGGCGCGAGGCATTTGTGTTATCAACATCGCTGATTACGGATGCAAATGGAAATAAAATTGGAAAATCTGCGGGTAATGCGGTGTGGGTAAATGAAGATAAAACATCACCATATGAATACTATCAATATTTCCGTAACACCCCAGATGATTTGGTTGAAAAATTCTTGAAAATATTTACCGAAATCCCATTAGATGAAATCGAAAGATTGTCTAAATTACAAGGTGCGGAATTGAACGAGGCTAAAAAGATTTTGGCATTTTCTGCAACCGAAATTGCACATGGGGTGGATGCCGCGCGCGATGCCGAGGCGGCTGCGGCGGCGTTGTTCGCCGGTGGTGCAAATGCGGAAAATGTGCCGACGGTTGAATTAGAGATGCGCGAACCAATGAAAATTTTGGATTTCTTGGTTGCAACCGGTTTGTTCGATTCGAAATCTGATGCGCGTCGTATGATAGACCAGGGCGGAATCCAAATTGATAATCAAAAAATTACCGATAAAGAATTCGTCGTATCTAATGCGGAACATATGGTTCAAAAAGGAAAGAAAACATTTTTGCGTGTTGTTGCCCAATAACAAATGAAAAAAATACTGATTATTTTAATCGGTTGCGTGGTTGTGTCGTCGCCGGCATTTTGTGCCAGCGAGTTGTCGCGTATCCAGACTGAAATAAAACAGGTCGAACAAAAAAACAAAAAATTGGCAGAACAGGTTAAAAAGTCTGATAAAAATGTTGCCCAGACCAAGCAAGATTTGGTGCGAACCGCGGAACAAGTAAGCAATTTGGAAGAACAACGCGGGAAAATGCAAAATACTATCAAAGAATTGGATGCGCGGCGTGCCCAAATTGCCAAGGAATTGGCGGCGAACCAGGGACGTGTTTATGATTCTGTGTCGGGAATTTTATATATGGCACGGCATCCGAATTTTGATGTCGATGATATGCACGATTATGTTTTGGCATCGTCGGTGTTGTCGGGAATGACGGGTCGGTTTGATTCTGAAATTCAACGCGCGTCGCAACAGTTGGACGAATTGGAAAAAATTTTGGATGCACGAAATGTCGAAAAAGAAAAGTTAGACCGAACCGCGAAAAAATATACATTGGAACGAAATGCGCTGGATAAATTATTGAAAACACGCAGTGCGCAAAATGAAAAATTGAAAAGTGAACAGGCGGCATTACAAAAACGATTAAAGGCATTGTCGGAACGGGCGAAAAATATTTCTGAATTGTCCGCCGGTGTCGGCAGTTCTGAAATGTCGGCGGATGCGCGTTTTTCGCGGCGGAAATTAAATTTGCCTGTGCGTGGAAAAATCACAGTTCGGTTTGGTGAAAAAACGGCGTTGGGATTGACATCTGATGGATGGCGAATTCGCACAAATGGCGATGCGTTGGTTATGGCACCGGCGGACGGTGTGGTAAAGTTTGCAGATACTTTCCGTGGATTTGGACGTGTTGTGATTATGTCGCATAAAAACGGATATAATACCGTTATTACAAATATGGGGCGGTTGGATGTTGTCCCCAATCAAGAGGTTTTGGCGGGTGAACCAATTGGGCGTATCAGTCCGGAAAAGTCCGAGATGTATATGGAGGTTCGTCGTGGAAATCGGGCGGTTGATCCGGCGCGTCTGTTCCGTGAAGAAAATTAAATTTATTATTTGCTGAAATTTTGTGAATTTTCGTGTTGCAGAAAATCTTTTTTTATAATATGCTGTAATAGATAGAAAAGTATAGGAAGGGAAGGGTTATTTCATGTTGAAAAAAATTCTGATTTGTGCGGCATTGGCGACTGTTCCGGTGAATTTGTTTGCGGCAAATAAAAAAGATGACGCGCCGGTGGTGCATTTGACTGATGAAGAAATTTACCAAGAATTGCAGAAATTGGCGTTGGTGTTCGAAACGGCGCGCGATAATTTTGTCGAAGAGGCCGATGAAAAGAAAATGTTAGAGGCCGCCATGAACGGCATGTTGGCAGAATTGGATCCACATTCGTCGTATCTGAACGCCGATGATTTCAAGGATTTTAATGATAAATCCCAGGGGGAATTTGGTGGATTGGGTATTCAAATAACATCTGATCGTGGGGCGATTCGTGTTATTTCGCCGATTGACGATACGCCGGCGGCGCGGGCCGGGATCAAGGCGGGCGATTATATTATTCGTATCGATGATGAACAGGTTTTTGATATGACATTGAACCAGGCGGTCAAAAAAATGAAGGGTCGTCCCGGAACCCGGGTCAATTTGACCATTATGACCGAGGGGTCTGAACCCAAAACAATTACATTAAAACGCGATATTATCAAGGTTAAATCGGTAAAATTCCGTGAATTACAATTGGCGGATTCGGACGAAGATTCACCAAAAATTGGTTATATACGAATTTCTGATTTTGGTGCGACAACGGTCAAGGAATTGACGGACGCGGTTAAAAAATTAGAGAAATCTGGGGTCGTTGGATATGTGTTGGATGTGCGAAATAATCCGGGGGGATATTTGACGGCGGCGATTGGTGTGTCGGATACATTTTTGGATTCGGGTGAAATCGTGTCCACGCGTGGCAAAGAAAAAACAGATATCGATCGCAGTTTCGCAACCGCGGGCGATATGACAAATGGCAAACCGATTGTTGTTCTGATAAATCATGGGTCGGCATCGGCATCGGAAATTGTTGCGGGTGCATTACAAGATAACGGTCGCGCGTTGGTTATGGGGTCGCAAAGTTTTGGCAAGGGCAGTGTGCAACAACAAAAACCGTTGGGTGATGGAACGGCGATTCATATCACGATTGCGCGTTATTTTACCCCCAGTGGACGTTCTATTCAGAACGAGGGTATAACCCCCGATGTCGAGGTTTTACAGAGCAAGGTCAAGGTTTTGGAAAAACGCGACAGTGATTATTCCGAGGCATCTTTCAAAAATTCGTTGAAAAATGAAGATGCGAAAAAGACTAAGAAATCTAAGACAACCGATTCGAAATCCAAGAAAGATGACGATGACGACGATGTCGATGAAAAGGATTTGACCGAGGAAGAAAAAGACGCGCGCGATTATCAGTTGCAACGCGGTTTAAGTATGGTTATCGCAATGACTAAAATGCAGATGACTGTGGATGATCGGCGGGCGGTTGTGACGGCGGAAAATGCCGAAAAAGAAAAGGCAAAAGAAAAAGCCAAGGCGGATGCCAAAGAAAATAAAAAGAAATAAAAATTTTGTGTTGAACGTTTTCCGGTGCAATCGCACCGGTTTTTTTATTCGTCATACCGGCGGATGACGCGACAAAACGCGGATGCGTTTTGTCATCCTGAGGGAGTTTTTACACCTTTGCCATCGGCAAAGAACGTAAAAACGACCGTCAGGATCCAGTTCATTTATGTGTCGGCGGTGCCGACGGCTTTGTCGTCATACCGCGGACGCGCGGTATCCAGTTGACGACATTTGTCGTCAACCTGTGTAATAAAGCAAAATAACGCAAGTTTGCTTTCGCAAACTGGATCCCGGCCTGCGCCGGGATGACGACATGGCGGAATATTCCCCTCCCGCGGAGGGGGGGACCGTCGTAGACGGTG
>DFGC01000017.1:381-8525 GCA_002371155.1 Alphaproteobacteria bacterium UBA3760 | reverse complement strand
ATACTGTAAGCGGACAATTCTTTACAAACCAAGGCACGGGTGAATTTGGTGAAGGCCCCGTGGTAGAATGATAAAAATAATTCAATAAACTATTTATTATCTGGGGTGGTTTGTGCGAACGGGTGTGCATGCGCGTAAATATCATTTATTTCCGCCATATTGACGCGCGTATATAATTGTGTTGTGGACAACGATGCATGCCCCAGTAATTCTTGCAGGCTGCGTAAATCCGCCCCACCCGCCAACAATGCCGTCGCAAATGTATGGCGCAATGCGTGCGGTGTCAGGTAATCTGGCAATTGTAAATATGTGCGCAGGTTTTCAACAACCTTTTCGGCCATACGCGCCGACATCGGTAATCCACGAACACTGCGAAACAATGGTTTTGTCGCGTCCCCCATATACGGACATTCGTCGATATATTTTTGTATCGCATCGTTTACCGCCGCCAACACCGGAACAATGCGTTCTTTTTGACCCTTGCCCATTATGCGCAGATTTGTTGGCGCATTTTTAACATCAGACAATTTTAATGATAATGCCTCGGATATACGCAGTCCACACCCAAACAAAACCATCACCAATGCCCAATCGCGCGCCGCAACCCATGGGTGCAATTTATCAATTACCCCCAGCGCAGATTTCATATCCGCAACACGGGTCGCATCAATCGCCTTGGACAATTTGCGCGGAACACGTGGCGAAGATATCAAACCAATTGCGTCATTTTGGATATTATATTTTTTGCCGATAAATCTATAAAATGCTCGCAGTGATGATAATGCACGCGCGGTTGATTTGTGCGCCATATTGCGACGCGCCCTATCGGCCAACCATGCACGAAAGCAAATCGTATCCATTTTTGATAAATCATCTGGCAAAATTTCGCAATTTGCCCATCGTACATAGAACGACAAAAAATCGTGAATATCCATCACATACGCATCCGCCGTATGCGATGAATAATTTTTTACATGCAATATATAGTCTGTAAAATCATCAATAATTTCGTTCATTTTACTTTATTTCAAATGTCGCAGAAACCTGGACAGAAACATTTGTGTCTTTGCTGGTCAATGTGCCAAACGCACCCGCGTCCATTGCCTCCATTTTTGCCGCCGTCGCCATCACACGAAAATTCGTTGTTGGCACATCATATGACGCATTTCCATATGATACCGACAATAATTTTCCAACGCGCCCATTTGCGCCACCAACCAACGCCACCGCGCGTTCACGCGCATTTTTAACCGCCGATTCCAAACAATCTTCCATAATTGGTTTTAATGTTTCTTGGCTGGTGAACATTTGCAGATTTCCAACATAGATATTTGGTTGACCCGCAAATTGATTTAATATCTGTTCAATTACATCCATATTATCCGCAGAAACCTCGACAGCGATGGTCGTTTCGGTCCCCAAATTTACAGATTTTTGCGTTGTGTGATTCCATTCGGTTTTTTCATATGAATTAAATTCAGTTGTCTGGGCACGCACATCTAATCCCGCCAAATAAGAATTTATTTCTGCAATTTTTGCCGTTGCATCACGCATAGATTGCAATGCGTTTTTATTCAATGTCGTGACACGCAAAGTCACCGCGATCCGGTCGCGTGGCGCGGTGGTTAAACATTCCCCATTTGTCGATACGGTGCCATGTGTTTTGGGTGCAAAATAAAAACAGCCCAACACCACCAATCCAATTCCCAAAATCCAAATTGTTGATTTTTTCATTTTCTCTCTCCCTTAGTTTTTTTTATCCCAACATTGCATGACGAACGCGTTCAATGGTTTTGTTTGCCACCACATCCGCACGTGTCGCGCCATCTGCCAATATTTTATCCAGTTCCGCCGTATGCGACATTAAATATTCGTATTTTTCGCGTGGCGCCGCCAACACAGAATTTATTTTTTCAAACAACATTTTTTTCGCATCACCATAACCAATCTGACCTTTTTCGAACAGTTCACGCATGTGTGCAATTTCGTTGTCTGATGCAAAATGCCGATACAATAAAAATATAGTCGATTCATCCGGATTTTTCACATCGGTCGGCAATTTACTGTCGGTAATTATACGCATAATTTTTTTCTTTAATTCGTTTTCTGGAGCAAACAACGGAATTGTATTGTCATACGATTTACTCATTTTCCGGCCATCTAACCCCGGTATTAAACCATTATCACGACCGATTTGTGGTTCGGGCAATTTGAACACATCGCCATATGTCCGATTAAAATATTCTGCAATATCACGCGCGAATTCGACATGCTGTTTTTGATCCGCGCCAACCGGCACAATATCCGAATTATACAACAAAATATCCGCAGACATTAAAATTGGATATGTATATAACCCCATATTCACACCATTATCCGGGTCATCGCCCAATGCCGCGTTTTTTTCCAGCATCGCCTTGTATGAATGTGCGCGATTCATTAAGCCCTTGGGTGTTATATTCATTAAAAAAGTGTTTAATTTATACACCGCATCAATATCAGATTGCCGGAACAAAATCGCGTTATCTGTATTTAATCCCAACGCAATCAACAACGCCGCGATTTCATAAGTATGCCGTTTAATCTCGGCCGGGTTATGAATAGAATTCAACGCATGCAAATCCGCAATAAAAACGAAAGTTTTATGTGTTTGCGATTGCGCAATCAATGGTTTTAATGCCCCAACATAGTTGCCCAAATGTGGCATGCCCGTCGGTTTAATTCCAGTTAAAATAATCTTGTTATCCATCAAAAAAAACCTTTATATCAAATCAAATTTTATCAGTTTTTATACACCAAATCAAGGTATTTGGGCAAAATATTCAGATTGAAAAATATTATCTGATGCGTTCCCAAACATTTAAACGACCCGATTCCAACATTTTCCAATTTATTTGCCGTTTTATCAAATATTGCAGACATATTTTTGTCGACATACTTGTCATAGATAAAATCACAATACGACCACCGATATTCACATGGTTTTGTATGTTTTTTATAATTGGTGTTAAATCATCATATGGGACATAATCCAACACATTGGATAAATGTACAAAATCATACATGTTATTATGTAAATCTAAATCTTTGATACCAGACCAAATGAACTTAAAAGGCTTTTGTTCCATTTGTTGTAATTTTGTATATTCAGATGGCATTATCGCATAACGCGCATATGATTGCGGTCCATACCCATTGGAAAATAAACGCATTCCATTTGTTTGTTGTATGTAACGTCGGACTGTTGATTTTAGTCGCGGAACGATTTGGTCCATGTGCGGTACGGACGGAACATTTTGTGTGTGATACAGATTTTCTAATAATTGGGAATATTCGCCAATATTTAACTGATGTATCGCGGCATTTTTGACATCCATTATGACCTTGGCATTATAAGATATATCAAATGTTGTTATATTTTTTGCACCGTTTAATCGACAAATCAATGGATGATCGCCCGATGCCGCAACCGTCAATACAGACGAGGCATATTTGGGCATAAAACGTTGAACAACATCGTGCACGTTTTCGTTTGAAACCACGTACGCAGGTGTATATTGATTGAATGTTTTTGCCGTACTATTATCAAAGACAATATTGTTGGAATGTTTGGCGTTGGCTTTGATTGCTTTTTGTGCGGTTAATGCATTTGGTTTCATGTTTTTATCTCGTGTTTGTTATTATACTTTACCGGTTTGATAATTGTCAATTTTTTTATGTCTTTACATTTCATTGGGATTTATTGTATCGTTTCAATGCGATAAAAAGGAAGAGTTCAATATGATTTATCATATCTATGACAAAACGAAATTGGTCAATGTGCCGGAAAACGACGCAGAAAACCAATGGTTTGATTTTAATGATTTTTATAAATTTGATGGTGCCGTGGCGACCGATATTGTTGTCAAAGAACTGATAAATTCGGACGATTTTTTGCGTTTGATATTGCGGAAATTTAACCCAGAAAAACATTTTTTATCGCATTGTTTTTATTTTTCTGCACCAAAAAATGCAAATGGATTGACTGATTTTATCGTGACAGACGCCGCATTGAATCAATTCCCAGATTTGCCAACCCGCATGCAAATTACAAAAAATGCGCTGGATTTTTGCCAGAATACGAAAATTATTGATACCGCGCGTCCAATTATAACTTTCTTGAATCATTCGGGGCATTTTAACATAAAAAATCCAACCGCATGTCAAAGCCATCTGTTGGTTGCACAATGTGAACAAAATTTTGGCGATATTGCGGATTTTAGTGATTTTCAACTGGATTGTTGCCTGTCGCAAAATGCGCGTGATACAAAAAAAATCAAACAAAACAGGAATTCGGATATAATCGTTGTCAATGATATAAACGAAGGTAATTCTATTGTAAAATCGTTTTTGTTAAACGGGTGGACTGGTTTTGGATTTTTGACGGGATTAAATATTCGGATTGTGATGAATTCGCGTGCAAACCTGGGCGATAATTCGGCGGCAATCGCGAAAATATCGAAATAAATCCGATTTTATAATTCACAGGAAAAATTCATCATAAAAAAATAAAAATATTGCTTGAATCTACGGGGATTTTGCGCTATATTCCATGGCGTTACACAAAAGGATTTTTCATGAATTACCCGTATATGCCAAAATCTACCGCGTTATGGTTGATTGAAAACACATCTTTGACATTTGAACAAATCGCTGATTTCTGCGGTATGCATGAATTAGAGGTTAAAAACATCGCCGATGCCGAAAGTCATAAAATGCAGGGTTTGGACCCGATTTTGAACGGACAACTGACACGCGAAAACATCACCGCGGCCGAGGCTGACCCGTCGGTGCGCTTGGTCTTGACATCAACAATCGTTGAGGCCCAGGAAAAAAATAAACGCAGTGGCGGTTATACACCGAAATTGCATCGTCAAAACCGTATGGGCGGAATTTTATGGATTCTGAAAAATTACCCTGAATTATCCGATGCCCAGGTTGCGCGTCTGATGCGCAGTACGAATCCAACCGTATCGTCGGTTCGTAATAAAACCCACAAAGATTATGGCGATATTGCAATTTGCAACCCAATTACATTGGGTTTGGTGTCCGAAGGTGTCCTCAAAGAAGAGGTGACCAAGGCCCAGAAAAAGGCACAAAAATCAGGCAAATAAAAATCTTTAATTCGGGACAAAGGTTTGATTTATGACAAAAAAATTGGATGACGCAACAAAAATGTTGGTGGATTCGTTGCCGGAAAATTTACAAAAATTGGCAACGATGTCGATTGAAAATGGTTATTTTTCGCAAAGTGATTTTGTCGAGGCAACCACATTGGACGAAATCCCCGACGAAGAACAGGCCGAGGTTATGGATTTTTTCCAACAAGACCTGGGGCTCGAGGTTGTCGAATCTGAAAGTTATTCCAAAGATATGGACCGTTATTATCAAGACGAAGAAGACGACGACCGCCCAAACGACAAAACGCGCGATTTATTAAACGCTGATGCGGAACAGGTTGATGTCAACGACGATGATTACGACCATTACGCAAAACAATTGGAACGCAGTCAAACCGGAAATTTGGTTTTGGGTGTCCAAGATTCTGTTCAATCATACTTGAAACAAATCGGCACGGTGCAATTATTGACCGCCGCCGGCGAGGTTGCAATCGCCCAACGGATTGAGGCTGCATCCCGTTTAATGGTATATGGTCTGTGCGAAAGTCCCATGACAATCCAGGCTATGCTGGATTGGTATCAACAATTATTAAATGAAGATATTCGTCTGCGATACATTATAAATCTCGAGGTTATGTATTCATCTGAATCTGAACAAAAATCATTGGCGGCACTGTCCGAAACATTGAAATCCAAGGGTGTTGAACACGTCGATGAATTAAATGACGAAGATTTAGAAGATTTAGAAGAATCCACAATGCAAGATATCGACGATGAAGAAGATGATGATGACGATGGTGCGTCTGATGACGATGATGGGGTCCGCAAAGAAGAAACCCCGCGCGGAACATCTGGGGTGCCAATTCCCGTCATGGAAGATGCCCTGATGCCAATGATTTTGGAATTGTTTGGTAAAATCAAACGCATATTTAACAGTATGCAAAAATTACAGGCCAATCGTTTGGCAAACCTGTTGACATCAAATAAACCCGATGAAGCGCTGGAAAAGAAATATAACAAAATGCGCCTGGAATTATTTGAATATGTCAGCAAGATTCGCCTGAACGACGACCGTATTTCGGAAATTTTGGAACAATTGACCAAACGCGACCAACTGTTGATGGGACTCGAGGGTAAATTGTTGCGCCTGGCAATGGCGAACAAGGTTAAACGCGAAGATTTCTTGGCGGAATATACCGGAAACGAAATAAATCGCAACTGGGTCAAAAAATTGCAACGGCATAAAAATCCAGTGTGGTCAAATTTTGCAAAAAAACATGCCAAAGAAATTCTGAAAATCCAAGAAGATATTACAAACATTGCAAATGAAACCGGGCAACCGACATCTGAATATAAAAAGGTTGTAGAACTGGTTCGTCGTGGCCAGGCCGAGGCCGCACGCGCCAAACGCGAAATGATCGAGGCGAATTTGCGTCTGGTTATAAAATTTGCTAAAAAATCCAGTAATCGCGGTCTGGGATTGGATTTTTCCGATTTGGTCCAAGACGGCAATATCGGTTTGATGAAGGCGGTTGATAAATTTGATTATCGTTTGGGGAATAAATTTTCAACATATGCAACAAATTGGATTCAACAGGGCATTTCACGCAGTATTGCCGACCAGGCGCGCACGATTCGTATCCCGGTGCATATGATTGATAATATACATAAAATCCAACGCGCATCGCGCCAGTTTATGCATAAATATGGCCGTCAACCCACCGCCGAAGAATTGTCGAAAATCATATATTTGCCGGTTGATAAAATACACAAGGCGATGAAGGTGAACTTGAAACCAATTTCATTAGAGGCCCCCGTTGGCACCGAAGATGACAGTTCGCGTATCGAAATCATCGCGGATGAAACGGCGAAAAATCCGTTTGTTTCGGCGGCGCAAAAAAATCTGCGTAAAATTGTGACCCAGATTTTGTCGGAATTAGACCCCAAGGAAGAAACGGTTCTGCGTCAACGTTTCGGAATGAGTACGAATAAAACATGCACATTGGAAGAGGTTGGCGAATACATCGGTGTGACCCGTGAACGCATTCGCCAGATTGAACAAAAGGCATTGAATAAATTGAAACATCCAACGCGTGCGCGCAAATTGCGCAGTTTCTTGGAAGAAGATTAAAACAAAATGCCCAATATAAAATTGGGCGTTGTTTATATGGTGGTATTATGGATAAAAAAATTTTATTATTTTGTAATGGACTGTCTGGAACGGGTAAAACAACATTTATAGAAAAATATGCGATTGCATCGGAATTTCATAATTTAATATCGGCAACAACGCGCGCGCCCCGCGATGGCGAGGTTGATGGCGTGTCTTATTATTTTCGTGACGAGTCATATTTTGATCGGGAAAAATTTGCGACATATTTATTTGTGAATGAAAATTCGTGGAAACCTGGCGATAAAAAATGGCTGTATGGTATTCCAGAATTTGAAGTCAAAAATCATATTGGGCAAAATTTAGTCTATGATGTGATTCAACCGCGATACACGCGTGATTTGATGAATTGGTTTGTCGCACATAAATTGAACACGCAATATGAATTTTATGTGGCGTATTTTACTGCACATAATCAAGATAATTTTGATATTGTAAAAACGCGCACATCCATGAAAAACGATATGGCGGTGCGACGCGCAAATACATGCAACCTGGGCGATTTTCATAGGGCAGGGGTAAAAATAGATTTCATAACCCGTCCGCGTGACGAAATGCCAAACATAAATCTGATTCGTTTGGTTGAACGCGTCGCAGGGCGGTAATATTATTTTTTGATAGAGAATATCCAGGTGTGTGGTTAGGAATCCAAACTTGTTTGTCCCATTTTTTATAAAAGAAGGTGGTAGTTGTGAATGGTGACCTTTTTCGTCATACCGGCGTATCGGTCCCCGTCTTATCGTCATACCGCCGTAGGGCGGTATCCAGTTTTGCGTTCCGCAAAACTTGCGTAATTATGCCGAATGACACAGGTT
>DFGC01000017.1:0-298 GCA_002371155.1 Alphaproteobacteria bacterium UBA3760 | reverse complement strand
GATCCCGGCCTGCGCCGGGATGACGCGTGGTGGGTTAGTTCCCCTCCTGTGGAGGGGTGGCTGAAAGCCGGGGTGGTCTTTTATTTACCCCCTCCACCCTGCGGGTTCCCCTCCCCAAAGGGGAGGAATATGGGCGGAATAATTCCCCTCCATCGGGCCCCGCAAAATTGCAAAATTTTGTGGGTGATTATCGAAGGGGGGGACCACGGAGTGGTGGGGAGGGTCAAAATCGATTCGTGTGAAAATTGCAAAGGCGCGCACACACCGGGATAGACCCCAATTTTACCCGTTGCAAGAA